>CACZNH010000014.1 GCA_902782465.1 uncultured Bacteroidales bacterium
TTGTACCTTTGCAGTCGCGCTTTTCGGGAACGAGTCCGAAAAGGCTGTTTAACTAACTTATTATTAACAATTTAAATGAGCGAAGAATTAAAAAATTCTCCAATCGCCGATTTCGATTGGGACGCCTATGAGAAAGGCGAGACCAAAAGAGACAAATCTTTTGAAGAACTGGAAAAAACCTACGACAACTCCTTGAACAAGTTCCAGGAGAACGAAGTGACCGAAGGTACCGTTATCTCAATCAACAAGCGCGAGGTAGTGGTTAACATCGGTGCTAAGTCGGACGGCATCATTCCCGTTAGCGAATTCCGTTACAACCCCGACCTCAAGGTTGGTGACACTGTTGAAGTGTATGTAGAGAACCGTGAGGACAAGAAGGGTCAGCTTGTGCTGTCGCACCGTCGTGCCCGTCAGGCCAAGAGCTGGGACCGCGTTAACGAAGCGCTTGAGAACAACGAGGTCATCAAGGGTTACATCAAGTGCCGCACCAAGGGTGGTATGATCGTCGATGTCTTTGGCATCGAGGCCTTCCTGCCCGGTTCGCAGATTGACGTACGCCCCATCCGCAACTATGATGACTACGTTGACAAGACCATGGAGTTCAAGATCGTGAAGATCAACCAGGACTTCCGCAATGTTGTTGTTTCGCACAAGGCTCTCATCGAGGCCGAGCTGGAACAGCAGAAGAAAGAGATCATGTCCAAGCTGGAGAAGGGTCAGGTGCTCGAGGGTACCGTGAAGAACATCACCAACTATGGTGTGTTCATCGACCTGGGTGGCGTGGACGGTCTGATTCACATCACCGATCTGTCGTGGGGCCGTGTGAACAACCCCGCCGACATCGTTCAACCCGAGCAGAAGCTCAACGTGGTTATCCTCGACTTCAATGAGGAGAAGAACCGCATCGCTTTGGGTCTGAAGCAGCTCCAGCCGCATCCCTGGGATGCCCTGGATCCCGACCTCAAGGTGGGCGACCACATCAAGGGCAAGGTTGTCGTTATGTACGACTACGGTGCATTTGTTGAGGTGGCTCCCGGTGTTGAGGGCCTGATTCACGTGAGAGCAGCTGACCAACGATCCTTGGGACACCATCGCCGAGAAGTACCCCGTTGGTTCGAAGCACACCGCCAAGGTGCGCAACTTCACCAACTTCGGTATCTTCGTTGAGATGGAAGAGGGCGTAGAGGGTCTGATTCACATCAGCGACCTGTCCTGGACCAAGAAGATCAAGCACCCGAGCGAGTTCACCAAGGTTGAGGCTCCCATCGACGTTGTCGTTCTGGACATCGACAAGGAGAACCGTCGTCTGAGCCTGGGTCACAAGCAGCTCGAGGAGAATCCTTGGGAGACCTACGAGACCATCTTCACCAAGGGTAGCGTGCACGAGGGTACCATCAGCGAGCTCACCGAGCGTGGCGGCCAGATCCGTCTGGATCCCTACGGCGTTGAGGGCTTTGCTACTCCCAAGCACCTCACCAAGGAGGATGGCACCACTGCCAAGCAGGGTGAGACCCTGATGTTCAAAGTCATCGACTTCAACAAGGACAGCAAGCACATCATCCTGTCGCACAGCCGCATCTTTGAAGATGAGCAGCGTAGCGAGGCCCGCAAGGCCCGCCGTCAGGCTGCCGCCAACAAGCCCGCCGCCGAGGCTGCTCCCGCAGCTCCTCAGGTAGAGAAGACTACCCTGGGCGACGTGACTGGTCTGGCTGCCCTCAAGGCAAAGCTCGAGAAGGCTGAGGCTAAGGCTGAGCCCAAGGCTGAGAAGGTTGAAGAGCCCAAGGCTGAGGCTCCCGTCGAGGAGGCCCCCAAGGCTGACGAGACTCCCAAGACCGAGGAGTAATCACATCCTGATCGAAATCGAAAAATGAAGCGCCGGCATCCTGTTTCTATGGGGTGCCGGCCCTTTTTATGCCTATTTTCACCATTTTGAATAAATATTTGCCGAAATATTTCCGTAATCCAAAAAATGGCGGTAATTTTACACCCCGAAAACCGAACATCAAACTATTACAACTAATAACTAATTAATTTTACAACGTGAAAATACTTTCTATTAACGACCTCAATAACTTGAGGAAGCGTGCGCAACAGGCTTTGGCGCTGCGCGAGGAAAGTTCTGACCAGTCGTCAGAGCAGTGTTGTGGTCTTGCTACCGGTGCCGAGCACTTGCAGCTGTTGTGCTGTGGCGGTACGGGATGTAAGGCATCCAGCAGCCACAAAATCGTTGACAACCTGAATGCGGCTCTCCAGGAGAACGGCATCGCCGACAAGGTGGATGTGATTACCACGGGCTGCTTCGGTTTCTGCGAGAAGGGCCCCATCGTCAAGGTGATGCCCGACAACACTTTCTACACCCAGGTGAAGCCTGAGGACGCTGCCGAAATCGTGAAAGAGCACGTCATTGGCGGTCGTCGCGTGGAGCGTCTGCTCTATGTTGACCCCAAGACCAACAAGACGGTGAGCGACAGCAAGCACATGGACTTCTATCGCAAGCAGATGCGTATCGCCTTGCGTAACTGCGGTCTCATCGACCCCGAGAACATCGAGGAGTACATTGCCCGTGACGGTTATCAGGGCATTGCCAACGCACTGCTCAACCAGACCCCCGAAGAGGTGATTGAAATCATCAAGGCCTCGGGCCTGCGCGGTCGTGGTGGCGCCGGCTTCCCCACCGGTATGAAGTGGGGCTTTGCCCGCGGCTATGAAGCTGACGAGAAGTACGTGGTTTGTAACGCCGATGAGGGTGACCCCGGTGCATTCATGGACCGCTCCATCATGGAGGGTGACCCCAACTCGGTCATCGAGGCCATGACGGTGTGCGGTTACTGCATCAACTCCCACAAGGGTCTGATTTACATCCGCGCCGAGTATCCCCTGGCTGTTAACCGCCTGAAGATTGCCATCCAGCAGGCTCGCGAGTACGGTCTGCTCGGCAAGAACATCCTGGGTACCGACTTTGACTTTGATATCGAAATCCGCTACGGTGCAGGTGCATTTGTCTGCGGTGAGGAAACCGCCCTTATCCACTCGATGGAAGGCAAGCGCGGTGAACCCACCCTGAAGCCTCCCTTCCCTGCCGAGGCCGGTTACAACATGAAGCCCACCAACGTGAACAACGTTGAGACCCTGGCCAACGTGCCCATCATCCTGACCAAGGGCGCTGACTGGTTTGCCTCGATTGGCACCGAGAAGAGCAAGGGTACCAAGGTGTTCGCCCTGGCCGGTAAGATTAATAATGTGGGCCTTATCGAGGTTCCCATGGGTACCACCCTGCGTGAGATTATCTACGACATCGGTGGTGGCGTGAAGAACGGTAAGGAGTTCAAGGCTGTGCAGACTGGTGGCCCCTCGGGTGGCTGCTTGACGCAGAAGCATCTGGACACTCCCATTGACTATGAGAACCTGACTGCTGCGGGCTCGATGATGGGCTCTGGCGGTATGATTGTCATGGACGAGGACGACTGTATGGTCAGCGTGGCCAAGTTCTATCTTGAGTTCACCTGCGACGAGAGCTGCGGTAAGTGCACACCCTGCCGCATCGGTAACAAGCGCATGCTCGAAATCCTTACCCGCATCACCGAGGGCAAGGGCACCATGGAAGACCTTGAGCACCTCAAGGAACTGGGCGAAATCATCAAGGATACTGCCCTGTGCGGACTGGGTCAGACTTCTCCCAACCCCGTGTTATCGACCATCAACAACTTCTGGGACGAATATGTTGAGCACGTGAAGCAGCACACATGCCGTGCAAAGCAATGCAAGGCCCTCGTGACCTATAGCATTGAGGCTTCCAAGTGTAAGGGTTGCGGCGCTTGTGCTCGCAAGTGCCCTGCCAACGCCATCATTGGCGACATTCGCAAACCTCACATTATTAACCCCTACGAGTGCATCCGCTGCGGTATGTGTAAGTCTAACTGCCGCTTCGACGCCATCTCGGTTTATTAAATTTCGATAGCATCATGGAAGAAAAGAATATGATCACTCTGACGATTGATAAACACGAGGTAACTGTTCCCGCAGGAACCATGTTGCTCGATGCAGCCAAGACTGTAGGCATCAGCATTCCCACCCTGTGCCATATCAACCTTGAGGGCACCTGTGTACAGAATATGCCCGCCTCGTGCCGCATTTGTGTTGTGGAGATTGAGGGACGTCGCAATCTGGCTCCCGCCTGCGCTACCCGCGTGACCCCGGGCATGGTGGTTCACACCAACAGCGCCCGCGTCATCCGCGCCCGCAAGACCATCGTTGAGCTCATGCTCAGCGACCATCCCAACGATTGCTTGACCTGCCCCAAGTGCAGTGACTGTGAATTGCAGCGTCAGGTTATGCGCTTCAATATCCGCAAGATGCCGTATAACGGTGGCGAACAGAGCATGCGCAAGCAGGAGCTCACCCCCGCCATCTCGCGCAACATGGAGAAGTGCGTTTACTGCCGCCGTTGCGAGAGCGTCTGCAACAATGTGCAGTCGGTAGGCGTGCTGAGCGCTATCCGCCGTGGTTTCAACACCACCATCGCTCCCACCTTTGACAAGATGTTCACCGACACCAACTGTACCTATTGCGGTCAGTGTGTTGCCGTATGTCCCACCGGTGCCCTCACCGAGCGTGACTACACCGACCGTCTCATGGACGACATCACCAACCCCAACAAGGTGGTTATCGCACAGCCCGCTCCCGCCGTACGCTTCGCCCTGGGCGAGGAATTCGGCATGAAGCCCGGCACCATCGTGACCGGCAAGATGGCTACCGCCCTGCGCGACCTCGGCTTTGACTACGCGTTTGACACCGACTTTGCTGCCGACCTGACCATCATGGAGGAAGGCACCGAGATCCTGCAGCGCTTGAACAAGTTCCTGGCCGGCGACAAGGACGTGAAGCTGCCCATCATGACCTCTTGCTGCCCCGCTTGGGTCAACTTCTATGAGCACGAGTATCCCGACCTGCTCGAGTATCCCTCGACCGCCAAGTCGCCCGCTCAGATGTTTGGCGCTGTTGCCAAGACCTACTGGGCCGAGAAGATGGGTATCCCCCGCGAGAAGCTCGTGGTTGTTTCCATCATGCCCTGCTTGGCCAAGAAGTATGAGGCCGGCCGTGAGGAGTTCAAGGTGGATGGCAATCCCGACGTGGATTACAGCATCTCGACCCGCGAGTTGGGCCGCCTGATCAAGCGTGCCAACATCGACTTCGTCAACCTGCCTGAAAGCGACTTTGACTCGCCCCTGGGCGAATCGACCGGCGCCGGTGTCATCTTCGGCATCACTGGCGGTGTGATGGAGGCTGCACTGCGTACCGTCTATGAGGTATACACCGGCAAGACCCTGCCTCACCTGGATTTCAACGACGTGCGCGGCTTTGAGGGCATCAAGGAGGCTACCATCGACCTCAACGGCTTTGAGCTGAAGGTCTGCGTGGCCCATACCCTGAGCAACGCCCGTAAGGTGATGGACGCCCTGCGTGCAGGCAAGCTCAACTACCATGTGGTTGAGGTGATGGCATGTCCCGGCGGTTGCATCGGTGGTGCCGGTCAGCCCTATCACCACGGCAACATCGAGGTGCTCAAGGCACGTGCCGCTGCCGTCTATCGCGAAGACGAGGGCAAGGCACTGCGCAAGAGCCACGAGAATCCCGATATTCAGAAGCTCTACAAGGAGTTCTTGGGTAAGCCCTGTGGTGAGAAATCGCATCACCTGCTTCACACGCACTACTTTGATAAGAGCATTCATTAATCGACACAAAACATCAATAACGATATGAAGAAGAAAGAAGAAATCAAACTGGCGTGTACCGTTGTTAAACAGGTTGAGGAAATCTGTGACAAGCACGGCAATAAGCCCGGTGAACTGATCAACGTGCTGCACGAGTGCCAGGCGCTGCACGGCTACCTGCCCGAGGAGATGCAGCGCATCATCGCCCGCAAGCTGGGCGTGCCCGCCTCCAAGGTGTATGGCGTGGTGACGTTCTACTCGTTCTTCACCATGACCCCCAAGGGCAAGCACCCGATTTCAGTGTGCCTGGGTACCGCATGCTATGTGCGCGGTTCCGAGCGTCTGCTTGAGGAAATCAAGCGTATCCTCAACATTGAGGTGGGCGAGACGACCGCCGACGGCAAGTTCTCACTCGACTGCCTGCGTTGCGTGGGCGCCTGCGGTCTGGCTCCCGTTGTCATGATTGGTGAGCAGGTTTATGGCCGTCTCGATGTCAAGGACATCCGCGGTATCCTTGATAATATCGCCGCACAGGACTAATCATTGAAACAGTAAGTATTCTGAGCGGGAAGACTCACATCCGAGTCTTCCCGCTTTGTCATGGTGGGGAATAAATCCGTTTTTGGTTAATTGATGTTTTCGGGTGTTAATAAATGTTTTATTCCTGGCTTTTGTTTACCGATTCTGGCTTTTAGACAGAGATTTATGAGTAACTTTGCGGCGTTAAAATGAGAGGAGCCTAATAATTTAACAGGACATTAATAGAAAAGAACAGTTGTTAACAATCGAAACCTATGGTAAAAGGTCAAGATATCATATTGATTGCCGAGAGCAGCACGACGCGCACCGAGTGGTCACTGGTCGATAACGGTGAGGTGATTGCGCATGCCTATACGTCGGGACTGAACCCGTTCTTCAAGACTCGCCGCGAGATTAGCCACAGCATCCGCCTGGAATTGCCGTCGGAGTTTTTCAAGCGTCGTTGGGGACATGTTTTCTTTTATGGCGCCGGTTGCTCGGGTCCTGAGAAGAACAAGATTATCGAGGCTTCGCTGGTGGCGCAATTCAAGACGCCGGTGACGGTCAATAGTGACCTGTTGGGTGCCGCCCGCGGTCTGCTGGTGCGTGAGCCGGGACTGGCGTGCATACTGGGAACGGGTAGCAACTCGTGCATGTATGACGGGCATGAAATTGTGAAGAACGTGCCCGCATTGGGCTTCATCCTGGGTGATGAGGGCAGTGGTGCCGCACTGGGACGCGTCTTTCTGGGCGATGCCCTCAAGGGACTGGCTCCCCATGAGTTGACCGAGGCCTTCTTTGACAAATACAAGGTGACGCGGGCCGAGGTGCTCGACGCCGTGCTCAACAACCCTGCAGCCACCCGTAACCTGCGTTCCTATTCGTTCTTCCTGAGCGAACATCTGGACAGCCCCTACGTGCACGACCTGATTGTCGGTGAGTTCCGCCGCTTCTTTGAGCGCAACGTGGCGCAGTATGACTACAAGAAGTATCCCGTCAATTTTGTCGGCGCCATCGCTACGACCTACAGCGACATCCTGCTGGAGGTGGCCAATGACTTCGGCGCAACGGTCCGCAAAATCCTCCTCAGTTCCATGCCCGGCCTCGTGGCCTATCACAGCGAGGAAAATTGAATAGAAATCCGATGATGATATCAAAGTGGGACGCTGTGTCATAATTCAATTGCAAGGATTATAACCGCCCTGCGAGCGGGAAATTAAGCAAAATAATTATGAAATTTTTATTATTATACATAGATTATTAATTTTAATTTAATAATTTGTTTAATTTCCAGAAGCTTGGCGGCACTTCAGCAAATCGAGTAAACTCGTTTGCCTTCAGTTTGCACAAGCTTTCCCGTGCGAAAGCACGGTTATATTACCATGTAGCAATAGTTAAACCATAAAAATACTGAAATTTCGGGCGATATGGGTGCAATGTTTTGGTTTTTCGTTTGGTTTGAGTAATTTTGTTGCATTACAAATTGCGAAAAACTGAAATATGAAAAGGATGTATAAGTTATTGTTGAGTGTTGCCGCCTGCCTAGCGGTGATGCCGACACAGGCCCAGGAATTGACATCGGTGCCGACTCCGACGTTTACCCAGGAGCAGCAGGACGCTGTGCAGCGCATTGTGGAGAGCAAGTTGCCCGAGCACATGGGTGTGGGCAGCCTGAAGGTGCGTTCGCTCGTGTTGGATAATGACAGCATCAAGGTGGACTTGAGTGAGAACTTCGGCGATGTGCCGTTCACCCAGGATGGGGTGGAGCGCATGCGCGACGAAATCCGCGAGGCGCTGGGCAAGGAGTTTGACGACAGCCCTGTGTTCATCACCATCGTGGGCAACGACATCAACAAGTACTTTGCCGACTATGAACCGGCCTACAAGCGCTCACACAAGGCCTTCATCAGCGAGCTGGATGCCAATCGTCACTACAAGCACGGCTTGGACGGCAACATCGTGGCGATGTGGCCCAGCCACGGCTGGTATTTTGAGCCCAAGCTCAACCGCTGGGAGTGGCAGCGTGCCCGCCTGATGCAGACCGTCGAGGACATGTACACCCACAGCTATGTGCTGCCTTTCCTCATCCCGATGCTGGAGAATGCGGGAGCCTATGTGTGGAATGCCCGTGAACGCGACACGCACAACATCGGTGCCGTGGTCGATAACGACGGCGGCGAGGCGCAGCAGGGCTACAGCGAGCACAACGGCAAGCAGAAGTGGCAGGTTGGCGATGACGCAGGCTTTGCCTTCCTGCGTCCGCAATACAAGGACTTTGAGAATCCCTTTGCCGAGGGCACTTACCGCATGGTCAAGGCCGAGAAGGACAAGAAAAAACTCTCGACCGCCACGTGGGATGTCGATATGCCCGAGGCTGGCGAGTTTGCCATATACATTTCCTACAAATCGCTGCCCAACAGCGCCAGCGACGTGACCTATACCGTCAACAGCCTGTCGGGCACACGCAGTTTCCGCGTTGACCAGAAGATGGCTGGCGGCGTGTGGGTCTATCTGGGCGATTTCCCCCTTGCCAAGGGCTTGAACAAAGCCGTTGTCGAGGTCTCGAACCTAAGCAGCGACAAGGACGCCGTCATCACCGCCGACGCCATCAAGGTGGGTGGCGGCAAGGGCAACATCGTGCGCCGTGTGGCCTTGCCCACCGAGGAGAACCGCCGCATCGCCGCCGAACAGGAGAATGAGAAATACCTGGGTCAGGAGGGCGTGCAGTACAACTACATCGGCAGCGGTGAGCATCCTTGGTTCCATCTGGGCTCCCGCTACTTCCTGCAGTGGGCCGGTTTCCCCGACAGCGTGTATTCCACCTCGCATGGCATCAACGACTATACCGACGACTACCGCAGCCGTGGCGAGTGGGTCAACTACTTGGCTGGCGGCAGTGACGTGCTGCCCGACCGTGGCGGCCTGAAGGTTCCGGTGGACATCTCCTTCTGCCTGCACACCGATGCCGGCAGTACGCCCGACGACGAGATTGTGGGCACCCTGCTCATCTACTGCACCCGCGCAAACGGCAAGCAGTTCGGCAAGTATGCCAACGGCACGCCGCGTGAGCTGTCGCGCCGCTACTGCAACCTGCTCTCGACCGAGATTGCCAAGGACATCCGCGCCAAGTGGGAACCCAACTGGACGCGCCGCGGTATGTGGGACAAGAGTTACTATGAGGCCCGCGTGCCCGAAGTGCCCGCTGTGCTCATGGAGCTGCTCTCGCACCAGAATTTCGCCGACATGAAATACGGCCTCGACCCGATGTTCCGCTTCGACGTGAGCCGCGCCATCTACAAGGGCATGCTCAAGTTCATCGCCCAACGCGACCACCGCTCCTACGTCGTGCAGCCGCTGCCCGTCAACACCTTTGCCATCAGCAAGACCGAGAAGGGCCATTACCTGCTCACGTGGAATCCCACCCATGACGACCTGAGCGACAATGCCGACGCCACGAGCTATATCGTGTGTGAGCGCGTGGGTCTGGACGGTGCCTTCAAGGAAATCGCCACCGTCAAGAGTCCGCAGTACAGCGTGCGCATCGACGACCACAAGATTCACAGCTACCGCATCATCGCCATGAATGACGGCGGCCGCAGCTTCCCCAGCGAGACGCTCAGCTTGGGTGAGGCGGCTGGCAGCCAGGGCGACGTGCTGGTGGTGAACGGCTTCACCCGCGTGAGTGCCCCCGACTGGTTTGACGGTCCCGAGCGTGCGGGCTTTGACGACGACAAGGATCACGGTGTGCCCTATATGCAGCAAATCAACTACCTGGGCTCACAGTATGAGTTCCGTCGTGCCATCGAGTGGAAAGACGACGATGCACCGGGCTTCGGCAGCAGCCGCAGCGACCACGAGACGATGAACGTGGCCGGTAACAACTTCGACTATCCCTCAGTGCACGGCGAGGCGCTGATGAATGCCGGCTACTCCTTCGTTTCCTGCAGCCAGCAGGCTCTGGAGGGCGGATACAACACTGGTGATTATCGCCTGATGGATTTGGTCCTGGGTAAGCAGAAGGAAATCAAGACGGGCAGCGGCAGGATGCCCACCCGCTTCAAGATATATACCGCAGGTCTGAAGGACGCCCTGCGCCGATTCACCGCTGGCGGCGGTAGCGTGCTGCTGTCGGGTGCCTACGTGGGCAGCGACCTGTGGGACAATGCTGCCGGCAACAATGACGAGGAGGGCAAGACGTTTGTCAAGAGCGTGCTGGGCTTTGAGCACCTGCACGGCAGGGCATCGCTCGACGGCACCGTCATTGCCACCGACAGCCCCGACAACTACCTGTCATCGCCCGGCGCGTGGACCTTTGTCAGCAAGTTGAACGACAAGGTCTATGCCGTGGAGTCGCCCGACGCCATCCGTGCCAGCGACAGCCGTGGCTTCACCTGGATGCGCTACGGCGAGAACGGCCTGCCCGCCGCCATCGCCAGCGACCGTGGCAACTACCGCACCGTGGTCGTGGGCTTCCCCCTCGAGACGGTGACCACCGCCCAGGAGCGCACGAGCCTGATGAGCCGCATCATGGAATTCCTTAAGTAATTAGGAATGAGGAGTTAGGAGTTAGGAGTTGGCTGACGCTGAACTAGTCCTACTAATAATAATCATGAAGTGAACAATCAATTATCAACAATCATAAAAACAAGAAAAGAAATCATGGGAAGAATTAATTGCTTTATTCCGTTTGTCAGCCCCGAGCAGGCTGCCCAGACCATCGAGCACCTCAAGAGTCTGGAACTGGTGAACAAGATTTATCTGCTTGCCACTGTCGACAAACCCAAGCCCGTCGAGGGCTGCGAAATGCTGCCCGTCAATGTGCTGTTCTCGAGTGCCACGATGCGCGAGATTGCCGCTCATGCCGATGCCGACTATGTGCTGCTCTACACCAAGTATGACACCCTGAAGATGGGTACCTTTGCGCTGGAGCGCTTCGCCAAGTTGGGCGACGACACCCAGTCGGGTATGCTCTATGCCGACCACTACAACGTGACCGAGAAGGGTGCTGACAAGGCTCCCGTCATCGACTACCAGATGGGTAGCCTGAGGGACGACTTCGACTTCGGCTCGGTGCTCTTCTTCTGCGGCAAGTGCTTCAAGAAGGCTGTCGAGGCCATGAAAGAGAAATATGAGTTTGCCGGCCTGTACGACCTGCGCCTCAAACTCTCGCAGTTTGCTGCCATCACCCACATCAACGAGTTCCTGTACAGCGACGTTGAACTGGATACCCGCAAGAGCGGCGAGAAGATTTTTGACTATGTTGACCCGCGCAACCGCGGTCGCCAAATCGAGATGGAGAAGGCCTGCACCGAGCACCTCAAGGAAATCGGCGGTTACCTGTCTCCCGTTCGCACCGAGAATGGTGAAGAAGTGCCCAACTTCCGCCACATCGACTTTGACAAGGGCGGTGAGTTTGAGGTTGAGGCCACGGTAATGATTCCCGTGCGCAACCGCATCCGCACCATCCGCGACGCCATCGACTCGGTGCTCAAGCAGGAATGCAACTTCAAGTTCAACCTGATGGTGGTCGATAACTTCTCGACCGACGGCACCCGTGAGGCCATCGCCGAGTATGACGACCCGCGCCTGATTCACATTATCGCCGACTTCTATGACATGGGCATCGGCGGTTACTGGAACCTGGCTGCACACCGCCATAACGTCGGCAAGTTCATCGTGCAGCTCGACAGCGACGACATGTACAAGGACGAGCACACCCTGCAGACGATGGTGGATGCCTTCTACGAGCAGAATGTGGCTATGGTTGTCGGCACCTATGAGATGACCGACATCCACCTCAATCCCATTCCCCCCGGCATCATCGACCACCGCGAGTGGTCGCCCAGCAACGGCCGCAACAACGCCCTGCGCATCAACGGCCTGGGCGCACCGCGTGCCTTCTATACCCCCGTGCTGCGTGAGGTAAAGCTGCCCAACACCAGTTATGGCGAGGACTATGCCTTGGGCCTGAACATCTCGCGCTACTACCAGATTGGGCGCGTCTATGACCCCGTGTATTTGTGCCGCCGCTGGGACGACAACAGCGATGCCGCCCTCGACGTCGAGAAGATGAACCGCAACAACCTGTACAAGGACCGCATCCGCACCTGGGAACTCCAGGCCCGCATCGCCTTGAACAAGAAATAAGGCGTTAGGCTTTAGGTTTTAGGCGTTAGGTGTCTGCGGATGCCTCCTAAAACCTAAAGCCTAAAACCTAAAACCTAAAACCTAAGTTATGGACTACAGCAAGGTGATAGACAGGCTCATTACCAGGCAAATGCGTGACTGGGACGTGGCTGGCGCCAATTATGCGGCGCTAAGCCATGTCGCTACGCGCACGTTGCAGCTCGATGAGGCCACTATTACGCTGCAGTTCAATCCCGAACGGCGCCGTTCGTCGGCTGCCGCCATCGACAAGAAGTCGCTGGCACGCCGCCAGTGCTTCCTGTGCACCGAGAACCAACCTGCCAGGCAAAAGGCCATCTTGTGGGGCGACCACTACAAGATTCAGGTCAATCCGTATCCCATTTTCAAGCGCCACCTCACCATTGCCGACCTGCGGCACATGCCACAACGCATTGCGGACAGGGTGGGGGATATGTTGCAGTTGGCCAAGGATTTGCCCGACTTTGTGGTGTTCTACAACGGGCCGCAATGCGGTGCCTCAGCCCCTGACCACGCCCATTTCCAGGCAGGGGGCAAGGGCGAGATGCCGCTGTGTGACGAGATGGCTCACGCTACGACCCACATGCTGACCGACAGTGACGAGGGCTTTATCGGTTATGTCGATATGCTGGGACGCAGCCTGTTCACGATTGAGACCTCGACCCAGCGTGCTGCTGAGCGCTATGCCCTGCGTTTGCTGGACCTGCTGCCCGTGCCACGAGGAGCCGAAGAGCCCATGGTCAATGTCTTGTGTTGGTGGAATACCCGCGACCGCGCCTGGCGTATGGTCGTCTTCCCGCGCCGCAAGCACCGTCCTGCCTGCTATGGCGAGGGCGAAGGCCGTCTGCTGCTCAGCCCCGGCGCTGTCGATATGGGCGGTCTGTGGGCCGTCCCCGAGCGCAAGGACTTCGATGCGCTCACGCCCGACATCATCCAAGCCTTGTATAACGAACTGTGCATGTCCCGCCAGGATCTGGCCCCCGTCATCGACGGATTCACCCGCCACTGGGAGAATTTTTGATTCGATTTGCACTTTTGTGCAAATCGAGGATTAGAGATTAGAGATTAGAGGTTAGAGATTAGGGATGGTTCCTTTGATGTAAAAAATAACTAAAAATAGAATATTATGGACGAGAAGAAGATACCTCAGGTGAGGGTGGGCATCTTGAATGAGCCGACGATAGATTTTGTGCTCAATGGTGACTACCGCGTGAATGGTGCCGTCTGCAGCGGTGACCAGAGTGCCCGCTGCGTTGACGGACAGGTGGAGTGGGGCGGCAACCGCTATGGCGAGCTGCTCTTTGAGCCTGTCGATGGCGAGAACGCCTCGTTTACCCTCAAGGCGGTGACCATCGGTGTGAGTTTCCACTGGAAACGCCAAGAGGACCAGACCTTTAAGGGCGCCTTGCACCTTATCGTCGAGGACGGCAAACTGACGCCCGTCAACGTGCTGAGCGTTGAGGACTACCTGCTGAGCGTCATCTCCAGCGAGATGAGCGCCCATGCCTCGCTCGAACTGCTCAAGGCCCATGCGGTCATCTCGCGCAGCTGGCTGCTGGCGCAGATTCACACCGAGGAGACTGTCAAGCCCGCCGAGCGCAACCCTGAAGCCCCTGGCGAGATGATGAACACCCCCGAGGAGCAGGTCAAGTGGTGGGACCGTGACGACCATGTGAACTTCGACGTGTGTGCCGACGACCACTGCCAGCGCTATCAGGGCATCACCCGCGCCTCGACCGAGAAGGTCGAGCAGGCCATCCGCGCCACGTGGGGGCAGGTGCTGATGCACCATGGCGCCTTGTGCGACGCCCGCTTCAGCAAGTCCTGCGGCGGCGTGATGGAAGAGTTTGAGAACTGCTGGGAGCCACATCACCACGACTATCTGGAGGCACGTCGCGATGGCGAGGACGAGGCGAACTTCCCCGACCTGACCCGCGAGGATAATGCCGCCGAGTGGATTCTTTCTTCTCCCAGCGCATTCTGCAACACTACCGACCCCGAAATCCTGTCGCAAGTGCTCAACGACTATGACCAGGAGACCAAGGATTTCTACCGCTGGAAGGTGGAATATACCCAAGACGAACTCGCCGCGCTGATTAAGGAGCGCACGGGCATCGACTATGGCCGCATCTGCGACCTGCAGCCGGTGGCGCGCGGCACCAGCGGCCGTCTGTACCGCCTGCGCATCGTGGGCGAGAAGCGAGAACGCATCATCGGCAAGGAACTGACCATCCGCTACGCCTTGTCGCCCTCGTGCCTGTACAGCTCGGCCTTCGTCGTCGAGAAACACGACAAGGACGATGACGGCTATCCCGCCAAGTTCGTGCTGCGCGGGGCGGGGTGGGGCCATGGCGTTGGCCTGTGCCAAATCGGTGCTGCCGTGATGGGTGCCAAGGGCTATGACTACAAGCAAATCCTGCTGCACTACTTCGTTGGCGCCTCGATAGAGAAGAGGTATTAGGTTTTAGGTTTTAGGTATTAGGCTTTAGGCTTTAGGTAATCTATTGATAATTGACAACTTACATTAAAGACTCAACGATATGAAAGAAGTATTGATTGAACCCAAACAGAAGACCCCCTGGTGGTGGGTACCGACCCTCTACTTTGCCGAGGGTGTGCCTTACTTTGTGGTCAACAACATCTCGGTGATGATGTTCACCAAGATGGGTGTCCCCAACGGTGACATGTCGTTCTTCACGACACTGTTGTATTTCCCGTGGTTCCTCAAGGGCATCTGGAGCCCCATTGTTGACGTGGTCAAGACAAAACGCTGGTGGATTGTCGCCATGCAGGCCATCATGACCGCCATGCTCATCCTGCTGACCGTGACGCTGCCGCATCCCGATGCGGCATCCATCGCTGGCGGCAACACGTCGATCAGCATCTTCTGGTTTACTCTGGTGCTGTTCATCATCGCCGCGTTTGCCAGTGCGACCCACGATATTGCTGCCGACGGATACTATATGCTGGCGCACAGCCCGAGCAGTCAGGCGGCCTTTATCGGCATCCGCAGTGTCTTCTACCGTGTGGCGTCGGTCTTCGGCCAGGGTGTGCTGGTGTTCATAGCCGGCGTGGTCGAGAACAAGACGGGCAACATCCCCATGTCGTGGCAAGTCACGCTGGGCGTCTCGGCTGTCGTATTCTTCCTGATTACGCTGTACCACACCTTCGCCTTGCCGCGTTCGGCCGACGACAGGCCCCGCAACGAGATCGCCGGCACTGCCGCCAAGAGCAACCTGGCTGAGTTGGGCAATTCCTTCGTGACCTTTGTCAAGAAGCCCGGTGTGCTGCTGGCCATCGCCTTCATGCTGTTGTACCGCTTGCCCGAGGGCTTCCTCATCAAGTTGTGCCAGCCTTTCCTCGTGCACAGCACCGAGCAGGGCGGCCTGGGCCTGAGCACCGAGATGGTGGGTACCGTCTATGGTGTGTTCGGCGTGATTGCGCTGTTGCTGGGTGGTATCCTGGGCGGTATCTATTCCTCGCGTGTGGGTCTCAAGAAGTCGTTGTGGGTGATGGCGGCCTGTATGACGCTGCCGTGCCTGACGTTCGTCTATCTGGCTATTGCACAGCCCACTAACATCGTGATTATCACCATTGCCCTGTGCATTGAGCAGTTCGGTTACGGCTTCGGTTTCACCGCCTACATGTTGTACATGATGTACTTCAGCGAGGGCGAGTTCAAGACGTCACACTATGCCATCTGCACCGCCTTCATGGCGCTGAGCATGATGCTGCCGGGCTTTGTCGCCGGTTACATCCAGGAGGCCATCGGCTATGTGAACTTCTTCTGGATGGTGATGGCCTGCTGCTTTGCCACCCTGCTGGTTACCTACTTCGTGGACCGCACCATCGACCCCGACTACGGCAAAAAAACCGACTAACTTTAAACTACGGACTCTTTAAACAACTGATTTTTCTGAAATATCTGATTTGATATGGTAAAGTATTTATATCAGAATGAGACTTATGCTATTCGTGGTTGTTTGAAGAGGGTTGCTTATGAATTGGGTAGTGGCTTTCTTGAGAAGGTCTATCAGGAAGCTTTGGAAATAGAGTTTATTGAGGCTGATATTCCTTATCAACGTGAAGCGTAATTAGAAATCTGCTATAGAGGTAAATCACTAAAACAGGAGTATATTGCTGATTTTATCTGTTATGATAAGATTATTGTTGAACTCAAGGCTGTTTCAAAATTGGATGAGACTCATGAAGCTCAAGTATTTAACTATCTGAAAGCAACAGGATTTGACTTGGCTCTGCTTGTCAATTTTGGTGAAGTGCCGCTTAACATTAAGCGATTGTTTAATTTCATGAAGAAATAATCAGTCTTTTCTGTTGGCGGATGCCTTCAGATAATTCAGATTTTTCAGTTGTTAATAAAAAATCAGTTGTATGAAGAAGATATTGTTTTTGATAGTGTGTGTGATGGCGGTGGTGACGGCTGGGGCCATTGTCAAGCCGGGTGTGGAGGTGCTGCGTGACGGCGGCTTTGCACAGTTGCAGGGCAAGCGCGTGGGGCTGGTGACCAACCCCAGTGGCATCGACAACAACCTCAAGAGCACCGTTGACATCCTCAACGAGGCGCCGGGTGTGAAACTGGTTGCCCTGTTCGGCCCTGAGCACGGTGTGCGCGGCAATGCCCATGCGGGTGATGCTGTAGGCGATGCCGTGGACCCGCTGACGGGCATTAAGATGTATTCGCTCTTCGGCAAGACGCATGAGCCGACCGCCGAGATGCTGAAGGACATCGACGTGCTGGTCTATGACATTCAGGACGTGGGCTGCCGCAGCTACACGTTCTATGCCACCATGGGCGTGTGTATGGAGGCCTGTGCCAAGCATGACACCGAGTTTATGGTGCTGGACCGTCCCAATCCGCTGGGCGGCATGAAGGTTGAGGGCAACCTGGTTGAAGACGGCTACTATTCCTTTGTGAGCAAGTACTCCATCCCCTATATCTACGGCCTCACGCCGGGCGAATTGGCTACCTTTCTTAACGAGGAGGGCATCATCGCCGAGCGCTCCAAGACGGGCCACGGATGCAAACTCACCGTCATCCCCATGGAGGGCTGGGTGCGTAGCATGCAATTCCGTGCTACAGGAATGCCTTGGGTGGCTCCCTCGCCTCAGATTCCCACGCCCGAGAGTGCCTTCTTCTATCCCGTGTCGGGCATCCTGGGCGAGCTGTACATCTTCAACACCGGCATCGGCTACACGCTGCCGTTCCAGACGTTTGCCGCAGCGTGGATCAACGCCGACTCGCTGGCGATGAAGATGAACGCGTTGAACCTGCCAGGCATGCAGTTCCGCCCCATCAACTACAAGCCATTCTTTGCGTTGAGCGTGGCAGTCGATAAGTCACTGCAAGAGGTGCACGGCGTTCAGACTTATATCACCAACATCAATAAAGCCAACCTGTGCCTGACGCAGTTCTACTTCCTGCAGGTCATCCACGAGATGTACCCCCAGGTGGAACTGTTTGAGCAGAATCCCAAGCGCTATGCCATGTTCGACAAGGTGTGCGGCAGCAAGGAAATCCGTGAGCGCTTCGTGAAGCGTTACCGTGTTGAGGACATGGCCGACTACTGGAACAAGGATGCCGAGGACTTCCGTGTCCGTTCCTCAAAGTATTGGCTGTATCCCGAATATGAGAGTTGGATGTTAAAGGCTTCCCCGGAAAAACTGATAATCCTTAATCCTGACAATTGAATCATTATGGGTAAAGACAATAAACGATTGCTGTCGCTCGACATCCTGCGTGGTATCACCATCGCGGGCATGCTGCTGGTAAACAATCCCGGGACGTGGAGTTACATCTACCGGCCGCTGGAGCATGCCGACTGGATCGGGTTGACGCCTACCGACCTGGTGTTCCCGTTCTTCGTCTTCTGCATGGGTGTGTCGATGGCATTTTCCCTCAAGAAGTTCAATTACAAGATGTCGGGCCCGCTGATTTGGAAAATCGTGCGCCGCACCATCATCCTGTTCCTTATCGGTTGGGCTGTGGGTTGGTTCAGCCACCTGGTGCGCGGCCTGTGCAAGGGTGACCCCTTCAGCGAGGCGGTGAACAACCTGGACACCATACGCATCCTGGGCGTGTTCCAACGCCTGGCGCTGGTCTATTTCTTCGGGTCGGTTTGCGCCGTGTTGTTCAAGCGCAAGTTCATCCCGTGGCTCGTGGGCATCATCCTGGTGGTTTATGCCCTCATCCTGGGCTTGGGTAACGGATATGAGTTCTCGCTCGAGAACATCATCGCCAGGATTGACAACAGCATCCTGGGCACAGACCACATGTATCACGAGAGTGCCTACGGCGAACAGATTTCCTTTGACCCTGAAGGCATCCTGAGTACGTTGCCGTGCATTGCCCACGTGCTCATCGGGTATCTGGTGGGACGCATGATTCTGAGCGTCCACAACAACACCGAACGCGTCACCACGATGCTCCTGTGGGGCACGGTGATGCTGCTGGCTGGCTGGCTGCTGCAATATGGCATCCCCTGCGGCAAGAAGATGTGGTCCTCGACCTTTGTGCTGATTACCTGCGGCATGGCGATGTGCATCCAGGCGATGCTCACCTATGTCGTCGATGTCAAGGGCAAGAAGGGCGGCTGGACACGGTTCTTTGAGACCTTCGGCGTGAATCCGCTGGCGTTGTACCTGATTGGTACGATTCTCGCCATCCTGTTCGGCGCCATCCCCATCGGCCACGATGCTGAGGGCGGCAACATCACCATCCACGGTGCTGTGTACAACTTCTTCAAGTCGTTCTGCAACGAGTACACGGCTTCGGCACTGTATGCTGTTTGCTTTGTCCTGCTCAACTGGGTCATCGGCCACGTGCTGTATAAAAAGAAAATTTACATAAAAATTTAGAAGTTTTCAGTCTTCAGTTTTCAGTTGTCAGTGGCTTGCGCTTTCAACTGAAAACTGAAAACTGAGAACTGAAAACTAAAAAAGAAAAATATGATGATTCTTATTGCTGACTGCGGCTCCACCAAAATCAACTGGACGCTGCTCAACGGAAAAGAAAAGGTAGCGCAGATTTTCACTACCGGAATGAACGCCCTCCTGCTCACCGAGGAGGAGATGAAGGAACAAATCAAGCGTGAGCTGATGCCCCACCTGACCAACTACAAGGTGGACGAAATCCACTACTATGGCGCCGGCATCATCTCGGACGAAATCAAGCAGCAGGTGGTCAACGCCCTGCGCGCCAACCTGCCCAGCGCAGGCAAAATCGAGGTGGCCAGCGACCTGCTCGCCGCAGCGCGTGCCGTGTGCGGCCGTGAGCCGGGTATCGCCTGCATCATGGGCACGGGCAGCAACTCGTGCTATTACGATGGCGAGAAGGTGGTGATGAACGTGTCGCCGCTGGGCTACATCCTGGGCGACGAGGGCAGTGGCGCCGTGCTGGGCAAACTGCTGGTGGGCGATGTGCTCAAGAAACAGCTGCCGCAGCACCTGTGCGAGAAGTTCATGAAGGAATACAACCTGGACTACACGACTATCATCACGTCGGTCTATCGCAAGCCTGCCGCCAACCGCTTCCTGGCGCAGTTTGCCCCCTTCCTGGAGCACAACATCGAGGAGCCGGCCATCCACAACATCGTGCTGCGCTCGTTCACCGACTTTTTCACCCGCAATGTTGCCAGCTATCCCAACTATAAGGAACTGCCGTGCAACTTTGTCGGGTCTATCGCCTTCTGTGAGAAAGCGGTGCTGCAAGAGGCCGCCGAGGCACTGGGCATCACCATCGGCACGATCATCAAGGACCCGATGGAGGGACTGGTGAAGTACCACTCGGCCGAGGCGTGACCGCCACCGGGGCATGAGACTGCGTGGTGATTGCAACTCGGTAATAAAACCGTGCTGTTGCACGGGAAATTAAGCAAAATTTTTAAATTAAATTCTGATTTCTAGTATGTTGTCACAATTTTAAAAATAATTTGATTAATTTGGCTTCGCCGAGCTAAAGGTTCCCGCCTGCAAGGCGGTAATCATTCCATCAGTTGAATTTTGACACAGGCACGCAAGAGATAAGGCACCACCAGTTGGCGAGTGCTATGAAAAAAGAGTTGAATAAAATTTGATATGAGATTATGGCATTTGTGAAAATCAGCGAACAAGAGTCGCTATATAATGACCTGGAAAAGAAGTCGGTGCATGAGATACTCACCGAAATCAACCAGGAGGACCACAAGGTGGCCGACGCGGTGCAACTGGCGATTCCGCAAATCGAACGCCTGGTGACGGGCATCGTTGAGCGCATGAAGAAGGGTGGCCGCATCTTCTATATGGGTGCAGGCACCAGCGGTCGCCTGGGTGTGCTCGATGCCAGCGAGATACCGCCCACCTTCGGCATGTCGCCAGGGTGGATTATCGGTATCATTGCCGGTGGCGATACCGCCCTGCGCAACGCCGTCGAGAATGCCGAGGACGATACCGAACAAGGCTGGAAGGATCTGCAGGAGTATAACGTTACACCGCTTGACACGGTCATCGGCATTGCGGCATCGGGCACGACGCCCTATGTCATCGGTGCCCTGCGCGACGCGCGTGCCAACGGCTGCCTGACGGCTGCCATCACCAGCAACCCCGACGCTCCCGTGAGCGAAGCTGCCGAGATTGCTATCGAGATGATTGTGGGTCCCGAGTATGTCACCGGCAGCTCGCGCATGAAGAGCGGCACGGGGCAGAAACTCATCTGCAACATGATTTCGACCAGCGTGATGATTCAGATGGGACGTGTCAAGGGCAACAAGATGGTGAACATGCAGCTCACCAACCAGAAGCTTGTGGACCGTGGCACCCGCTGGCTCGTCGAGGAACTGAAACTCCCCTATGACGACGCCAAGCGCCTGCTGCTGCTCCACGGCTCGGTAAAAAAGGCCATCGACGCCTACCGCGGCCAGTGACCACTGATTGTTAACGGCTAATTTTTCTAATAAAACGAATTATTAATTTGTGCTGCGTCGACATATTATTAGTCTAATTCGTTCAATTCGCCGTTAAGAAAAGACATAGCGCGGATGCCAAATCAGTATAATTAGCGAAATTCGTAGTTTAAGAAAATATGAAGAAGTTAGCATTAGTGGTTGTGATGGCGCTTATGTGCCTCACTGCTGTGGCGCAGGCCAACCAGGACCCGTACTATGCCCGCCGGGCGACGCTCTTTGACGAGCTGCCCATCGGCAAGAAGGATATCGTGATGCTGGGCAATAGCCTGACCGACGGCTGCGAGTTCAACGAGCTGTTGAACAACCGCCACATCAAGAACCGCGGCATCGTGGGTGACATCGTCCAGGGACTGATTGACCGCATCGGCCCGATTATCAAGGGACAGCCCAAGAAGCTGTTCATCATGACCGGTGTCAATGACATCTCACACGACGTGAGTGCCGATAGCATCGCACGCGCGATGGAAAAGCTCATCGTCATGGTCAAGCAGGGCTCGCCCAGGACTAAAATCTATCTGCAGAGCCTGTTGCCATTCAACAACGATGTGCGCGAGTGGAAACTGCTCAAGGGGCGTGACCACGTCGTGGTCGAGGCCAACGTCCTGCTTGAACAGGTGGCTCGCCGTCAGGGAGTTACGTGGATTAACCTGTATCCGCTCTTTGTCGATGAACAGGGGCGCCTGCGTGCCGACCTGACCAACGATGGCCTGCACCTGATGGGCAAGGGCTACCTCATCTGGCGCGACGCCATCAAGCCCTACGTCAAATAATTTAGTCAGTATTTTTTTGAATCAATGGCGATAACAGCTAAAGTCCGAGACAGCAATATCGAACTCCTAAGGATTCTCCTGATGCTTATGATTATTGCCCATCACTATGTTTACCATAGTGGAGTGGCCGACTTATACAATTATGATCATATCACTGGGAATCAGGTGTTCCTCATTCTGTGGGGTTGGGGTGGCAAGACGGGTATCAATTGTTTCCTGCTCATCACAGGGTACTTCATGTGCAAGCAGCAGTTCACATGGAAAAAGCTTCTGAAATTGTATCTGGAAATTAAGTTCTATGCGTTGCTGATCCCCGTAATTTTTTGGGTTATGGGTACCCAACCAATGACGTTAAAGAGCTGTTTCGATAATCTCTTTGGTGTTGCGATCAACATTGGCCAAACCTTTGCGCCAACATTCATCGCGCTGTTTCTGTTGATTCCGTTTATCAACAAACTGGTTAACGCGCTTGACAAAAGGAGTCATCTTTTGCTCCTGGCAATCTTGTTGCTGATATTCACTGTCACAAGCTCGTTCTTTCGTAATGTGAGTGAAGATAGAGTAGCATGGTATGTCACGGTCTATCTTATAGGGGCATATCTGCGGCAGTACCCACCTGCCAAACTCCAGAATTTTAAGAATTGTGCTTGGTTGGCAGTTATATCCTTGTCGCTATGCGCAGCGTCTATGCTGTTCTTTGCCTTCACTAAGCAGACATTCGGCTTTTCCAACTATCATCTCGTTGAGGATTCCAACAAGTTGTTAGCTATACTGGGTGCTGTCTCTCTGTTCTGCCTGTTCAAGAGCATTAACTTGGGACACATTTGCTGGATAAATCGTATTGCCACCGCAACGTTTGGTGTTTTCCTGATTCACGACCAGCCATATGTGCGGGACTGGTTATGGCACAAAGTATTATGCTGCAAAGATTATTTTACCAGTGATGGGTTGTGGCTTCATGCCATTTTTGCGATGTTAATCGTCTATCTCACATGTGTTGTAATCGACATGTTGAGGCAACGGTTGATTGAAAAACCTTTCTTTGCTTGGTTGGGTAAAAAGTATCCTGCCATAGAGATCGGTAGGGACATCTAATCATATTCATTGAGTGTTAAAAATGACCATTGTCGCCCATGATGTGACAATGGTTTCTGTTTTGTATGCCGATTCTTTTTTGCCCAAATATCAAAAGATATTTGCATACATCGACGAAAAGTCTTAATTTTGCCATTTCATGTGGTGGTCTGAGATGTGCAGGAACGGTCCTGCAATATCTCCGCCACAAGACACATAACAGGTAACTCGCTGTAAATGACTACTGAGAGAGTGTCTCGAGATTTACCCGTATCCTTGGCTTGCCAGACTCCAAAGGCCTGGTGACCCCCTTTGTTTGTGCGCTGAAAAACCTGATTTCCTATGGATACAAAGAACAAGATTACTGTTACCTCACCGCTGTTGCCCGACCTCGACGAGTTCACCGCGATGCTGCGCGAGATTTGGGACAACAAGTGGATTACCAACAACGGTGACTTCCATCAGCGGCTGGAGGCAGCCCTGTGCGAATACCTCAAGGTGCCCTACATCAGCCTGTTCACCAACGGCACCCTGCCGCTTATCACGGCACTGCAGGCGTTGAACATCAGTGGCGAGGTCATCACCACGCCCTACAGCTTTGTGGCGACGACCCATTCCATCTGGTGGAACGGCATCAAGCCCGTGTTCGTCGATATCGACCCTGCCACGGGCGGCATCGACCCCGACCGCATCGAGTCGGCCATCACGCCACGCACGACGGCCATCATGCCCGTGCACGTGTATGGCAAGCCCTGCCGCACCAAGGAGATTCAGGCGATTGCCGACAAGTACGGCCTGCGTGTCATCTATGATGCTGCCCATGCCTTCGGCATTGAAGTCAACGGTGAAAGCATCCTCATGGAGGGCGACTTGTCCACCTTGAGTTTCCATGCTACTAAGGTCTATAACACCGCCGAGGGTGGTGCACTGGTCATGCACGATGCCAAGATGAAGCAGCGCATCGACTATCTGAAAAACTTTGGCTTCAATGGCGAGACCGAGGTTGTCGCACCTGGCATCAACAGTAAAATGGACGAGATACGTGCAGCTTACGGACTGCTGAACCTGCGTCAGGTGGATGCCTGCATCGATGCGCGTCACAGGGTCGCCATCCGCTACCGCGAGGCGCTGCGTCCCGTCGAGGGCATTGACTTCTGGGACGACATGCCCGGTGTGCGCCACAACTACAGCTACTTCCCCATCTTCGTCGATGCCGAGAAGTATGGCATGACGCGCGATGAACTCTTCACCAAGTTGCGCGAGCAGGGAATCCTGGCCCGCCGCTACTTCTACCCCCTCATCAGCAACTTCTCGACCTATCGCGGCCTGCCCAGCGCCACCCGCGAGAACCTGCCCAACGCCACCCGCATGGCCGACACCGTCCTCTGCCTCCCGATCCATCACGAAATCACCGATGCCGACCTCACCCGCATCCTCAACCTCATCGTGATGCACGGCTAGTTTTTTACGGCTGATTTAAACGGCTAATTTAACTAATTAAACGAATTAATTTGCTTTGCGTCAGCCAATTAGTATAATTTGTGCAATTCGCCGTTAAGCCAGAAAGAGTTTATCTTGAGACAGATATGAAAGTAAATAAGCCGAAAAAACTGATGCTCCTGGGTGGCCTGCGATACCTGTTGCCCGTCATCGAGGCAGCGCATCGTCATGGCATCCATGTGATTACCGTGGACTACTTGCCCGGCAACATCGCCCACAAGTACAGCGACGAGTACCACAACGTGAGCATTATCGACAAGGAGGCCGTGCTCAAGCTGGCCCAGGAACTGCAGATTGACGGCATCATGTCCTTCGCTGTGGATCCCGGTGTCGTGGCAGCCGCCTATACCGCCGAGAAGATGGGCCTCCCCTTCCAGTGCAGCTACGAGGCCGCCTGCATCCTGCAGGACAAGTCACGTTTCCGCAAATTCCTGGCCGACAACGGTTTCAACGTGCCCAACGCCCGCGGTTACAGCGAGGCCGACGATGCCCTCAAGGACGTTGATTACTTCAACTGGCCCGTCATCGTCAAGCCCGTGGACAGCGCCGGCAGCAAAGGCGTCACCCGCGTCGACGACCCCGCCGACCTCCCCGCCGCCATCGCCCACGCCCTCGACTGCTCCCCCTCCCGCCACTACATCATCGAAGACTTCCTGGAGAAAGTCGGCCCGTCGTCTGATACTGACAGCTTCTCGGTCGATGGCGATCTGGTCTTCTGCACTTTCGATAATCAGTACTTTGATGCTGATGCCGAGAACGAATATACGCCAGCTGCCTACAGTTGGCCATCATCAATACCGCAGTGGGCACAGGATGAGCTGCGCTCAGAACTACAACGCTTGGTGACGTTGCTGAACATGAAGACAGGTCTCTACAACATCGAGACCCGCTTGTGCACCAATGGCAAGGCTTATATCATGGAAGTGTCGCCCAGGGCGGGCGGCAACCGTCTAGCCGAAATGCTGAAGTACGTCACAGGCGAAGACATCATCGAACGTGCTACGTTAGCTGCAGTGTCCGAGCCTTTCCAACTTATTGCTCAAGGCGCAGACCAGACCAAGCAACACGTCGTGGAGATTATCCTCCACGCCAATCAGTCAGGCACTTTCTCGCATCTGGAGATTGCACCAGAGTTGAGGCCTATCATCATCGAAGAAGACCTGTGGATACAACCTGGCACCCAGGTAGAAACCTTCACAGGCGCCAACATGGCCATCGGCACCCTCGCCTTGAGAGCTGATTCCCAAGAGGATGTGAGCCGAATCGTCCAACAGACAAAACTAGGCGTAAAAGTAGTGGTGTCGTGATCAATCGCCAAAAGTCCATAGGAGGTTATTTTGAGCTGGAACTGCCGCAAGGTTCCGAATACCACAATGCAGCCATTGCCCTAAATACAGGCCGCAACTGCTTGGAGTACATCTTGCGGGCGCGAGGTTACAGGCGAGTCTATCTGCCTTACTACTCTTGTGAGGTATTGCTTGAGCCGTTCAATAAATTGGGTGTCGAATACACGTTCTATCACATCAATGAGCGTTTGGAGCTCGACGAAGATATCCACTTGCAAGATGGCGAGGCCCTGCTGTGTATCAACTATTTCGGCCTCAAGCAGAACCATGTCGAAAGGCTTGCGGCAAAATACGGCCAACAGCTGATCGTTGACAATACCCAGGCCTTCTATGCACACCCCCTTGAGGGCATTGACACCTTCTACAGCTGCCGCAAGTTCTTCGGCGTTCCCGACGGTGCCTATCTGTATTGTGACAAACCTTTGGACGAGGAATTGGAGCAGGACCAGTCATGGGACAAAATGACACACCTGTTAAAACGAATAGATATATCATCTGAAGCTGCATATAAAGAGTTTTCTCAACACGAAGAGCAGTTAAAGGGTAGTCCCATCAAGACGATGTCAGCCCTGACGCATCGCATCATGGCGTCCATCGACTATCAGCAGGCATCCCAACGTCGCCGCGGCAATTACCAGATATTGGATGGGGCTTTGAAAGCCAAAAACCGCATTTCACTGCCGTTAGCCGACAGTGCAGTGCCCATGGTCTATCCCTCCCTCACCGACGATGAATACCTGCGCAAACGACTCATCGACAGCAAGATATTCGTGGCCCAATACTGGCCCAACGTACTGGACTGGTGTGAAGCGGATTGTAAAGCATATCAATTAACCCAATGTCTCCTCCCATTGCCCATAGATCAACGCTATAGCACCGAGGATATGAATCGAATCATAGAACTGATATGAAAGAAAATAAAAAGAAACTATTGATTTTAGGAGCAACCAATAATGAAATTGCAATAGTTAATAAGGCTCTTTCATTGGGCCTTTATACTATTGTTACCGATAATCACATAGATTGGTCACAAGCACCAGCAAAGGAATATGCTGACGAAGCTTGGAATATTAGTTGGAGTGATATCGATACATTGGCTCAAAAGTCAAGAGATGTTGGTGTCGATGGGGTTATGGCTGGATTTAGTGAGTTTAGAGTTGAGAAAATGGTGAAATTATGTGAGGCTTTAGGCTTGCCATGTTACATCAATGAAGAACAATTAGAAATTACACGAAATAAAATACAATTCAAGAATTGGTGTGCCAAATTTGGAATACCTGTTGTAAAGGAATATTCTGTTGACGATAAGGATATAAGGTTCCCGGTTATCATAAAACCTGTCGACAGAGCAGGAGGTATAGGTGTAAATGTTGCCTATAGTAGGCAAGAAATGGTTGATTATTACAATCGAGCATTAGAACTTTCACCAACAGGAAATGTTATTATCGAGGAATTTATTGATAATGGGACAAAATTTGATTGCTACTATGTCATCAATAATTCTCAAGTAAGACTCTTGTGTACAACCGATACAATCATGTATTCAGGTTTTGACAAAGGTTTTGAGACGATACAGAAGGCATGGATATATCCTTCGAAGCACGAAAAGGATTTCATCAAGGTCTATCATCCTAGATTTATTAGGATGATAGAATCATTGAAAATGGAAAATGGATATACCAGCATTTCGTGTTTTTACAGGGATAATGAGTGTTTGGTGTTTGAGGCTGGATTTAGGTTAACTGGAGGACAGTCTTTTAATTATCAGAAAGCAGTTAGTGGGACTGATTATTTGGAATCAATGATTTGTTATTCACTTGGACTGCCTGTAAAGAATTATGATTTTCAGAGTAGCCCTGAACAAGCTGTCACATTCCATTACTATGGTATTGCTGATAAAGAAGAAACGATAAACACGTTACCAAATATGCGTGAAATCAAGAATTATAAAGACTTGATTTCAGTAGTTCCTCATGTGTTGATTGGTCAAAGGATTGAGCCGAATAAGCTTTTTAAAATGATATCGTGTACATTTTTGTATAAAGACTTAAAAAAGGCTGTTAAACTTATTAATGAGTTAAAGGATTCCATTTGGGTCGTAACTGCATCTGGTACAACAATCTGTCCCATCAATGGAATCTCAGAGGAAGAATTGTCATAGAGACAAAAATATCTGATATGAAATCGAGGCGAATAAGTATTATTGGCGGTGGCAATGGTGGACAGGCAATTGCTGGATATTGCGCTTCTCAAGGTTATAGTGTTTGCCTCTATGATAGGTCAATTGAAGCATTAACACCATTTATTTCAACTAAACGTATCACATTAACTGGTGCGTTAAGTTTGGAGGGCGATGTGGATGTCATTACTCAAGATATTTGTGAGGCAGTTAATTATGGTGATTTGATTCTTGTCGTTACTACTGCCACTGCACATCGCGAGATTGCCGAACAGATTGCACAATATCTGACAGATGATCATACAATCATTCTAAATCCAGGTCGAACATTTGGCGTACTAGAATTTGGCAATGTGCTGAAACTTAAACGACCTTCGTTGAAGTGTCATATTGCAGAGGCTCAGACGTTAATATTTGCTTGCCGTATCAAAACTCCTGGTGTTGTTAACATCATTGGGGTTAAAGATAAAGTATTGCTCGCAGGTAGAAATTCTGAGGAAACAAGTTATGTACATCATTTGTTGTCTCCAATTTTCCCTTGTTTTATAAAGGCCGAAAGCCTAATTGAAACAGGATTGTTGAATGTGGGCGCTATTTTTCATCCGAGTATTGTTATTTTTAATGCTGCCACGATAGAACGCAATGAGAACTTCTTTTTCTATCGCGAGATGACTCCACAAATCGCAAGTTGTATTGAAAGCCTAGACCTTGAAAGACTTGAGGTCGCTCGGGCTTTTGGGTTAAACTTAATGCCTGTTAATGAATGGATTTCCTATGCGTATCCATCGACTAAAGGTGTGACTTTGTGCGAGAGAATGAGAAATAACCCTGCGTATTATGACATAAAGGCGCCAGGCAGCATTTTCACTCGACAATTAACAGAAGATATTCCAACAGGATTGTTGCCCATGAGTGAATTGGGGCGCGTTGCTGGAGTGGAAACTCCGTTGATGGAATCGTTTATTAATCTGTCTTCGGCAATTCTGAATACTGATTTTAAAAAGTCGGGTAGGACACTGAAACGTCTTGGCCTAGCGGGACTTAGTGTGGACCAAATCATTGATGCAATATCATGAAGGAATTAGGAGTAAATGATGTTTTTGGCTTGCTAAAAACATCTATTGATGTTCATACACTGGGCCTGTCAACGGTTTATCATCTACTGCTTGACTGTGGGTACGGTTGTTATATCTCACCTGAAGATGTATCAGAGGCAGTAGAAGACATTAAAAAACTAAATAATTACGGAATCATCAAACGGTGGATTAACCAGAACCATATCAGTGTACTTGGTTTCAGTTATCGCCTTGATCCGTATGAGGCGAGGGATTATTTCTGTAAGCTGTATTACGCATTGCAAGCAGACAATATGTTTGCTGACAATGGCGGATGCATTAAACTCATTTACTTTGCTGGACTTCCTGATTCTTGTGATTTGGTTCAACGTGAGATAGGGAAACACATTCTTGTTTTTGAGGGTGATGAATCTCCTCAAGAAACATTACTCAAGTTAGGCGTGCCTGAAAGAAAGCTTCCTCGTGACCTGGTGCTCAGTTCACAATATGATAAAATGAGGACCGATTTCGCGAAGAAGTTAATAGAAAGTGAATCATACAAGGATCTTGCTCCGAGGGACCATTTGGGCTATTTGACAGCTGGGACCAATCGGGATAATGTGATCGATAGGCTGAACTATTGCACCGCTAATCATTCATTGCCCCTCATACGAGCTCATGCGGGGCCTTATAACCCAAATAGAGTAGAAGCGGTCAAGGAATTTATGGATTGGGCAAACACCTTATCTTCAGCACACTATTTAGATGTCCTTTCTATTGGAACCTCTCAATTAACACAATCTCGTTTTGGAGAGAATTGGGATGGACTGCCTAATGGAGGAGGTGTGCCTGTTAATAGTGAGCTGGAATATAGAATGATAAGCGATGCCGCTAAACCGATGTTGGTTAGAACCTATGCGGGTTCCAATAATCTTCCTTGGTTGGCAAAGATTCATGAACATGCTCTGAATATCTGTTGGCATGCTCTGTCCTTCTGGTGGTTTTGTGAGATTGATGGCCGTGGCCCAAATACGGTGAAGGATAACCTGCATGAGATGATTGAAACAATAAAATACATTTCATCAACAGGGAAACCGTTAGAACCCAATGTTCCTCATCATTTCGCTTTTAGAGGAGGAGATGATGTGACATTCATAATATCAGGTTATCTTGCTGCAAAAACGGCTAAAAAATATGGCATTAAGCATCTCATTTTGCAAAATATGCTCAATACACCTAAATACACTGTAGGAATGCAGGATATTGCAAAGTGTCGTGCTATGCTATCTCTTGTCCGTACATTAGAGGATGATCATTTTAAAGTTCATTTGCAGTTAAGGGCAGGTCTTGACTACTTCGCACCAGATTTAGATAAAGCTAAAGTCCAATTGGCTGAAGTTACAGCGCTAATGGACGATATAGAGCCGAACAATGACAATAGTCCAGAAATAATTCATGTAGTCAGCTACAGCGAAGCCGTTAGACTGGCAACGCCTGATATCATTAATGAGAGTATCAAGATAACGTTGTCTGCTTTAGAGCATTATCGGGCTCAGCGTAAGAAGGGCTTAATTGAGAATATGGCTTACGATAAAGACGTAGAGACCCGGTATGAAAGTTTGAAAACTGAAGCAATTGAGAGTATTCAGATATTAGAGAATTATATTCCGAACTTATATACCGCCGAAGGTCTTTATCAAGTGTTTGAAGAAGGATTCTTGCCAGTTCCATATTTAATGGATCCAATGAGTAAATATCCGAAAGCTACTAAATGGCAAACTGCTTTGAAAGATGGCGGTATTAAAGTTGTGGATAGCACTGGTAAACCAATTTATACGCCATCTCGATATCTGTCTATCATTAATGATGCTTCTTGATGGCTCTTTTTACTGTATATGACAGGTTTACATTTGTCAAAGCATTCGATGAAGGCAATTAAAAATATCAACACGGTCTTCGCGTCGTGCACATGGGTGCTGGACGGCAGGTGGCTGGTTGACTGTGGTGACATGGAACCCTTGTTGCCCTTGCTGGATAGCGAGAATGTGCGAGGGGTGCTGTTGACGCATGGACATTTTGACCACATCTACGGGTTGAATGAACTGTGCCAACGATTCCCCGATGCGCGGGTATATTGCAGTGAATGGGCAAGACGTCAACTGCTTGATGCCAAGCTGAACATATCGTTCTACCACGAGACGCCGTTTGTGTTTGACTACCCCGAGCGCATCGTGATAGTGCAAGATGGCGATACCGTGGACATGGGTGACGGTAACGTGGCGTCCGCTGTGGCGACGTCGGGGCATACGCCGGGATGCATCACTTGGATGACCGACGATGCCCTGTTCACAGGCGATGCCTACATCCCCGGTGTTCGCGTGGTGACCAACCTGCCTCACGGTAACAAGCGCTTGGCGGCACAGTCTGTAAAGAAAATCCTTGACCTAGCAGCCGCCCGCACCATCTGCCCCGGCCATGACGTGGACCCTTCCATCCTCACGACTAGCCTCTCCCTGAGCACGAACAATCCTAATCGTCCTGTCTAGTGAATAGACAAAAACAGCTGATTCATCTGATGTTTCTGATTTGATATGATGAGATACTAGTAACAATAGGAGTCATTTATCATTCAAAGTTGTTCATTTTATCTAATAATTCAGTAGTCGGTATCAAAAGAGCGAAAGCACTCAGAAGAATCAGATTAATCAGTTGTTTAATAGAATAGTTAGCAGTGGCTGAAGAATCGCTGAAGAAAAAAACCGTCAAAGGCGTCGCCTGGACCTCGTTGGACCAGGTCTTGAGCCTTGGCTTTAGCTTTGTCATCGGGGTTATCTTGGCCCGAATACTGAGTCCGAGCGACTACGGTATGCTGGCGATGATTGCTGTGTTCAATGCCATTGCGATGGCGTTTGTGAACAGCGGTTTTGGTAATGCCTTGATTCGCAAACCTGACCTGACAGAAGATGATAACACGACGGCATTCAGTTTCAACATCGTTGTCGCAATTGTGATGGTAGGTGTCCTGTGGCTTGTCGCACCATGGGTCGCAAAGTTCTACGACAAGCCGATATTGGCATCGTTGTTGCGCGCCGAAGCCTTCTTGCTTGTCATCTCGTCACTCAGAATCGTCCAGAATACCCAGCTGTCCCGTGCCTTGAACTTCAAGGCTAAGATGATTATCAACGCGACATCTCAAGTTGTCGCAGGCGTGGTAGCAATTGTGGCTGCTTATAGAGGTTTTGGTGTGTGGTCACTGGTGATTCAGCATTATGTGAGTAATGTTACTGGCTTGGTGTTGTTGTGGATATTATCTCCATGGAGGCCAAAGGGACATTGGGACAAGGCCTCCTTCAGTTATCTCTGGGGCTATGGTTCCAAGATGTTAGCATCTAATTTGCTTGATACGGTTTATGGCAATATCTATCCGATTATCATTGGTAAGTTATTTTCAGCGGCTGATTTGGGCCAATATAGTAGGGCAAAAGGTTATGCATATTTGCCTTCTACGGGGTTGACAAGTGTATTGCAGCAAGTGACCTTCCCCGTGCTGAGCCAAATCCAGGGGGATGACGAGCGTTTGAGAGATGCCTATCGTCGAATGCTGCGTTTCTCTGTGTTTTTGGTTTTTCCGATTATGATAGGGATGGCAGCGTTAGCTTATCCACTGGTGGTGGCTCTTGTGACAGACAAGTGGGCGCCGTGTGTACCTTATTTGCGGGTCATATGTCTTGCCTCGATGTGGTATCCTGTGCATGCTATAAACTTGAATCTGTTGCAGGTGAAGGGCAGGAGTGACCTCTTTCTGCGACTGGAAATTATCAAAAAAGCTATTATCACTGTTGTCATTTTCGTCTGTGTGCCATTCGGCATCATGGGTATTTGTTATGGATCTGTGTTCACTTCGCTGGCATGCCTGGCCATTAATACCTATTTTACTGGCAAACTTATCAATGTTGGTTTCTTCCGGCAGATGATGGACATGGCGCCTACCTTGCTCAATTCGCTCGTCATGGGTGCAGCAATCTATCTGCTTACCTTGCTTCTTGACGGCAATGTCTTGAAGCTTGCAGTGGGCATCCCCGCAGGCTTGGTCCTCTACCTGGCTGTGGCATGGCTGTTCCGCCTGCCTGAACTGAAAGAGGCCATCAACATTATCCGCCGCCGTTGAAATGATATTGGCTGTTGCCACTGTGAGTGGTGTATTTGCGGCTTATACCGTGAGAGTGGATATATAAAGGCCACGAATACAGATGCCTTCAGACAGTTCAGAATAATCAGTTGTTTGAACAAAACGGATGCCGAAAGAGAGGATTGCATACATCGACTTCATGAAGGGTCTGTGCATCATGCTCATCGTCATGGGGCATGTGAACGACTTCTCGTTTGACGCAATCTTGCCAAATCTGAATTTTGCCTTAAGGTCTTTCAGGATTCCGATGTACTTCTTCCTGTCCGGCTTGTTTTTCAAGACCTACAGCGGTTTCAATGAGTTCCTGCGCAAAAAAATCAATAACCTGATTGTCACGTTATTGTTTTTTCACTTCCTGTGCTGCCTCCTGTGGGTGCCGTTATTGTATTTGACGCATCATTTCCTGCCCGAGATTGACCTCCAGTTCCCCTTGCCCTATGCCATTCCGTCGTTTCACCGCCGTTTCTGGTTTGCCGCAACGGCATTGTGGTTCCTGGTGGCACTGTTCGGGGTGAACATGCTGTATTACCTCTTCCAGCGATACATGAAGTTTGCCGGCGTGGTGGCGGTGGTGGCAGTGTGCTCGGTCATTGGCTATGTCTTGATGAAGCACAGCATCAAGCTGCCCTTGGAATTGGATATCGCGCTTGTCGGCTTGCCTTATTTCGTGTTGGGCTCGGCGGTCAAGCGGTTTGGGCTGATGGAACCATCCAGATATGACAAATACGGATTTTTGGTCATCTTGCCGTGCATATGGATTATTTATCGTTTTTCGGGCGATATAGATTTATTGCACCAGGTGGTGCCCAATTATCTTCAGTTATATCTGATACCCTTTGTGGCCATCCTGTCCTTATTCTGGCTGTGCAAAAACCTCAGCTACGTTCCACTGGTGTGCCATTACGGACGTTACTCCATCATCCTGCTCGGAACACACCAGATGCTCATCGCCTACGTTTGGCTGGCATTGATAGGCTTCAGTCACCTGCAGCCCTCTGTGATACCCATAGTGACCATCGTGCTGGTATTCGCGCTTGAACTGCCGGTTATCCACCTGCTGGTCAAGTATTTCCCCAGATTTACAGCCCAGCAAGAGTTCTTCAAGCCCGGCTGGACCATTTAAGATAACGGCTAATTTTGCGAATTTAACGAATTATAATCATACTGTTTCAGCCAATTAGCTCAATTCGTATAATTCGCCGTTGTTAAAATAAAAGTTATTCGCCGATTAAGAAACCATTTATGGAAAAGAATGTGCCGCAAGGCGATCCCTTAGTAAGCATTCGTTGCTTGGTTTATAACCATGAACCATACCTGCGCCAATGCCTGGACGGCTTTGTGATGCAGGAGACCACCTTCCCGTTCGAGGCCATCGTTCACGACGACGCTTCGACCGACGGCTCAGCCGCCATCATCCGCGAATACGCCGAGAAGTACCCCGACATCATCAAACCAATCTTCGAGACCGAAAACCAATACAGTAAACATGACGGCTCGTTAGTGCAGATCATAGATAAAGCCATGCATCCTAATTCTAAGTACATCGCCCATTGCGAAGGCGATGACTACTGGACTGACCCTTACAAACTCCAAATGCAAGTTGATTTCCTTGAATCTCATCCTGATTATTCCTTATCGGTTCACGAGTATTTGGTGTGGAATGAAGTGAAGAAGGAATTCGAACCACATCAGATAGAATTCTTAAAAGGGGTAAAAGGAAATCTGACATTGAATCTAGATGATTTTGCAACACGTGTTCTATTCACAAGGACCTTATCAAGTGTCTATCGAAGGAGCGCAATGGATAATTCTAAATATGCGCAATATGATGTCAAATTTGATTTGTCTAAATTCTATGCCTTAATGACCCAGGGCAAATGTTATCTGTTTAATCGCGTCATGGGGGTTTATAGAGTTCAACCGAATAGTGTTACAGCATCCAAAAATCTCAAAAAATTCTATTCCTTTACTAATGATGCAATGTTTAGCATTGTCAGAGAGGAACAGACAGAACAATCGAGAGAATTTGTTTTTAATTATTTAAAGACATTTGCTTTTTCGGTTATTTATGACCGCAAATGGAGCACAATAAAAAAATACTTCAAATATTTAGGATTAAGAAGAGCATTACTGATGACCTTTGTGGAACCTATTAAAAGACTTGGCGAACTTATAGAGTATAAGAGAAAAATCAAGAAAAACGGCCTTCAATAACAAATATACCAATTTGCGGCTTAGGTATACGATCCTTATTTCCGTCTAAACGAGATATTATATGAAAAAAAAGATTCTTTTCTTTCACTATGATTTGAAAGGTGGAGGTGCTGAGAGGGTGTTGATTAATCTCCTTCAGCATTTGGACCTTGATAAATATGATGTGACTTTATATACCATCTTTGGGGCAGGACCACACCGAAATAGTGTGCCCAAGGGCGTTAAGTTTAAATATTTGTTCAGGTATGAGTTTTATGGCTTTAACCAGATTATGAAACTGCTGCCTCCTCGTTTTTGGCATAAGTTGCTCATTAAAGAAGAATATGACATTGAAATTGGCTATTTAGAGAATGCTCCGACCCGTATTGTTTCGGCCTGCCCTAACAAGGGAACAAAGAAAGTGGGGTGGCTGCATATAGAAATCAATGATCGTGACACGATGTTTATTGGATACAGGAATGAGCAAGAGATGCTTGAGTGCTTCAATGAACTGGATCACTTGGTGTTTGTGGCTCAACGAACTCGTGAATGCTTCGAGAGGCTCTTCCCTGAAATCAAGGTGCCCATGTCGGTCATCCATAATGTGAATGATTTTGATCGCATTTACAGATTAGCCGAGGAAGATGCCCCAATCGAATTATCTCCGAATGAACTGAATCTTTGTGCGGTAAACAAACTGACCAAGTTGAAAGGCTTCCACCGATTGGTTGAAGCCTGCTCACGCCTGAAACAGGACGGATTAATGGAGGGTGTGAATATCTTTATTCTTGGAAGAGGAAATGAGAAATTCGCATTAAAGAGTGCTATAGATAAAGCTGGCTTGAACAATCATATAAAATTGTTAGGCTTCGATCCCAATCCATATAGATATGTGTCAAAGATGGATATGTTTGTATGCACATCTTATCGAGAGGGCTACAGCACTGCAGTAACTGAATCCATTGCACTTGGAGTCCCTGTTTTCACTACAGATTGCTCAGGCATGGAGGAAATCCTGGAGAATGGCAAGTATGGCATGATTGTGCCCAATGAAGATGACGCCATCTATGAAGGCTTGAAGGATTTACTTACTCATCGAGAGAAAATCAAGCAATACGCCGATGCGATTGCACAAGCGCCTCGCATGATAACTCAACGGCTGGTTGATGGGTATGAAAAGTTTTTTGACTCACTGTAGAAACATACTGATATGAAAGTTGTTATTTTAGCGGGTGGGTTTGGTACCCGCATTTCAGAGGAATCTCAGTTTCGCCCTAAACCAATGGTGGAAATTGGTGGAATGCCCATCCTGTGGCATATCATGAAAGTGTATTCCCACTATGGTTTCAATGATTTCATCATTTGTGCTGGATACAGGCAACATGTCATCAAGGAGTGGTTTGCTGATTATTTCCTGCACACATCGGATGTCACCTTTGATTTCACTAAGGGGAATGAGATTATTGTGCATCGCAAGCATGTTGAACCCTGGAAAGTTACAATTATCGACACCGGCTTGAATACCCAGACTGGTGGTCGTGTGAAACGCATCAAGGATTATGTAGGCGATGAAACGTTCATGCTTACATACGGTGATGCAGTCGGCGACATCAATGTCAAGGAACTTCTCGAATATCATCGTTCTCATGGCAAGATTGGTACTGTCTCAGTATATAACTTCAGCCAGAACAAGGGCGTTCTTGAGCTGTCGGCAGGCGGTGATGTAGAGGCTTTCCGTGAGAAGAGTGATCAGGATGATGACATGATTAATATCGGCTTTATGGTTTTTGAGCCGGCCTTGTTTGATTACATCTCAGGTGACGAAATCATTTTTGAGAAAGAACCCATGAATGGCCTGGTGCGTGAACACCAGCTGATGGGCTATGTCCATAAGGGTTTCTGGCAGTGTATGGACACCCTGCGAGAGAAAGAAAAACTCGAACAACTGTGGGCATCTGGCAAAGCACCATGGAAGTTGTGGGATAAGTGATTCATGGTTTAAATTATAATAACCCAATGGAATTCAACTTGGATTTTTACAAAGGCAAAAGGGTGCTTGTGACCGGACACACTGGTTTCAAAGGGTCGTGGTTGTGCAAGCTGTTATCGATGCTAGGCGCAGAGGTGACAGGGTATGCCCTTGCACCGAATACATCACCTTCGTTATTTGAACTTATGGGAGGTGAGAAACTCTGCAGATCGGTTATTGGAGACATTCGGGACCTAGACCATTTGATGAGAACTTTCGATGAGGCTCAACCCGAGGTCGTCCTGCACATGGCCGCACAGCCGATTGTCAGAGACAGTTACAAAGAACCACGCTATACCTATGAAACCAATGTCATGGGTACTGTGAATGTGATGGAGTGTTTGAGACAGACGCCATCAGTTCGTTCATTCCTTAACGTCACGACCGATAAGGTCTATCTGAATAGGGAATGGGCATGGGGCTATCGTGAAGACGAGATGCTGGATGGCTATGATCCGTACTCCAATTCCAAGTCATGTTCCGAATTGGTGACGCATAGTTATAAGAATAGTTTCTTTTCAGATGGCAGAACAGCCATTTCCACTGCGCGCGCCGGTAATGTGATTGGCGGAGGCGATTTTGCCAATGACCGTATCATACCTGATTGCGTCCGCGCTGCAGTAAGTCATGGTGAAATCATAGTTCGCAACCCCAATTCTACACGCCCCTATCAGCATGTGCTGGAACCCTTGTTTGCCTATCTGATGATTTGTGCCCGTCAGTGGGATGACAACAGTTGTTCTGGTTGGTACAATGTGGGGCCTGATGAGCAGGATTGTTTCCAAACTGGCGCATTGGTGGATTTGTTCGTGAATCATTGGGGTGAAGGTCTCTCGTGGAAGACTCCCACTGATGTGGAGGGCCCTCATGAAGCCAATTTCCTGAAATTGGATTGCTCAAAGATCAAGTCGACATTCGGTTGGTCGCCACGCTGGAATTTAGATGCCGCCATTGCTAAAATTGTTGAATGGAGCAAGTGCTGGCAGAGTGGGGGAGACATTGATTCCTGCATGGAAAAGCAGATCAGGTGTTTTTTAGAGACGAAGCAATAGTTTAATTCAGATAGTAATGAAAAAAGTCGTTATAACAGGAGCTGATGGTTTTGTGGGCAGCTACACTGTTCAATGTTTTCTTGACAATGGCATTGAGGTGTTGGCCTTAGACATACTGCAGGAGCCAAAGCGTTTAAAACCTCAAGCAGGCTTGACTTATCAATGTGTAGACGTCAGCAATACTGCAGACTTGCTGAGGGTCATACCTTCAGGTGAATATGATACGTTTATCCATTTCGCATGGGCTGGTTCGGCAGGCCCGTTGAGAACTGACTATAATTTGCAGTTGCAGAATGCCCTGAATACTGTGGAGTGTCTCAAGGCTGCCAAGGCTTTGGGGTGTACTCGTTTTGTTTGCGCTGGTAGTATCATGGAACGGGAAGTAGAGGCCGCAGTACATAGCCAAGGAAGCCGTCCTGGCATGGGATATATCTATGGCATGGGAAAGCACATTGCGCATTGCTTGTGTAAATCGGTTGCTGCCGACATCGGCATTGACCTGTTGTGGCCGATGATTACCAATGCTTATGGGGTGGGGGAACTGTCTCCTAGATTTGTCAACACCACATTGCGCAAAATCATCAACCGGGAGCCCTTGCAATTTACAGCCGGCACTCAGAATTATGATTTTGTGTATGTGACCGATGTTGCCCGAGCTTTTTATGCAGTAGCAAATAACGGTCATCCGTTTAAAGAATACATCATTGGAAGTGGAAACGCTCGCCCTCTCAAGGAATTCATCCTTGAGATGCAGCAGGCGCTGGCTCCAGACATGGTGCCTCAATTTGGTGATGTACCCTTTACGGGTACGAATCTGCCTCTGATGGCTTTTGACACGACTGATATTGAGCAGGATTGCGGATTTAGCCCTCAAGTGGGTTTTGCTGAGGGCACTCGTATGACCATGGAATGGCTTAAAACAGTATAAAGCTACAAAAGAATGATACAAAAGTTTGAATTTCAGGAGTTGGACCTTAAGGGTGCCTATCTCATCAAGAGTTTCCATGCGACCGATATCCGTGGCGGTTTCATCAAGGACTATAATGTTGATACTTTCATGGACAATGGCATCGACCACGAGCTGAAAGAAGTATTCTATACCATATCCAAGAGAGGGGTTATCCGTGCCCTGCATTTTCAGCTGGTGAAGCAGCAGGCAAAACTGGTTAGGTGTGTAAGCGGACATGTCTATGATGTGATAGCCGATTTGCGGCCAGATTCACCCACTTATGGACAGTGGCGAGGTTTCCATCTCACAGGAGATAACACATTGTCGTTGTTGGTCCCCCAATATTTTGGCCATGGCTATCTCGTTCTTGAGGACTCCATTGTCAGTTACAAGTGCGGGGAGGTGTTCTATGGTGAGGGCGATTCAGGCATCATGTACAACGACCCAGACCTTGCTATTGAATGGCCATTTGAAGAAATTGGAGGAGAACAAAACCTTATCATCAGTGAAAAAGATCTGAATCTGATGAGTTTTAAAGAGTATTCGCAACTAGAAGTATTATGAAATCAATTGAGAACTTAAAATCAAGGATTATCTCTGCTCGTCAGTATATCTCTAATCGTTCAATTTGCAAAGAATTGAAGCGTTACAAAGGTATTCATTCAGGACAGCGTTGTTTCATTATTGGCACAGGACCCAGTTTGTCAGTTAGCGATTTGGAGAAATTGAAAGGTGAAGTGACCATATCATCTAATAGGATTTTTGAGATATTTGAACAAACTGACTGGCGCCCTGTATATTACATGAATCAGGACACTAAACTAATTAATAAATTTAAGGATGACATTTCTAAATTGCAATGTAGACGCAAGTTCTTGCCTATCGATGTGAAGAATTTATTTGATAGCAGTGAGGATATTTCCTTCTTTGTTCTGAGGCACAAGGAGTTCTATCCCAATACTGCTGATTTCAGTATTCATATTGATCGATTTCTTGGACAGGGGTTCACGGTGACTTATGGCGCAATTCAGTTAGCATACTATATGGGATTCGCTGAGGTATATTTATTGGGTATTGATCATAACTATGCAATTAGCTTAGATGAGAAAGGCGTGCCGGTCTATAAAGAGGGTGTAAAGGAATATTTTGCAGGTTCAAAGGCTAGTAATGTTGGTTTAAACTTGCCACGTATCGTAGAGAGCACTTTGGCTTACATCACTGCCCAGCGCTTTGCTCAGCACCACAATAATTTTAAAATCTATAATGCCACACGAGGAGGCCGATTGGAAGCATTTCCCCGCGTAAATCTTGATGATATTCTGTAGTGATTTTACTCGTTCGATTAGAGAAGTCGAGAATATAAAAGTATTTTTTTATGGAGAAATTTCAAATACTCGATTGCACACTGCGAGATGGCGGATACTATACAAATTGGGATTTTGGATCCGAAATAGTTGAATCATACATCGGAGCGGTTAATCAATTGCCTATTGATTACATTGAAGTGGGTTACAGAAACCTGCCTGAAAAAGATTATATGGGTGAGTTTGGATATACACCCGCATCGACACTTGAGCATATAAGGCGGTGTACAACTCGCAAGGTTGCCGTTATGATTAATGAGAAGAGCGTGCGGATTAATGACCTTCCCAAATTACTTGGTCCAATCAAAGGTTTGGTAGATATGGTGAGAATGGCCGTAAGCCCTGATAACTTAGACCGTGCAGTAGCTCTTGGTAGTGAGGTTCGAGCGATGGGCTTTGAAGTCGCTTTCAATTTGATGTATATGTCCAAGTGGGATCAATATGAAGGCTTGTACAATAAAATGCCTCAGTTGAATGATGTTGCGACTATACTCAACATGGTTGATTCTTTTGGGAGCATGATGCCTGAGGAAGTGATTACTAAAATCAATAAGTTGAAGTCCATCCTAAACTGTAAATTGGGCTTTCATGGCCATAATAATCTCCAGATGAGTTTAGCTAATACGCTTGCAGCTATTGATTGTGGAATAGACTCGGTTGATGCGACTGTTTTGGGGATGGGGCGAGGTGCTGGTAACTTAAATATAGAACTCTTGCTCACAACTCTCAATAGACGAGGGCTAGATGTGGATTTCAACGTTTTAGGAGATTTGATTTTGGCATTTAAGCCCTTGCAAGAAGAATACCGATGGGGTACATCGCTACCATATATGATTTCAGGAGCCAATTCGATACCTCAAAAAGAAGTTATGGCACTGGTTACCAATCGTGTATATAGTTTTAATAACATTGTTAGGGCCGTTGATAATAAACGCATTCATGTTGCTGACAATGCCCATTATCCATTGCTTGATGCGTCTTCGTGTGAGGAAGTGCTGATTATAGGAGGCGGTCAAAGTGTAAGTGCGCACATCAATGCAATCAAGCGTTACCTTATGAGTCATCCAGGCGTTGCTATAGTTTTTGCGACAACACGTCATGCTGCTTTGTTCAGAGATGTGTTAAACAAGAAATACTATGTGTTGGTTGGCAATGAGGCCAAGAGGATGCTGAAAACAGTGCCTCAAGACCATTATCAAGGTTGTTGTGTGCTGCCTCCTTATCCTCGGCTGATGGGAACTGATGTGCCAACTTATGCTCAATCAAGTACATTTGAATTGCCGGAAATCTCATTTATCAATCGTTATGCTGACTCATGTACCACTGTCGCTCTGCAAATAGCTATTGAGTTAAAATCAAAGCGTGTGAATATAGTGGGCTATGATGGTTATCGCGGACAAATGCTCTCGGACAAAGAACTGACTTTGACAAGCGAAAATAGGGAATTGTTTGAGACTTTTGCAAAGAACGTGAGTACCCTTTACTCATTAACCCCATCATTATTTAATGCATTAAAGAGCGAATCAATATATCAATTAATTTAAGTAAACTATGAAAATTATAGCTGTTATTCCAGCCAGATACCAGTCTTCTCGTTTTGAGGGGAAACCCCTTGCCGAGATATGCGGTAAAATAATGATAGAGCGTGTTTATTTGCAGGCTAAAAAGGTAGAGCAATTTGACGAAGTATATGTTGCTACTGATGACAAACGCATCCTGGATGCATGTACAATTAGACAAATTCCTGTAATCATGACATCTACATCTCATCGTACAGGCACAGATCGATTAGGTGAGGTGGCAGAGAAGATTTCGGCGGATTTGTATGTTAATATTCAAGGTGATGAGCCGCTTATTGAACCGGCAACAATTATTAAAGCAATTGAGCCGTTCTTGAATAATCCAGAAACAGATATACAAGTGACTAACTTGATGACCAAGATAAAAGACCCTGTTGATTTGATTAATGTCACGGTTCCTAAGGTTATTGCAGCGGCTGATGGACGTGGTATTTTCTTAACCCGTGCTGCAGCTCCGTTCCCTAAAGGAAATATTAATGTAGATTATTTCAAGCAGGTTTGCGTATATGGCTTCACACCACAAGCCTTAAAGTTTTATTGTGAATTTGGCAAGAAGTATGGGAAAGCCAAAATAGAATCTGTTGAAGACATTGAGATTCTTCGTTTCATTGAGAATGGTTATCGTGTTCAGTATATAGAGGTAGATAGTGAGACTATAGCCGTGGATACACCTGCCGATTTGCAGCGTGTCATACAATTTATTGAGGCAAATGGATTGCAGTAATCATTCGTTATAATAGAACGCATAACAAATCACGTTAAATGAAGGTAAGTATCATCACAACGATTTATAAAGCAGAGAAGGACTTGCCTCGTTTGCTGGATTCGATGATGGCACTTAAGAGTCCAGAACTGGAGTTTTTTCTCATCGATAACGGTTCGCCCGATCGTTGCGGTGAGATTTGTGCAGAATATGCCGAAAAGGACTCAAGATTCTTTATTAGAAGCTTGAAAGACAATATAGGATATATCAGAGCAAGGATGTTGGGGATTCATGAGTGCCATGGGGATTATGTTGGATTCAGTGACTCTGATGATTATTTGGAGCCAAGTGGATACGATCGTGCGATAGAAATATTAAAGCAGCATGATTATGACATGTTTATTGGTGCTTATAATGTTCATACAGGTAATAAGGTGATTCAAAACTTGCCACCATTTCTGCCAGGTGTTTATGTAGATGAGGAAATAAAAAATGATATCAGTCCCCAAGCCTTCGGTTGTTTGAGATCGAGAAGTCGCTTGCATGGCTTTATGTGGAAGCATATTTATAGACTCAGCATACTGAGGCATTCTAATATTGCACTAGAAGAAGCAATACAGCCATGGGAGGATCAGTTGTTTAATATTGATGTGATAAATAATTGTAATCATATCTATGTGGATAATTTGATCTTGTATAACTATTTCGCTAATAGTAATTCAATTACAGCTGAATTGTATAAACATTTTGATGGTGTTGATTTTTGGAGAAAGACTCGCCTGCTCTATCTTGAGAAAGTTAAGCGTACAAGTACTGGTCTTGAAAAAAGGGCAAATGCAAATGCGTCATTGACCAATATCTATTCTTTGGCCATTAACCTGTGTAAAAATTCTTCATTGAAAACAAGAGAAGTTGTTAATAGACTAAAGTCGTTGATAAACAATGATAATGTTCTTGAGGATATAATTGCGGAAACATGTGATATGGATTTGGATAAGAGATGTTTATTTGTCAAATATTGCCTTAAATTTGGACTATATCAGCTGCTTGTCAATGTCATTAGGCTTCTTAAGTCTTTTAAGTGCTTATAGAGAGCGAATTGTATCATGGTCAGTTTTTGCAATCTGGTGTATAGTATCGTTTTGAAGTGGGACGAGCCAATGCTTGATAGAAATGCGTGATATTAATGAACGTGAACTATTATAAGGTTTGTATTTTGTCATAAGTTCTGACGGGTGAAAAATTATGCAAAGTGTAAACAATCGTATAACATGGATTGATACAGCTCGAGGAATCGGGCTGTTGTTGGTTTTTTTTGGCCATATGCATGTCTCTTATCTGTCGACATGGATTTATACTTTTCACATGCCGCTGTTTTTCTTTCTTAGTGGCATGCTTTATCCTGGGTGTGAGAAGTACTCTTTTTCTGAATTTGCTTGGCGTAGATTTAAGGGATTGGTAATTCCATATTTTGCACTTGGAATTGTGATTGCATTGTTCTATTGTTGTTTGTTTGCTTATTATAATCGTCCGCTATCAGCTTATACTGACATGCTGCGTTCATTTTTAATCCAGGAACACTATTGGACAATATGGTTTCTTGCGGCTTTATACTTGACTCAGATTTTGTATTACTGTATTGATAAATGTTTTGGTCAATGGAGATACATATCGTCTTTGATATCATTATTGGTGTGTGTAATTGGTCTTGTTCGCTATCGACTTGGTTGTGGGAGTTTGCCTTGGAATCTTGATATTGCTTTGATTGCCCAGTTTATTTTCCACATGGGTTATCTTTTCATGCAAAGTCGGCGCATTTTGGATTTCTTTACTGGAACGATGAAAGCATGGAAACGATTTGTGATTGCGAGTTGCTGCTTGGTGGTTAATTTTATTGCTGGAAAATTCTGTATCATGTTGTCGGGCCATTCGTTGGATATGTCCATCGGCATGTATGGTAATGAAATTATGACCATGATTTCGGCACTTGCTGGCATCTTATTGGTGCTGACTGTCTCGCCAATTATTCATTCTGCTTTTTTTACTTATTTGGGGCGCAACACAATGATCTTGTTCTCTTGGCATTCGCGTATCATACTTGTAGCTTGTGGTTTGGCATATGCTCATTTCGGGTTATTCCAGTCAGAGTCTTTCGCTGTTGAATTATTGCGTGCTTTATTATCTTTGATTATCATACTGGTAGTATTAATACCAATTAACGAATTTATAAAGCGTTTGCCCTGTCACAAGATATTTGGTGTTTAAGGATCTTTTGATGAGATTGCTGTAGGAGACACGAAGAATAGGTTCTCTAGATGAACACAGTGGAGCTGACTCTGCATTGAGTCAGCTCCACTGTGTTAGATGATGGTAAAAGTGCTGGGGGATTACCAGTGGTTGTTGAGGAGGTAGTCGATGAGGGCGGTCACGTCGGCGATGTTGAGGTCGCCGTTCTGATCGGTGTCGGCATTGGCGGTGCTGAAGCCACTGACATTGCCGCCGAGGAGGTAGTCGATGAGGTCGGTCACGTCGGCAATCTCGACGGCTCCGTTCTGGTTCACGTCACCGCGCAGACCTGCGGGCTCGTCTTCCTCGTCCAACCACATGCAGCAGAAGATGTAGCGGTCGTCGATGTTGGCGATGCGGGTTGCCTCGCCAGTGGTGATATCGACTTCATAAAGCGAGGTGTCATACTTGCCGTTGGTCTTCCAGCTCTTGTCAGACAGCGGAGTCCAGTTGCCGTAGGCATCCAGGCCCATGCCGCTGTTGTAGTATCCCATCCAGTACATCTTGTTGGGGTCGTTCTTGCTGAAGCAGGCGGCTTGGCGCTTCACCTGTGACATGTAGCCGGTGTGGCTGCGGCTGTCGGTGATAATCATACCGCTTGTGAGGTCAAACTCATAGAGGCGTGAACCGGCAAGTTCGCCATTGATGTCATAGTATTTGCCGTCCTCGTCCATCATGGCTGCGGTGCCACCGCTAGTCAGGGCAAAGGCGCGTCCGTCGCTGTTGATGGCGAAGGTGATGAAGTTCTCGTAATACAGTCCGGGAGTGATCTGACTGATTTCCATCTTGTCGAGGTCAATGGTGCAGATGGCATAACCGCTGTCGGTCGAGTCGGCTGCTTCGTCGGCGAAGAAGTCCGGGTCATTCAGAATGGAGTCGGGCAACAGTTGGTTGGTAATGTGGAACAGGCCATACACCTTTCCGTCCTTGGGGTTCAGGGCCATGCCTGCCGATTCCAGGCACCTGTTGGCGTGATAGTCGGCGGTGGACAGCATGTCGCCGGTCACGGCGTCCCACTTGCGCACGGCAAAGCGGTTGGAGTCGTTGTTGACAACTTTGCCGTCGGCGCCCTTATAGTCGGTTCGCGAGGTCACGGTAGTGAGAATGCCGTTCACCATCACGGCGCCCGAGTTGCCGTACATCAGGTTGAAGTTAGCGCACCACAACGCCTTGGCATTGTCGGTGAACTGTCCGTTGCTGTAGAAGTCTTCCTTGTTGACCTCGGGATCCTTGACAGGCTTGGTTAGCGTTGTGCCGTCCCATTCCATCTTGTACAGGCCTTGCTGAACGATGAAGATGGCCTTCTGCAGCTCGTAGTTCCATCCTACATACTCGCTGTAGAATCCATTGGGATAATCGTCGTCACGACTGGTTTGATACGCGCCACGGATGGTGATGTTTTGCGCTATAGCACTAGCGCACATACTTGCCAACACGGCAAGAACAAAAAGTTTTGTCAATTTTCTCATTTCTTTGGTTTTTGGTAAATTTGAGATGGTTGTTAATGGTAAAAATGCTGACATTGTGATGTCATTTGCCCGCTTTCTCAAGCAAAAAGCGTTGCAAAGATAGTATATTATTTCAATATGCAAAATGTAAGGCTCGTTCTTTTATCCTTTTTTCGTCATAATCACTATAAATGGCACTCTACAGTAATGGCAGAGGCGCTTTCCATTTCTAAATAATGTGAAAAATGGTTCTGATTTGCCGTTTTTTTCGTGGGGTTTGGCGGTTTATTAGTAATTTAGCGGTTTAAAATGAGGCCATGTTGGCCGATGGAATACGATTTATGAGATATATACTGTTGTTTATCACTGCATTGGCTATTTGTGCCGGCACGTTGTCGGCACGTGCTCAATTGGCCGAGCAGCAGCCTGGTACGCTGTTTGCTTACCCGCAGGCACCTGACACCTGTGCCACGCTCGAGAGCCGCTGCAACTACATCATTACCCACTTTTGGGATAATTTCGACATCAGCAAGCCCATCACGGACGATGCTGCGTTCGAGACCACTTTTCGCGACTTTGTGGAGTTCTTCAAGTATGCTCATCGCAATGTCGTAATGGTTACCGTGCGCGATCTGGTCAACAAGGCGCAATCCAACACCTCGAACCTGCAGAAGTTGGGCCAGGTTGCCGAACGTGCCCTGTATGGCCCCACTGCCGAATTTTGGAGCGACGAGGTCTATGTGGCATTTGCCAAACCCCTTGCCTCGTCCAAGAAGTTGCCCAAGGATGTCCGCGAGCACTATGCCCAGCAATTGGCTGCCATGAATGCGGTGCAGACTGGCGTGACGCTCGACTTTGAGTACATTGGTACCGACGGCGCCAAGCACCGCCTCAGCGAGTTTCCCGCTGGGACGACCGTGATAGTCCTCTTCCTTGACGACAGTGCCGACAGTTCCATCGGCCGCCTGCGCTTGAGCACCGATGTTGTCCTCAACAGCCTGCTCGATGAAGGCAAGGCGGCGCTGCTGTGCATCTGCCTGAACAAATACAGCGCCGATTGGGCCACAACTGCAGCCGGTTATGCCACAAATTGGACGATGGGCTGTGGCGAGACCCTTTCCAGCCAGCTTGACCTGCGCGTGCTGCCCTGCTGCTACTTGCTTGATGGCGAGCACAAGGTGTTGACCAAGGCTCTGTCGGTCGATGCGCTGATTTCCACATTGAATCCCAATTATTAATCAAGTAATGCCACTATTGTCATGACCGGATTTTTCAAGAACCTGTTTTTATATAGCGCGGGCCACACCTACAGCAACCTGTCGCGTCTGTTCCTGCGTCTGTTCACAGGCATCATGTTCATGCAGCTGTGTATCAGGCAGTCGCTTAACTTCGAAAGCCTCGTCAACACTTATCAGGGCATTATGGGCCTCTCTCCCGAGGGTACTATCACCGTGTTGCTGATTATTGAGCTGCTGTGTGCCGTGTGCATCATGCTTGGACTGCTCACCCGTCTGGCGGTGCTGTTCCCACTTGCACTGATGCTTATTGCCGAGAATATCATCATGTCGTCGGGCGAGTCGATTACCAACCAGCTGTTCAACTTCGGGCCGGGCTATCCGGTGATGTTCATCGGCATCTTCATCTATTTGTTGCTGGCAGGCCCCGGTAAAATCTCGCTGGACTATATCATTGCTGCTCACTTTACCGAGACCCCGGCCGATGAACAGGTCCTTGACAAAGCATAACACACTGGTAATTTGAAAACTGCCGTTCTCATATCAGGAGGCGTCGATAGCGCCGTGGTGGTCCACCTGCTCAAGGAGCAGGGCGAGGACCTGCACCTGTTTTATATCCGCATCGGCATGGACAATGACGAGGGGGACTGCAGCGCCGAGGAAGACATCGAGATGTGTACCCTCATCGCGCACCGCTACGGTCTGCCGCTCGAGGTCGTCTCGCTGCACGAGGAGTATTGGGACCATGTGATGGAGTATGCCCTGCGCACCGTCAAGGCTGGTCTCACGCCCAACCCCGACATGATGTGCAACCGCATGATTAAGTTCGGCTTCTTCGAGCAGCGTTGGGGCAAAGACTTTGACCAGACCGCCACGGGCCATTATGCCACGACCGAGGTCATTGACGGTGTGAAGTACCTTGCAACAGCAGTCGACCCCGTCAAGGACCAGACCGACTTCCTGGCCCAAATCACCTACGACCAGCTGCGTCACGTCATCTTCCCTATCGGCAATCTTCCCAAGGAGGAGGTTCGCCGCATTGCTGAGGCTGCTCACCTGCCCAACGCCCATCGACGTGACAGCCAGGGCATCTGTTTCCTGGGCCAAATCGACTATAACGACTTCATCCGCCGCCATCTGGGCGAGCGACCCGGCCCCATCATCGAGCTCGAAACAGGCCGCAAGCTGGGCGAGCATCGCGGTTACTGGTTCCACACCATCGGTCAACGCAAGGGGCTGGGCCTGAGCGGCGGTCCCTGGTATGTGGTGCGCAAAAATGTTGACGAGAATGTCATCTACGTCAGCAACGGCTACGGCACTGCCAAGCAATATGGCCGCACGCTGCGGCTTGACGAGATGCACTTCATCTCGGGCAACCCGTGGGAGGGACAGGACGGCCCCGTTGACATCATGTTCAAGAACCGTCACACGCCCCACATCATGCGAGGCAAGTTCACCCGCATCGGTGACCGCCAGTGGGTCATCGAGAGTGAGGAGGACGTGCAGGGCATTGCTCCGGGCCAGTTCGCAGTCATCTACGACCAACAGGGCCACCTGTGCTACGGTAGCGGCATCATCACGGCCTGAAGGATTCCCCTTCAAACGAATTGTTGACGTTAAATTACTCTAATATCCCCCAAGGTGTTGTGACGTTGGGGGAAAAATTGTACCTTTGCCGCTTGAAATCAAAAAAACTAAACAATATATACAGACAGAACAATGGCAAAACAGGAAGACGTTTTCAAGAAAATCGTGTCGCATGCCAAGGAATATGGCTTTGTGTTCCCCTCAAGTGAAATCTATGACGGCCTCGGCGCGGTTTATGACTATGCACAGAACGGCGTAGAGCTGAAAAACAATATCAAGCGTTACTGGTGGGAGGCGATGACCCTGCTGCACGAGAACATCGTGGGCATCGACAGCGCCATCTTCATGCACCCCACCATCTGGAAGGCATCGGGCCACGTGGACGCGTTCAACGACCCCTTGATTGACAACCGCGACAGCAAGAAGCGCTACCGCGCTGACGTGCTCATCGAGGACGAAATCGCCAAGATTGAGGAGAAGATGAACAAGGAGTGCGAGAAGGCCGCCAAGCGTTTCGGCGACAAGTTCGACGAGGCGATGTTCCGCCAGACCAATCCTCGCGTGCTCGAGAACCAGAAGAAGCGCGACGAACTGCATGCCCGTTACGAGAAGGCCATGAACGACAACGACTTGGCCGAGCTCAAGCAGATTATCGTCGATTATGAGATTGTTGACCCCGTGAGCGGTACCAAGAACTGGACCGACGTGCGTCAGTTCAACCTCATGTTCAAGACCCAGATGGGCAGCAGCGCCGACGCCACGATGGACGTGTATCTGCGTCCCGAGACCGCTCAGGGCATCTTCGTCAACTTCCTGAATGTGCAGAAGACCGGCCGCATGCGCATCCCCTTCGGCATCGCACAGATTGGCAAGGCCTTCCGCAACGAGATTGTGGCCCGCCAATTCATCTTCCGTATGCGCGAGTTCGAGCAGATGGAGATGCAATTCTTTGTGCGTCCCGGCGAGGAACTCAAGTGGTTCGACTACTGGCGTGAGCAGCGACTGCGTTGGCACAAGGCACTGGGCCTGGGAGACGAGAAATACCGTTTCCACGACCACGAGAAGCTGGCCCACTATGCCAATGCTGCCACCGACATCGAGTTCAAGATGCCGTTCGGCTTCAAGGAGGTGGAGGGTATCCACAGCCGCACCGATTTCGACTTGAGTCAGCACGCCAAGTTCTCAGGCAAGAAAATCCAGTATTTCGATGCCGAGCTGAACGAGAGTTACACCCCCTACGTCATCGAGACCTCGATTGGCGTGGACCGCATGTTCCTCTCGGTGATGTGTTCCAGCTACGAGGAGCAGCAGCTTGAGGGCGGCGACACCCGTGTGGTGCTCCACCTGCCCAAGGCACTGGCACCCATCAAGTGCGCCATCCTGCCGCTCGTGCGTAAGGACGGCATGCCCGAGAAGGCTCACGAAATCATGAACATGCTCAAGTTTGATTTCGCCTGCCACTACGAGGACAAGGACACCGTCGGCAAGCGTTACCGTCGTCAGGATGCCATCGGCACCCCCTATTGCATCACCGTCGATGGCCAGACCCTCGAGGACAACACCGTCACCCTGCGTGACCGTGACACCATGCAGCAGGAGCGCGTCGCCATCGCCGACCTGCCTGCTATCCTCGCCAAGGAGTGCAGCCTGAACAACGTATTGCGCAAATTGATGTAATTTTTACAGGCTTTAGGCGTTAGGGATAATACCTAACGCCTAAAGCCTAAAACCTAAAGCGTAAATAAATGAAGAAATTTTTCTATACCGTCATCATGGCTGTCGTGGCAATCACGATGCTGGAGTCTTGTCTGGGCAAGGGCCTCTTTGACGAGTACAAGGACTGGCGAGAGAACAACGAGGAGTATTTCGAGAAACAGGCAAATTCGGGACAATACACCATGCTTATTGCCCCCTGGGACCCCTCGGCACGCACGCTCATCCGCTGGCACAACGACACCATGCTGACCAAGAATAATCTCAAGCCGCTGATAACTTCTACCGTTGACGTGAAGTACCAGCTGAAACTGTATGACGGAACTGTCGTGGATTCGTCCTATGACAACGTGACCCCCGGTGACAGCATCTTCCGCACCGTCGTCAACCAGGTGGTAGAGGGATGGATGATGGCCCTCACCCGAATGCATGTGGGCGACAGCTGCACGGTCATTATCCCTTACCAGCAGGGTTACGGTTCTGCCGAGATGTCCGAAACGCTCAAGCCTTACAGCACGCTCATCTTTGACATGAAGCTGGTGGACATCTACAAGTACAAAGCCAAGGAGTAACCCGTTTTTCAAGCGGTAAATGAAATTCAAGGCTCCGCCTTGTAAATAAACAATCCCCTCGAGGCACGACCTCAAGGGGATTGTTGTTATTGTAGTTGCTAGTAAGGACTATTGTCAAGCGGTTATCTCAGCGACAGCTGGTAGTTGTAGTACTTCTCATTGCCGGTGATGTCCTCAACCACCTTGATGAACGGTGGCATTTCCACCTCGTCACCTTCCTTGATGCCTTCCAACTCCAGAATCTGCATGCCAAGCTTGGGCTCGATATAGGTGTCCAACTCGAAATAGCGGTTTTTCCACACGAAGCACTTGCGCATCTTGCTGATGGGCTTGCGGTTCTGGTCTGCCATCTGCAGCAAGTCGACATACTGCTGTGCCGTGATGCGGCGCTCGGTCTCGATTTGCTTGTCGCTGCTCACGGTCTTCTTGATGGTCTGGAAATAGACATAGCTGCCCTGCCAGCCACGTTTGCGCACACGCATCTCGGTGCCAGGTTCGCTCAGCAGGTAGGTCTGGGTAATCTCGCTTTCGGTGTAGTCGGGAATCTCGCCTGTGACCTTGACAAGATATTTGCGTTCCTGCTCGATGGGGCAGGGGACACCCAGCACGGTCGAAATCTCGTTCAGCACCTGGCGCAGCTTGTCGTCAAAGTCTGTCTGGTTGCCGATGACGCGCAGATGGGGGTGGCCGGTCCATGCGCTCAGCACCTTGCGGTCCAGCTCACGTGCCAGTTCCACATCCTCGCTGCGGAACTTATTGTTCTCGTTGGTATAAAACTGCTCGGCACCGGCGGCGGCAGTCACCATGTGCAGGATGGCCTCGTAGCGGGCATCACGCAGTTTCACCGTGTTGGTGCCCATCTCCTCGGTCAGCGCTTCCCACAACTCGGGTGAGACGTATGCGCTGATGTCCATTGTGCCGCGGTCGCACACGATGAGCACGGGCTTGCTGCACTGGGCAGCCATCTTGGCAAAGTGGTCTTCCAGCGCCAGCTGGATGTTGAGCGTCGATTTCTCGGCCTCAAAGAAGAGGGCCTTGTTATGGGTCAGATAATTGATGCCGGCGCTGCTGAACATGGTGGGCACCTCGGGGATGGCAAACACCTGGAATCCCAGGCCGCTGAAGTGCTCGATAATTCTTGCCATCGCGGTGGTCTTGCCCGCGCAAGGTCCGCCGGTCAATACAATCTTAGTGATTTTATTCGTGATGTTATCAGTCATTTTCTTGTTAATGATAAACTACGGTTTTCAAAAAAGAAGGCCAAATTTACACACATTCTTCCACCCCCACAACCTTTTCACCCATAAAAGTTGTGAAAACTGCGGTCGTTTTGTCGTCAGTGATGTTGTGGCATTGTGGGCTGTCAGTCCGCATCTCGGGTTATCCCAGCCTGCGCTTGACGAAGTCGGCAATCAGTTGGGCAGTGCCCTCGATGCCCAGCAGGCTCGAGTCAATGCACAGGTCGTAGCTGTCGGCGTGGCCCCACAGTTTGTCGGTGTAGAAGTTGTAGTACTCGGCGCGCAGTTTGTTGGCTTTGTCGCTGCGTTTTTCGGCAGCCTCGCGCGTGTCGCAGTCGCCGCGTTCCATGATGCGTTTCACGCGGTCCTCAATCGGGGCGTGCAGGAACACGCTGACTACCGGGCAGTGGTCGCGCAACACATAGTCGGCAGTGCGGCCCACGATGACGCACGACTTGCGGTCCACCAGGTCTTTCATTACCTGGCACTGGGCCTTGTAGAGGTTGTCGTCGCTCATCGTCACATCGCCCACAAACGACGAGCCCGCCATGGCCAGATTCAGCGGCCACAGGCTGGGGAAGAACTTGGGCGTACGCTCGTCGGCGGCCTCAAACAGCTCGGGCAGGATGCCGCTCGCCTTGGAGGCTTCCAGCAGCAGCTGCTTGTCGAAGTAATCAATGTCCAGCAACTGGGCCACACGTTGGCCCACTTCGCGGCCACCGCTGCCAAACTGGCGCCCGATGGCTATCACATAATTCTTGTTGGTTTTAAGGTCCTCGTTCATAGCTATAATTGGGATGATTGGTTCTTATTGTTTGTTGGGTCCATCATTGTCGTAGTTCTCGTTGATAGACACCGTGAGCAAGCGTAGCCCATTGTCGGGAGACCACCGCCCGATGACGTTGGTGGGATAGAGCGGGGTCCTGAATTCCACCAGCTCAAACTCCTGCACAAACTTTACCTTGCCCTGGCGCTTGAATGTGCGTTCCAGCACTTGCATATTGTCCTTGCTCGTGAGCAAGACAAAGTTGTAGCGCTTATGCTCAAACGTGCCGTAATACATCGTCTGGTTTTGGTGGCCGCGAGTCACGATATCGTCGTTGCGGGCAGCGATGGCAATCTCACCTTCTTCCTTGGGCTCCAGTAGCAGCACAAAGGTGCGGTTCAGGTAGTCTTCTTGGGCGATGGTGTCCATCACTTGAGTGATGGCATCAATGAAGCTTGCGTCTGCCTTTTTGGCGAATGTCAGCCGCTTCATTTCCACCGTGATGGTTTTCTCCGGTAGCATGTTGCGCTGGCCTGTTGTGAACTGGCGGGTGACGATAACCTCGTCATCCTTGGCATACAGGCTACAGGCGACCGACATCGCCACTATCAGTGTGACCAACAATCTTTTCATCATAATCAATCAGTCTGCTAAATTACACAATTTTTTAGACAATCAACTCTTGAGAGGGTTTAATTTTTCCAAAAAACGACGACAGGTGTTTTTTATTATATAATATGTGTCTAGAAAATCTCACGACAAATGGTTGAGAACTGAAATCTTTGTATTACCTTTGTCATCAATCATCATGACAGAGCTATGAAACAGTTTATTTTACTCATCGCATTGCTGATGCTCGCCTGCACCCCGCGACAGGCATCGCAGCATCAGGCACAGGCCGCGACCATGGCGCAGATGCGCTTTCACTGCGATGGCGACACCACGCTCATCAACGACCTGTTGAGGCAGGGTTATGAAAGCGGTATCAAGGACGCTAACGGCCTCGTCGAGTTCTATGCCCGCAAGTTCCTGGGCACCCCCTACGTCGCCCACACGCTGGAAGCCGACCAGGAAGTGCTCACCATCAACGTCCACGAGCTCGACTGCCTCACCTTTATCGAGACCCTCTATGCCCTCACGCGTGCGACACTTGCAGGGCGCTACTCCTGGCGCGACTATGCCGCCAACATCGAGAACGTCCGTTACCGTGGCGGCACGATGGGCGACTATTCAAGCCGCATTCATTATATCAGCGAGTGGATAATCGATAACCATGTCCGTGGCAATCTTGTGGAAGTCACCCCCGACCTGCCGCATGCCGACTACATGGTCAAGAACATCGACTATATGTCCCGCAATCCGCAGCAATACCAGCAGCTCAAGAACGACAGCGCCATGGTGGAGAAGATTAAGAGGCACGAGCTGCGCAACCACCGCTTCCCTTACCTCAAGCGCTCATGGCTCAACGACAAGGCGGTGAAGGCCGCGTTGCGTTCAGGCGATTTCGTCACCCTCGTTACCAAGGCCGAGGGATTGGATGTCTCCCACAACGGCATCATCGTTGTCGACGAGAAGGGCGACCCCTATCTGCTCGACGCCTCCATGTCGGGTGGCAAGGTTATGCTCCAGTCCAAACCCCTCTTCAAGTATCTTGAGCGTTCCAAGTCCAATATCGGCATCCGTGTTTTCCGCATGATGCAATAGCCGTTTGCCTGTTATTTATGCTACCCAATCCCTGTCTATAAAAAAAACAGCAAAATTTTTCAAAAAATTTTTCTAACTTCAACCGCTTGTTTATCAAGTGGTTGAAGTTGTTTTTTGCGACATTGTTAATAACTTGAATGAAAAAAAGTTGCTAAAAAATTTGCCAGTTTCAAAAATGGCAGTACCTTTGCACCGCTTTTCGCCACAGGTGTGGCGCTAAACGATAGCTCTTTGACATGTTTGCAGCAACGAGTAGTACAAGAGAACAAGGGACAATGTAACAGTTGTTCCCGTCGATTCCAAGTCATCTAAGACGATGTACAACAGGCAGTAAGATACGAGATTCACCCTGATACAAGAGGCCAGAGGTCAACATTGGAAATTCGGTCGAGTGTTGCGTTTTCATTTAATCTTGCAAAAGATAAAGTACAAAATACAACAACGAAGAGTTTGATCCTGGCTCAGGATGAACGCTAGCGA
>CACZNH010000015.1:0-22197 GCA_902782465.1 uncultured Bacteroidales bacterium
TGATGATTCGGTGACGCCAGAAGATGCTCCGTTCAAGAGGTAGTCGATGAGTGCCGACACATCGCCGATGGTTACGTTGCCGTCACTATCCACGTCGCCGCGCAGGCTGGCATTCTTGTCGGTGAAGTAGCCCGGGTTGCTCGGGCCGCCGTCGATGTGGGCGTAGGTCTTGTCAATATGGTTGGCATCGTAGGTCGTGCCCTGGCCGCCCACAAGACTGGTGCAGTAATTGAACATATTAGTGGAGTTTGTCACGGCCGCGGTGCTCCAGCCATTGCCTACATAGATTGTCCTCAGATTAGTGCAACCATTGAACATGTAACTCATATAGATCACCTTAGAAGTGTTGAAACTGCTTAAGTCAAGGCTCGTCAACTTTGTGCAGCCACCGAACATAAAAGCCATATTGGTCACCTCACTGGTGTTCAGGTAACTCATGCCCGTGATGGATTCAAGGTTATGCATATAATAAAACCAATCGCTGGTGGTTGTCGGGCGGGCGCCTGCGAACGAGGGGTCAAAGACCACCTTGGTCACATGGGATTTGGTGCCGTCGGTGTCCCAACCAGTATCGTTGCCGCCTGTGTTCAGGTCGTAGGTCGTGCCCGTGCGGGAGCTGCGCTGGTTGTCGTAGTAGAACGTCAGCGTCGTGTTCGACGGCGTGTAGCAGGCATAAGCCTCTTTCCACTCGGTGAAGTAGCCCGGGTTGCTCGGGCCGCCGTCGATGTGCGCATAGGTCTTGTCCGTATGGTTGGCATTGTAGGTCGTGCCCTGGCCACCCACCAGGCTGGTGCAGTTATTGAACATATAATTTGAGCTCGTCACGGCCGCGGTGCTCCAGCCATCGCCCACATAGATGGTCTGCAGATTAGTGCAGCCATTGAACATGTAACTCATACCGGTCACGTTGGCCGTGTTGAAACTGCTCAAGTCAAGACTCGTCAAGCCACTGCAGCCATTGAACATGTAACTCATACCGGTCACGTTGGCCGTGTTGAAACTGCTCAAGTCAAGACTCGTCAATCTAATGCAACTATTGAACATGCGCCCCATATTGGTCACCTTGGCCGTGTTGAAGTGGCTCACATCAAGGCTCGTCAAGCTGCTACAGTTCATGAACATCGCGCCCATGTCGGTTACCTTGGACGTGTTGAAACTGCTCACATCAAGGCTTGTTAGTATAGAGCAGTTGTAGAACATCGCGCCCATGTCGGTTACCTTGGACGTGTTGAAGTGACTCAAGTCAAGACTCGTCAAATTTTTACAGCCTCCGAACATCCAAGCCATATTGGTCACCTCGCTGGTGTTCAGGTAACTCATGCCCGTGATGGATTCAAGATTCTGCATACCACAGAACCAATCGTAGGTGGTCGTCGGGCGGGCATTGGCAAACGAGGGGTCAAAGACCGCCTTGGTCACACTGGCATTGGTGCCGTCACTCTCCCAACCGGGATGGGCGTATCCCTCGTTCAGGTCGTAGGTCGTACCCGAGCGGCTGCTGCGCTGACTGTCGTAGTAGAACGTCAGCGTCGTGTTCGACGGCGTGTAGCAGGCATAGGCCTCGGCGGCAGCGGCGCCGAGAGCACACATCATGGCCGCCAGCAGGACGGCAAAACGGAAAAGTAGTTTATTGCTCATAGTTATCTAAATTTTTGGTTAATAATAATATTGTTAGTGGTTCGGAGTATCTTGCGAGATGCTCACCACAAAGGTAATCATTTTTTTCCAATTCTCATCATCGGCTAGCCCATTTCAAGCTGTTCATGTTCAATCTTCGTCCTGTAAGGCGATGGTACAGGTCCCTCTTCAGGTATGATTGCCGCAACCACCGTCGGCATCACAAACTATGGTGCTGGCGGCTTTTTTTCGCTCCATGAATAGAAAAATCCCTCACACCCGTGATGAGCATGAGGGATATATTTGGATTATGTTGTCAAGAGGTAGTCGATGAGTGCCGACACATCGCCGATGGTTACGTTGCCGTCACTATCCACGTCACCGCGCGTCGAAGCCGTTATATCTACCCAAGCGTTTCCGTTCCACATCTGGGGATTCCAGAATTTGCTACGGGCAACGTCCATTTGATTGGCGGTAATGACATTATTCTCGTTGGCATCGCCCAAAACGCGGAAGAAGCCGGGGTCGCTGGCCGAGCGCGTGGGCAGGCTGTTGACCAGGGTGGTCATGCCCGTGCCGCTGATCTTGTTCTGGTAGCAAAGCAGAGTTTTTAATGCGGTGCAACCCTCCACACTGAGCGAGGTCAGCTGATTGCCATAGCAACTCATCAAAGTCATTGCTGAGCAATTGGTTACATCTAATGAAGTCAAGGCGTTATTAAAGCACTTGAGTGTGGTCAGCGTCGTATTACCACTAACTCTCAGGTTTGTCAGTTGGCTCTTGTTGGTTACTTCAAGCGTGGTCAACTTGTTGTTGCGGGCCAGCAGTGTCGTGATGTTGGTCATGTTGTTCACGCCAGGCAGACTGGTGATGGCGCAGTCCTCGCAGTCCAGATGGGTGATGGCCTTGCAGTCGGCCAGGCCGGTGATGCTGGCCAGGTTAGCATTACTAAAGCAATAGAGAGCACTCAATGCAGTGCAACCTGTCACGTCAAGCGTGGTCAAGTCATTTGAATTACAATGAAGGACGGTCAGTGTCGTATTACCTCTGACGTTCAAGTTTGTCAGTGTGCTCTTGTAGGTTACTGAGAGCGCGTTCAACTTGTTGTTGCGGGCCAGCAGTGTCGTGATGTTGGACATGTTGTTCACGCCAGGCAGGCTGGTGATGGAGCAGTCCTTGCAGTCCAGATGGGTGATGGCCCTGCAATCGGCCAAGCCCGTGATGGCCTCCAGGTTGGCGTTCTCGTAGCACTTGAGCGTTTTCAACGCCGTGCAACCCGTCACATCGAGCGAGATCAAGGCATTCTGGTGACAATAGAGTCTAGTTAGGGCTGTGCAATTCAAGCAGTTGAGCGAGGCAAGGCTCGACTTGTTGATTACCGATAGGAGCGTCAGATTGGGGCAATTGTGGCAGTTGAGCGTCTTGAGATTGGTGCAGTCGTCCACGCTGAGCGAGTAAATGTTGGTGTTATAACACAGGAGCGTCTCGAGGTTAGTGCAGCCCGACACATCGAGCGAGGTCAGTTTTGTGCCGGTGTAGCTGTCGGTAGGGGCACAGTCCAGATAGATCAGTGAGGTCAAGCCCGACACATCGAGCGATGTCATCGGGTTGTTGTAGCAGATCAGTTGCTTCAGGGCAGTGAAGTACTTGATGCCTTGGAGATTGGAAATGCTCTTGCCGCTAACGTTCTCCGTTGTGCAGTTGTTGACATCGGTCTGGGTGATATAGCACTTGGGATAGAGGCCGAGCAAATAGTTGCGGAAATTGGCGTCGGGGAAGTTGGTGGCGTTGATGATGGCCACATAGTCGTCGCTGACATAAACATCCTGATTATAGACCTTGTTACCGCTGGAATCATAGACGGTGCCATTGCTATAATAGGCTCCGTATGGCTCCAAGATGCGCTCATTCCCATAGAGATCCCAGTTTTGACAATAATCAATAACCGGATAACTGGAATTATTGGTGGCCTTGAATCTCACGCTACTGCCTGCTTTAAAATTGAGAAGCAAACGCTTGACGACACTGTTTCCTCCAGACGACAAAACGGCATTCACATTATTAAAATACACATTGTGCCATATATCCACATGGGAGGTCGAGCCATTCTCCTCATCCTCGATAGCCGTATTATTGGTGGACGAGATATTGAATGTTCCGGGGCCCTGAATAGTAAGATCGAAAACATTCCTTGTTGCCAACCAGATACCGTTCTCGTTGACGCCGGTGATGTTAACGACAGTGCTTGCCGACGGGGCAGACAGCGTGGTAGTCCTCCTGATGCGGACCACGGCAGCGTCCCGAGCATACAGGTTGCAGGTGCCACTGAATTCGACTTTCAGATCCGAGCATTCCAGGTTGTTGATGACGCGGTTGTAGTCGCCCGTCATGGTGATAGTGACATTGTTCATGTATAGGGTGTTGCTACTTGGCACGTAATACACCGTTCCGCTCGTGATGTAGTTGGTCACGATGTTGTTGCAGTTGGCACTGGTCACCGTGACTCCTGCCACCTCGAAGCCATAGTCGGTGGCCGCCTGTGCCGCCAGCGTTGCCAGCAGCACCGTCAAGAAGGTAAAAAGAATCTTTTTCATTTTATTTTGTAATTTATATGGTTGAACAAAAGTAATAAACAATGAAAATGGTCTGCCTTGCCCGTTGGCAAGAAAAGCCTTAGATTACACGCCCGTGCGGGCGCAGCGGGATGATAATGCCAGATTGGCTGTTAGTAAGAGAGAGTAACAAAACTCAAGAATTATCCAAATTCCCAGACAATTCTTAACAATCTTTATGTTTCTCTCACTCGTCATCGGTAGAATCAAGTATTATTTGCGCTGCAAACATAGCAAAAATAATAAAAATATCAAAAACAAACTGTATTTATTTCAACCTTATATATTTATCTAACATTTTATGAATAACTAATTACAATAACTACATCATGAGACAACTTTTGAAAATTATTGACAACCTGGCGCGGCTTATCGCAGTTATCGACATCCGAAAAATAGGCTAGCTCATCATAGCCGCCACCAGGGCGACGAGTCAAAATAGTAGTTTCTTGCTCATAGTTATCAGGATTTATTGGTTATGTATAATAAAGTTGGCGGTTTGGAGTGGCTTGCTAGGTGCTGATCACAAAGGTAATAAAGTTTTTCCAATTCTCATCATCTATTTGCCCATTTCAAGCGGTTCATGTTCAATCTTCGTCCTGTAAAGCGACGGATCAAGTCCCCCTTCAGGTATGATTGCCACAACTACCGTCAGCCCTATTGGTGCTGGCGGCTTTTTTTCGCTCCATGAATAGAAAAATCCCTCACGCCCGTGATGAGCATGAGGGAAATAACTTGACTATGTTGGATTTTTAATTCCAACTGCCGCTCAAGATGATGTCGAGTCGGCTTCGGGAGTATAGGTATTCCCACCCAGGATGATGTCGATGACGGCATTGACATCGGCAATATTGACCTCGTTGTCATGGTTGACGTCGCCCTGCGGATAGTCCTCCGGCATCAGGTCGTCCACAATCTGCCCGAAGTAGGGGCGCCAATTCCCATCGGCCTGGTAGCCCCCAGCCGTCCCCTGCGGCACATGCAGCGTGCGGCCAGAATAGTTGCCACCATGCAGATAAAAAGGATAAGTCCCATAGGATACTTTCGAGAGGTCGGTGATGTAACTGTACACATCGGTGAGGCTACGGCACTCGTCGAACGCCCACTCGCCGATGGTGGTGACCGTGGCGGGAAGGGTGATGCTCTTCAGGCTGTAGCAGTCGCGGAACGCATGCCCATCGATGGTGATGACACGTTTGCCCATGGTTACCTCCTCCAAGCCGGGGATGGTGATACTCGTCAGGCTGGTGATATCAGCGAATGCCATCCTGGCGATGGCGGTGACCGAGTTGGGAATTATGGTGTTTTCACACGCCGCAATCAATGTATTGCTTGCCGTCTCAATAATGGCATTACAGTTGTCACGGGAATCGTAGGCTGCGTTTCCGATTTCCACACTGATGTCCTCCAAGTTGATACATTGCCTGAACACCGCTTCGCCAATGGAAGTGACCGAGTTGGGGATGGTGATGGCCGTCAGGCTCTGGCAACGCGAGAACGCACCATTCCCGATGGTCTGCACCGAGTTGGGAATCGTCACGCCCGTCAGGCTGATGCAGTTCATGAATGCAAATGCCCCGATGGAGGTGACCGTATTGGGGATAGTCACGTTCACCAGGTTGCTGCAGTTCTCGAACAGTCGCTCGCTGATGACAGTGACTGTTGCAGGAATGGTCATGCTCGTCAGAGCGACGCAACCTCTGAAGGCACCCTCGTCGATAGAGGTGACCGAATTGCCGAAGTTCACGCTGGCCAGGTTCTCACAACTCCAAAACGCTCTCTTACCGATGGAGGTAACCGAATTGGGAATAGTCACACTCGTCAAGCCATCGCAGCCGCCGAACGCCTCTTTGCCGATGGTGATGACCGAATTGGGGATAGTTATTTCCGTCAGGCCGCTGCAGTTACTGAACACATTGTCGGCGAGATAAGTAACCGCATTGGAGATGGTCAGACTTGTCAAGCCAATGCAGTTATAGAACGCCATGGCTCCGATTTCTGTGACCGAGTTGGGGATGGTCATGTTTGTCAGGCCGTAGCAGTCCTCGAACGCATATGCACCGATGGAAGTGACAGAACTCGGGATGGAAATGTCCGTCAAGCCTCTGCATGAACCGAACGCATATGCACCGATGGCGGTGACGGTTCTGGGAATGAAGGAGTTCTGGCAGCCCGCTATCAATGTATTGCTCGCCGTCTCGATAATGGCATTGCAGTTGCCGCGGGAATCGTAATGAGAGTTGCCGCTTGCCACGGTGAGGCTTGTCAAATTGACACATGAAACGCACACCCTATCGCCGATGGAGGTGACGGATTTGGGGATGGTGAGTTCCGTCAGGCCAGCGCATGCATAGAACGCGTCCTTGCCGATGGAGGTGACGGAGTTGGGGATGGTCACGCTAGTCACTTCGTCACAGAACAGGAAGGCACTCTCTCCGATGGCGGTGACAGCGTAAGTGGTGCCGCTATAGGTGACTGCACTGGGGATGGCCACGTCTCCAGTGTATTCATCGGAATAAGAGTGGGTATACGTTCCCCGGAAAGTGACCGTGGCTTCGTCGCCGTTGATGTTGTAGTAGATGCCCCCCACCTCAAAGTCGTGGGCAGCAGCGGCGGCAGGCAACAGCAAGGCCAACAGCAGGAGGGAAAAGCGGAAGAGATGTTTCATTGCCTTATGTGTTAGAAGTTAATAACGCGTGATCGAATCATTGTTTAAAGGATTGACCCACAAAGGTAATCAATTATTTCCAATTCTCATCATCGGTTTGCCCATTTTCCATCTCCCGTAGTCGCCTTATATATATACTGAGATTTAACTAACATTTTTATTAACAACTAATTACAATAACAACAACATGATGAGACAACTTTTGAAATTTATGAATTACGCGGCTCAGCTCATGGCGCTGATCGACATCGGTAGAACCATTAAGCGCTGGGCCACAAAGAACGACACCAAGAAACAGAAAGAACGCCCAAAAATCAAAACACAAATGACCTCTCCCTACAAAAAGCCACCAACAACACAAAAAAAGAAGCGCAACCGACTGATTTCTCAGCGATTGCGCTTTCTTGTTGTGATCCCTACAGGATTCAAACCTGTAACCTTTTGATCCGTAGTCAAACGCTCTATTCAATTGAGCTAAGGGACCATTTTTTCGTTTTAGCGGTGCAAAGATACTGCTAATTTTTGAACTGGCAAGAATTTTAACAAACTTTTTGACAAAATTTTTCTTGGCAAACTTGACCGTGCCACGATATCTATCACGGCATCAGTCAGTTATGCATTTTTGTCAAAAACATCAGTTGAGCAGCCAGGTGGCCAGTGCCCAAATGACGAAGATGACGAGTGCGATGAATGTGGCAGCCCACAGGGGCTTGTACTTCACGACATACAGGCTGAGCTTGGGTACGTCGGGCTTCTCAGGCTTCTCGTCAGCGATGGCGAGCTTGTGCTCATCGATGGGCTCGATGGGCTGTGCCTCTTCTTTATATAAATATGCCTTCATTGTCTTGATATGTTTTTGGTTTTGCGGTGCAAATGTACACTTTTTCCAATAAACGGCCAAACACTACCCTATTTTTTAGATGAAAAAAGGGAACGGGATGCCGATGTGACATCGTCCCGTTCCCAATTATGAGAAGCCACACCAAAGGATGTGATGAAACTCCGATAAATACAGGATTTGAGGGCGCCACAAGCTTTGTAATCCTCCGGCTGTTAAGCACCTTTCGGTCGAGGCCCGCCATTACGAGCAGCGCTTTTCTCGGCATTTCATAAAAAATTTGAAGAGTATCCCGATCTACTTTGATGTGGACAGTTTTTCAATGAGCGTGTTGTCATATTGACCCTGCAAAATTATATCATCTGTCGAGAAAAAGCAAGATTTCGGTAGTTTTTAACATTACTTTTTTCAAAAAAATGCCTTATTCCCGCCATTATCCATCATATTTTCGTATATTTGCACATTATATTGTATTAAGTTATTTTTCTACAATCTTTAAAACCATTAGCATAATGAAAAAAGCTTTACTTCTTCTAGTTGCATTTGCTTTGACTATGGCTGCCAGCGGCCAGCAGCTCACCAAGAGCCCGCGGCTGTCTAGCCAGCAGGTCAAAGGCAAGTATGAGTTCAGCACCACGCACAAGAGTGCTGAACGCGGCGGCCAGTTGTCCATGACACAAAGCCGCAAAGCCCCTGCCCGGGTTGACATCATCAAGGACCAGCCTGAGGGCGAGTTGAAAATCTATCAGCGCAGTGGTGGTGCGATGTACTCCTTCTGGGGGTACCTGTTTTCAACCTATCAGGATGGCGCAGCCATGCAAATGGTGTATGCCGACGACGGCAAGACGGTCTACCTCAAGGACCCCGTGTCACAAGCAGCTGCCGGCACTTGGGTACGCGCTGAGTTGAGTGACGACGGGAAGACCCTGACCATGCCGTTGAACCAACACATCATCTTCTATGATGAAGTGGGCTATGGCATGATTACGGCCTGGGTTGAAGTGGCAATGGATGAGAATGGCAATATCAAAGCCGTGCCTAACCTAGACATCCATGAGGCGACGTTCACCATTGGCGATGACGGCACAATCTCGCTCAATGGCTCGAGCGGCGACGTGAACAGCTTTATCGGCAGCGGCATTGGCCTGATCTATGACGACGACTACACCTGGACCACCTATCTCGACTGGGAGTCGGTTTACACCCCGTTTGACGGCACGCCGGTTGAGTTGCCCGAAGGCGCCGTTCTGGAAGACTACTCGATGTCCTATGTTGACAGCTATGGCACTGCTGGCGGCAAGATGGTCAAGGTGGCCATGATGGACAACGACGTCTATGTGCAGGGCTTCTCGTCCTATGTACCCGACGGCGTGATGAAGGGCACCCTGAGCGACAACAAGGTGCTGTTCCCGAGTGACCAGTACCTGGGCATCGGCAGCAGCATGTTCCTGAACATGGTGGGCCTTGATGCAGACAACAATGTTCTCGAGAAGCTCGAGTTTGATTATGATGCCGAGGCTCGTACCATGACTGCCAGTGACTTCCTGGGCGTTGTTGCGGGCATGAACATTCAAGAGGTATATGGCCAGCCTGTCCTCGCCCCCTACTTTGACCATGCTGCTACCCCGGCCAACCCCGAGGTGATTGACTTTGTTGACCAGGGCGTGCTGGGCGGCTACAACTACGGTTCATTCAATGTGCCGACCGTTGACATTGAGGGCAACTTCATCAACCCCAACGACCTGTACTATCGCATCTACTTTGACGACGACGAGTTGTTCACCTTCGGTCCCGACGAGTACCCCTATGTTACCGAATTCATGACCGACGTTCCCTACAACTACACCGAGGGTTATGACTTCGGCGTAGGCGGAGCATCGGTTTACTTCTACGAGACGGGCTTCCAGCGCGTAGGCATCCAGAGCGTGTTCCGCGGTGGTGGCGAAGAGCATGTGAGTGACATCGTCTATATGGAACTCACCGATGGCGCTGCTCCTGTAGGCTCGGCCGACCACTATGCAGGCTACTGCGATGACAACGCCTACGAGGCCAGCCTGACTGCCGGTCGTGCACAGGGCTATGACCTGGCTACTTACATCTACGATCCCAGCCTCAAGGGCATGAAGGTGAAAGGTCTGCGCATCAGCGCTCCCAATGGCACCGCCGTTACCCAATACACCGGTTGGCTGTCCAGCAGCCTGGGCCTCAAGTTTGTTGACGAGGTGAAGGTTGCCGACGCTGACATCGCCAGCAAGGCCGGTGAGGTGGCTTCGGGCCATGCCGAGGTCATGTTTGACGAGCCCTATCAGATTGGCGATGAGGGCTTCTTTGCCGGTTACACGATTCCCGTGACCGACGAGGAAGAGCCCATGATGATTACCAGCGACAAGCTGGGTGGCGGCCTGTGGATCCACACCACGAGCGCCATACGCAACTGGAGCGACCAGTCCGCGGCGGGCAGCCCCTGTATCGAGCTCATCCTTGAGGGACAGCCGATGGATGCCGCTACCATCGTTTTGCCTGCCAACACTTTTGCCAAGAAGGGCGAACCCATCTATGTAAACGCTAAACTTTACAACCACGGCCAGAACGCACTCCGCTCGTGTGCCTACTCCTACGAGATCAATGGTGTGACCAACACGATAGAATTGAATACCAACATCGCCGGTGACCACTGGGGCCGCAGCCGCGACATCGTGATTGAATTGCCTCCCATTGCCGAGTCCGGCAATTATCCCCTGAACGTCAATGTTCCCTTGGCCAATGGCAATGACAACCATGATGTTAATCCCGCCAGCGAGGGCATGGTGAACATCATGGACTTTGTGCCCGTTCACCGTGCACTGGTTGAGGAATACACCGGCACCTGGTGCGGCTGGTGTACCCGCGGACTGGTAGCTATGAAAAAACTCGCCGAGACCTATGGCGAAGACTTCATCGGCGTCGCTTACCACAATGGTGATCCCATGGAGATTATGACTGAGTATCCAAGCAATGTTCAAGGCTTCCCCGGTGCATTCGTTGAGAGGTACTATGATGTCGACCCTTACTACGGCTATGAATCGGTGGGCTTCGGCATTAAAGATGTTATTGACTACGCCATGAGCCAATTGGCTGTCGTTGACCTCAACGTCAAGGCCAACTGGGTGGATGAGGCCAGAAGCGAACTCATGGCTACCGTCGAGAGTAACTTCGTCATGGACAGCGACAATCATAACTACGCTATTGAAGTGATGCTTGTCGAGGACGACATGTACGGCCCCGCCGGCACCCAATGGGATCAAAACAACTACTATGCCACTATGGGCGACACTTATGGCGATGATCCCGACCTGGGTCCCTTGTGCGAGCTGCCTTCGGCCATCGAGGGTTACCATTTCAACGATGTTCTCGTTGGCACCTCGGGCGTTGTTGACGAAAGCCTTCCCAACACGATTGTTTCCAAAACGGTCAACAAATTTGACTACACGTTCTATGTCGATTACCTCTGCAACACAAGCTATGAGCCCATCATCCAAGACAAGGATAAGCTCCATGTTGTAGCCATCGTCGTTGACAAGGCTACTGGCAAGGTGATCAATGCTGCCAAGACGGCAGTAAGCAATACAGCCGTCAACGAGATCAGTGACGAGAACAAGGTGGTTGCATCAACCATTTTCTACGACCTGACAGGCCGCATGGTCAACAATCCCACCTCTGGCATCTATGTCAAGGTCGTTCGTTACACCGACGGCTCACAGCGCAGCTTCAAGGTGCTCAAGAAATAGTATTGACCACACCTCTTTGCAACAAATCGCAAGCTCAGTTTCGGGCTTGCGATTTGTTGCTAATTCACTACCCTACAATGGCGTTGTCTGTCCTCAATAGGAATACCGCTTTTGCCGTGTTAATAAAAAGATGTGAAAAATTGTGTGCGGTTGAGGGAAAATGCTTACCTTTGCACCCATATTAATCAACCATTATCATTAACGAAAAGATAATCCCAAGTCATGAGAGGTATTCATGTTACAAGTGAGATAAAACCGCTGAAGAAGGTTTTGTTGCACCGTCCCGGACGTGAACTGCTCAACCTGACGCCCAACACCCTGGAGGAACTGCTGTTTGACGATATTCCCTATCTCAAGGTTGCCGAGGAGGAACATGATGCCTTCTCACAGGTGTTGCGTGACAACGGCGTTGAGGTGGTTTACCTTGAGGACCTGATGGCCGAGGTGCTGGAAATCAACCCTGACATCAGGGAGCGATTCCTGCGCCAGTTCATCCAGGAGGCCGGCATCTGTGCGACAAAGTACCACGATATCATCTACGACTATCTGAACGGCATCAAGTCGAGCAAGGAACTGGTGCTGAAGACGATGGAGGGCATCTACCTGCAGGACCTGCCGCGCGACCCGCGCGAGGTGGAGAACTCGCTGGTTGACCAGGTGCGCGGCGACAGCCGCTTTGTGGTCAAGCCGATGCCCAACCTGTACTTCACGCGCGACCCGTTTGCCTGCATCGGCACAGGTGTGAGCATCAACCGCATGTTCTCGGTGACCAGGTGCCGCGAGACCATCTACGGGGACTACATCTTCATGTACCACCCCGATTTCAAGGACGTGGAGCACTACTATGAGCGCAACCTGCCCTACCACATCGAGGGCGGCGACATCCTGAACCTGAACGAGCACACGCTCGCCATCGGCATCTCGCAGCGCACCGAGCCCGACGGCATCGAGCTGATTGCCCGCAACATCTTCAAGAACGGCAAGAGCGCCATCGATACCGTGCTGGCCATCCATATTCCCGAGACCCGCGCATTCATGCACCTGGACACCGTGTTCACGCAGATTGACCACGACAAGTTCACCGTGCATCCGGGCATCCTGGGGCCGCTGGAGGTCTTCAAACTCACCCAAGGCGAGGACGACGACATCAAGCTGGAGCGCAAGGAGGAGACTCTGGAGGAAATCCTCGCCGAGTCACTGGGGCTGGAGCACGTCACGCTCATCAAGTGCGGCGGCGGCGACCGCATCACCGCCGAGCGCGAGCAGTGGAACGACGGCAGCAACACGCTGTGCATCGCCCCGGGCAAGGTCATCGTGTATGAGCGCAACAACGTCACCAACGCCATCCTGCGCGACGAGGGCATCACGGTGCTGGAAATTCCCAGCAGCGAGTTGTCACGCGGCCGTGGAGGCCCCCGCTGCATGAGCATGCCACTGTGGCGCGAGGGATAAAAGCGCCTGCGACGCTGTGTAGGGTGTAGAGTGCAGGGTGATTCACACCCATCAACTAACATCTGAAAGCTAAGGACTAAGGACTAAAAACTAAAAACTATAAATATATTATTAATCTTTTAATACAATTTTAAAATTATGCCAAGAAGTTTATCAGGAAGAAGCTTCCTCAAATTGCTCGACTTCTCTACCGAAGAGATTCAGTATTTACTCGAACTTGCTAAGGATTTCAAGCGCATGAAACGCGCTGGTGTTCCCCACAAGTATCTGGCCGGCAAGAACATCGTGCTCTTGTTCGAGAAGACCTCAACCCGCACCCGCTGCTCGTTTGAGGTAGCAGGTAACGACCTGGGTATGGGCGTGACCTACCTCGATCCCGGTTCATCGCAGATGGGCAAGAAGGAGTCTCTCGAGGACACCGCCAAGGTGCTGGGCCGCATGTTCGACGGTATTGAGTACCGCGGCTTCGACCAGGAAATCGTTGAGAATCTGGCTAAGCATGCCGGCGTGCCCGTGTGGAACGGTCTGACCACCGACTTCCACCCCACCCAGATGCTGGCCGACGTGCTGACCATTGAGGAGAACTTCGGTCGCTATAAAGGTCTGACCATGGTCTTCATGGGTGATGCCCGCAACAACGTTGCCAACTCGCTGATGGTCGTATCGGCCAAGTTGGGTATCAACTTCGTAGCTTGCGGTCCCAAGGACAACATGCCTGACAAGAAGCTGGTTGACACCTGCAAGAAGATTGCTAAGGAGAACGGCTGCACCATCACGCTGACCGAGGACGTGAAGAAGGGCACCAAGAATGCCGACGTCATCTACACCGACATCTGGGTATCGATGGGTGAGCCCGACGAGATCTGGGCCGAGCGCATCAAGCTGTTGAGCCCCTATCAGGTGAACGACGCTGTGATGAAGAACGCCAACCCCGACGCCATCTTCCTGCACTGCCTGCCTTCGTTCCACGACCTGGAGACCACTATCGGTGTGGACATCCACAAGAAGTTCGGTCTGCCCGAGATGGAGGTTACCGACAAGGTATTCCGCAGCGCACAGTCCAAGGTATTTGACGAGGCCGAGAACCGTATGCACACCATCAAGGCCGTGATGTATGCAACGCTGAAGTAATTTAATTCGAGTTCTCAAGTAAGCTTGCGAACTCGAAGAGGAGAGATTAGTGATTAGAGATTAGTGAGTCCTCTCATTGACTTTAATCATTAATCTTTCTTAGAGGGCGCAAGATACATCATTCAATAAAAGACAACACATTATTATGAATAAACGTCTTGTTATCGCTCTGGGCGGAAACGCCCTGGGCAAGACTCCGCAGGAGCAGCTGGATCTGGTGAAAGGTACCGCCTCGACCATCGTGGACCTCGTTGAGGAGGGCTACGACGTCGTTATCGGCCACGGCAACGGCCCCCAAGTGGGTATGGTGAACCTGGCCTTTGAGTACTCGGCCAACAACGGTGGCGGCACCCCCGCCATGCCGTTCCCCGAGTGCGGCGCCATGACGCAGGGTTACATCGGCTACCACCTGCAGCAGGCCGTGGAGCGCGAGCTCGCACGCCGTGGCATCAACAAGCCCTGTGCCGCTGTGGTGACCCAGGTGGTTGTTGACAAGAACGACGATGCCTTCCAGAAGCCCACCAAGCCCGTAGGCATGTTCTACAGCAAGGAGGACGCCGACCGCATCGTTGCCGAGACTGGTTACACCTTTGTCGAGGACGCCGGCCGTGGCTATCGCCGCGTCGTTCCCTCGCCCATCCCCGTCAAGATTGTGGAGTTGCCCATCGTTGAGCAACTGGTGGGCCTGCACAGCGTGGTCATCACCGTGGGTGGTGGCGGCATCCCCGTTATGGAGAAGGGCCCCGGCGACTATGAGGGTGTGGCTGCCGTTATCGACAAGGATCGCGCCAGCGCCAAGTTGGCCCTCGACCTGAATGCCGACATGCTGGTGATCCTCACCGCCGTCGAGAAGGTTTCCATCAACTTCAACAAGCCTGACCAGAAGGATCTGGACCGCATGACCATCGCCGAGGCCCGCGAGTACATCCAGCAGGGTCACTTCGCCCCCGGCAGCATGCTTCCCAAGGTGGAGAGCTGCATCAGCTTTGTGGAGAACACCACAGGCGGCACCGCCCTCATCACCTCGCTCGACAAGGCCCGCGAGGCCCTGCAGGGCAAGACCGGCACCCTGCTGGTGAAGTAAACACACGCATTATCTATACTATACAAGGCTGAGCGTCATCATGACCGCCCAGCCTTGTTTTTAAGGCCTCTCTCCACTGAAAATTCTTCTTTTATAAAAGATAAAACTGTATTTTTAACAAAATTCTTCTTCCATAAAAGAAGAAGAACGTCTTGCCAGTTAATTCGTTAAGTTTAGCGATAAAGTTCATACGCCGATATGTATATAGGCACGCCATCACTGGCGAACTATACACGCCCATTGACGTCAACCGCTGCTATGTATTTGATGACTGAAAGAACTGCCAGATTCTTGAAGGTCAAACACAAAGCGTCAAGCAAACGCCGTTAAAAAACAAAATGTCTGTCACTCACGCACTCTACCCCACCCCTCAGGGTGGGCTACGGCACAAGTCACGATGCAGATTTACAAAAGATATCAATCATCTGTCACTTACAGGTAAAAAAGGTAACCTTGCCTTTGGGAATGACATTTAAGTACAAGGGTTGGGCGCCATTGAGGCACTCAACCCTTGTTCCTCTCTGGGTTGGGAGGTGTATTTATGAGTCTAGTGGATTATAGTCGTCAGTCCTGCTGCCATCAGGCTCGGTGGAATCGACGCCGGTGTCAAATCCGTCGGCAGGAATACCGCTTTCAACATATCCGTCGAGAGGGTCACCGACAGGAACGTCTTGCCCGACGTATGCATTGGGGAAGGGCGGCGGCAATACTTCGCCCACAGGAACGGGCTCGGGAATCGGGGTACGGTCGTTGGTCAGTTTGGCAATACCTTTTGCTGCAATATAGAGCAAGACAATGCTCACAACAATCAGGGGAATACCTACCGACAAGGGCACGCCCAGCGTCTCGGCACCTTCCTCTACCATCGATTCGGGTATCGAATAGGCTGCGATGACAGCTGTCGTGTTGTTGACGGCATGGATCAGGAAGGTGGGCCAGATGCTGCGGGTGCGGTAGTAAACCCATCCCATAAAGCAGCCGCTAATGACGGCAGTCACTCCCTGCCCATAATTGCCATGGGCCAGGGCAAAGAGCAGAGCCGAAATCACGATGGCGAACCAGGGGCTCCAATTCGTTTCCAACAAGCGGCGTTCGATAGCACCCCTGAAGATGGCCTCCTCGGCCAACGGACCTATCAGGCATATCGACAAGATACCGATGGGACTGCCAAACAGTGCCGCAAACCATTCATCCAGTTCCGAATCTATGGGAATGGGCGCATACTCCTGTACGAGGATGTCCAGCAGCAGGAAGCCGATGGCTCCCACCACAGCCCCCAGGCACAACTTGGAGGTCGAGAACCCTTCGCCATAGGTAAAGCCGTATTTAAACCAGTTTCGGGTATATCCCCGTTTCCAGAACACCAACAGGAGCAGCAGATCGGCACACGTCAGCGAGCCACCCATGAGCCACGGATTCGAGACGATGTTTTCTTTATCGATATGATAGCCGGCGGCCTCCATCACAATAAAGCCGATAAAGTAAAACACGCCCACTGTGGCCACTGTCAGGATTAGCCAGATCAGGGAATACTTGATAGCAGGCCAGATCCACAACCAGATTTTTTTGATAGAACCTTCCATATCTTTTCAGCGTTTAAGTTGATTATTGTTTTTTTACCCCTTAGACGCAAACGCCTCGCGAAAAACTACACAAAAACAAGAAATAATGGAATTTTCGCAAAAATCCCATTTAAAAGAATGTGTTGTCAACATTGTTGAACGTTGTTCCAGTTGTTTGAATAATGGAGCAAGGACGGGTCACCTCGTTGACGAGGTAGATGATGCTCTGGTAGGGGATGCCGCCGTTGGTTTCCAGGCCGACCTCGCAGGTGCGACTGTTGCTGTAGCCCATCTCGATGCGGTTTTCCTCAAGCTGGCGGCGCAGTTTGCGCAGTGCCCAGCGGTTGACCTCGGGGTAGGTCCAGCCTCGGTCGCCGGCAAAGCCGCAACAGCCCACGCCCTCGGGCAGGAAGACGTTGTTGCTGCACAGGCGTGCCAGGGCGGTCATCTTGTCCACCAGACCCATCTCGCGGGTCGAGCAGGTGAAGTGCAGGGCGATGCGGCGATTGATGGGATTGAACTCTAGGCGGTCACGCAGGTACTCCCAAATGAACTCCACAGGCTCGTACAACTTCATGCGGGTGATGCACTTGCGCATGCGGTGCAGACACGGGCTCTGGTCACACACGACGGGATAGCGGCCCTGCCCGCTGGCTTGCCACAGCGCCTCATCGAGTTCGGCGGTTTTCCGGTCGGCGATGTCGAGCATGCCCTTACTCTCCCAAATGGTGCCGCAGCACATCCGTTCCAGCCCCTCGGGGAAAATGACCTCGTAGCCTGCCTTGCGGCACAGCTGCACCATCTCATCGACGAGGGTATTCTTGACGGGAGCCCCCTTGGCGAGGCCCATCGTCTGGTTGATGCACGAGGGGAAATAGACGACCTTCTGGACCTGGGCAACGTCAGATTCCACTGATGACCCGGAGACGCAAGATTTTGCGTCTCTACATGGCTGTGGCTGGCGGGCTTTTCCGGGCATGGCAGGGGTCCACAGGGGCAGCCCTGCCTTGTGCATGGCACCTGCAACGCCCTTCATGGCAGTGGTGCCCAGCACGTTGTGACCCAGCCGTGCCACATCCAACGTGAGGCGCAGGCCGCTCTTGATGCCAGCAAAATGCCGTGCGGCAAAGTCACCGGCCCTGTAGCCCATGCTGCCCTGCGGCAAGGCTTCCATGCGCACGAGGTGGGTCAGGTCGGCCACGTTGATCTTCATTGGGCAGGAGGTGGCGCACAGGCCGTCGCCGGCGCAGGTCTGGTCGCCCTGGTAGCGGTATTGCTTGACGAGGGTCGCCAGGCGCTCGGGGTCGCTGCCCGTCTCGCGCAGGTGGGAGATTTCGCGCTGGATGACGATGCGCTGGCGCGACGAGAGCGTCAGGCCGCAGGTCACGCAGTTCACCTCGCAGAATCCGCACTCGATACACTTGTTGGCCTTCATGACACCCTCGATGGTCTCGCGAGTGCTGTCATGACCGTCGCCATTGGCTGCCTCAACTTCCAGGGCCCGCATCTTGAGCTCGGGCAGCGGCTTGAAGTGCTTGATGAAGCACTCGGGGTCGTCGTTGAAGATGACGCCAGGGTTGAGCAGGTAATTGGGGTCAAAAATCTCCTTGAGCTCGCGCATGGCGGCAAAGGCTTCCTCGCCCCACTCATACTTCACAAACGGGGCCATGTTGCGACCCGTGCCGTGCTCGGCCTTGAGCGAGCCGTCATATTCCTCGACCACCAGGCGTGCCACGTCGCGCATCATCGCGGCATAGCGCTGCACCTCGCTCTCGTCGCTGAAGAGCTGGTTGATGATGAAATGGTAGTTACCCTCAAAGGCGTGGCCGTAGATGCAGGCGTCCTTGTAGCCATGGTCGGCAATCAGCTTTTGCAGCTTGACGGTGGCTTCGGGCAGGTCCTCGACGGCAAAGGCGACATCCTCAATGAGGCACGAGGTGCCCACAGGACGCGCACCACCCACGCTGGGGAAGATGCCCGAGCGGATGGCCCAGTACTTGCCATAGACGGCGGGATCGGTGGTGAACTCGACGGGGATATAGGTCTTGAACTGCGACAGGCACTGGGTGATGGTATCGATGCGGTGCTGCAGGTCTTCGGGCGTCGCGGCCTTGGTCTCGGTGAGGATGGCGGTGAGGTTATGGTAGTCGCCAGGCTCCACACCCGGGATGCGGCCGGCATCCACATCGCGCTTGTACTGCAGATAAACGGGGTCATCGACCGACGCCAGCGACAGGTAGTCGAGCATCTCGGCACTCTTGACCATCAGGTTTTCCTCACTCATGGCGATGTCCTCGTCACTGGACTTGAGCTGCTTGAGGGCGACCACCGCCTCACAGCTCTCGCGCATGGTGTAGAAGTAGAGCATTGCCGATGCCTTGCAGGGGTAGTCGTGCAGCGTGCGCATGGTCACCTGGCTGATGAACGCCAACGTGCCCTCGCTGCCCACCACGCAGTGGGCGATGATGTCAAAGGGGTCGTCATAGGCGATAAAGGGCCGCAGGTTCAGACCCGTCACGTTCTTGATGCTGTATTTCTTGCGGATGCGGTCGGCAAGCGGCTGATTTGCACGGATGCGGTCCCGCAGCGCCTCGATGCGAGAGATGAAATCGGGATGAGAACGCTTGAAGGACTCGCGGCTCGCCGCATCGCCCGTGTCGAGCACGGTGCCGTCGGGCAGCACCAGACGTGCCGACAGCAGCATACGGTCACTGTTGGCGTGCGTGCCGCAGTTCATGCCCGAGGCGTTGTTGGCGACGATGCCACCCACCATTGCCGAGCCGATGCTGGCAGGGTCTGGCGGGAACACGCGTCCCAGCGGCTTCAGGATTTGGTTCACCCGTGCGCCCACGATGCCGGGCTGCAAGGTGATGCTGTTCGCATCACTGGCGACGCTATAGTCCTCCCAGTTCTTTCCCGCCACAATCAGGATGCTGTCGCTCACGCTCTGTCCCGACAACGATGTGCCCGCAGCGCGGAACGTAAACGGCAGTCCGTATTTGTTGGCCGTCCTGACAATCTGCGACACCTCGTCCTCATCCTTGGCGCGGATGACCACCTGAGGCGTCAAGCGGTAAAAACTCGCATCGGTGCCCCATGCCAGCGTCCGCAATTCGTCAATATAAACCCGCTCGGCAGGCAAGAAAGCCTTTATTTCGTTCAAGAACCGGTTCATGATAACATCTCCCTTCTCCATTATCTTTTATCCTTTATGCACGGTCTTGGCCGTTTAATAATACCTGATAGTAAACTCGTTGGTTATGTTCAATTCATCGCCATGGTAGTCGCAATAGACGATGGGAACACCGCGATAAGCCTCTGGAACCAGCAGCACGTCCACCTTGCCCCAGCGGGGCAGGCCATAGTCAAACGACTTGCCCGACAGAATCAGCATGTTGGCGGCATAGTCATATTCATAGAATCCACCACCCAGGCACTGTTCATGCGGCATGAGCAGGTCACGGTGCAAAGTCACCATGCCCAGGCGCAGGTGACCGCCACTGGTGATGATGAATTTGGGGTGTTCCATGCCGTTACCGCAGCGGGCTATTCAATCCATATGCCCGAGATGATATAGTCAATGAGCACCACGAGGTCGGCAATCGTAATCATTCCATCATTGTCACAATCGGCAGACTCAAAGACAAAGTCTTCAACCGGTTGCTCCAATATGTAGTCAATCATCGTAGTCGTATCACCGATGCCGATTACACCGTCGCCGTCAGCGTCACCACGCAGGACCTCGTAGGGCTTGTCTCCCAGCTGCTCATCCATCCACTCCAGGCGGGCGGTAATCCACTGCTTGAGGTAGTTCAACTCGTCACTGTAGCTCTTGGGCGTATAATAGTTGGGCCAAACCCACTTCTTCCACCTCGGCCATGCCGTGCTATTACGCTGCTCGGCACCATACTTGTTAAGGACGTAAACCAACGAGTCCACGGTGGCCATGACGGCCTCGTCGCTCAAGTTGGAACTGCGCATCTGTTTCCATCGCGCCTTGAGTTGAGCGGTATATTCCGGGTCGCTGTTCATCCTCTGCCACCAGAAGGGAATCAGATACAGTTCGCCCAACTCATAGGTCAAGTCATTACTCTGGTACATCCAGGTGTCGGTGCGATAACTCTCGTTGTGACGCGCTCCGCCAAAGGCAAGGTTGAAGTCCCACAGCACCATCTTGAAGCGCTGGTCGATACTGTCGCGGCGCTTGAAGAACTTGCCGCTCAGGCGATAGCCGTCCACATTGTTGCCGAACTCGGTAATCAGCTGGTAATCGATAAACGACTGCACGTCGATATACTTGCGGTAACCGTTCTCCGGGTCCATATAATCGGGCGACGCCATAGCTTCCTCCATATCGTCAATGCGGTTATTGATGAAGTTGATCTGGTCCATCGTCATGTCCTGAATCTCGGGGGACTTGTACTGGTAATAGTTGTAACGGTCCCAGATGGGCGTTCCGTCGCTGAATACGGGATGGTGATGGGAGGTAAAGAAGCCCTCCTCGTCACAGTCCACCTCGAGAAGGTAGCCACCCGTCAAGGCATCGCCCTCCTCGCCCGGGTCATCCAGATTAAGGCGTGTCTTGCCCTTGGATACGGCCTCGCACAAGACGTACACGCCATAATAGGTACCGTCAAGGAACACCTCCACCAGCTTGCCTTCGGGCGTGTATTCCATCCAGGGACGTGCCACGGTGAATGCCAGCAGGTCGCGTATCATGCTGCGGTCGGCATAAGGGGCGAGCAGCACCCATTTGTTGTCTTTGCCCATGCCCAGGATATCCACTTTCTGCTTCTTTACACCCTCCTGCTCCAGCGGGCCGGTCATCGTGTGGAACGAATAAGGTTTCTTGTCACTGTTGCTGAACGACGAGTTACCACGGTAGCGGATAGCGATATAGCCCTCGTAGTCAATGTGCTGTCCGCGATGGGTCGCCGTGTCGCCATAGTTGCGGCGGTTGTCACCGTTGTGGATGATTTTCATACGGCCCGTGATGCGCTGGTCGCGCTGGATCATGGCACCGTCCACGTCTATCCACACGATGGGCAGATTGGTCGACGCGATGGTGACGTTCTTGTTGTCAGGCGGATAGTTGTCGGGCTGTTGCGCCACGGCAATGCTGGCCAACAACAACGCACACAGGGTTAGCAGTAATTGTTTCATTGGTCAATTCGATGATAGCGATAATATTTCCAGCGCAAAGGTAGTAAAAAGTTTTCAGTTTAGGCTTGTTTTTCAATTTGTTTCAGCTTTTGCCCGCTTTCGGACAACCATAAAAGAGATTGTGGCAGAATCATTGCCAGAGTAGTATTTGACATACCGCTACAGGCTGGATAGTTTTAGTATTTATTGTTTTCCTTATTATTTATCAATAGTGTCCGCTAAAAAGAGATACAGCAAGCACATATCATTAAGTTTCAATGCTATAATTGTGATTTCTCAAAAAGGGGCTTGCTTTTAAGCCCG
>CACZNH010000015.1:22206-105719 GCA_902782465.1 uncultured Bacteroidales bacterium
TCAAGGAATTAGTGCCGCCCCGACGGGGCTATAATGTTTGTGGATAGCCGTCTTGTACAGGGATGAAGTGAGGCGTAGCCGAACGGAATCCCTGCCTATGACCTTGCGTCCCTAACGGGACTCTTTTACCGGACAACAATGATTATTTATGTGTGGCAATGGCAACTATAAACTGAAATCTTACGACTTTAATCTAAAATTTGTATTAACTTTGCAGCGCGATTCAATGAGTTTGGGGTGCTTCCTGGCAAATCGGGAGGCTGAGAACATACCCATCGGATCTGATCCGGACAATGCCGGCGTAGAGAACATTTATTGATTAGAACAATGAAGAAGACCTTATTGACGGCTGCCACACTGCTGGCAAGCCTCGTTGCGGCGGCACAGCCCGCAGCAACCGACACGGTACCCGCCATCGCCCTGAGCGAAGTGGAGGTGCTGGGCACACGTGCCTCCGAGAACACTCCCGTAGCTTTTACCAACGTCACCGCCAAGCAACTGGCGGCACAGAACCACGGCCTTGACATCCCGTTCCTGTTGACGATGACACCGAGCGTCATCACCACCAGCGACGCGGGTGCCGGCGTGGGATACACGTCGATGCGCGTGCGCGGTACCGACGCCACCCGCATCAACATCACGGTGAACGATATTCCCATGAACGATGCCGAGAGCCACAGCATCTATTGGGTGAACACGCCTGACTTTGCTTCGTCGGTGCGCGACATCCAGGTGCAGCGTGGTGCGGGCACGTCGACCAACGGCTCGGGTGCCTTTGGCGGCAGTGTGAACATGCGCACGCAGAGCTTCTCGCGCGACCCCTATGCCGAGGTGACGAGCAGCTATGGCTCCTTCAACACCAACAAGGAGACGCTGCGTGTGGGCAGCGGTATGCTGGGCGACCACTGGGCTATTGAAGCCCGCCTGTCGCACATCGGCAGCGACGGCTACCGCGACCGCGCCACCAGCGAGCTGGTGAGCTACTTTGGACAGTTGGGTTACTTCGGGGGTGGAACTTCGCTGCGCTTTGTCACCTTTGGCGGCAAGGAAGACACCTACCATGCCTGGGACGGCATCAGCCGCGACGACCTCAAGAACAACCGCACCTACAACCCTAACGGCGAAATCAAGCACAATGGCGAGGTGACGGGTTTCTACAAGGACCAGAAGGACATCTACCGCCAGACGCACTACCAGCTCATCTGGAACCAGACGTTCAACCCGCTGTGGAAACTCAACGTGGCGCTGCACTATACCAACGGCTACGGTTACTACCAGGAGTACAAGAACGCCCGCACCCTCAAGGAGTATGCCCTGGAACCCGTTGTGACGGCCGACGGTGTCAGCAAGAAGGCCAGCTTGGTGCGCAAGAAATGCGTGGACAGCGATTTTGGCGGCGGCGTGTTCTCGTTGCAGTACAGCGGTGACAGGCTGAATGCCACCCTGGGCGGCGGCATCAACCGCTACAGCAACGACCACTACGGTCAGGTCATCTGGGTGGAGAACTATACCAGCACCTTGGCCCCCGACCATGAGTATTACCGCAACAACGGCCGCAAGACCGACTTCAACATATATATAAAAGGTAACTACGTCATCACGGGCGGCTTGAGCGCCTATGCCGACCTGCAGTACCGCCACATCGGCTACCGCATCACGGGCAACAACGACAAGTGGGACTGGACGGCCAATCCCGAGCATCTGCAGACGCTGGACATCGACGAGCCTTTCAACTTCTTCAACCCCAAGGCTGGTCTGAACTGGCAGATTGATGCCAGGAACCGCGTCTATGCCTCGTTTGCCGTGGCACAGAAGGAGCCCACGCGCAACAACTACACCGACGGCCTGTTCCTGCAGCATCCCACCAGCGAGAAACTCTATGACTGGGAGGCTGGCTACGAGTTCCGCAACGACCGTTTCGTGGCAGGAGTGAACCTCTACTACATGAACTACAAGGACCAGCTGGTGCTCAACGGCAAGATTAACGAAATCGGCGAGCTGATGGCCGAGAACGTGGACAAGAGCTACCGCATGGGTATCGAGTTGCTGGCAGGAATGCACTTCACCGACTGGCTGCGCTGGGACGTGAATGCCACGTTAAGCCGCAACCGCATCAAGGACTATGTGGGTTATGTAAGCGACTATGATGCCGACACCTGGGACGGCATGTGGACCCAGAGCGCCATCGAGAAGGGCAACACCACCATCGCCTTCTCGCCCAGCGTGACTGTGGGCAGCATGCTGACGTTTGACTACAAGGGCTTTACCGCCTCACTGCAGTCGCAGTATGTGTCGCGCCAGTATCTCGACAACTTCGAGCGCAAGGACGACTCGCTGGACCCCTACTTCGTCAACAACCTGGACGTGGCCTACACCTTCACATTGCCGCACATCCGCAGCATCACCGTGGGTGCCACCATCTATAACCTGTTCGACGAGAATTACGAGACCAACGGCTACTCGCAGACCTGTGCCCTGTATCCTGGCGGCAGCAAGGCGTCGCAGTACACCCTGTACAGCGACCCGCGCTTCTATCCCATGGCAGGCATCAACGCCCTGGGCCACATCACTTTTAGATTCTAAAATCATAGGCATTAGGCGTTAGGCAATAGGCGTTAGCTGGCATCCGCACCCTAAAGCCTAACACCTAAAGCCTAAAGCCTAAAACCTAAAACCTAAAGCCTAAAGCCTAACAATGGACGCGATTGTACAATATTTCAATAACTTCGGGTGGGTCGAGGCGATTGACCTGGCTGGCCTGGTGTTGGGACTCATTTACCTGTGGCTGGAGTTCAAGGCGAGCATCTGGCTATGGCTCGTGAGTGTCATCATGCCCATCGTACACGGCTACCTGTATTGGGAACGCGGCCTGTATGCCGACTTCGGCATGGAGGTGTATTACGTCCTTGCCGCCATCTACGGCTACGCCATGTGGCGCTGGGTGCGCACGCGCGGAAAAAACGAAAAAAGTGGAGAGAACGGAGAGAACGGGGAGCGACCCATCACCCGTTTCCCGCTGCGGCGTGTGCTGCCCGTGGCACTCATCGGCTTAGCGCTGTGGGGCATCATCTATTGGGTGCTCATCACCTGGACCGACAGCAGCGTCCCCCTGTGCGACAGCTTCACCACCGCCCTGAGTATGGTTGCCCTGTGGGCCCTGGCTCAGAAGTATGCCGAGCAGTGGCTGTTGTGGCTCGTCGTCGATGCCGTCTGCGCCATCCTTTATATCTACAAGCAAATCCCCTTCACGGCCTGCCTCTACGCCTTCTACACCGTCATGGCCGTCCTGGGCTACCGCCAGTGGCTCAAGAAAATCCCCACTACCTGATAGGGAAACAATAAGTACAACAAACACAACTCTAACAACTTGAACAATAATTGATTAATGAAATTGTTTTAAGTTGTTAGAGTTGTATTTTATTCATCGCTTGGCGGATGCCTTAGTTATTCTTGTATTTCAGGGTTATCATCTTATTTTTTCGAATAAAACTTGCGCATTGTTAACTAATTGATTAACTTTGCGGCGGATTAGGAACTGAAAATGGAAAAAGTTCGTGATATCAGGCTTTTTAAATCCTATTTCAAGGATTTCTATGTTGCTCAATCTTCATCAGTGCGCAACAAGATTAATTATGTGCTACGATTGATTGAGATACAAAGAGTTATACCAGCCAAGTTTTTTAGAATCATAGAGGGGACTGACGGCATCTATGAAATCAGAGTTGAAGTTGGTGGCAATATTTACCGCATCTTTTGCTGCTTGGACGGTAATTCATTGGTAATTCTGTTTCATGGATTCCAGAAGAAAACCCAGAAGACGCCTAAAAATCAGATAAAGCGGGCTATAGCCATAAAAAAAGAATATGAAGACAGCAAAAAATGATAAGACTATGGACGAGAAAAAGAAGCAAGCGATAATGGAGAGCGAGTCGTTTGACGACTTGCTCAATGCCGAGTATGGAGAGCGTGGCACCGAAGCAAGGGAAACGTTTGAAGCTGAGGCCGACGCCTTCTGTCTTGCAGAGTGTCTAAAGGAACAACGCCGCCTTGCAGGACTGACCCAAGAACAGTTGGCAGAAAAAATCGGCACGAAAAAAAGCTATATCTCAAAGATTGAGAACGGTAGAGCAGATGTGCAACTATCGACTCTTTTCCGCATTTTCGCCGGACTGGGTAAACGTGTCTCAGTCACGATATTATAAATTGCACCCTTGGGCTACCGCCAGTGGCTCCGCAGAATCCCCACTACCTGAAAGGAAAACAATAAGTACAACAAATACAACTATAACAACTTGAACAATAATTGATTAATGAAATTGTTTTAAGTTGTTAGAGTTGTATTTTATTCATCGCTTGGCGGATGCCTTAGTTATTCTTGTATTTCCTCGAAAAACGCAGAATGAAGTTCATTTTCCCAAAAATGAACTTTTTCTTTTTGATACCATTGAAAATCAACGGGTTACGATGAACAAAATGAAGTTAAAAAACTACCGAATCCCTTGGTCGTTAATAGCCAAAAGCAGTAACTTTGCAATCGACGAAAAGCCGCAAAATCGGCCTCAGCAAAAAACACCCTTTTGGGTATTGCAGGCCCTAACGCGACGCGGTACTTTTGCGACAGACATAACCTCGACAATTATTAACCAAAAAACAATAAAAGAAAGATGAAAAAGATTGTATTATTCCTTGTGATGGCAGCGGCTATGCTGATGGCCAATGCCGAGAGTGGAGAGTGGAACGTTGGCGGACAGGTTGTGTATGGCACTAAGGCCGAGACCGCCGGCCTCGGCTTGCACGTGAAGAAATGTCTAACTGACGCTTTCAGGCTCAACCTGTCAAGCAACTACTACTTCAAGCACGCCGGGGTGAGCGCCTTTGACGTGAACCTTGAGGGCAATTACTTGTTCAACGTGGGCGAGAAGGTGCGCGTGTATCCTCTTGCGGGCGTGTGCGTGGGCATTTGGCATGCCGATGGCATCAACGTGAGCCACGGCGAAATAAGCATCGGCATGGACAGCCAGACGGAATCTAAAGTGGGCGGCAACCTGGGCGGCGGCATCGATTATCTGCTGACGGACCACTTCGGGCTGAACGCCGAGGTGAAGTACCAAATCATCAGCCACGCCAGCCAAGTGGTATTCGGCATCGGCGCATCCTACCGATTCTAATGATAATAATAATAAGGAGTCGGAATTTGGTATTTATCCTCAAATTTCCTAACTTTGTCATTTCCAAACTACAAATCGATTACTAGAAACCAAATAAAGAAAGAAAGGAATTATGGAACTGAAAACGTTTAGAAAAGGAATTGTCGCGGCCCTGGTGGTGCTGGCGGCAATGATGCCAGCCCAAACGGCTGCATACTCCTTTAAGGAGGGTGGCATCTACTATAACGTGGATGGTACCCAAGCAACGGTAACCTACAACTCCAGTAGCGGCAACAGCTACTCAGGCAGTGTGGCGATTCCCGAGACAGTCACCCATGGAGCCAATACTTACCGAGTGACTGCCATCGACAACCATGCGTTCTCGCACAGCAGCGGGCTGACCGACGTGACCATCCCCAACACGATTGTCAGCATCGGCAACCATGCCTTTGTGTCCTGCACGTCGCTGAGCAATATCGTCATCCCCAACTCGGTTCAGACGCTGGGACGATGCGCTTTCCACGGCTGTAGCGCACTGGAATCGGCAGTGATTGGCAACAACGTTAAGATTATTGACGAATATGCCTTCCAGTACTGCTATAATCTGACGAAAGTTGTACTCGGCTCTTCGGTTGACAGTCTGGCCATCAAAGCTTTCTTTGACTGCTATAAATTGGTCGATGTGACCTGCCTGGCAACAACTCCCCCGGGAATGTATGCATCCTACAGTTTTGATGACGCAGTTTATCACGGCGCTACACTGAGTGTGTTGGGGTCTGCCATGGAAGCCTATCAGCAACACAAGTACTGGAAAAACTTCCACCGCATCAAGAGTCTGACGCTTGCCGAGCAACTGACGCTTGACAAGGCCCTGATTACCCTGCACGGTGGAGAGAGCCAGCAACTCACTGCCAAGGTATTGCCTGCCGATGCCAGTCATTCCCTCAAATGGAGCAGCGAAGACGAGAACGTGGCAACAGTCAATGCCGAGGGCCTGGTAAGTGCTATCGGCTCCGGCCAAACCGTGATTACGGCAACGACAACCGACGGTTCCAATCTGAGTGCCACTTGCCTGGTACGTGTGCTGTCAAACGGTGTTCAGGACAACAATGTGCTGACGCTTCCCGCCACGTTTACCGTCGAGAAAGGCAAGTCTTACATACTGCCCATCGGCATGACCAACAAAAATGCCATCACCGCAGTGCAATGTGACATCAACCTGCCCGAAGGCATCGAACTGGCTGCCGATGACAACGGCTATCTCATTGACATGGCGGACAACCGTGCCAGTGCGAGCCATGGCTTGTATGCCCGCCTCGTCGCTCCGCGGGTGGTGCGCGTCGTCATTTCGTCGCCACAGTCTGAGGTCTTCACGGGTAACAACGGCGACCTGATGCTGCTGCACCTCGATGTGAATGGTGAAATGGAAGATGGTGACTATAACGTGACGCTGACCAACGTCATCCTGGCCGATGCTGCCGGCGTGACCTACTTTGCCCCTGATGTCGCCACCATTGTGACGGTGAAATCCTACGCTACTGGCGATGCCAACGGTGACGGCACAGTCAACGTGGGTGACTATGTCGCTGTAGCCAATTATATCCTGCAAATGAATCCCGAGCCGTTCATCTTCAGCGCTGCCGATGTCGATGAGAACGGAATCATCGACGTGGGTGACCTGGTGGGCGTCGCCAACATCGTGCTGGGTGACTTTGTGACGCCCAGCGCAGCCCCGCATCACGATGACGGTACCGTTACACTCACGGGCGAGTCGGCAAACAACGGCGAGCAGCAGGTGGTGGTAACGCTGAATCTGGACAACGAGGTGGACCTGACCGCTTTGCAGATGAACCTCGCCCTGCCCGAGGGCTTGACACTCGCCCAGGCCAGCCTATCGTCCCGCGCTATGCACCACAGCCTTGCCGTGAACGAGCAGAATGACGGCAAAGTCAGACTGCTGGCTTCCTCGGTCGCCAATGACCTTGTGACGGGCCATGAGGGTGCCTTGCTGACCCTTGTCCTAGAAGGCACAGCAAGCGCAGATGCTGCAGTAACTATCAGCGATGTTGTGCTTGCCGAGGCCGACATGACGACCCACGCAGTGAACCCCTTCAGCATCAGTGTGGGCAACAGCGCCGTCAAGGAAGTCAACAGTGACGTCCGCATCTACGCCCTTGGCACGGACATCATCGTCGAGACCCCTGTCGACACCACGGTTGAACTGATTGCTCCCAACGGCATGGTACGCGTCTTTAAGGCTAAGGCCGGTATCAACACCTATCCTGCCGAACGTGGTATCTGCATCGTGCGTGCTGCCGGTAGCGTGGCTAAAATCAGTGTGATGTAATTGTTTCACCTCTAACGACATGAAAGCTATGAGCATTAAAAATATGATACTGACGGCTGCTGTAGCGGCATTCAGCCTGACGGCGTACGGCCAGACCAACGGCGAGTATGGGTGTAAAGCTGACGGCTCAGCAGACAAAGTCGGACAAGCCACAGCCGACCACCTGTTTGTGCGCGGCGACTATGATAACGTGACTGTTGACAACAACGTTACCTTTGACCAGGGCGACACCAAACTCGTCTGGCTTTGGCTCAACGATGATGCGATTTACAACAACGCCACGGTGCAGGCACTCACTCCCGTGCCCTATAATTCGGCGGGTGACCTGTACAACGAAATCACCTATAACTCGTTTCAGTGCGACTTGTATCTACCCGAGGGCGTGAAGATCATCAGCGTTGAGGACGAGGAAACGGGCGATGAAGTGGCGTGGGCGCTGGGCGACCGTATGCCCCGCAGTGCACAGATCTTCTACAATCTGAACGGCACCAAGACGATTGACGGCAAGACTTATAACACCTACAGCATCTTGTGCGCCAACACCAACAATTACGGTTGCCACTTCTCGGCCAAGAGTGCGGCTAGCTACCGTGCCAACGGTGCGCTGAAGAAGGACGATGCGCCCCTGTTCGGCCTGTATCTGCAGTGCGAGGGTGCCTCGACGTTCATCGGTGAGATGCCCAACATGATTATTGCTAATCTGGAGTTCGGTTTCCGCGAAGCCTTCACGGCAACGCCCCGTTGGGAGCCCAACGAGTATCGTTTCTTCTATGGCAGCGGCGGCAACAACAAGACGCAGCGCTTCCAGTACTACCAGCGCGTGAGGTTGTTCGGCAATGGCAAATATGAGGTTACCGAAACGCCGACCATTTCCTATACTGTCAATTCCACCTCGGTGGTCGTTACGGCTACGGGCCTAGGCGACGTCGCGCTGAGGATTGACGGCCAACGCGTGAACAATCCCTGCAATATCGAGCGTGGCGAACAGTCCAAGACCATCCAAGCCACTGCCACCGCCCAGGAACAGGGCAAGGTCGTGAGCGACGTTGCATCCCAGTCGATTCTCATTCCCGCCAAACCCGGCTCGACCAGCGACAATGTGCTGACTGTGAATGGCCCCATCCTTGCCGTTACGGGCTGCGACTTTGACCTGCCTGTGGCTCTGGAGAACGGTGTTCCCATCTCGGCACTGCAGTGCGACGTCTATTTGCCTGATGGCATTACTTTCACCCAGGAGGGTGTCACTCCTGTCGATAGCCGCATGTCCGAGACCCACAGCATTTCAGTCAGGACGCTCAGTGACGGTGCCGTGAGGATACTGATTGCCTCGCCCGATGCCGAGGTATTCAACGGCAACGAGGGCGACCTGTTTGTGCTGCACCTCAATGCCGCTCCCGAACTGGCCGATGGCGCCTACAACATCATGCTGGGCAATATTGTCCTTGCCGACGCCATGGCAGCCACCTACTATGCCCCCGATGTGGATGCAACCGTCATTGTGAAGTCTTATGCCAAGGGCGATGCCAATGGTGACGGGCTGGTCAACGTGGGCGACTATGTGACCACCGCCAATTACATCATGGCGCTGAATCCCGACCCGTTCATCTTCACAGCCGCCGATGTTGATGAGAATGAGACCATCGACGTGGGCGACCTGGTGGGTATCGTCAATATCGTGCTGGGAGAATTCTCGATGCCCGAGAATGCGCAGCGCATCAATGATAGCGACGTGGCCCTCACAGGCGAGTCGGTGAACATGGGCAATAGCCGTTATGTCGTAACCATGAATCTGGATAACAGGGTGAACCTTACAGCCCTGCAGATGGACATAGTCCTGCCCGATGGTTTGAGGCTGGCCGAAGCCACACTTTCCTCACGTGCCTCGCACCACAGCCTTGCTGTGAGCGAGTTGGCCGACGGCAACATCCGCCTGCTGTGCTCCTCGTCGATGAACGATGTGGTGAGCAATCACGAGGGAACACTGCTGACGCTCGTGCTCGAAGGCCTTGCCGCCGATGATGCCGCACTCACCGTCAGCGACGTCGTACTTGCCGAGACTGACATGACGACCCACGCCGTGAATGCGTTCAGTGTGAATCTGGGCTACAGTGCCGTCAAGGAACTGAAGGATGGTCTGCGCATCTACGCCCAGGGCGAGAACGTTGTGGTTGAAACGCCCATCGACACGACTGTTGACATCATCATGACGAACGGCATGAGCCGCACCGTGACCGCCAAGGCCGGTGTCAACACCTATCCCGCCGGTCGCGGCATCTTCATCGTTCGTGCCGCCGGTCAAGTCGCAAAACTCAAAATCTGACAATTTCTGACAGCCTCAATTAATACAACTCTAACAACTTGAACAATAATTGATTAATGAAATTGTTTTAAGTTGTTAGAGTTGTATTTTATTTATCGGCAAGCGGATGCCTTAGTTTTTATTGTCTTTATTGTCGTTAATTAGCGTTGCCCGCGGACGGTCTGGATGTATTCGTAGAGTTGCCGGTAGAAGGGGTGGCGCGTCATGGTGGGGGCATCGCCCAGGATGAAGAGTTTCATGCGGGCACGGGTGATGGCGACGTTCATGCGGCGCAGGTCGCGCAAGAAACCGATTTGGCCCGTGTCGTTGGCGCGAACCAGCGAGATGAGGATGACGTCACGCTCCTGCCCCTGGAAGCCATCGACGGTATTGACCGATATCAGGTGGCGGTAGGGTTTGAAAAAGGCGCGTTTCTTGATGAGGCGCCTCAGGTACTGCACCTGGGCGCGGTAGGGCGAGATGATGCCCACGTTGATGCGGTCATCGAGGATGCGCTGCTTGCCCACTCGCTGGAAATAAATCTGCAGCAGACTCAGGGTGAGGTTGGCCTCGCCCTTGTTGATGCGGCCAAAGGTCTCTCCGACAAACTGCTCACGAAAGTTGTCGCGTTCGTCCTCGCCCAACTCGATGGTCGAGGTGTCGAACCACAGGATGGGGGCATCGCCCTCATGGATAAGGCGGTGGGCGACCTCGGGGGCCGACGTCATCTTGCCATGATAGAAATAGTCGCTGCTGAACTGCATGATTTCGTCGTTCATGCGGTACTGCACCTGCAGCAGCGAGACGCACTCGGGCTTGTTCTCGACGATACGTTCCATGAGCGTTTTGCCCAGGCCACCCTTCAGCGCCTCGAGGCATTTGACGGTGGGTGGCAGCTGGCAGTGGTCGCCGGCAAAGATGACGCGGCTGGCGCGACGGATGGGTATCCAACAGGCCGCTTCGAGGGCCTGCGCCGCCTCGTCGATGAACAGGGTACCGAACTTCTGGCCGTCGAGCAACTTGTTGGCAGCGCCCACGAGGGTCGAGGCGATGACACGCACCTGCCCGAAGATGTCGGCGTTGATGCGCACCTCGAGCTCCACAGCGAGCTCCTTGAGGCGGTCAAGGCGCTGGTGGAAACGTTCGCCCGTCTCACGCCGCTTGCGCCGCATCTCGCGGATGGTACGCCGCAGTTGCCACAGCTTAGGGTAGTCAGGATGGTCGGCAAATCGGTGCTCATAGGTGAAGCTGAGCATCTTGTCGTTGACGCGAGTGGGGTTGCCGATGCGCAAGACGGGGATGCCGCAGTCCACCAGTTTCTCACTAATCCAATCGACGGCGGTATTGCTTTGGGCGCACACAAGCACCTGAGTCTCGCGCATGAGGGTCTCATTGATGGCCTCGACCAGCGTCGTCGTCTTGCCTGTGCCGGGAGGGCCGTGCAGGACGCGCACATCCTTGGCACGCAACACGTCGTTGACAGCGCGCTGCTGGCTCTCGTTGAGCCAAGGGAAGCGCATAGCGTCAAAAGAAAAAGTCTCAGCCCGCTGGTGGCTATAAAACAGGTCGCGCAGATAGGCCAGGCGGTTGCCCTTAGCGTTGATGACGCGCTCCAGAGCATCGAACATGATGCGGTAACTCGTCTCGTCAAAGAACAGTTGCACGCCCACGGGCGACGGGGCATTCTGCAGTTCCAGCGCATGCCCCTCGGGGATGGCGACGACCATGCGGTCGCCGTCGACAAACGAGATGGTCCCCGTGAAGCCATAGTAGCGGATGCGGCCCACCTGTTTGGCCTTGTCCTCGACCTCCTCAACGTTGAAGAACACAACAGGTTTACCGTACTCGAAGTTATGGTCGATTTCCTCGTCGGACTGACGCGTCACCTCGATGCAGTACTGGTTCAGCGAATTGTAATAAGCACGGCCCACGCGCAACGGATACCAGGCGTCGCCTCGTGTCACCTTGCGCCCCAGGCCCATATTCTGGCTGTGCAGGCGATAGGCCTCCTTCTCCTCCTGGTATTCCAGTTGGAGCAGGTGCCGCTGCTGTTGCAGTTGCGCTATGGCCGCCCCGTGATTCATCGGTTTTCTATTTAAAACTACGAATTACGCTAATTCACTAAATTATTGACTTTATAGAGTTAATTCATTCGCTAAATTCGCGTAATTATTTTATCTCTTCTTTCTTATAACTATCAAGGAGCCAGTGCATGAGGTCGAGGCTCATGGCGACATCGGTCTGGTGGATGTACTTGTCGCGGTTGGCTTCGAGCTGTTGCATGATTTCCTCGGCTTGGGGGCGGTCGCCGTCCAGGGATAGGGCAACGGCCATGAGGGTCAGCTGCTTGTCACTCTGGGTTGTGGCATGGCGGTTGACGTGCTTGGCGACGTCAGGGGTGTAGTGCTGGCGTGCCTCGTCGATGCGTCCCGTGGCAATGCATGCCAGGGTCATCATGTTCTCCAACTCGAGCTGGTACAGGATCATCATGTCGGCCTTGTGAGAGCAAGCCTCGGTCAGCAGCCCGTAAGACTCTTCCCACTGGTGTAAAGCCTGCTTGCGTGTGGCTGCAGCTAACACCGAGGCCACATGCATACTGTTTTTCCAGTCGATGGGTTCAGGCACCTCAAACAGGCGCCCGGGCAACTCGCTGTACAGCTCGCCCTCCTGATTGCGGGCATTGAGTTCCAGCACGTTGCAGAAACTCTGTTTCCCCGGCAGGTCTTTTTCCAGCTGCAGCAGATTCAAGGCGTCGTTGGCAACGCCGCCAATTTTCATGGGGATACCGTTCATCAGCACAAAGAAGATGCCTATGAGCACCATCATCATCAGGAAAATATCCAACAAAGCAGGCAAATCGCAGGTCCAAATCAGCAGGATGCAAATCAGGGTTGTGATGACGTTGGCCAGCACGCCGCCAGCATTGTACCAGCGCGTGTCAATCTGCTCTAGCGGCCTGTCGGGTGGAGCGAGCAGGCATTGGCCTCCCGTCCCAGCCAAGTCATATTTGCGCCACTGCAGACGTCCATCCTTGCGAATGAGCGTCCAACTGAGGAGACGGAATGACACGAACTTGTAGCCCGTCAACAATCCCGCCACCAGATGTCCACCCTCGTGGATGACAATCTGCAGTAAAAAGGCGACAATCAGGGTTAGAAACGCCCATACACACACAGCAATATCCAACAGGTCGATTTTGGTGAACACTTTACGTGCTACCGTCACAATCGACTCGCCATCAATGAGCGCAATCAGCGGAATGACAATAACCAGTCCGATGCAAATGCCCACCAGCAGCGACCCGATTAGCTTAAATAACGCTTTCATAATATGCTACGTTTTTCTATATTTCTGCCGCAAAGGTAGTGATAAAAAACTATATTATAAACTTTATCAACAAAACGCTTTGCGGGATAGGAAATAGCAACCCTTCCCTCGAAAGGCTGCAACAAATAGCCGATGAGCTTGGCGTTCCCGTGGCAGAACTGTTCGGTGAACATTCCTTGACCTGTCCCAAGTGCGGCGCAAAGCTCAAGCTGGTGGAAGATAAAGACTAGAAGGCGTTCCTTACAGGTGGGCACGAAATAGGGGCAACCTTTCTGCTTCGGTCACCCCCTGCGGGTTTTTCGCTGCGCTACTTCTTGCGCCTGCGTTTCACCTTAACTGACAAGGTATTACAACCCGCCCAATTTTAACTGATACAAACATTGGAGTTAAAATTGTTTCGTGCCCACCCTTTTCTCGGCAGCAGGCAAACACCACCGACAAACACTTTGTCTGCATTACAAATATACTAAATATCAGCGAATTAGCAAAAACATTTAAATTCCCATCATAATATTACGTAAAGGTCACTGGCATCATGCAGATAATAGCGTGTATTGTCTATATATTTTGGCGGAACTCTGTTTTAACTTGTTAGATCCGCGACAAGCCGGAAAGCATTGTATTTATTGTTTTCCTTTTTAAAAATGTTGGCCTAGTTGTGTGAGTTGTATTAAGAATTCTTACTACCTTTGCAGTTTGAATCAGTTGTACTGTTGTAGGGTACAACGCAAACATTTAATTATCAAATAGTTATTATGATTAACATCAAGTTTCCTGACGGCAATGTACGTGAATATGAGAGCGGTGTAACGCCTCTTGACATTGCCAAGAGTATTAGCGAAGGCTTTGCACGCAACGTGCTGGCCGCATCATTGAACGACGAGGAATGGGATATCTCACGCCCCATTTGTATGGATGGCGATATCAAGTTCTTCAAGTGGGAGGACGCCGAGGGCAAGCACGCCTTCTGGCACCATTGCAGGAGCTCTATGACGGCATCCAGTTCGGTATCGGACCGGCCATCGAGAACGGCTTCTACTATGACATCGACACAGGCGGCAACCCCCTGACCGATGCAGACTTCACCAAGATTGAGAAAAAGATGATGGAGCTGGCACAGAAGAACGAGACCGTTCAGCGCGCCGACATCAGCAAGGCCGACGCCCTGAAGTTCTTTGGCGACAATGGCCAGACCTTGAAATGTGAGCTCATCAATGACCTGGAAGACGGTCACATCACTACCTATACACAGGGCAACTTCACCGACCTGTGCCGTGGCCCGCACATCCCCTCGACAGGTGCCATCAAGGCCGTGAAGGTGATGTCGCTCGCCGGCGCCTACTGGCGCGGTGACGAGACCCGCCCGCAGCTCACCCGCGTCTATGGCATCTCCTTCCCCAAGAAGAAGATGCTCGACGAGTACCTGGTGCTGCTCGAGGAGGCCAAGAAGCGTGACCACCGCAAGATTGGTAAGGAGATGGAGCTGTTTGCCTTCTCCCAGAACGTGGGCCAGGGTCTGCCCCTGTGGCTGCCCAAGGGTGCCGCACTGCGCAACCGCCTGCAGGACATGCTGGCCAAGATTCAGAAGCGCTACGGCTACCAGCAGGTCATCACGCCGCACATCGGCAACAAGCTGCTGTATGTGACCAGCGGCCACTATGCCAAGTACGGTAAGGACTCGTTCCGTCCCATCACCACTCCCGAGGAGGGCGAGGAGTACATGCTCAAACCCATGAACTGCCCCCACCACTGCGAGATTTACAAGACGTCGCCCCGCAGCTACCGTGACCTGCCCATCCGCTATGCCGAGTTCGGTACCGTTTACCGCTACGAGCAGAGTGGTGAGCTCCACGGCCTGACCCGCGTGCGCAGCTTCACACAGGACGACGCACACCTGTTCTGCACCCCCGACCAGTTGAAGCAGGAGTTCCTCGGTGTGATGGACATCATCTCGTTCATCTTCCGTGTCTTCGGTTTCAATTACGAGGCCCAGATCTCGCTGCGTGACCCCAACAACAAGGAGAAGTATGTGGGTACTGACGAGGTATGGGAGAAGGCCGAGCGTGCCATCATCGAGGCCTGTGAGGAGAAGGGTCTGGTGGCCAAGCAGGTGACCGGCGAGGCCGCCTTCTACGGTCCCAAGCTCGACTTCATGGTCAAGGACGCCCTGGGCCGCCGCTGGCAGCTGGGTACCATCCAGGTGGACTACAACCTGCCCGAGCGCTTCCAGCTCGAGTACACCGGTGCCGACAACCAGAAGCACCGTCCCGTGATGATTCACCGTGCCCCCTTCGGTTCGCTGGAGCGCTTCGTCGCCGTGCTGCTGGAGCACACCGCCGGCAAGCTGCCGCTGTGGCTCGTTCCCGACCAGTGCGTCGTGCTGCCCATCAGCGAGAAGTTCAACGACTATGCCCACCATGTGGCTGACGAGCTGAACAAACTCGACGTGCGCGCCATCGTCGATGACCGCAACGAGAAAATCGGCCGAAAAATCCGTGATAACGAGCTGAAACGCATCCCCTATCTGCTCATCGTTGGTGAAAAAGAAGCCAGCTGTGAAGAAATTTCTATAAGAAAACAGGGCGAAGGTGACCAAGGTTCGAAAAAAATTACTACCTTTGCGGCCGATATTAATCGCGAAGTGGCAGAAATGACCAACTTTTAAGCCATTTCCGCGCGACTTGTGTCGCACGGAAGTGCTTGATTGTCACGATAATAATAACAATTGTAAAACTGTTGAATGAACAAAAAACCGTATCGTCCCGGGCCTAAGCGCCCGAGCAACGCCACCAGGCCCCGAGGCCGCAATCGCAAGATGAGCGGCAAAAACGAGCAAGACACCAACCTGATCAACGATGAAATTCGTGCCAGCGAGGTGCGCCTAGTGGGTGACAACGTGGAGCAGGGCATCTATCCCATCGAGGAAGCCCTGAAAATCGCCGAAGGGCAAGAGCTGGACCTCATCCTGATTGCGCCCCAAGCCGAGCCCCCCGTGTGCCGCGTGATGGACTACCAGAAGTTCAAGTTCCAGCAGCGCAAACACGCCAAGGAACAGAAGGCCAAGTCCACCAAACTCGTGGTCAAGGAAATCCGTTTCGGACCACAGACCGACGAGCATGACTACAACTTCAAGTTGAAACATGCCATCGGATTCCTCAAGGAAGGTGCCAAGGTGAAGAGCTACGTCTTCTTCAAGGGACGTTCCATCCTGTTCAAGGAACAGGGCGAGGTGCTGCTGCTCAGGTTCGCCAACGACCTGGAAGAATATGGCAAGCTGGACCAGATGCCCGTGCTCGAAGGCAAGCGCATGACCATCATGCTGTCGCCCAAGAAGCCCGGCAAGAAGAAAGAGGCTAAAGACGCCCCCGAAGGCGGTACGGCCGTTCAGCAGGACGACAACACTCCCGTTGAGGAGTAACCGAATAACTGAGAAAGAGAAGAGCATCAGGCTTGGTAAGTGCCTGGTCTCGATTAATTAATAATCATTTTTTAAACTAAAACAAAATGCCAAAAGTTAAGACGAATTCCGCTGCAAAGAAAAGGTTCACCTTTACCGGCACCGGAAAGATTAAAAGAAGACATGCTTACAAGAGTCACATCCTGACCAAGAAGAGCAAGAAGCGTAAACGCAACCTGGGTAAGATGAGCATCGTGGACAAGGCCAACTTGAACATCGTGCGTCAGCTCCTGGTGAAGTAAACAACTCAACTTTCTTTTAATCACAAGATTTTTATCTTTTATTATTAACCGAATGTCTAGCTCAAAGTGCCGGAAACGGACGCTAGCAATCAAAACAATTTAAAAAAATGCCAAGATCAGTTAATCACGTGGCTTCAAGAGCCAAACGCAAGAAAATCTTAAAACTTACAAGGGGTTACTTTGGCGCTCGCAAGAACGTTTGGACCGTTGCTAAGAACACCTGGGAGAAGGGTTTGACCTACGCTTACGCAGACCGTAAGAAGAAAAAACGCAACTTCCGCGCCCTGTGGATTCAGCGTATCAACGCTGCCGCACGCATGGAGGACCTCTCCTACAGCAAGCTGATGGGCCTGATTCACAAGTCCGGTATCGAGATCAACCGCAAGGTGCTCGCCGACCTGGCCATGAACAATCCCGCCGCTTTCAAGGCAATCGTTGACGAGGCTAAGAAGCACGCCTAATCACACGGTTCAACCAGAGTATTAAATTCCGCAAAATGCCATCAGGCTCCAAGAGGCAACCCCTCAAGGAGCCTGATTCTTTTTTTTACTTGTCTGAAATCGCATTTTTCGAACGTTTTTAGACAAATATAATTTTTAATTTGTCTAAAAACGCTATTTTTCTTCAACTTTAGACAAGTATATTCGAAAAATTGATTATCTTTGTGGCGACAAAAACCACTAAAACGAGGCAACTATGTTAATTGGACGAATTCAAGAACAGAAAGAGCTCATGGGAGCATATCAAGCAGCAGAGTCCAAGTTTGTCGTTGTGTATGGCCGACGACGAGTCGGCAAGACTTATCTGGTACGACAGACGTTCAAGGAAAAGTTCACCTTTGCCCACTCAGGACAGGCAAACGCCTCACTGAGCGAACAGTTGTTCGGATGGTGTGCCTCGCTGAAAGATTCAGGCATGGCAGTTGACAAGATGCCACATAGTTGGCTTGAAGCGTTTGAACTGCTCAAAGACCTCATCCGGCAGTCACAAGTGCGCAAGAAAGTCATTTTCATTGATGAATTGCCGTGGCTGGACACGCCACGTTCACGCTTCGTGAATGCGCTGGAGTTCTTCTGGAACAGTTGGGCATCGGGGCGAGATGATGTGCTGCTCATTGTGTGCGGGTCAGCAACGTCATGGATTGTGAACAAGATTTTCAAGAATCACGGCGGGTTGCACAATCGTGTTACTAATCAGATTTACTTAAAACCTTTCACCCTGAACGAGTGCGAGAAATATATCGAGAGCATGAGGTTGAATTACGCCCGTTATGACATTCTTGAGGGCTATATGGTAATGGGTGGAATTCCGTATTATTGGTCTTTGCTTCAACGCGGTGAGAGTATGGCACAGAACATTGACAGGCTGTTTTTTGCCGATAAAGGGAAGCTACGATTTGAGTTTAACGAACTCTACGACTCATTATTCCGCAACCCAGAGAAATATGTCACTATCGTCAGAGTCCTAGGTCAGAATCCATCAGGACTGACACGTGATGAAATTATCAAAATGACCAAAATTGAGAATGGCGGCAACCTGAGCAAGGTGCTAGAAGAACTGGGGCACTGCGGATTTATACAATATGTCAACACCAATCCTCGCAAAAAAAATGGCGGTCTATATAAACTGGTGGACAATTTCACCCTGTTCTACTTTAAATTTATGAGTGAGAACAAGACAAATGATGAGTTATTCTGGACACATAACTACAATGCAGCGGTGAGGTTGTCATGGGTGGGACTAGCCTTTGAAAGGGTATGCTTCCAACATATCAGGCAAATCAAGGATGCCTTGAAAATTGGAGGGGTTTTAACAAACGTCTATTCACTTCGCATCAAGGATGACCACGGAAAGGGCGCACAGATTGATATGCTCATTGACCGTGCCGATAATACCGTCAACCTGTGCGAAATGAAGTTCTCCAACCAAGAATACTTGATTGACAAGAAAGACAGCGAAAACTTGCAAAACAAAATCGATATATTCCAAAAGTTCACCAACTATAAGAAAACCATTCTGCTCACAATGATTACTCCCCGAGGGATTGAACACAACGGCTATTGGGGCATGGTACAAAGCGAAGTCACCGCCGACGACCTTTTCAAAGAATAAAAGATTTTAATCTCACCTATGTGAGGTTGCTGGATTTTTAGTATCTTTGCAGGTTAATTAGTGATTTTAGAAATAAAACGAGATTACATTTATATAATATGGCGGAGAATATTGAGAATATCAACCTGGAGGGCGAGGAGAAAAAGCCCTTGAACTTTGTACAGCAGATTGTCGCCGATGACCTGGCGGCTGGTAAGAACGGAGGAAGACTGAACACGCGCTTCCCGCCGGAACCCAACGGCTACCTGCACATTGGCCATGCCAAGGCCATCTGCATGGACTTTGGCGTAGCCGAGATGTTCGGCGGCACGTGCAACCTGCGCTTTGACGACACCAACCCGCAGAAGGAGGACACCGAGTATGTCGAGGCAATTATGCGTGACATCCACTGGTTGGGCTATGACTGGGGTGACAGGCTGTACTATGCCAGCGACTACTTCCCCAAACTGTATGACTTCGCCATCCGCCTGATCAAGGAGGGAAAGGCATATGTCGATGACCAGACGAGCGAGCAGATTGCCCAGCAGAAGGGCACCCCCACTGTCGCCGGCACCAACAGTCCCTACCGCGACCGCAGCGTCGAGGAGAACCTGGACCTGTTCCAGAGGATGAATGCGGGCGAGTTTGAGGAGGGCAGCCACGTGCTGCGTGCCAAAATCGACATGGCATCGAGCAATATGCACTTCCGCGACCCGATTATGTACCGCATCATCAAGACGCCGCACTGGCGCACGGGCAACAAGTGGAATGTATATCCCATGTATGACTTCGCCCACGGCCAGAGCGACTATTTCGAGGGCGTGACCCACTCCATCTGCACGCTGGAGTTTGTGCCTCACCGCGACCTGTACGACTACTTCGTGCACGAGCTGGCCGGTGAGAGCGCTGCCGAGTACTGCCCCCGTCAGATTGAGTTCAACCGTCTGAACCTCACCTACACCGTGATGAGCAAGCGCAAACTGCTGCAGCTCGTCAAGGAAGGCCTCGTGGCAGGCTGGGACGACCCCCGCATGCCGACACTCTGCGGCCTGCGCCGCCGCGGCTACACGCCCCAGAGCATCAAGAACTTCATCGAAGACATCGGCTACACCAAATATGAGGCCCTGAACGACATCGGCCTGCTGGAGCACAACATCCGCGAGGAGCTGAACCGCCACGCCAACCGCGTGAGCGCCGTGCTCAACCCTGTCAAGGTCGTCATCACCAACTATCCCGAGGACAAGGTGGAGATGATGGAGATGGACAACAACCCCGAGCAGGAGAACGCCGGCAAGCATCAGATGCCCTTCTCGCGCGAGATTTACATCGAGCGTGACGACTTCATGGAGGAACCGCCCAAGAAGTTCTTCCGCCTCACCCCGGGCAAGGAAGTACGCCTCAAGGGAGCATACATCATCATGTGCACCGGCTGCACCAAGGACGCCGACGGCAACGTGACCGAAATCCAGTGCACCTATGACGCCGACACGCTGAGCGGCAGCGCTGGCAGCCAGCGCAAGGTCAAGGGCACCCTGCACTGGGTGAGCGCACGCCACTGCGTGGATGCCGAGGTCAGGCTGTATGACCGCCTGTTTGCCGTGGAGAATCCCAGTGCCGACACCGAGCACGACTTCCGCGAGCTGCTCAACCCCGAGTCGCTGCGCGTGATTTCCGACGCCAAGATTGAGCCGTTCCTGGCCGAGACCGCCAAGGTGGGCGACACCTACCAGTTCCAGCGCATCGGCTACTTCTGTGTTGACCAAGACTCTACCGAGGGCCACCTGGTATTCAACCGCACCATCGGCCTGAAAGACAGCTGGGCTAAACAGCAAGGGAAGTAAGCTATTAGCTTTTAGCTATCAGCTTTTAGATTTATCGTCTTTAAACTATCATGAAGAAGGAACAGATAGAGCAGATCAAGGCGCAAATGGATGCCGAAATCACTCAGTGCCTGAAGGTGTTGAGCGATGGTGGACTTATCCTCTACCCTACCGACACGGTGTGGGGCATCGGCTGTGACGCCACCAATGCCGATGCCGTGAAGCGCGTCTATCAGCTCAAGCAGCGCGATGACAGCAAGGCGCTCATCGTGCTCATCGACAGTGCCGACCATCTGGACCACTATGTGGTGGATGTGCCCGTCATTGCCCGCGAACTGATTGACGTGGCCGTGAAGCCGCTGACCATCATCTACGAGGGAGCTTACAACCTGGCTCCCAACGTATTGGGCGACAAAGACAGCGTGGGCATCCGCATTCCCCATGACGAGTTCTGCCACCGCCTGTGTGAGCGTTTCGGCAAGCCCATCGTCTCCACCTCGGCCAACGTGAGCGGCCAGCCCACTGCCAAGACCTTCAAAGATATCGCACCTGATATCGTCAAGGGTGTGGACTATGCCGTGGAATACCGTCGCGGCGACGCCACCGCGCACCAGCCGTCGAACATCATCCTGCTGGCTAGCGACGGCACATTCAAGATTATCCGCTAACCAATTGTAAACCACTATGAAAGTAAGGCTCGACATCAACAACAAAGCGCACCGCCAACGCATCAAGTATGTGGTGGGCGACTTCGTGATGTCGAATCTCGCCTGGTTCATCTACAACATCATCCGTTACCAGACAGGCAACGTCGTGGGATGGCCCTACCTGGTGAGCTACCTCAAGAGCGATATGGTGCTGTTGGGGCAGCTGTTCTTCCCGTTGCTGATGATGGTCACCTACGCCTTCAGCGGCTATTACAACAACGTGTGCCGCAAGTCACGCATCCAGGAGCTGCTCACCACGCTGGCCAGTGCGGGCATCAACACGCTGATGATTTTCTTCCTGGCGCTAATTAACGACGTCATCGGCGTCCGCAGTGCTGACTATGGGATGATTCTGATTCTGTGGGCATTGCTGTTCGGCTTGGTTTATCTCGTGAGAGCCATCATCACCAATAACGCCTCCAAGCAGATAAAAGCCCGCAAATGGACCTTCCCGACGCTCATCATCGGCAGCGGCCCGGCAGCGGTGGCTTTTGCCGACAAGTTGGAGGGCAAACGCAATTTCTCGGGCCACGACGTCAAGGGTTTCGTCAACATTCCCGGCGAGGACCCCGTCAAGGACAATCCCCTGCCCCAATACGAACTCAATGACATCCAGGACGTGTGCCAGCGGCTCGGCATCTGGGAACTCATCGTGGTACCCTCGCGCGACGACACCTTCAGCACCATGAATGCCATCAACAAGCTCTTCCCTGTGGGCTTGCCGATTATGATTTCGCCCGAGTACTTCAACAAGATGCAGACGCCGGTGACCATCTCTGACCTCTACGGCGAGCCGCTGGTGAATATCTCGCGCAGCAGCATGAGCGACAGCGGCAAGAATATCAAGCGTGCGTTGGACATCATCATCTCGCTAGTCGCTCTTGTCGTACTCCTGCCGTTTTTTGCGATAGTGGCGCTCATCATCAAGCTGACCAGCCCTGGCCCCATCTTCTATCTGCAGGAACGCATCGGTCTGCACAACAAGCCGTTCCAAATCATCAAGTTCCGCTCGATGGTGCAGAACGCCGAACAGGCGGGAAAACCCCAACTGTCATCGGACGACGACCCGCGCATCACCTCCTTCGGCCGCTTTATGCGCAAGTACCGCATCGACGAGCTGCCGCAATTCTGGAACGTGCTCAAGGGCGAAATGTCGCTCGTGGGTCCCAGACCCGAACGCAAGTTCTACATCGACCAGATCACTCCGATAGTCCCGGCCTACGCGCTGCTGCATCAGGTGCGACCCGGCATCACGTCGATGGGCATGGTCAAATTCGGTTACGCCAAGAATCTGGACGAGATGCTGGAACGTGTGAAATATGACTTGATGTATCTGAATAACGCGTCGTTGATTAATGACATCAAGATACTTATTTACACCATCAAAATCGTGCTCACAGGACGCGGAATGTGATGAATCAGCCCATCTCCACACATCGTCCCGACAAAGCCGCCAGCGATACTGCCAACGACCGCAGCAACTGGTGGATAAGGCTGTTATTGTGGCGCGAGAAGCACCTGCCTGAGAAGACCTTTGTCGTGATTCTGGCACTCATCGTGGGCATCGCGTCGGGACTTGCCGCTGTGCTGCTCAAGACGCTCATCGCACTCATCGCCGGCTTCCTCACCAGCCGATTCAGCATCGAGTCGGGCAACCTGCTATACCTCGTCTTCCCCGCCATCGGCATCCTGCTGGCAAGCATGTATGTCTATTACATCGCCCGTGAGCCCATCTCGCATGGTGTGACGCGCGTGCTCTATGCTCTGGCGCTGAAGCAGAGCCGCCTGAAATTCCACAACATGTACTCGTCGCTCATCGCCTCGTCGCTCACCATCGGCTTCGGTGGTTCAGTCGGTGCCGAGGGTCCCATCGTGTTCACAGGTGCCGCCATCGGCAGTAACCTGGGGCAGGCCTTCAGGCTATCGCCGCAAACGATGGCGATGCTGGTCGCCTGTGGTGCGGCAGCGGGTATTGCGGGCATCTTCAAGGCCCCCATCGCGGGTATGCTGTTCACCATCGAGGTGCTCATGCTCGACCTGACGGCGGGCGCCGCCATCCCGTTGATTGTGTCATCGGTGGCTGGCGCTACCGTGGCCTATGTTTTCACGGGTTACAACGTCGAGTTCTTCTTCTCGCAGAGTGAGCCGTTCTATGCCTCGCGCATCCCCTTCGTCATCCTGCTGGGCGTGTTCTGCGGCTTCGTTTCGCTGTATTTCATCACGCTCATCGACCGCATCGAGGCACGTTTCAAGCGGTTGCGCAACCGCTGGGTGCGCTTTGCCGTGGGCGGCGTGACGCTGAGCATCCTCATCTTCCTGATGCCTCCGCTCTACGGTGAGGGTTTTCAAGGTGTGACACAGCTCATCAGCGGTGATGTAGCGGGCATCTTCAACAACAGTATGTTCTACGGCCTGCGCGACAACGTCGTGGCTGTGCTGCTGTTCCTGTTTGCCCTGGGCGCCTTCAAGGTGTTTGCCACGGCAGCGACCAACGGCGGCGGTGGTGTGGGTGGAACCTTCGCCCCCTCGCTGTTCGTGGGCTGTATGGCAGGTGTCTTTTTCGCCTACCTGTTCAACCATTTGGGTTTTATCGATCCCGAGACACCGCTGAGCATCAAGAACTTCGCCTTGATGGGCATGGCGGGTGTCATGGCGGGTGTGATGCACGCCCCGATGATGGCCATCTTCCTTACCGCCGAGATGACCGGCGGCTACGAACTGTTCCTGCCGCTGCTCATCGTGTCGGCTAGCAGTTACGGCATCTGCCGTATCTTTACCCCTTACGGCATCTATGCCCGCCGTCTTGCCAAGCGCGGCGAACTGCTCACGCACCAGAAGGACCGCTCGGTGCTCACGCTGTTGAAGATGGACAGCGTCATTGAAAAGGACTTTTCGATTGTACATCCCGACATGAGCCTTAAGGACATGGTGGATACCATCGCCCAGAGCCACCGTAACCTGTTCCCCGTCACCGACGATGACGACAAACTGATTGGCGTGGTGCTGCTCGACGACATCCGCAACATCATGTTCCGCCCCGACCTGTACCGGCGCATGCACGTGAACCGCTTCATGTCGATTCCGCCCGCCAAGGTCGTTGTCGGCACGCCCATGGAACAGGTGATGAAGACCTTTGACGACACAGGGGCATGGAACCTCCCCGTCATCGACGAGGATGGCCGCTACGTGGGCTTCGTCTCCAAGAGCAAAATCTTCAACAGCTACCGCCAGGTCCTCAAGCACTACACCTACGACTAACCCCCGTTTTTAACAACAAGAAATACAAGAATAACTAAGCCATCCGGCTTGGGTTTTAACGACAAGAAAGACAAGAAGAACAATTTTCTTGACATCCTGTTGACAAAATTGTCAATCGGGATTTCCTATTTGTATATCTTGTCTTTCTTGTCTTCCAAAACCACTTTTTTGATAGTTATTGAGTTGTTTTGGTTGCTCAAAGTTGTTATGGTTGTTTGAAAAGTTATATCTTTGCGGTATGATGAGAAAGAGAATTCTGATAGCCGTTTTGGCGGTGTTGGGCGTGGTGACGGCGATTGACGCCTGCACGTCGGCGATTGTGAGTGGCAAACTGACGGCCAACGGAAGGCCGCTGATGTGGAAAAACCGTGACACCAACGACCTGAACAACCGGGTGGAGCGCATCGAGCGCCACGACGGGCTGATGGAGTTCGTCGCCCTGTTCGATGCCCGTGACCTGCAGGACACGGCAGCGTGGATGGGATTTAACGAGGCGGGCTTTGCCATCATGAACACGGCTTCCTATAACCTGAACGGCAATGACGGTGTGAAGAACATGGACCGCGAGGGCGAACTCATGCGCTATGCGCTGGAACGCTGTAAGACCGTTGACGACTTCGAGGGCTTGCTCAAGACGCTGCCCAAACCGCTGGGCGTGGAAGCCAACTTCGGCGTCATCGATGCACAAGGCAACGGCGCCTACTTCGAGACGGGCAACTACAAATATGTGAAATTTGACCTCGCCGAAGCCCCCGATGGCATCCTCATGCGCACCAACTACAGCTACAGCGGCGTTAAGGACAAGGGCATGGGCTATGTGCGCGAGAAGAACGAAAAAACGCTGCTTGCGCCTCATATCGCCGCCCAGGACATCACTCCGGCGGTGTTTACCGAGGAGCTGTCGCGCACCTTCTATAACGCGCAGCTAGGCAAGGACTTCACCCGCAGCGGCGACACGTGGATTGTGGACCAGGACTTCATCCCGCGCCGCATCTCCAGTGCCAGCGTTGTCATCGAGGGCATCGTGCCAGGCGAGAACCCGCTGCTAACCACGATGTGGATTGCCCTGGGCTATCCCCCCTGTGCAGAGGTCTATGCCGTGTGGGTGGGCGAAGATGGCGTGGCTCCCGAGCTGACGGGCACCACGGCCGAAAACCACTCGGTGCAGTGCGACAAGGTGAACAAGCGCAAGGAGGAAGTCTTCCCCGTCACCCGTGGCAACGGCAAGCAGTACCTGAACCTGTCGAAACTCTATAACAACGAGGGCACGGGCTACTGCCAGACGCTGATACTGAAAAACAAGCAGGCCTATAAACGCGGCTATGAGGAAATCTCCCGCCGCCGCGCCCTGTACAACAAGGGCAAGAAACGTCGTTAGTTTATTCCCCACGCTAAGGCGCTAAGACGCTAAGATATATTATATTTGCTCGCAGAAGTCTAACAATATAAAAACTTAGCGCCTTTGCGGCTTAGCGTGAGGATTTCAGGCAATAACATGAGGATTGAGAACTGCAGTGTCACGGCGGGTGCTTACATGAGGCACCTGTGTTACACCTTTCTGGCCGACAACTGGCTGTGGATGGTGCTGCCAGTGGCGGTGTGCGGTGTGCTCGCCTACTGGATTGACGTGCGCTTCGTCATCGTGGCGTTGATGGTGCTTTTTGTCGTGATGCCCATGATACTGAGCCTGCTCTACTTCTACTACGGCCTGTCGCCCGAGGCTCGCTGGTCCATCATGGAAAAGACGGCGACGCTCGGCAACGAGGACCTCACGCTGCAGTTTACCGATGAGCGCATGAAAACGCACGCCATCCGTTGGGATGACGTGCGCTATATCATTGAGAAAAAAGATGTGGTGATGCTAATGCTCAAGGGCAGCCGTTACCGCTGCTTCATGTTTCCCGCATCAGTTGTAAATCCAGACGTCGCGCAAGCGCTCAGGCAATTCGTCGCGCAGGCTCATTAACTGGCTGTAGTCGTCGCTGCTGGCGACATACACACACATCATTCCCTTATAATCCAACATCTTCATGTGGGGCACCAGGTCGGCGTACTTTGTCCTGAAGGCGTCCAGTTCCTGCTGGTTGCGCAGGGTGGCCACTACCATGCGGTACTTGCCGGCGGTGTTACCCACCTGGGCGATGCCCGGATAAGCCTCGACACGGGTGATGCCCGTGTTCACCACGCCCTGCTCGACGGTCGGTGCCAACTGCTGGTGCTGCGGAGCCGTCACCGTGGGAGCCATGCTGGCCGTGTCGTGGTTGCGGTCAACAATGATGGGCGTAGAGAGCACGATGCCCAAACCTATCAGTACGGCAACCGACGCGGCGACGCGCGTTGCCTTGCGCACAAACTCGTTGCGGCGTGTCGGCACTGCAGGCAGTTCGTTGACGTTCTCCTCCTGCTCCAACATGGTCACCGATTGGATGTTCAAGTCGGTGAGACCATAATAGCAGTCACGGGACTGAGGCAGCGGCACAAACTCATTGTAGCGGCCATCGACGCGGCGGAAGTAGCCCACACTGCCCATCGACACCTCGCCACCCTTTTCCAACTGGCGGCGGAAGGATGCCACGCTGTCGGTGATGTGACGCATCGCGTTGTCATAGGTAATGCCCTCGCGACGCACCAGCGATTGAGCCAGCAGGCCGTCGTTATGGTTAACGCTGGAATTGAAGCCGATGCTGCGGCACGGACGCGCAAACACATCCGAGCCATCTTCGCAATAAGCCGCAGGGGTATAATTGGCGATGAAAGCGCCCCAACCGGGAACAACCACGCAGTCGTGGCGCATCATCAGGTATTCTATATGTTCAACAATTGAAATCATCAAGCAAAATTACTGCTAATGGCCGCAACCACAAAATTTTATTCCCAAAAAATCAAAAAAGTTATCAACAAACCCACGACAAATCAAAAAATGTGTTGAAAAAGGGCATCATTAACAAGAAATTATCTACCTTTGCGGGTTTGAAAATGGTTTGTTTTGAAATGACCCAGATAATTAAGATGTTACGACATACATTTGTCATGGCGGCATGCGTCGCGATGATGCTGTTGAACACATCCTGCTTTGGCGATGAGCCCAAGGGATGCGAGGCTGACATTGAGACCGCAACGCTGCATGTGGCATATCCCGAGCAGTTCTTTTTCCAGGCTACTGACTCCATGAAGGTGGTGTTCTCGACCGACAGCGTCATCTCGTTCACTGTGCGCAGTGATGCCGATGTTAGCGCTCTGGCTCCGGTTTTCACTCTCTCGCAGGGTGCGACCGTTGAGCCCGCCAGCGGCAGCATGCATGACTTCAGCAAGGGTCCTGTCCTGTACACGGTGACTTCCCAGGACGGCAAGTGGCAACGCCGTTACAGCGTTAGTGTCGTGCCCACCTCATTTACCGTTGCCGACACGTTGCGCTTCAACTTTGAGCACTACGAGTTGGAGACGGGCACGGGTCGCCAGTGTTTCTATGTGTGGCACAATACGCTGGCCGATGGCACACTGGGCAATGACTGGTCCACTGCCAACGACGGCTTCCGTATCTCGATGAGCACAGCCAAGCCCATGGAATACCCCTCCACCCCGCTGCTGGAAGGCTATGACGGAGCTGCCGTGTGCCTGATGACCAAGGACACGGGACCGTTCGGCAAGATGGCGAACAAGCGCTTGGCAGCCGGCAATATGTTCCTGGGCACCTTCGACATCCGCATTGCGATGAGTGACCACCTGCATGCCACACGCTTCGGCATCCCCTTCACGGCACGTCCCGAGCGCTTCACGGGCTATTATACCTACGAGCCCGGGCCTACGGTGCAGGATTTCTACGGCAATCCCATCGCAGGGCGCACCGATTCAGCTTCGGTCTATGCCGTGTTCTACCGCAACCACGATGCTGCGGGCAACGAGACGGTACTCTACGGCGACAACATCCTGTCGAGTGAACTGATTGTAGCAATTGCCAACATGGGCTACGTCACCCCGACGACACAGTGGATGCCGTGGGACGTGAAGTTTGAGTACCGCGAGGAGGTGGACGAAAAGTTGCTTGAGGCCCGCGGCTACAGCCTTGCCATCGTCTTCTCGTCGAGTGCCAGCGGCGGTGACTTCATCGGTGCCATCGGCAGCAGGCTGTGCATCGACAAGGTTAGGCTCATTACCACTCATGAGGAATAAATGCCTGCGGCATGTGTATAGTGTATTTGCGGGCTAACACCCGTGTATATGGTGTATAAGACTTAGCAAGAATGAACGGAAAAAAATATATCATCATATTTGCCTTGATGGCCGTCATGACGGCATTGGCTGGCCAGGCATCGGTGCTCGACAGCCTGCGCGTTGACGCGCGGTTGGGATATACCGTGGGTGGTACCCTGCCCACCAAGCTGGACAACAAGATTCGCCACGTCAACAACTACGACCTGGGACTGAATTTTGCCGTCTCGATTGAGGCCGACCTGCCCCTCAACAAACATTGGGGACTGCACTCGGGTCTGCGCTACGAGATAGCCGGTATGGATGTGGACAGCCGCGTCAAGAACTATGACATCGAGGTCGTCAGGGGCGACGAGTCGCTGGACGGCATCTTCAATGGCAACGTACGCATCAAGAGCGCCCAGCGCCGCATCACCCTGCCCATCCAAGCCAGCTACTATTGCAGCCCGCAGCTGCAGCTGCGCGGAGGCGTGTTCATGGGGTGGCTCACCAACAGGCGCTTTTGGGGATGGGCCTATGACGGCTACCTGCGCGAGGGTTCGCCCGTTGGTCCCAAGATTGAGATGGGGCGTGAACCGGGCGAACGCGGCGACTTTGACTTTGACAAGGACATGCGCCACATGCAGTGGGGTGTAGACGTCGCGCTGGACTGGCATTTCCACACCCGCTGGGGCCTGTTTGCTGAACTGACCTACGGTCTGAACGGCCTGTTCAAGAGCGGCTTCACGTCGGTTCAGACACTCCATCCCATGTACGGTACATTGGGTATTTCTTATCGCATCAAATAACAATTATCCATAACCAACTTATTTAAAAGAAATGAAGAAGACAATTTTGACTATTTGTTTGGCAGTGATGGCCGTTCTGGCTATTCATGCCGAGACCTACACTGGCACCATCGTTGTAACCGGTATGGGACAGACCAACACCGAAACCGTCACGGTTACTGTTACCGAGCAGAGTAACGGACTCAGTACCTTGGTATTAAATGTAACATTCATGGGAAGCCCCATGACCTTAAACATGACCGACGTGCCTGCAGCAACAGTCAATGACATCACCACCTACAGTGCAGTACGCGATGTTCCAACCGCCTACGGCACGATGAAAACGACCGTGTTTGCCCGCGTCACCGACGGCATGATGGCAGCCAACGTATCCATTCCTGCATACGGCGTCACCATGTGGTTCAACACCGTTGGCGACCACTTCCAGTTACCCAACAGCGACATGGAGTCCTGGACCAACGAATTTGGTGAGCCCGACCGCTGGCACGGCTTCAAGACCGCTGGCGGCACCTATGCCGGCATGTCATCAGGCCTTGTCAAGCTGGAGCAGAGCAATGATGTGCGCAGCGGTGCAACAGGCCACAGCGCCGTGATGACCGCTGGCTCCATCTTTGGCATCGTTGCTAACGGCACCATGACCAACGGTATGCTGATGGCAGGATCCATGAGCGCTACCAGCACCTTAAACCACGCCGAGATGGACAAAGCCAATGGCACTGAGGACTTCTACATGCCCCTGTATGCCAAGCCCGACAAGTTCAACGTGTGGATGAAATACACCCAGGGCACTACCAATGCCAACTACAAGGCTGGCGTGAGCGTGAAGACCTTTGACGGCACCTATTATCAGGAGCCCGTGGACAAGGAATACACCAACCTGTCGGGCAGCATCGTCGGTGGCGAAATTCCCGCTGGTGACTGGACGCAGTACTCGTTCCCGTTTGACTACGACAGCTATGCAGCCAATGGTGCTGCCAGCGAGGCCATCTTCGTGACCTTCTCGACCAATGGCACTCCCGGCCAGGGTAACGGTGGCGACGCCCTGTATGTTGACGACATGGAACTGGTTTACCTTGCCGACATGACCGACCTGCGCTACCAGGGCGAGACCATCAACGGCTGGGACCCCGCTGTGACCGCCTATAACATGGAGTTCACCGCCGTTCCCGACCTTGATGACTTCACCGCCGACATCACCGGCGCCAGCGCTGTGTTGACCAAGACGATGGAACAGAATGCCGACGGTACCTACCGCATCGCCATCAGCGCTGTGGCCGGCGACCTGCAGGCCGCTACCTGCTACCTCATCACTGCCACCGTTGTTGAGCCTCAGGGAATGCGCGGTGACGTTGACGGCGACGGCGTTATCGGCATCGGTGACATCACGACACTCATCGACTACGTCCTCAATGGATACGCAATCAATATTGTCCTTGAGAACTCTGATGTGGATCAAGACGGTATCATCAGCATCGGCGACATTACCGGACTTATCGACTACATCCTCAATGGATTTTTTAGTTAACTAAATGAATACTAGGTAATTAACTATATGAAAAGGATTTTTGTTTTTCTGGCAGCAGTGTGCTGTGTGATGGCCATGAGTGCCACCAACTATATGTGCCACCTCAAGGTTTCCGTTAACGGCAGCGTATCGGAGCAGGACCAGGTTCTGGTCGAGGTCAACCAGAACAATGGCGCTTATGACCTGAATCTGAAGAATTTCTGCCTCGTGGCCGAAGGTATGGCTTTGCCCGTGGGCAATATCGCCGTGAGCGGTGTAGAAGGTGTTGACGAGTACGGTTTCACCACCATCACCATCAAGCAGCCCATCAACATCACCGCTGGTGATGACCCCGCCTACAGCGAGGGTGAATGGCTCGGCCCCATGCTGGGTGAAGTGCCCATCGACCTGACTGCACGCTTTACCAGCACCGCCATGGACGCCAATATCGACATCGAAATGCCTGGCATGATCATCGGCGTTTCCATTTTCGGTATCGCTCCCATGCTCAAGGGCGATGTCAACAATGACAACGTAGTCAACATCGGTGACATCAACGCCGTTATCGGCATCATCCTGGGCAACTGATTTCAATAGCAGAAACTAACTTATCTATGCTGGCGGTGGTTGATTGCATCAATCACCGCCGGTTTTTTTATTGGGATTTGAGAAATAATCCCTATATTTGTGGTCTGAAGAAACCAATAATTCCAACGACAATGAACCGACGAGAAATGATTAAGATGACAGGGACGGCAGCCGTGGGAGCCACGGTGCTGGGCATTCCTGTAGGAGCTAATGCTCAAGATAAAGGTACCGGTAGTGCAAAACCCAAACGCAAACTCAAAGTGCTCGCCATCGGGGCTCATCCCGATGATCCCGAGACATGCTGTGGCGGCACGATGTGCCTGTTCACCGAGGCAGGCCACGAGGTGGTGTGCGTCTATCTCACACGCGGCGAGGCAGGTATTGCAGGCATGAGCCACAGCGAGGCTGCCGCGGTGCGTGTGGTCGAGAGCGAGAACGCCTGCAAGGTGACCGGGGCACGCCACATCTTCATGAACCAAGTCGACGGCAATACCGAGGTGAACCTGGAGCGTTACAAGGAGATGCGCGAACTCATCGACCGCGAGAATCCCGACATCGTCATGACCCACTGGCCACTGGACGGCCACCGCGACCACGCCGTCTGCGGCATCCTGGTGATGGATGCCTGGCGACGTCTCGACCGTCGTTTCAAGCTCTATTATTTCGAGGCCATGTCAGGCACTCAAAGCCAGATGTTCCATCCCACGCACTGGGTCAACATCGAGAGCGTGCTGGAACGCAAACACGAGGCCTGCAACTGCCATGTGAGCCAGCACATGGACGAGGTCTATCACTGGCACAAAACAATGGAGCACTTCCGCGGCCTCGAGTGCCGTTGTGAAGCCGCCGAGGCTTTCGCCCAGCACAGCGATGCCCTCCCCACCCTGCTATGACCATTGAACGATCAAAACGAAGGCGCTGTGTCATAATTGCTACATGGTAATATAACCGTGCTTTCGCACGGGAAAGCTTGTGCAAACTGAAGGCAAACGAGTTTGCTCGATTTGCTGAAGTGTATAATCCTTGCAATTGAATTATGACACGGCCGCTTCGTTTTGATGGGACATTGATACCGCAATGCCCTTGCAATTCTTTACTTAGAAGGTGAGGCTCAGGCCTGCCATGATGCCGATGCGCTGTGCTCCCATGCCGTAGAGGATGTCGTAGCGACGGTTCAGCAGGTTGTGGGCCTCGGTCCAGACGGTGAAACGGTTGGTGATGCGGTAGCTGGCACCGGCGTGCAGCTCGATAGCGTCATCCATATTCACGAACGTGTAATTTTCGGCAACGTCGGCGCTTGCCGTCATATCCATCTGGTGGAACAGTGCCATGCGGCCACCACGGTAGTCGAGACCGACGTTAACCGACAGAGGCTTCCACGGGGTGACCTTCAGGTCGATATTGGCGACCGTCGATGCGCGGTCCACACCCAGTTTGTAGCCGTTATAATGCTTGTCGGTGGGGAACAGTTCGTTATCGTGGGGGGCATACTTGACGCCAGCCTTAGCCTCAATCAATGAGCGGTACTTGTAGGCAACCTCGGCATTGATATAGTAGCCACGACCGTCCAGCACATGATAGGTGCTCATCATGCCAGCATATAACGCATGAGTCGGGTAGTCGGTGCGATAGCAGATGCCCGGCTGGTCCTTCACGATGGCATAACCCAGCGAGACCTTGGCACTCAAGCCCTCGAACGGGCCGATTTTGATACCCGCCTCGGCATCCAACGGCATATAAATGCTGCCGTACATCAGCAGCGGGCTGTCATAGCGATGATTGGCGAAGTGGGTAGGCAATCTATAACCCAGATACTTGCCGCCCAAGGCATTGGCAAACACGGTGAAACCGTTGACGAGAGCCAGATTGAAACGCACATTGGGGGAGATGCGGAAGACGGGGCCATCGCTGATGCTGAAGTAGCCGTTCAGTCCCAGCTGCAACTTGTACATGTCGCCCTTGACGGTAAACGTCGGCGAGAGGGTTATCAGTCCCGCGTCATCCTTGAGGTCATCGACATCAAAGGTTTTGGCCTTGGTGCCGCGGCTGAGGTATTCACCCTTAATCGCCAATCCGGCCGACAGCAAGTCATTGATGCCATACTCCCCTGCCAGCGTGAGGATTCCCCAGTTGTCATGAACACCTTTCTTATATAGCTGGTTGAAGGACTTGTCATAACCTGCGTGCCCATACAAGGCGCTGACATTGTAGTTCAATGGGTTGTCACGGAACTTGACCATGCTTTTCCAGCCGGCTTTCACCGTAAAGTCGTAGAAGGTCTGCTTCTCCTTCTCCCAGTCATAGGGAGCATTAATCGTCATCCCCGGCTGATTGTCATACAACGTGTAAACGGGGTCTAGAGTATTCCAGCCGCCATAGTAGTTGTAGTTGTCCATGTGGCCTTTCAGCCCCAACGACAGTGTACCGTTACCAAGGGCCCTGCTGTAGTCCACACCGAGGGTATTGTCGTTGTATTTCTGTTTCAGGCGGTTCTTGCCATCGGTAATCATCTTGCTGCTGTTCTTACCGTTCCAAGTGCTATTGTGATTGATCCACACGCCCAGTTTCTCGCGTTCCGTTTCGAGGATGCGGTAACCGAAGTCGAGCCTGAAATTGGCCTGCGTGCCGCCACCCACATCCAGATAGCCGCGCCTGTCATTGAAGTTGTGCGCTGTGCGGTAGCCGTAGGGCAAAAGCGTGGGGATGTCGGTAGGCACCTCGATGGGCGCCATCAGATCGCTGTAACCCAGGTTGGTCTTGGGCTGGTTATTGTCCAACGTCTTCACCTTGGGGAGCTGGTTTTTCTTCACCGCCTTCTTCTGCAACGGTTCGATGTCCTTCTCCAGGGTAATTTCCTTGTTCAGGTTCTTGTTATCCTGGGCGTAAACGGTAGTGAGCGTAAACGCCGCCAGTAATATGCTGAAATAAAACTTTTTCATATTCTTTCAGTTATCAATTGCCTTTCTTGTTGCTCTTCTTTTTCCCGTTGTCGGTGCTGGCGTTGGAGGTACTCGACGACTTGCCACCGCTCCACTTCTTCAAGCGTGCGTCAATCTCGTTGAAAATCTCCTTTTCCTTGCCCGGATAGTTGCTCTTGAGGCTCTGGAGGTACTCTTTGGCTTGAGAAACGTTTCCCTGCTTGTAGTAAATGTCGGCAAGGGTGAGGAAACTCTTACCCAGCCAGTAGTTGTGCGGAGTGCCTTTGTCAACCAGTGCGTTGATGGTCTGCTCGGCGCCCTTGTAGTTGCCCAGCTCATACTGCATGCGCGAGAGCTCATAGGAAGCCTGTGCGCCATACTCGTTGCTCGGGTCACGGGCGAGTTCCCTGAAGGCCGTCTCGGCATCCTTGGTATTGCCCACCTGGGCATAGGCGAGAGCTCGGTCAAGGGTAATTTCCTTTTCCTCGCTAGAGGTGAGGCCGCCCCGCTTCAACAATGTGCTGGCCAGCGTCTGCACCTCGTTCCACTTGCCCATCTTCTTGGCGATACGCATGGCACCGATTTGTGCCAGTGTGCGGTTGTCGTCACTGGATGCACGCTCAGCGAGGTCTTTATAGCCCTGGAGGGCCTCATCGAGCTTACCCTGACGTGCGAGGATGTCGCTGCGCATGGCGATAGCATCCTGGGCATAGGAGGCGTCACCGCCACCCTTGAGTGCCTCGTCGAGTGCAGCCATCGCCTCGTTGTAGTTGCCCTTGCCGTAGTGATAACGGGCGATATAATACTTTGCCTTGGCGGCATAGGCACCGTCGGGATTGTCTTTCAGGTACTGCTCCAGCCTGTCGATACTGGGCTTGTCGCTGATGGCGGCTTTCTCGGCAGCCTCAAAGGTAAGACGCTCTGCCTCGTTAACATCCATCTGGGGAGCGTTGGGCACACTGCTCAGGAACTTGCTGAACTCGGTCAGCTGACCCTTGTCGGCATAGATGAGCTTCATGTCCTCGGCAGCGGCCTGAGCCTCGTCGCTGGTGGGATACTGACGGATAATGGTCTTGTAGGCCTCGATGGCGGCATCTTCTTTGCCAACGCTCTTGTTGACCAGCGCGGTCTGCAAGAGTCCCTTACGGGCCTCGACGCTCTTGGGATAGTTCTTGAGCAGGGTGGCATAGGTGTTGAGGGCGTCTGCGTTCTTGCCCATCAATGCCTGGGCATTGCCCTTCTCGAGCAGCGCCTGCGGGGCAAAACTGCTCTTGGGATAAGCCTTGACAAGGGCGTCCATCTGTGCAATTTCATCGGCATACTGGTGACTCATGCCCATCATGATACCCTTGTGATACATGGCGTAGTCACCGCTGGCATTCTTGTCGGCTTGCATAGCCTGGTCGTAGGATGACTGCGCCCCAGCAAAATCACGGGCATAATATTGCGTGTCACCGATTCGGTTGTAGGCGTCGGCCATCAGCTCAGAGCTCAGCATCTTGCTGTCGATGGCGTTGCGGAAGGCCGTACGCGCCTCGGCATACTGTTTCTGGCCGAACAGGCTGTAGCCCAAGTTATACTGTGCGATGCCGTAATTGTCATCGCCTTTTTTAATCTGCTTGACATACTCCTGCTGGTTGCGTGCTGCCTCCTTGTAGTTGCCGGCGCGGTATTGTGCCTCGGCGAGCCACAGGCGGCTCTCGTTAAGGGCGGTCTTGTCATAGCTGCCCACGGCAATGGCCTGCTTGAAGTAGTCGGCAGCTTCATCGTTGTTGTTATTGGCAAGCGACTGCACACCCAGGTTATAGAGCACCTTCTGCTTGGCGGTAAGCACCTTGGTGCCGGGGCTCTTGATGCGGTTGATGCTCGTGAGGGCACGCTTGTAGTCGGTGGTGCCGGTATAGGCATCCACCAGATAGCCCTCCACATTATCTTTATATCTGGAATTGGGATACTCGTTGAGGAAGTCCTCAAACAGGTCCACACTGCGGTCAAAGGGCGTGCGGGCGCCCTTGCTCAAGCCGACGGCGTAGTTGTAATAGGCCGTCTCCTTGACACTGCGGTCACAGTCCATCGTCGCCGCCTGCTGGAAAGCCATATTGGCACCGTTGATGTCGCCCAGCTGACGCTTGGCCTGACCCATGTACAGGTAGGCGCTCTGCGTCAATGCGTCCTTGCCGTCGGTGACGTGGAGCATATCATCGACCACAGCCTTGTAATTGCCGTCGCGGTAATCCAGCACGCCCATGGTGTAGGCAGCGGTGCGGTATGGTTCACCCTCGGGGTTCTCGAAATAGCGCTTCAGATAGATGCAGGCCTGGGCGTCATTGCCCTGGTGGTAATAGCTCTCGCCGACCAGTCGGTTCAGCTCAGCGTCAAAGTAGTCGTTCTGCCCCATTTCAAGCAGTGATTTGCCCTGCTCAATCACCTCCCAGTAGTGCTTGTCGTTATAAGCCATCTGGGTGAGGTAGTATTGGGACTGGAAACCCAACTCACTGGACTGGGGGATGGCACTGAAACGGGTGCGGGCAGCGGCATAGTCGCCACGGGCATAGTCCAAATAGGCCTTATAGAAGTCGGTGGCACCGCTATAGCGCGGGCTCTGCTCGAGTTCATAATAGAGACGCTCGGCCTCGCGGTAATCCTCCATGCGCAGGTAGCAATAAGCCCTCCTGTACATCAGGTCCTCGTCGGCATCCTTGTCCAGGGCACGGTTGCGGACCATCGAATAGCTGAGCAGCGCGCTCTCCCACTGTCCACGGTAGAAGTAGTAGTTACCCACTTTCATCTGTGCCTCCATCGCCAACGGTGAGGCAGGATAGTTCTCGATGAAACGCTGCAATGCCATGAGACTGGCCTCCTCGCCACGCTCAAAACGGCTCAAAGCTATGTAATACTCGGCCTGTTCACGCATCGAACTGGTACTGGGAAGGTGACCGACGTGTTCCAACTGGTCAATGGCTCCCACATAGTTGTGGGACTCATACATCGACAAGCCACGCTCCAGGTAGCCGGTAGCCTCGCTGCTCATCACGCCAGGCTGGGCTGCCGCCACCATCGGAGCCGCCGCAATCACTGACACAAAAACTTTTTTGATTCTCTTCATATATCTATCGTTGTTTTCATTTTCCACACAGGTCACGTCCTATCCCACGGGGACAGGAGGAGCCGTCACATTAATATTAACTGCAAATTTAGCGATAAATTGCCAAACAGCAACAACCCTGCATCTAAAATAATCCTAAAAAAGAGCCGATTCAAGAAAAATAAAGAAAAAACTGCAACTTTTTTGGTATAATGCAAAAAATAACTACCTTTGCGTGTTTATTTGGCGAAAAGCCCTGAAAACGAAAGAAAAAACATCATAAAAATATTTGTAAATGGCTACATTAGAGAAGATTAGACAACAGAAGTTTTGGCTCGCCGTCTTGATTGGCGGTGCATTGCTCGCATTCATTATTGAGGTAGGTGTGGAGGCCATCGGCCGCTCCGCTGGTAAAAGTGTTGCCGCCAAGGTCGGCAATGAGAAGATCGACATCATGGAGTTCTCGAAGCGCGTAGAACAGGATGCTGCCAACGACAAGAACCAGCAGCAATATGATGCTGCCCAGCGCAACCAGAAGGTACTGGATGAGATGATTAACGAGAAGCTGCTCAACAAAGAGTATGAGAAGCTGGGTATCTATGTTACCGACACTGAGCTCAGTGAGCTGACTATCGGCAAGAATCCCGCTCCCGCAATCGTTCAGTTCGCACAACAGCTGAATGCCAAGTCACCGGCTGAGCTTTATGACTTCATCACCAACCCCGGCAAGCACGGCATTCCCGACGGAAGCGTTGCCGAGTTGCGCAATGAGTGGAACAAGATGACCAACGAGGTAGTAAAGGGCTACAAGCAGTTGAAGCTCCAGAACCTGATTGCCGGCTGTATGCAGGCTAACGATCTGGATCGCGCACAGATGGCCGAGGACGAGGCTATGACCAACGTCGTGCTGTTTGCCAAGCAGGCCTACTCAACGCTGCCCGACGACCAGTTCCCTGTTACCGACGAGGAGCTGAAGGCCGAATGGATGAAGCACCAGTCCCTGTTCAAGCTTGATGAGGAGACCAGGGCTATCCACTATATCGCTGTAAACATCGAGCCCAGCGCTGCCGACATCGCTGCAGCCCAGAAGATTGCCGACGCTGCCTATATCGCATTGCAGAAGGGCCGCGGCATCGACTCGGTACGCGTTCTTGGCACTGTACGTATCGACACCGCCAAGATGCTCCAGAAGGACATGCCCGCATCGGTACGCGACCTGTTTGCCGGCGCACAGATTGGTACGACTCGCCGCGACAGCGTCATGAACAACCACCACGTGATGTATAAGCTCATCAATAAAGAGGTGAGCCTCGACTCAGTAGAGCTCGTATCGGCTGCGGTACAGGGCGACGCCAAGACTCAGAAGTCTGTCCTCGACCAGCTCAATGCAGGCAAGAGCCTCGATGAGATGAGGAAAGCTTTCCCGCAGAAGTTTGATGCCAACGAGAAGGCCTGGCAGCGTATTTATAACCTGCCCGACAGCCTGAAGGCTAAGATTGCCAACGCAGCTCCTGGTGTATTTGTTACCTTCGCCAGTGGCGACCAGGGTGCCCAGTATATCAAGGTTACCGACAAGAAGGCTCCCAAGACCTTCTACACCGTCGCAACCGTTTCCTATGATGCTTATGCCAGCACCAAGACCAGCGAGGACCTGCGCGACAAGCTGCAGAACTTCCTGAACAAGAACAAGACCGTGAAGGAGTTCACCGAGAACGCTGCTAAGGAAGGCTTCAACGCCGTTGAGACCATGATTTCCCCGAGCACTCCTCAGCTTGGCATGGGCCAGTTCGGCTACGGAGGCATCAAGGACACCCGCAAGGCCATCAAGTGGGCGTTTGACAACAATAAGGGCGACGTTTCCCCCATCTTCAGTGACAACAACACCATGCTGGTTGCCGTTGCCATCGACGACATCTACAAAGAGGGCGTCATGGACTACAACGTCAAGGAGGTTAAGGAACTGCTCACCACGCTCGTTCGCAACAGCAAGAAGGGCGATGCTCTTGTACAGAAACTCCAGGGCAAGGCCAACAGCCTTGACGCCTATGCAGGCCTGATGAACACCCAGGTTGACACCGTGGATGTTTCCTTTGGCATGCAGAACGCTCCCAAGTTGGCTGACGACTACGGCGTAATCGGCCGCATGGCTACCGCCAAGGTGGGTGAGCTGAAGGGTCCGTGGAAGGGTCAGAACTCGGTTTATGTTTACCAGGTTATCAAGCAGGAGAAGGCCGAGCGTCAGCCCACCAAGGAAGAGCTCGACCAGCGCTACGCACAGACTCGTGGTGCACAAATCTTCGCTAACCCGCGCACCATCAACGGCATTCTGAGCAAGGCCACCAAGGTGAAGAAGCAGCTCATTGATTTCTATTGATTCTAGCGCGATAACGCGACCAGATAATATCCAAGTCCCGATGGCACCAGTGCCACCGGGACTTGTTTTATCAGCGACGAAAAACGGTAAAAAGCATTTTTATCACCTCAAAAGGGGCGTTATCTCAAAAAAAAAGCCTAATTTTGGAGGTTAAACTAAAAACAACCTTTTTTTCATGTCAACCATCAACGAACGACAAGACGAAATCATTGAGGAATTTGAGGGTCTGGACGACTGGATGGACCGCTATAGCGTCATCATCGACATGGGCAATGCCATGCCCGCGCTCGACGAGCAATACAAGACGGCCGACAACCTGATTGACGGTTGCCAGAGCCGTGTGTGGCTGCAGGCCGACTGCATCGACGGCCGCATGCGCCTGCAGGCCGACAGCGACGCCATCATCGTCAAGGGCATCATCTCGATGCTCGTGCGCGTGCTCGACGGGGCAACGCCCCAAGAGGTGCTCGATGCCGACCTCTACTTCATCGAGCGCATCGGGCTGCGCGAGCACCTCTCCCCCACCCGCAGCAACGGTCTGCTGGCGATGGTGAAGCAGATTCGCGCCTATGCCATCGCGTTCCAGTCGCGCGAGCATTGCGGTTGTTGAAACAAGACGACAATAACACATTATTAATAATATTAACCTATCAACCAAAACAGAATTATGTTTAAAAACCATCCCAAGGGTCTAATCCCTGCCGCGTTGAGCAACATGGGCGAGCGCTTCGGCTACTACATCATGAACGCCGTGCTGCTGCTGTTCCTGTGCTCCAAATTCGGCCTTGACGAGGGCACATCGGGTGCCATCTACAGCGTCTTCTATGCCGGTATCTATGTGTTAAGCCTCGTTGGCGGTTTCATTGCCGACCGCACCCAGAACTACAAGAGCACCATCCAGTGGGGTCTTGTCATCATGGCCGTTGGCTACGTGCTGCTCTCAATTCCCGTTCTCCACACTGCAGGCAACCACATGTGGCTGCTCGTGTTCACCTGCGTGGCCCTATTCCTGATTGCCTTCGGTAACGGTCTGTTCAAGGGCAACCTGCAGGCTATCGTGGGTCAGATGTATGATAACATGGAGGCCGATGCCATTGCCACCGGCAAGAGCGAGGAGGAAATCAAGTCCATCAAGGATCGCCGCGACTCGGGTTTCCAGATTTTCTACGTGTTCATCAACATCGGTGGTCTGATTGCCCCGTTCGTTGCTCCGCTGCTGCGCCAGTGGTGGCTGGGTGTCAAGGGCATGGTCTATGATGCTGGTCTTCCCGCCTTGTGCCACCAGTACCTGAAAGAAGGTGCCAATATGGCCGGTGAGCAGATGACCAACCTCACCACGCTGATGGAGAAGGTGAACCAGGGTGGTCTGGACCTCAGCGACATGGGTGCTGCATGCAACAGCTACCTTGAGGTCTTCAACACCGGTGTTCACTACAGCTTCATCGCTTCGGTGGTTGCCATGTTCATCTCGCTGTTCATCTTCATGGCATTTAAGAAAATCTTCCCCACTCCCGCCAAGAAAGAGGCTGCTGCAGTCGAAGAATACACTGCCGAGGAGAAGAGGGCTATGGCCAAGGAAATCAAGCAGCGCATGGCAGCGTTGTTCGCTGTGCTGGGCGTTTGCGTCTTCTTCTGGCTGTCGTTCCACCAGAATGGCCAGTCGCTGTCGGTATTCGCACGCGACTATGTCATCACCGACAAGATTGCTCCCGAGATTTGGCAGGCCGTGAACCCGTTCTTCGTGATCGTGCTCACCCCCATCATCATGGCTATCTTTGCCTCATTGGCAAGAAAAGGTCACGCCATTTCCACACCTCGCAAGATTGTCATCGGTATGGCTATCACGGCATTGGCCTACCTGTTCCTGGTAGTGCTGAGCATGGGTTATGATTATCCCAATGGTGAAACCTTCCGTGCATTGGGTATCGACCAGCAGGCTGCCATGAAGTCACAGTGGTGGGTACTGATTGCCACCTACTTCTTCCTGACCGTTGCCGAGCTGTTTATCTCGCCGCTGGGCCTGTCGTTTGTTTCCAAGATTGCTCCCAAGCACCTGCAAGGTATCTGCCAGGGCTTGTGGCTGGGTGCCACCGCACTGGGCAACCTGTTTATCTGGATTGGTCCGGTTATGCTCAACAAGATGCCCAAGCTGTGGATGTGCTGGGCCGTCTTCCTGGTTATCTGCCTCGTCGCCATGGGCGTGATGTGGGGCATGGTCAGCTGGCTGGAGCGCGTCACTGGCGAGAAGGAGTAATCCTCACACGCAATACACATTATTAATTATAAAAGAATCTAGGGAGTCTAGAATAACTGGATTTCCTAGATTCTCTAGTAAAAATCGAAATAATTATGTTTGAAGGACAACCTAAAGGACTATTCGCGTTGGCACTGGCCAATACGGGCGAACGCTTCGGCTACTACACGATGATTGCCGTGTTCGCTCTCTTCCTCAGGGCCAACTATGGCTTGTCACCCGCAGTTGCCGGCACCATCTACAGTTCATTCCTGATGGTGGTGTATTTCCTCCCGCTCATCGGCGGCTGGATGGCCGACAAGTTCGGCTTCGGCAAGATGGTGACCATCGGTATCATCATCATGTTCCTGGGATACCTGCTGCTGTCGGTGCCCCTGGGCGGCAACATGTTTGCACTCATCGTGATGATTGGCGCATTGTTGCTCATTGGACTAGGCACGGGTCTGTTCAAGGGCAACCTGCAGGTGATGGTGGGCAACTTGTATGACGACCCGCAGTACGCTGCAAAGCGTGACTCCGGCTTCTCGATTTTCTACATGGCCATCAACATCGGCGCCCTGTTCGCTCCGACGGCCGCCGTTAAAATCAAGGAGTATGCCGAGACCGCACTGGGCTTCTCGTCCAATGATGCCTACCACTTCTCGTTTGCCGTGGCTTGTGCCTCGCTGATTCTGTCGATTGCCATCTATTATGCCTTCCGCAGCACCTTCCGTCACTGCGAGGGTGGCAAGAAGGCCGCCGTCAAGGACGACAACACCGTGAAGGAGCCTGAGCTGAGCAAGGATGAGACCAAACAGCGCATCATCGCCCTGTGCCTCGTGTTTGCCGTCGTGGTATTCTTCTGGATGGCATTCCACCAGAACGGACTGTCGCTTACCTTCTTTGCCGACGAATTCACCGCCAACACGTCTAGCGGCCTGCAGAGCATGGCCTTTGACGTGTGGAACCTGGTACTGGTCATCTTCATCGTCTATGCCGGCTTCTCACTGTTCCAGAGCAAGACGGCCAAGGCCAAGGGCATCTCGGGAGCCATCATCCTGGCGGCGCTGGGTATCCTGTACTACAAGTACGCCCGCACCACCGGCAGCATCGACATCGCAGCCCCGATTTTCCAGCAGTTCAACCCGTTCTACGTCGTAGCGTTGACGCCCGTTTCGATGGCCATCTTCGGCTGGCTGGCCGAGAAAGGCAAGGAGCCGTCGGCTCCGCGCAAGATTGCCTACGGTATGGTAGTCGCCGCCATCGCCTATGCCCTGATGGCATTTGCCTCGACAGGTCTGCCCATGCCGCAGCAGGCGCCCGACGCCAGCGGCAACCTCGTGGGCCAGCATGTTGCCGACGTGACGCCCAACCTGCTCATCAGCGTCTATCTGATTCTCACCTTCGGCGAGCTGCTGCTCTCCCCGATGGGCATCTCGTTCGTCAGCAAGGTGGCGCCTCCCAAGTACAAGGGTGCGATGATGGGTGGCTGGTTCGTTTCCACCGCGCTGGGTAACCAGCTCGTCCTCGTGGGCGGTGCCCTGTGGGGCAAGGTGCCCTTGTGGGTATGCTGGAGCGTCTTCATGGGTGTCTGCCTCGTCGCAGCCATCTTCATGTTCGCCATGATGAAGCGCCTCGAGAAAGTCGCGAAGTAAACATCCACTACAGCGAGCCGGAGGCTCGCAATACCTCGACAACCACGGCTGGCCCGTCGGAGTATTGCGAGCCTCCGGCTTGCTTTAAAAACAACAAGACATGGACGATAAGCGCAACGAGGGCCGCAAGCTGTGGTCACAAAATCATTCCGACGTGCCCGCCACGCCCTCAATGAAGCGCCGGATGGTAAGCCACGACTACCAGGGCAAAGCCATCTACCTGATTACCCTGTGCGTGGAGGGGCGTGTCCCATGCCTCGGCACCCTGTGCAGTCCTGACGAGGACCATACTCAGCCGTGGGTCGCCCCCACCCCATTGGGAACAAAGGTCAAAGCCGAATGGGAGGGCATCCCGCGATACTACCCTCAAATCAGGATACTGGCATTGACCCTCATGCCTGACCACATACATGGTATCCTGTTCGTCACCGATGTGCTCCCCGTGCATTTGGGTAAAGTCATCAACGGCTTCAAGGCTGGCTGCAACAGGGCAGCACAGGAGTTGGGACAAGCTGTTCCGCTATGGGAGAAAGGGTATACCGACGGTGTGCTCCGCGGTAAAGGGCAACTCAACCGTTGGATGGCTTACCTAGCTGACAACCCTCGACGGTTATGGATAAAGCGGAACCAGCACGACTATTTCAAGGTTTCCCATCTTCTCACCGTTGGCGGTGCTACAGTCAGCGCAGTGGGCAACCATCAGCTCCTGCATCACCCGTCAATCATGCAGGTCTATTGCTCGCGACGCATGAGCCAGGAGGAGATTGCCCGTGAGGGAGACCGCCTACTCGCACAAGGAGCCGTGCTTGTGTCCCCCGCCATCAGTCTGGGAGAGAAAACCATCATCAACAGAGCACTCGAGGCTGGAGTCCCCGTCATCCTCATCACCAACAATGGCCTCGGCGAAATGGCAAAGCCTGGCGGCAAGCTGTTCGACGCCTGCGCAGCAGGCAAGTTGCTTTTCGTCTCTCCATTCGAGCACCGCAACGACTACCAGCCATTGACGGCCGAATGCTGCCGCGAGATGAATGCCCTGGCCAGGTCCATCGCCAACAGGCAGTGACACCACACAGCGAGCCGGAGGCTCCTAATACTCCGACGGGCCAGTCGTGCTTGTCGAGGTATTGCGAGCCTCCGGCTCGCTTTATAATAAAAAACACGCGTGGCGTGATATAACTGACAAATTTTCACTATATTTGCAAGTTGAAAACGATAATAACCATTAACAACTAGAACATATCAACGCTATGACAAAATTAGTTGACAGATTTTTGAAGTATGTGAAGTTCGACACCCAGAGTGACGAACTCACCAACTTGACGCCCTCGACACCGGGCCAGATGGTGTTTGCCAAGGAGCTGGAAAAGGAATTGCACGCCATGGGCCTGAGCGACATCTCACTCGATGACAACGGCTACCTGTTTGCCACGCTGCCCGCCAACACCGACAAGCCCGTGCCCACCGTGGGCTTCATCGCCCACATGGACACCGCCCCCGACATGAGCGGCCATGACGTGAAACCCCGCATCGTGAAGTATGAGGGCGAGCCTATCGTGCTCAGCGAGGAGCCCCGCATTGTCCTCGACCCTGTGCAGTTCCCCGAGATGAACGACTACAAGGGCCAGGACTTCATCGTCACCAGCGGTGACACGCTGCTCGGTGCCGACGATAAGGCAGGTATTGCCGAGATTCTGTCTGCCATCGAATGGCTGCAGGAGCACCCCGAGGTGAAACACGGCAACATCCGCGTGGGCTTCAACCCCGACGAGGAAATCGGCTTGGGTGCCCACCACTTTGACGTGGAGAAGTTTGGCTGTGACTGGGCCTATACCATGGACGGTGGCGCCGTGGGCGAGCTGGAGTATGAAAACTTCAATGCCGCCAGCGCCAAGATTACCTTCAAGGGCCTGAACGTCCATCCCGGTGCCGCCAAGCACAAGATGCTCAACTCGATGCGCGTTGCCCTGCAGTTCGCTGCCATGCTGCCGCGCTGGGAGACGCCCGAGCACACCGAGGGCTACGAGGGTTTCTACCACCTCATCCACATGGAAGGTGGCGTTGAGCAGACCACGCTGAACTACATCATCCGCGACCACGACCGCGCCCGCTTTGAGAGCCGCAAGCGCGAAATCGAGCACCTGTGCCGCAAAATCAACTCCGAGTTCCCCGATTGCGCTTCGTGCGAAATCAAGGACCAGTACTACAACATGCGCGAGAAGATTGAGCCGGTGATGAACATCATCGACATCGCCAAGCAGGCTATGGAGAATGCCGGCGTCACCCCCAAGGTGCAGCCCATCCGTGGCGGTACCGACGGTGCCCAGCTGTCGTTCAAGAACCTGCCCTGCCCCAACATCTTTGCCGGCGGCATGAACATGCACGGTCGCTTTGAGTATGTGCCCATCCCCTCGATGGAGAAGGCGATGATGACCATCATCGAGATTTGCAAGCTGGTGGCCGAATGACAAAAAACAGTTAAATAATTTGGCAGGTATAGAAAAAAGCTATACCTTTGCACCGCTTTTTTACGGAGATTCGCTAGCTCAGCAGGTAGAGCACATCCCTTTTAAGGATGGGGTCGTGGGTTCGAGCCCCACGCGAATCACAAGAGAACGGGCCTGAAGAAATCTTCAGGCCCGTTCTCTTGTTCAGTTCAAAAACCCTTGTATTACAGGATGATACTGATAATTGCGTTGATGTCACTGATGTTGACTACGCCATCTTTATTGACGTCGGCATTCTTGTCAAAGCCACCCGCCAGGATGATGTTGATGACAGCATTAATGTCGCTGATGTTGACCACGCCATCCAGATTCACGTCACCAGGCAGTACAGGTTCCGGTCCGGGATCCCTGGGAATAAAGACGTTCTCATCAAGATACACCATGCGGCGGCGAATCCAATCCTCGACATACTGCATCTCATTGATGAGATTGAGTTCTTTCCTATTGAGGTCAGTGTCCCTGCTCCATCGAGCCTCCTCGCGTTCAGCAGCGCCACAATCCACCAGGTTGTCAATAGCAGCCCAATAGCGGTTCACGAGGCTGTCGGTGTGGAGTTTGGTCTTCCTCAGTTCAGCATAGCGCTCGTTGAGCTGGTCAACCCACTCATCGACTTCCATCATGTCGGCCATGGGAATGTGCATCATCCACTCGGTCACGGGACGCTCAGGCTTCACCATCTCAGGATGACTGGCATTGGGGGCATAGTTGGCACCCAAGCAGATGTCAAGGTCCCAGGGAACCATGGTCAGCAGAAGGCTGTCTTGCGTGTCATAGCATGCATAGTAGATGTTCTTGCATGAATTGTCCAATGCCTGCAACGCAGCGACAAAGATGTAATAGTCCTGCATAACGGGCATGTCGAAGTAATATTTCATGCTATCGATGCGCAATTGGATATCGCTGTTGTCGGCCCGATAGGCAAACTTGACAGCCTTGTCAAGAGCGGTCCAGTTGGAACGGCCAATCTCGTCGTAGTCGGGATACTTGTACTCAAAACCGTCCCAATAGGTGGGAAGACTGGTGTACCTCCTTTGCGGATCACTCATTGCAGTGGTGGTGGTCATCTTGTAAGCGGTCCAGAGCACACCGTGGAACATCCTGTTCTCCTCATCGTAACGTTTGATTTTGAGCTGCTTGCGGTCAATGGGCTCACACATGTTGTAGATACCCATATAGGCACCGTTCAAGAGCACCTCAACCATTTGGCCACGTGAACCGTTGTTCACCTTTCCTACCGAGTCGGCATACCAGGGCTGGCGGGCAAAGTCCAGCCACAGGTCGGTGCTCACGCGGTTGCGCACACGCAGGAAGTCCATCTGTCCAGCATCCAGAATCCAGTTGTTGTCATTGCGCAGGCCGAAGAAGCGGTGGTTGGCCTTTGTCGAGTCCTCGTTGACAAATTTGACACGGTAGTTGCGTTTGTGCTTTCCGGAGACATTGGTTGCGCCGCCGCGCCACTTCACCTTTGCCTTCAAGGGTTCAGCGTATGCCGAGTCTGGCTCGCTCACCCTCACGGTGCCATAGGTGTATTCGGTGTTGAACACGCCCTCCAGTTCCACTATCGGGAGCCAGGTGAAGGTGATGTGTCCCGTAACGAGTTCACTTCCCTTATACACGGTGACGGTGTAGTTCTTGCCTCCGGCAACACGCGCGAAGGTATAGGTCTCGCCGTTGTCTACGGCAGTGCCATCGATAACGAGAGTCCTCACATCGGCGTCAAAGTTTACCGTCGCAGTGAAGTTCTGGCCGAAGTAGTCCTGCGGAATACTGCACAACCAGATGTTATTGAGGGTGTCGAGCACCGCGCGGTGGCCACCAATGTTAAACGCCTGTGCCCAGCATCCGATGCCGGCCATGAGGCACAATGTCAATAAAAGTAACTTCTTTCTCATGTTGTAATTACCTGATATGTATTGCAATGCATTAATTTAGAGCGCAAAGATAATAAAAAAGTCATTATCAAGCCGCCTCACACTTGTTATTTTCAATAATATTTACAGCAGAATCGGCGGACAAGCATTTTTTTTGAAATAAAACTCCAGTTTTTTTGTTTTTTTTCATTCTATCAACTAAAAAAGAAGTAACTTTGCATCTCTTACAAATTAACAATGAAAATCACCCGATAGCAATGAAAATATTTACCAATGACGGCATGCGGCGCATTGGCGACCGTACTATAGAAAAAGAAGATATAACGATGCTTGACCTGATTGAAAGGGCCGCATCGGCTGTGTCCTACGAACTCATTTCGCGCTGGAGGACCTCCAAGCGCTTCGTGATATTTGCCGGCCCCGGTGACAATGGTGCCGACGCACTGGCTGTGGCCCGCATGATGTATGAACAGGGCTACCGTCCTGAGGTGTACCTGTTCAATATCAAGTCGGCACAGCTCTCACCCTGCTGCCTTGCCAACCGCGACCGTTTTTTGGAAACCATCGGTGACGACGATGTGGACTTCATCGAGGTGATTCAGAACTTCACGCCTCCCGAACTTGACGAGAACGATGTGGTGGTGGACGGACTGTTCGGCAACGGCCTGCGCACCCCGCTCAAGGGCGGCTACACCGCCCTGGTGCAGTACATCAACTCCAGCGGTGCCTATGTCGTGTCGATTGACATCCCCTCGGGCATGTTCGGCGAGTGGAACATGGGCAACGACCGCCGCAACATCATCCGCGCCAACCTGACGCTTACCTACAACAGCAAGCGTCTAGCCTTCTACTTCTCGGAGAATGCCGAGTTTGTCGGCGAGTGCAAGGTGCTGGACATTGAGCTGGACCCCGAGAGCATTGCTATCACGCCCACCGACTACTACCTCATCGAGCGTGACGACGTGCACGACCTGATGCACCCGCGCAATCCCTTCAGCAACAAATATGACCACGGCACGCTGCTGCTCATTGCCGGCAGCTATGGCATGATGGGTGCCGCCGTGCTGGCAGCCCGCGGTGCCTTGCGCACCGGCGCCGGCCTGGTGACCGTGCATGCTCCCCGTTGCGGCTATCAGGTGCTGCAGACCGCCGTTCCCGAGGCCCTCTTCGAGCCTGACCGCAACGAGATTATGACCTCGTCTATCGACCTGCGCCACACCTATAGCGTGGTGGCGCTGGGTCCCGGCATCGGCTACAACGATGAGACGCTCGAGGCAGTCCACCAGTTCATCATGAACTTCAAGCGTCCGTGCCTGCTCGATGCCGACGCGCTGAACTGCATCTCACGCCGTCCCATGCTGCTCAGGAGCATTCCTTCACGCTCCATCATCACGCCTCACGCCATCGAGTTTGACCGCCTCTTCGGCGAGCACAACACCGACGAGGAGCGCCTCAAGAAGGCCATCGATGTGTCCAAGCTCTACCAGATTACCATCGTGCTCAAGGGTCACTACACGATGACCGTGCGCCCCGACAGCAAGATTTACGTCAACAGCAGCGGCAACGCCGGTATGGCAACCCCTGGCAGCGGCGACGTGCTCACGGGTGTCATCTCGGCCCTCATTGCACAGAACTATCCCGCCGACTGGTCGGTCGTCCTCGGCGTCTATCTCCACGGCCTGGCAGGCGACCTGGCAGCACAGGCCCACGGCACCTACGGCATGATAGCCTCGGACATCGTCGACAACCTGGGCAAAGCCATCATGGAAGTGATGAAATAGCCCCATACAAGGTATCAAATACAACAACCGCACCCCTCATGAGGTGCGGTTTGTTTATGTGTGCCCATATTTTGAGATACTGTCGCCTGAAACAAGGATCGTGCTAACGCACGAAAAATCTAAACAAATCATTAACAAATTGAAACTAATATATGATTGATTCTGTCAGGATTTGTTTTCTAATTTGTTTTGATTTTTGCCCGTTTGCGGGCACTCGTGTTGCTCAATCATTGACTCTTTGGCGACATGACGAAAGGTTCGGAACAAACTCACTGTGTCGTTGGCCCATTGAGGAGACTGCGCGACAGCGATGCCCACGAAGAAACGCATTTAATTAGCCCTCGCTACGCTCGGGCGAAGATAAACTTATTCTAAATGTTTTGAACTGCATGGTAATAAATCCAAAGCAAGAAGCTCATTGTTGAAATGCGCTTCTTACGCGCTATCGCGCTGTTTTAGCGCATTTCAACAATTCACTAGTTATTTAAGTGTATAGGTCATTTTGCAGGATGAAAATTCAAGAGGATTATTGCATATCAGAAAAGAGTGATTATCTTTGCCGATACACAATACTCGGCTTGAAAATTCATCCTGCAAAATGAACCTTAGAACCACTATATGTGATTTTCATCCTGCAAAATGGACCTTACGCCTAAAATTCAGATATCGCAAAGGTGCAAATAAAATGTGAAACCACAAAAAAATATTGCCGATAATCAAATGATTATCAGCAATATTTGTACCTGAAGTGGGACTTGAACCCACACGGCCGCAATGGCCAAGGGATTTTAAGTCCCTCGTGTCTACCGATTCCACCATTCAGGCTTGCGGTTGCAAATTCGGGTGCAAAGATAGTGCAAGACGAGCGAAATGCCAAATTTATTTGAGCATTTCTGAAGCTCAGTCAAGATTATCCACTTGTCCATCGGGATTTATCGATTGTACTTCTTGTCTTTCTTGTCGTTAAAATTAATACAACGGCAGCAGGTACTACAACATGCTTATAAACCTTTGTCGTTTACACGAGGTCTAGCAGGGGGATGTCGTCAACGGCCTGCTGGCGCTGGCGCAACTTGGAGAGGCCCTCGACTACCGGGGCAAAGCAGGTGTCGGCCTTGACGATGAAATTGGACGAGCCGACGGCAGTAAGGGCATTGAGGGCGGTGTTGACGGTCAGGTCATCAGGGTCATAGGCAGGTTGATAGCGCTCCACACCCTCGGCATCACCCGTATTGATGGCCGTGAGCAGTCCTGCACGCTGCAATCGCTCAATGACGTCCTTGACCAGCGGCCCCGGAATGCTATAATCATTAATGAGTATGCCGGCAGTGAGTGGCGCTTCACGTTGTTTGAAACGCTTGGCGGCAAAGGCGAGAACGGCAATCGCCATGTCGTTGGCGTAGGCCTGCGAGATGTCTTTTACCTTATCATTATATGAGAAGCGGTCGAAGTTCTGCCAAGCATAGGTCAGCACCACACCCGACAGGGCGATGAGCCACGACAGTTGGAGCCACACCAACAACAAGGGCAGGAAGGCGAAACTGCCGTAGATGGCGTTGTACTTGGAGACATAGACCTGCCCCGTGAGGAAGAGCCACTGCACAATCTGGAACATAGTGCCGCACAGCACGCCCGCGAACAGGGCGCCCTTGAAGCTCACCTTGGTGTTAGGCACCAGATAATAGGCTGAAGTGAAGATTATCCAGGCGATGACAGTGGGGGTAAATGCCAGCAGACGATGGGCCACCGGCGAGAGCGCATGGCCTGCAAACACATGCTGCACCGCGTCGCTCATGAAGATGGAGATGCCCGCAGAACACAGCATGAGCATGGGCAACAACAGGAACAGGGCGGTATAGTCGGTGAATTTGCGCTTGATAGACCGCTTGACGGTGATGCCCCAGATATGGTTGAAGGTATCCTCGACATTGCTCATCAGCGAGACCAGCGTCCAAAGCAATAAAATGAGGCCGATGCCAATGAAAATGCCCTGCGAGGCGTGAGCGAGGTAATTGTCCACATCGGTCAACGCCGTTTCCAGGGCCTGACGCTGGGACGGGAAATAGCGGAACAGCTCGTTCTGCATCAGGTTCTGAAAGCCGAAGCCTCGCGCGATGGCAAAAATCATTGCCAGAGCAGGGACGACGGCCAGCACAGTATTATAGGTGAGTGAACCAGCGCGAATCTGCAAGTCGCGGTCCAAGTATGAGCGGATACTCAAGTTGATTACTTTCACGACCCTGACATGCAACAACGTGCGGGTATCGTCCCACACATCACTGACGCAATAGCGGACATTGCGCATCATGCGCTGCCAAATGCTCTCACTTGCCACTTTCCTTGCTCATTTTTAAACTACGAATTACGCGAATTACACTAAAAGGCAGAATAATTCGCTTAATTCGTGTAATTCGTAGTTTTTATTTACAGACTGTCGAGAGTGTCGCTAATCGACTCAAAGATGTCGTCGATGCTTCCCAAGCCGTTGATGGCGCGGTACTTGCCCTGCTCCTCATAATAGGCCTTGAGGGGCGACGTCTGCTTGTGGTAAGTCTCCAGACGCTTACGTGCGGTGTCCTCGTTGTCGTCTGAACGGCCGCTCATCTGTCCACGCAGCAGGATGCGCTTGATGAGTTCCTCCTCGGGAACCTCGAGGCCCACAACGGCGTCAATCTTTGTGTCACGGTCAGCGAGCAGCTGCTCCAGCGCCTCGGCCTGCGGGATGGTGCGGGGAAAACCGTCAAAGATGACGCCCTCGCTGGCGTTTTCCTTATTCTCGTCAAGCACCTGAGCCAGGATGTCGATGATGAGCTCGTCGGGGACGAGCTGACCCTGGTCGATGTAGCCCTTGGCAACCTTGCCTAGTTCGGTACCTCGGCGGATATTGTCGCGCAGCACGTCGCCCGTCGAGATGTGGAACAGCTTGTACTTTTCAATAATCTTATCGCTCTGGGTGCCCTTACCTGAGCCGGGAGCACCAAAAATAACAATGTTCAGCATAATGTTATCTCGTTAAAAAATATACTTGTGGTTATTCTTCTTTCAACACATAGATGTCGGACAGATTGCGTGCCAGACCGTCGATGTCGAGTCCGTAGCCCAAAATGAACTTGCGGGGGATTTCAAAGCCCACATATTCGGGAGGATTTCCCACCTCAAGAGCCTCGGGCTTGAAAAGCAGTGACACCATCTTGACCGACTTGGGATTATACTTATCCAATTCTTGACGCAGCTTGACAGCAGTGAGACCGCTGTCGATGATGTCCTCAACAATCAGCACGTTGCGGCCAGTGATGTCCTCGCTGAACCCCATCACCTGTTGCACCTCGCCCGTCGATTCCATACCTTCATAGGACTTCAATCGGACAAAGGTTATCTCAGCGTCTTGCAGATCGCAGGCACGGAACAGGTCGGCGGCAAAAACGAACGAGCCGGTGAGCACACACAGAAACAGTGCATTCTTGCCCTCGTAGTCACGGCTGATTTCAGCACCCAGGCGCTGCACTTGTTCTGCTATCGCATCACGTTTGATATAAGGCACAAACGTCAAGCCTTGATAAGTTACTTCTTCCATCGTTCTGTTTTGAATAATAAAATGCAAAGGTAGTGCAATAATCTTAATCTTGGCGATTTCATACCATTTTTTCCTTCGCCAATCGTCAGAATTCGTACAGCAATCGTATTGAAAAGCAAAAAAATCGTTAAATCCATTGATTGACATGAAATAATGTGTACATTTGCGGGTTAAAACAGACAAAATATCAACATCAATACAGAAATACGAAATGCGCAAATTGTTTTCACTCCTGCTGTTGACCGTTGCCAGCACACTGGCTTGTCAGGCCATTACAGCCGATGTAACACCAGGTGAACTTGCCCAAATTATTGGCGATGACACCAGCATCACAGAACTGGTGCTGACTGGCACGATGGACGCCCGTGATTTCCAATTTATCTCGGAGAACCTCAACAATCTAGCCACGCTGGACATGAGCCAGGTGACGATTGTGCCTTACAACAACAGCACTCCTGTCTATAGCACTTATGTCAATTATTACGCCAACGAGATTCCCCGCACGGCATTCTTCGGCAAGCCTCTGACATCTGTCGTCTTGCCCGCAGGCATCGAGGGTATCGGCTATGCAGCCTTTGCCGGCTGCGACCAGCTCCAGAGCGTTGTCCTGCCCGCCTCGGTGACATACATCGAGGACTATGCTTTTGCCGGTTCCGGCTTAACGAGCATTGATTTGCCTTCTGCCATTGTTTTTATGGGTGATGGCGTTTTCTCGCGTTGCACAGCTTTGACCTCTGCAACAATCAATTCCTCGGAAATCGGGGCATTTGCATTCCTGGGTGACATCGCACTTACCGAAGTGAACATCGGTACCAAGGTGGGTTATATCAACGAGGGCGCCTTTAACGGCTGTACAGCATTGACTACGGTCAATTTCGACCCCAAGTGCTCGATAGCCCGCATTGGCGACGAGGCCTTCATCAACTCGGGTCTTGAGACGCTGGACATCAAGTCTATCAAATTGTCAACCATCGGTGACTGGGCGTTGGCCCAGACACATCTGTCGAGCATCGAACTGACCGATGGCATGACGCATCTGGGTGTTGGTGCTCTGGCTCACAACCCCTACCTGACCAGCGTGAAGCTGCCCAGCATCCGCTCTAGAGGTAACGGCACTGGTGGCAAAAAGGACACTGAGAAACCTGAGTTAACTCCAAGTCTTTTCGGTGCCAAGGGTTCTATCCGCATTAATCCCACGCTGGAACGCATCAGCGCTTATACTTTTGCCGACGACAGTCTGCTCAACGACAGCCAGCTGCTCAAGCGTGGCGTAAAGGTGATTGAGCCTTATGCTTTCTATAACAACAGTCTGGAGATGGATACCATGTACCTGCCTTCAACACTCGTATTCCTGGGTGACTCGGCCATGGCCGGTATGACTGGCATGCAGGTGCTCAAGACCGATGCCGAGAGCGTTCCCGAGGTGGGAATCGATGTATGGGCAGGCGTGGACCAGCCTTCGATACCGCTCATCACCCCCAGTAAAGAAGCCACAGCCCTTTATCAGGAAGCCGACCAGTGGATGTACTTCTTCTTTGCTCCCAGCTACCTGCGTGGTGATGTGAACATGGATGGCGATGTCAACATTGCCGATATCACATCGCTCATCGACTATATCTTGAATGGTGAGGAAACTGCAGAGCCGATTAATCTCCTGGCAGCAGATATGGACGAGGATGGCGTCATCGGCATCACGGATGTCACTGACTTGATTGACTATGTTGTCAACATGGTTTCCCTCATGACTCCAAACCAACGGAAAGATGAGTTGGAGCGCCGATTTGCCACGACAAGCGATGCGCTGATGATGGAACCGATTTCATTGAGGGCTGGCGAGACCCGCACCATTGACGTCATGCTGAACAATGACGAGCACGACTATACCGCACTGCAGTGCGATATCGTACTGCCTCACGGTGTGCAGCTGGTAGCCGCCAACGCCATTGAACGTGGACGCGACCACAACTGCTATAGCGTCAAGAATGTCAATGACGATAACGTTTACACCTTGATGGGTATATCTGACGCCAACAGCTTGTTTGCTGGTGACGAAGGCAAGATTCTGCGTCTCACGGTCACTGCCGGTGACGAGTTTGATGCCACTGCAGCCCAAGTTGAACTCAACAACATCATGCTCGTTACCGAAAAGAACTCGATTGTCCTTGCCGGCAGCACGATGACAAAACTCAACGAGAACACTGCTGTTGAGCAGTTGAACAACGACAGGCAGATTGCCAAGGTGACCTATGTCAACGTTTCGGGCCAGCAGAGCGAGAATCCCTTCGATGGCATGAACATCGTGGTGACCACCTACACCGACGGCACGACCTCGACGGTTAAGGTCATCAAGTAAGACATCGGTTTATCATTCTGATATCAAGAGCAGGGGCGCTTCACGAAGAGGCACCCCTGCTACTTTTATCTTGTGACCTTGATGACGGTCAGTCCTTCAGACTCTGCAAGCGCTCATAAACCTCGTCGGCAACCACCTGGGCGGCCTTGTAGGACCAGTGGGTATCGTTGTAGAGGTACACGTCCTGTTCCCCTCGGTCAACCATGGGCTGGAGCACATCCTTGGCAATGACGATGTGGGGATCATTGTTGAAAATTGACTTGATTTTCTCGTTGGTCGCTTTCTCGGGATAAGGGTTGTCGACGATATACTGCTGGTAGAGGTCATACTTGTCGACAGGAACAAGCAGGACGAGGGTGAGATGCTTTTCCCGTGCCTTGTCGAGCAAGGCCTGATAGGTGGAGCGGATTGTGGGGATGTGGCTCTCGCTCATGTTGATGGTCTTGATGTCATCGACATAGAAGTAGAGTGTGCTGGGATGGTCGCTGGTGAAAAAGTCACGGTTGAGCTGTTTCTTGATGATGGGCGGCGTCATCAGTCCTGAGTTATAGACGATGAAGTCCCGCACACGCAACAGCGACCACTCGTTAGGAGAACCCACAAGCTTTTCTTTCCCCTTGGAAGCCGCCACCAGTTCCTTCTTGGGGTTGAACCCCGTGAAGAATTCGTCAAACGCTCTCTCGACACACTCGACGATAAGCACCGACGCGTTAGTAGAATCTATCACGCCCAGGTCCATCATCTCGTAGGCAAAGGTCACGGGGCTGTAATACAGGTAACGGCCTGCATTGACAACCTTGAGACCTTTCAAAGCCAGGTAGTTCTGATAACCATCCCTGCCACGCTCCGAGAACGAGTCTCCGATGGTAATCACATCACATTGAGCGTTACGCAGTTCATCAATATCAAAGACTGTCGTGAAAACCTGCTCTTCGGGAAAGTTCTTCTCAAGATTATCGTCATACTCGTGGCCAAAGGGAATGAACGCCAGACGTCCGATATCGCCCGTCACATTGGGGCAGATAATTAAGGTGAAATAGCACACGCCTGCCACAGCAAGCAGCCAGACAGGCAAGAGCGTATAAGTTATTTTTTTCAGGAACTTTTTCATCGTCTTCTAGAATTGGAAATAGATGAATGTTTGAACCTGTCCCGCCATGAAAAACATCGCCAACAGGATGCACACATACAGCAGATAGCGGACAGCAGTAAACTTGAGCACACCCCGTGCCGGGTCGAGTTGCAGGGCGTGCTGCTTGTCGCGCTGCAACCACTCCACCAGCAGCACGATGAGACCCATGTACAGTCCCTTCCTGCCATAGATGACAAACGGGCCGTCGAACAAAGTCGCAAACATGTGCCCAATGAAATGCACCGCCTGATTCATGTCCTCGCAGCGGAAGATAATCCATCCGATGACCGCCAAGACAAAGGTTATCACCATTTGCAGCAGTTCTTTCAGGCTTGGCAGCCAACGGCCTGCAGCTACTGCCGGTTTCTTCTTGGAGCTGATACCTAACACATTGTATATAATCAGTAAGACGGCATGATAGAGTCCCCAACAGATGAATGTCCAGTTGGCACCGTGCCACAGGCCACTGACGGCCCAAACAATCAGCACGTTGGCCATCATGCGTCCACGTCCGCAGCGGTTACCGCCCAAGGGGATGTAGATGTAGTCGCGGAACCAGGACGTCAGCGAGATGTGCCAGCGCCGCCAAAACTCGGGAATGTCACGTGAGAAATACGGGAAATTGAAATTGCGCATCAGGTTGAACCCGAAGAGCCGGGCACACCCGATAGCGATGTCACTGTAGCCCGAAAAGTCGCAGTAGATTTGCAGGGTGAACATGACGCCGAGCAGGAACACGCTCATGCCAGACAAGGAGTCATAGGCATTCCACATGTTGTTGACCACCGTGGCGCAGTTATCGGCAACAACGAGTTTCTTGAGAAAGCCCCACAGCATCTGACGCAGGCCGTCAACGGCACGGGCATAATCAAAGTACCGCTCGCGCTGGAACTGCGGCAGCAGGTTGGTGGCACGCTCGATGGGGCCAGCCACCAATTGCGGGAAGAAACTGATGTAGGCACAGAACTCTATGATGTCATGTGTGGCACGAATCTGGCGACGGTAAACGTCGATGGTGTAGCTCAGCGCCTGGAAGGTATAGAAACTGATACCCACGGGCAGGATGATGTCGGTCGTCACCCAGTCGAGATGATAGCCCGTCATCGAGTGCACCAGCAGGTCCAGATTCTCGACAAAGAAGTTGAAATACTTAAAGTAACCCAATATCAACAGGTTGACCACGATATTGGCGGCACTGACAAGGCGCTGGCGCACCCTGTTGCCCTCATTGCGCTCGATGAGCAGTCCACTGGCATAGCTGCACACCGACGTCAACACTATCAATCCGAGGAAGCGCCAATCCCACCAGCCGTAGAAGACGTAGCTGGCCGCGATGACCAGCAGATTCTGCCAACGTCGCTCACGAAAGACGAACCAATAGAGCAGGAACACTATCGGCAGGAATATCAGGAATTGGAATGAGTTAAACAGCATAATCAGTTTCAATTATTTAAAACTACGAATTGCGTTAATTATACCAATCAGTTTGCTAATTCGCTAAATTCGTGTAATTCGTAGTTTGTTTTCTGATGCCATGTCATAGTGCATCAGCATGAGTTCATATTGTTTCCAATGGTTACGGGTGATGACCTCCAGAATAACGCCTGCAACCCACAGCAGCATGGCGAGCAAGGCGATGAATCCGCTGACAATCAGTGTCGGGAAACGCGGCACCAGACCCGTCTGGAAATATTCGATAAACACAGGCGTCACCATGACCACAGCTATGACCATCAGCACTGCGGCGATGATGGTGAACAGGCGCAGAGGGCGGTGTTGCCCGAACAGCGCCAATGCCATCTTCAAGGCACGGTATCCGTCGCCGAAGGTGTTCAGCTTGGAGTGGCTGCCGTCGGGACGTTCACAGTAATCCACGGGCATTGAATCCACCTTAAAACTGTGTTCCAATGCATGCACAGTCATCTCGGTCTCCACCTCAAAGCCCTGTGAGCGCAAGGGGAAATTCTTGACAAAGCGGCGGCTCAACGCCCTGTAACCCGTGAGGATGTCCTGCACGTCGCTGCGGCACATCCAGTTCACCAGCCGTCTCATCAGCCTGTTTCCCGAATTATGAAAAGGTCGCTGGTTCACAGCAAAATAAGTGGACGATAAGCGGTCTCCGATGACCATATCACAGCCGTCGTTCAGCACCTTGTCACACAGGGAGGCAGCCTGAGCGGCAGGATAGGTCGCATCACCGTCAACCATCAGGTAACAGTCGGCATCGACAGTATTGAACAGCGTGCGCAGCATGTTGCCCTTGCCCTGGCGATGCTCAGCAATGACGGTAGCTCCAGCAGCACGGGCAACATCGGCAGTGCCGTCATGCGAATTATTGTCGCCGACCACAATCTGTGCATCGGGCAAGGCCTTCTGGAAATCTTTCACCACCTGTCCGATGGTGCCGGCCTCGTTATAGCAAGGTATGATTACTGCAATGCGATTCATTTCTTTAGTTTTTAGACTTTAGGGGGTTGAATTAACTTCGGACTCCCGTTGATGGAAAAGGTAGAGCAGCACGCCAATGAACAGCACGACGAATGTGCGCCAGGTGAAATGCAGATGATGCCAAGTGTGCTCCAGCAGCACCAGCACCCACACGAAGCTGGAGGCCGCCAACAGCAGCATCCAGCCGTTGCTCTTCAGCGCCTGCAGGGCATTACCCAACAACCATGATATCACTGCCGTGAGCAGCGATACAAGCGCCAGAAGCGATAACGTCCTCGTCAGGCTCCATCTCATGAAGTCTTGCTCTCCGTGTCCAACCGTGCGCTGTGTGACGGCGCCCATGGCATCTCCAAAGACGTCAAAGTCCGTCACCAGCCATGCCAGCAGCCATTTCGTGCCCCACAATAAGGCATAGCCAGCCAACCAGGCCAACGCCATCACAATCATCGTGCGGCAGGCATCATCAGGACGGCGAAAGAGCATATATACCATCAGGGGCACCGCCATCGCCACCATGGGCGTGGTCAGCAGGTCCATAAATGCCGTCACGCCGCCAATGATGAAAAACAGCACCATAGCATTACCTCGACAACCCGTCGGCTTGTCCCATAGCAGGATAAGCAACGAGGCGGCAAGCGCGATGACAAACGTGGGCATATAGTTCAGGCACAACGGCACAGTGGGCACCATCACTGCCGCCAGGGGCAGTGTGATGATGAGCGCATCGCCGATACCTAGCCGCTTGATCACAACGACCATCGTCACAATCAGCAACAACGTGATTAGCAACACGTTAAATATCCTGATACCACGCATTGTGGTGACACACAACAGGGGACGCAACAAGCACTGGCTGCCGTGCCAATAGCGGCTGTAAACGACCGGTTGAAGCCGGGGATTGTCGGGGTCGCTCAGGAGTGTCTTCATGCCCGCTACAGGCGACGCATCGGCCATGAAAAACCTGTTTTCCATCGCTGACTGCAGCGGACGGTTCTCGTCAGAGCAATAGGCGATGTCCAGCATCAGGCACTCGGTGAACACCCCGATGATGTAAGGCTTGAAAAAGCCTACCTGCCAAGTAAACTTCTGGCCGTCCTCCACCACCTCGGCTACCGACTGACGCACATTACCCTCAATCGCATCGCGAGGGATGAGCGATGTCGCCACTACCGCCCCCGTGAACAGGAGCAACAGTACCAAATAGCTCAACAATATGCGCCCAGCCAATCTCATCTTTTCTTAGCTTCTTTCTTTGCTTTCTTATGGGCCTTCTTTTTTTCTTTCATCGATTTACTGACTGAATCATCTAAACGAAATGACTTGTATCGGTCCATAATACAACTTTTTCATACCGAGATGATTATGTTTTGTCACAAAAATAGTGCATTTGTCACATATCCACTCAAGGCAATTAAAGCACTGCTGCCACGCGTCTGATACGTTTGAGTTTTTCCATAAAGGACTCATCACGCTCAGCCATCATCATATCATATTCGTTTTGCATGGCCAGCAGGGGGGCTGCATCAATGCCTAATGCTGCCTCCATCATCATAGCCATCTCTAAATTAAGGGCTCGTTTACCATTAAGCACTTCGTTTAAAGACGAATAGGATATGTCAATCTTTTTTGCCAGTCCACGCTGTGAAATTCCTCTAAACGCCAACTCATCTTTCAAGACTTCGCCTGGATGAGTAGGCTGAGAGGGTTTCAGGTTATTGGCTATCATCTGTGGATTCACGCCTTCAATTGTAATCATAACGATGTACCTCCTTTTATTTCAATTCTATGATGTTACAGATGGTTGCAATATGCTTTCCGTTCTCCATCCCTTCGGTAAACTCGATACGGCATTGGTCATTTACTCTAACTGATGAGATACCTTCTTTATCGCCATGCAGTTTCTCGTAATGCAAAGAGCCATACTTGACAAGGCCAAGAACATTTTCAACCTGTTTCATGATGTTAACCACTTTAACATATTTAGTGACAATCTGAGGCTGAATACGATGCTTCTTGTCGCTAGTCTTGCCCGTGACATAAAGCTCTTGAAGGTATGGATGAACAAAAGTAACTATCATTTCGCTGCAAAGATAAGACAAAAATCCAATGTTCGCAATTTTGGGAACACTATTTTTATAAAAACAGCATGATGAGATGCCGTGGGGGTTGATGAAATGGTGTGGGGGTGTGCCAGTTTTTGGATAAGTTTGGCGGCGCCTCAGCCATTGAAGCAAGTTTCATCGCCTTCGGCTTGCTCAAACTTTGGCAAAATTGTGGGCGCAAGTGTTGAATAATTGATTCAAATGCCCTAATTTTGCGGTATCCAACCATTAATTATCGACTTATGAGAAAAATGACAAAGATTTATCTGCTCGTGTTTGCGGCCTGGCTGTCGTTGACATCGATGACTGCCCTGAAGACGTGTGACGGCAATACCGGCAAGACGTTACCCCAGGCCAAGGAGGCCGGCCAGCAAGCCAAGGGCGACGACGCCACTGGAGGCGAGCTGGTGCTGGGTGCAGCCCGCACTGATGCGTATGTGCCCCAGCTGGAGGGCAAACGTGTGGCGCTGCTGAGCAACCAGACGGGTATGGTGGGCGACAAGCACACCCTGGACCTGATGCTGGAGAACGGCGTTAATGTGGTGACGATTTTCTCGCCCGAGCACGGATTCCGTGGCAATGCCGACGCTGGCGAACACGTGTCGAGCAGTGTTGACGAGAAAACGGGCATCCCCATCGCTTCGCTCTATGACGGCAAGTCGCCGATGCCCAGCAAGCAGGTAATGGACGGCATCGACGTCATCGTTACCGATATCCAGGACGTGGGACTGAGGTTCTACACCTATTATGTGACGATGATTAACCTGATGGATGCTGCTGTGACCTACAACAAGCAGTTTATGGTACTCGACCGTCCCAACCCCAACGGCATGTATGTCGATGGCCCTATCCTGGACATGTCGCTCAAGTCGGGCGTAGGGCGCCTGCCCATTCCCACCGTTCACGGTATGACGCTGGGCGAGCTGGCGCAGATGGCCAACGGCGAAGGTTGGCTCAAGGATGGCAAGAAATGTGACCTCACAGTCATCCCCTGCCAGAACTACACCCACCAGACGCGCTACGTGCTGCCCATTGCCCCGAGTCCCAACCTGCCCAATATGCTCAGCATCTATCTCTACCCCTCGATGTGCTACTTCGAGGGCACAACGGTGAGCCTGGGTCGCGGCACCGACTGGCCCTTCCAGGTCTATGGTCATCCCGACATGACGGGCTACGACTTTGAGTTCACCCCCAAAAGCCGACCCGGTGCCAAGACGCCGACGCAGATGGATATGCTGTGCCACGGCGTGGACCTGCACAACCTGGACGCTGAGGCTGTCATCGCCAAGGGCATCAACCTGGAATACGTCATCGACGCCTACCGTAACCTCACAAAGAACGGCAAGCAGTTCTACCTGAAGAGCAACTTCTTTGATCTGCTGATGGGTACCACCCGCGTGCGCCAGATGATTGCCGACGGCAAGAGCGCCGCCGAAATCAAGGCCACCTGGCAAGCCGACGTGGAACTCTTCAAAGTCCAGCGCCAACCTTATCTCCTCTATCCCGAATAATGTCCCCGTGGGCCGTGGCTCTGTCCCGTGGGCCGTGGCTCCGCCACGGTAAACCGAATCAACTCCTAACTTCTAACTAAAAAACTCATAACTAATATAATGACTCCCTGGATTGTACTTGCCACGATTGTTGGCTACTTCATTCTGCTGTTTATCATCTCGTGGGCCGCTTCGCGCAAGAGCGACACCGCCACCGCCCTGAGCGGCGGCCGTCAGGCCCCATGGTTCATTGTCGCCATCGCCATGCTGGGTGCGCCCATCTCGGGCGTGACCTTTATCTCGGTGCCCGGCTATGTGGTCGGGTCGAGCTACAGCTACATGCAGATGGTGCTAGGCTTTGCCGTGGGCTACTTCGTCATCGCCTACGTGTTGCTGCCATTGTTCTATAAGCGCAATCTGGTATCCATCTACGGCTACCTGGAGCAGCGCTTCGGCGCCAGCACCCACAAGAGCGGTGCATGGTTTTTCTTCATCAGTAAGATGCTGGGAGCCGCCGTGCGCTTCCTGGTGGTCTGCGTCACCTTGCAGATGCTGGTGTTCGAGCCCTTGCACATCCCGTTTGTCTTCAACGTCATCGTCACCATCGCCCTCATCTTCCTCTACACCCTGCAGGGTGGTGTAAAGACCGTGATTTGGACCGACACGTTGAAGAGCTTCTGCCTCATCCTGTCGGTGGTATTGTGCATCGTGTTCATCGCCCGTGCGCTGGGATATGGCGCCGGCGACATGGTCAAGGCCATCGTTGCCGACGACACGTCGCGCATATTCTTCTTTGACAATCCCAAGGAGGGCACCTATTTCTGGAAACAGTTCATTGCAGGTATCTTTATGGTCATCGCCACGACAGGCCTTGACCAGGACCTGATGCAGCGCACCCTTGCCAGCAAGAACGTCGCCGAGTCCAAGAAGGGCCTTATCGTGAGCGGTATCACCCAAATCTTTGTTGTGGGCCTGTTCCTCGTGTTGGGTACCCTGCTGGTGATGTACACACGCCATGCTGGAATCGAGATGCCCGAGAAGAACGACGCCCTCTTCGGCATGGTGGCGCAGGACAGCTCTATGCCCGTCATCATGCTCATCCTCTTTGTACTGGGTCTGATTGCTGCAGGTTATTCTGCTGCAGGCTCGGCATTGACGGCGCTGACGACCTCGTTCACCGTGGACATCCTGGAGAGCGACAAGAAGCAGGAGGAGCCCAAACTGGCACACACGCGCCGCATGGTTCACATCGGCATGGCAGTGGTCATGGGACTGATTATCCTCGTGTTCTACGCCCTCAACAACGACAGCGCCATCAAGATGGTCTATACCCTTGCCAGCTACACCTACGGTCCCATTCTGGGCCTGTTTGCCTTCGGCATGATGTGCAAGCGTCCCGTGCGCGACCGCTTGGTGCCCATCGTCTGCATCGCGGCGCCCATCCTCAGCTGGGTCATCCAGTGGTGGCTGGACAAGCAGTATCAGTACACCCTGGGCTTTGAGTTGCTGCTGCTGAATGCCGCCCTGACGATGATAGGCCTCGCCCTGCTCATCAAGCGAAGCAACTCCTAACTTATAACGGCCACGCCAAGGCGAGGCCCTACACTTTTAACTCCTAACTAGTTCAATGGCGCGCTATCTGATTAACCGGTACGTCTGGCTGGTGGACACCATCAGCCGCTATGGTCGCATCACGCTCAAGGACTTGAACGAGGCTTGGTTGCGCAGCGACATCAGCGAGGGGAAGCCGCTGGCACGCCGCACCTTCTTCCATTACCGCGACGGGGTGGAGGAAATGTTCGACATCAACATCCAGTGCGACAAGTCCACCTTTGAGTACTATATCGACGACACGGGCGAGGAGAACAATGCCCGCCTGCGGTCATGGGTGGTGGACTCGGTATCGATGAGCGGCACCCTGAGCAATGCCCACGACGTGAGCGGGCGCATCATGCTCGAGAATGTGCCATCGGCACGTGAGCACTTGCCTGTGATTATCGAAGCGCTGAAGCAGAACCGCCGCATCCGTTTCTCGTACAAGAGCTACACCCGTTCCAAGCCCACCGACGGCATTGTGCTGGAGCCGTATTTCGTCAAGATTTTCAAGCAGTTGTGGTATGTCATCGGCCTGAATGTCAAGGACAAGCAAATCAAGACCTACTCGCTTGACCGCATCAGCAACCTGAACCTCCTTCAGGAGACCTTCAATATGCCCGAGGAGATCAACCCGTCGGAATTCTTCAAGGATTGTTTCGGCATCATCACCAACCGCAACAGTGCCAAGCGCATCGTCCTGCGCGTGGAGCCTACTCAAGCGAAATACTTCCGCGCCTTGCCCCTGCACAGTTCGCAACAGGAGGAAATCCACGACAACTACTCGATTTTCACCTACAGGATGCGCATCACCTACGACCTGAAGGAGGAAATCATGTCCCACGGTGCCAGCATCGAGGTGCTGGCCCCCCAGGAACTGAAAACCCTCATCCGCACCGAACTTGAAGAAGCCCTCAAAAACTATCAATAAACCAAGATGTTGCTCCACCTGAATCATATGGCTATGAAAGTTCGATATCTTCTTTTATTGATACCGATTGCTTTAGCTATACTGTTGCCGATGTTGCTGTCGGCACATCCTGACGATTTGCCCCACAGCACTCCAGCGGCCGAGGGTGTTCAGCAACAAGCCGTCATCAACTTGGTGGATTCGTTGTTGAATATTCCGGGATGTGACATCCACCATCTGATGGTGGTCAGGCACGGCAAGGTGATTGCTGAAATGCATCCCGCCCCCTTCCGTGCCGAAGACAGCCACACAGTTTACTCGGTGAGCAAGACGTTGACCGCGTTGGCTGTGGGTATTGCCATTGATGAGAACCGTCTGCGGCTCGATGACCGTGTCATGACGTTCTTCTACGATAAAATGCCCGATATCATCAGTGACGACATGGCCGCAATGACTGTTCGTGATTTGTTGATGATGACTTCGGGAGTAGAGTCTGATGGCTCTTTGTGTGCCCAAAGCACCGACTGGACACGTGACTGGCTCGCCAAATCATGTGTTGACAAGCCTGGCACACGGTTCCGTTATGACTCCATGTGCACATTTATGTTATCTGCCATCCTGCAACGTGTCACGGGACATACTCTGCTTGAATACCTGCAAGAAAAACTCTTCACTCCCATGAACATCACCCAAGCTGAATGGGAAAAGAGTCCGGATGGCATTTGCACAGGCGGCTGGGGACTGCGCACCCAGACCGAAGCGTTGGCCAAAATCGGTGTCCTGATACTCAACAACGGGAATTGGAATGGCCAGCAACTCGTCAGTGCAGATTATGTGAAACAAGCCTGTGCGCCACTGATCAATACCGAGAGTGATACGGAAAGCGGCATGGCCTATGGTTACTGCATGTGGAATACATCGTGGCAAGGCGTCGGCAATGTGTCGATGGCAAGGGGACAATATGGCCAGTCGGTGATGATTTTCCCTGAACAGGACTTGGTTGTGGTTGTTCTGGGGGTCATTGTCGATAACAATTATGTTACATCTCGCCTCAAAAACCTCTTGTTGCCAGGCATTACTGCCGGAAAATTGGAAACCGACAAACAACTGCAGCAAAAGTTGGACTCCCTGTGTGCACATGCGATGATTGAGTTCCCCACTGGCAAGCCTACAGGGAAACCTGTCAATGGCAAGCGCCTGGAGATGCATCCTAACGACATGGGACTGACATGGATGATGATTGATGGTGACACCTTGCGACTTGCACGTGAGAATAAGCCTACCGAGGCATTCCCGATGGGTTATCATGAATGGCGCTATGGAAACCTGAAAGGTTTTCCGCCCTATTCTTTCAGCGCTCTTAACCGCATGAAGGACCTCAATCATGATTTTGTCGCTGCAACGGCTTATGCATGGAAGTCACCTTCAGTCCTTGAAGTGCGCATTCATTATGTCAACTGGGTATCTGCCAGCACCTATATTTTTGATTTTGATAAACAAGAACTGTTATTCAGGAATGATTATCCTGGATATCAGCCTAACAGAATTGATTTCGATATAAAATAATTTTGATACTATGGTAGTAACAAAACAAAGAGACTCTAATCTTGAATTATATAGAATCATTATTATGATTCTTATTGTTGCTCATCATTATGTTGTAAACTCTGGTCTGATTGAGGTCATGAGACAAAATCCAACATCCATAAAGTCTCTTTATCTCTACGTTTTTGGCATGTGGGGTAAGACTGGCATTAATTGCTTCATTCTTATCACGGGGTATTTTATGTGCAAGTCAAGTATTACCCTTCGGAAGTTCACAAAATTGTTATTGTGGATGTATTTCTATCGTATTGTAATATATTTTATATTTTGTTCAACCGGGTATAATAATTTCAATATTATAGAATTCCTGAATAAGCTCATACCATTTCATGACATAACAGATGGTTTCACAAGTTGCTTTCTTGTATTCTTCTTGACGATTCCTTTTCTCAATATTTTGATAAAAAACATGAATAAGAGCCAACACATATTGTTATTGGTTCTTATGCTGTTTATTTATTCGATATGGGCTAAAGTGCCATTTATCAAAGTCAGTATGAATTATGTAATATGGTTTGATATACTATATTTAATTTCTTCATACATAAGACTCTACGGTTTATTTGAGCACTTTGGACATAAAGAATGGGGATGGATAACACTACTATCTATTCTTGTGTCCATAACCAGCGTCTTAATAATTGTTATATGGGACTTGTCTGCTCCTGCATATTATTTTGTGTCTGATTCAAATGCTATTCTAGCAGTTATTGTCAGTGTTTGCTCCTTCATGTTTTTTAAAACATGTCCTATTCATTACAATAAATGGATAAATGCCATTGGTGCTTCTACATTTGGAGTTCTTCTAATTCATGCAAATAGTAATACAATGCGACAGTGGCTATGGAAAGATACACTTAACAATGTTGGGTATTTTGCAGATAATATATATATTCACTCAGTTATTAGTGTTTTATGTATCTTTATCATTTGTTCAATCATTGATCAATTAAGATTAAAGTATATCGAAAAACCTCTTTTTAAACAACTCGACAATTATATGGCAAAAAGAGGAAATAAATTTATATTTCAATGGACTTAATTATTTGAAATGAATTATGATGAAACGGCTATTAATTATATTACTGGCATCGGTGCCCCTTTTGGTGGCGGCACAAGTGGGGGACCTGCCCCGTAGCACGCCTGCGGCCGAGGGTATCAGCACCCAGGCGGTCATCAATATGATGGACTCGCTGATGGCGCTGCCTGAGTGCGACATCCACCATGTGATGGTCGTTCGCCACGGCAAGGTAGTCGCTGAACTGCATCCGACACCCTTTCGCGCTGAGGATAGCCACACACTCTACTCGGCCAGCAAGACTTTCACATCGCTGGCTGTGGGCATCGCCATCGATGAGAACCTGTTGAGGCTTGACGACCGGGTGATGACCTTCTTCCCCGAGAAACGGACTATACCCGTCAGCGACAACATGGCTGCCATGACCGTGCGCGACCTGCTGATGATGGCGTCAGGCGTGAAGCCCGACTGGACGATGCGCAACAACAGCATGGACTGGGTCAAGGACTGGCTCGCCAAACCCGTTGAAGACAAGCCCGGCAGCCTGTTCCAGTATGACTCGATGTGCACTTTTATGCTCAGCGCCATCGTGCAGCGCGTGACAGGCTACACGATGCTGGAATACCTGCAGAAAAAACTCTTTGCCCCCATGCATATCACCGTTGCCGACTGGGAAACCAGCCCTGACGGCATCAACACGGGGGGCTGGGGACTGCGCGTGCAGGCCGAAACGATGGCCAAACTGGGTCTGCTGCTGCTCAACAAGGGCAACTGGAACGGTGAGCAGCTGGTCAATGCCGATTATGTGACACAGGCCTGTTCACGCCTCATCGACGGTGGCGCCAAAACGACCGTGCCGCCCACCGACGGCAATCAGGGCTACGGCTATCAGGTTTGGCAGAGCAAATGGCCCGGCTCCTACCGTGCCGACGGTGCCATGGGACAATATACCGTCGTGGTGCCTCAGGAAGACCTCGTCGTGGTCATTCTGGGCATGAAACTCTATGGCCACGAGGAGCTGGCATGCATCTGGAACCAATTGATGCCGGGCATGAAGGCCGCACCGCTCCAACCCGAGAAGAAATTGCAGAAAAAACTCGAAAAACTCTGCGCCAAGGCTGAATTGCAGTTGCCGAAAGGCAAAAAGGGCAAAGGACTAGGCAAAATGCTCCATCTGGCATCCAACAAGTTCGGCATTAGACAGATAGGCCTGTTTGAAAATGGTCCTGTAAGCACGATGGAAGTGGAATATGAAGTCCAGGACAGTGAGGCGTTTACCATGGGCTATAACGCATGGTGCTACACCCCGATGTCCGGCCTGCCCTATTATTCCATCAACGCCATCAACCGCATGAAGGGCTTCAATCACGGTTTTACCGCTGCGGCTGCCTATGCCTGGACGTCGCCCACCAAGCTTGAAGTGCGTGTCCATTTTGTGGACTGGATTAGCGGCCTGCTTTTCAGTTTTGACTTTGACAGGAACGAGGTGACCATCTGTGACACCTATCCCAATTCAACACCTGCAACAATTCCCTTCACTATCCAATGACCCGATTCTGTATTGCTGTCATATCATTTTTGGCTATCGCCCTGACATCGGTTGCCCAAGTTGGCGACCTGCCGCGTTCCACCCCTGAGGAGCAGGGCGTGGACTCCAGGATGCTCAGCGTTCTGTATCATCGGTTAAGCAAGTTGCATGAGGTGGATATTCATCACATGATGGTGCTGCGCCACGGCAAAGTCATCAGTGAATTGCATGCCACGCCCTACCGCGCCACCGACCTGCACACCATGTACAGCGCCAGCAAGACGGTGACAGCGCTGGCTGTGGGGCTCGCCATCGATGACGGGCTGTTGACGGTCAAGGACAAGGTATCCAAGCACCTGCACGACAAGATGCCGTCCACGCTCTCCCCTGCCCTGGATAGCCTGACCGTACGCGACATGCTGATGATGGCAGCCGGCCGCCAGCCCGATCTGAGCATTCCCGAGGGCGACGCCGACTGGCTCACGGCGTGGTTTGCTGGCGAATTCTCCATCGTGGGGCAACGGTTCATCTATGACTCGATGTGCACCCATGCCCTGGCGATGATTGTCTCGCGTCTCACGGGAAAACGCGTGCTGGATTATGTGCGGGAACGCATTTTCACACCGCTCCACATCACCGAGGCCGACTGGGAACTCGCACCCGACAGCGTTGAAACTGCGGGATGGGGCTTGCGCCTTCATGCCGAGAGTGAGGCAAAGTTGGGCCTGCTCATGCTCCATGGCGGCAAGTGGGATGACAAGCAACTTGTAAGCCAGCAATGGATTAAGGAAATGACGCGGATGCACATTTCGACCAAAGAGCCCGCTCCCAAACTCCCGCTCAAACAGCGCATTCTGAATTTCCTTCGCAGCATCTGGCACACCATACGCTCATGGTTCACGGGCTACAATATCGACCACTACTATTTGGGCTACGGCTACCAAACCAAGGCCATCCAGCATCCCCGTGCCGAATCCTTCTTTGCGGCGGGTTATGGCGGGCAACTCATCTATGTGGTGCCCAAACTGGACATGGTTTTCGTCATCAACGGCAGGGCTGCCAACTATGGCGACGAACTCAATACCATCTATTACAGCTTTGTAGACCCCTTGATTGGAAACCAGCAGCCCCCTGACAAGGTTCCAACCTTCCAGCTTGCCATTGATATGCCACAGGGCGATGGCACTCACCCGCTGGAATCACAATTGCTGGGCAATACCATCATCCTTGAGGACAACCTGCTGGGACTGAAGACCATCGAGGTGAACCGCCAGGGCGAAGACCTGCAATTCATCATGACCGACCATCGCGGACCCTTGCATGCCATCGCAGGGTGGAGCGAGTGGCGCTTTACCGTCAGCGACGAGCGGCCCATCTACATCATGGAATGCCGCAACCAGCTGGATGGCACCCGACGGCCCTTTACCAGCATAGCAGCATACGCCTGGCAAGGCGACACGCTCGCCCTGCGCCTTGACTGGCTCGACGGCGGAGATAACCGACGCCTGAAGATGACATTCAATGGCAATGATGTCACCGTCGTTGCCAACGACAACTTCGACCCGTTATTGACCGACACCATCCGCGGGAAATTTTAAACACCCGTTGCCTTGTACATCTGTTAACCATAAGATGAGAAATATAATTGAGAAGATGTGAGTCACATACAATTATTTTTGGAAATGTTTGTATACTTCAACATATATGGCGATATTTGCAAATAAGTTGTAAAACGGTGATTTGACATTAATGATTGATTCACCTGTAAGTTTTATTAATCATTGAGACGTATCTTAATTACATAGTTCATATTAACTTAGCACCCGTTATGACAATGGGAAATTAAATCCATATTCCATGTTTAAAAGATTCTTTCATAAATTGGGTATTTTTTTACTGATGCCCTTTAGAGAACATTTCCTTTTCTTTATAGCTTTCTTTTTTTTGGCAACGAGTCCATATTTTTTATGGTTTCGAATTTCCATGCAAATGATAGATAAGTATATCATCTTCTTGATAGCTCATAGCCTTGTTTTTTCCTATTTAGTTACATTATTTGTATGCCTTGTTAAACCCATTGTTCTGCAAAAGACGACTCAAGGAATCCTGCTGACTCTTGCTGCTATATGTTTTGCCATTAATTTTTATTGCAACTTTGCCCTCCACTCACGGTTTGATGCAGATATTATCATGCTTATTATGGGCACAGACATCAAAGAGTCTAAAGAATTTGCATCTACTCTTCTACCCAAATGGATTGTCCTGTCTGTGCTCGGAGTCTTCATGGTTTTCATCGCTTTATGGAAGATATCAAAACGGTATCCACTCAACTTAGGAAAGAAAGCCTCATATTTAGCATTGGGAGGATTGTGTATCTTCGTCCTGCTTGCAGCTCGCAATTGGAAGGCGTGGGAAGATGGGCCCCTCAAACTTATTGCAGATATAACTTCAATGGAAAGCATCGATAACTTAAAATCTCACTACACACATCCAATTATAACTTTTATAGGCGAAAATCCTATCCCCTCCAACGTTGTCCTCATCATTGGCGAGTCCTTCACCAGGAGTCATAGTTCTCTCTACAACTATGACAAACCGACAAATCCTGAATTGAGCGCCTATAGAGATAGCTCACTTCTATTCACATTTGACAACGTTGACGCACCTGCTTCAAAAACATCCAATTCTATCTTATTCATGCTGAGCACATATGATAAGGCAGATAAATCTTCGCATGACCCCAAAAAATGGTATGATTACACTAGTATTATTGAGTTGATGCAAGAATGTGGCTATGTTTGTTATTGGTTTAGTAATCAAGAAAGAGTAAATAACAGCAACTGCATTGCTCGTATTTTTGCTGATGCTTGCGATAAGGAGTGGTTTTTATCAAAATTAGGTAAGGATGACTATATTTTGGTAGACTCTTCCTATGAGTTGGCCAATAATCTAATAAATCGGCATAATAGTTTCATTATCTATCACTTAATGGGTTCACATTTTGATTATAGCCATCGCTATCCTAAGGAATTTGCTATATTTACCGAAAATGATTATCTCAAGCAGCCTCAAGGCCACCGAGCAATTCTGGCATCCTATGACAACTCTATATTATATAATGACTACGTCGTGAGTCAGATTATTAATTTGTACAAGGATAAGGACGCTATTATTTTGTATGTACCTGACCATGGACAAGTTATGTACCGAGATCCGAAATCTCCTAACTACTATGCTCACGGGAATAAGGATGACAAAGTTAGCTATGCACTAGGCGTTGAAATTCCTTTTATGATCATTGCCACTCGTCATTATCAGAAGAATCATCCCGAAACAATGCAGCGCATCAAAACAAGTTCAACGCAAGCCAAGTCCTGGAATAGCGATGATCTGCCCTATTTGATCATGGACTTGATTGGCGTAAAAGATGTCGATAGAGATAACGTCCGGAACAAATCAATTCTCAACTAGATATTAAGATAAGGATTGCGTGAGATTACCGACATAGCCGACGTGAAAAGCAGGTTTCTTGCCTACTTGACACTGGAGAAGGGCATGAGCGCCAACACCGCTCAGGCCTATGGCGACGACGTGGACAAACTCACGCGTTACCTTGCTGATGCAGGCACCGGTGTCGAACACGTCACGACCGATGACCTGGAGCGGTTTGTCTGCACCTTACAGGATGTGGGTATCCAGCCTCGGTCCCAGGCTCGCATCATCAGCGGCGTGAAAGGGTTTTACCGCTATCTGCGGATGGAGGGTTTTATGGATACCGACCCCACCGAACTGTTGCCGACGCCCAAGATAGGGCGGCACCTGCCCGAGGTGCTCACCATCGCCGAAATTGATGCCATGATAGCTGCCATCGATATGTCCAAGGCCGAGGGGCAGCGCAACCGCGCCATCATCGAGACCCTCTACGGCTGTGGCTTGCGCGTGAGCGAACTGGTCGGCCTCAAACTCTCGCAACTCTTTGTCGAGGAGCGCTATGTCATCATCCAGGGCAAGGGCAACAAGCAGCGCCTGGTGCCCATCTCGCCCGTTGCCATCGAGCAAATCGAGCTGTATTTGGAACAGACGCGTACCCATCAGGTTGCCCAGCGCGGCAACGAGGACATCCTGTTCCTGAACCGCCGTGGCGCCATGCTCACCCGCCAGATGATTTTCCACATCGTCAAGCAGCTGTGCGAACTGGCAGGCGTGCGCAAGGTCATCAGCCCTCACACCCTGCGCCACAGCTTCGCCACCCATCTGCTCGAGGGCGGTGCCAACCTGCGCGCCATCCAGCAGATGTTGGGCCACGAGAGCATCACCACCACCGAAATCTACGTCCACATCGACCGCAGCCGCCTGCGTGACGAAATCCTCACCCATCATCCCCGCAACAGTGTGCACTTTCAGCCCTAAGGACTAAAAACTAAGGACTAAGGCATTAGGCATTAGGGATGCGGATGCCACCTAAAACCTAAAGCCTAAAACCTAAAAAAGGACTAAGGACTAAAAACTAAAAACTAAGGACTAAAAACTCAATGCATTAAATGAAACGGCTCTTTTTGTTCATATTGACGGCATTGACACTGACGGGGACTGCCCGCGCCGCATCGTGGTGGAATTATCCTCCTGACAATCAAAACGTGCGCCTGACGTCGACCAACCTGCCCATCGTGTGGCTGAATGTGGACGGCAAGGCCATCGACCGCGATGAGCGCATCACCGCGCGCATGAAGGTTATCCATAACGGTGACGGCCAGCTCAACTATGCCGACACGGTGGCGCACCCGGGGCAGCACATCGACTATGAGGGCTATGTGGCACTGCGTTATCGCGGCAGTTCATCGTTCGGCATGAGTGATAAGAAGCCTTATTCCTTCCGGCCGTTGACGGGGCCGCTGGAGAATGGCGGTGTCAAGCAGAAAGTGAATATTCTGGGGATGGGCAAGGACAACAACTGGGCCTTGCTGGCACCCTATGCCGACAAGAGCATGATGCGTGACCTGCTGGCCTTTGAGGTGTCGAGGCCGTGGATGGAATACACGCCCCAGGGCCGCTACTGCGAACTGTTTCTCGACGGCACCTACTATGGCGTGTACATCCTCACCGAGGTGGTATCCAACGGCAAACACCGCCTGAACCTGCCCGACCCGGGCGACAGCGGCGATGAGCTCACCGGCGGCTACATCATGGAGGTGGACCGTGCCGAGGGCATGACCTATACCTCGAAGCATCACCCCGTGGGCGACACGGGCTCGCCTTACACCAGCAAGTATATCCACATCCAGTACAAGTCGCCCGACTACGAGGACCTCACCCGCGACCAGGTGAAGTACATCACGGGGCGCATCCACCAGATGGAGACGGCCTTGTGGAACTACAGGCCTGGCGGCACAGCGACCTATCTGGAGTACCTGGACCGTGAGAACTTCATCGACTACCAGCTGGCCATGGAGCTGGGCCACAATGTGGACGCCTACCGACTGAGCGGCAAGTTCTTCAAGCGGCGCGACAGCGAGGACGCGCGTTTCAAGATGGTGGTCTGGGACATGAATCTGGCCTATGGCAACGCCGACTACTATCAGGCGTGGCGCACCGACACCTGGACATACCTCCAGAACAATACCCTCAATGCCGCGGGCGAGCAGTATATGATTCCCTTCTGGTGGTACAAGCTCAACACCGACCCGACCCACACCGCCGCCTTGAAGCGGCGATGGGCGCAGTACCGGCGCGCGGGCCTGCGCAGCGACCGCATCATGGCGACGGTCGATTCGCTGGCGGCAGTGCTCACCGCGGGCGGCGCGGTGGACCGCAACAGCCGGGCATGGCCACGATGGGGACGCTATGTGTGGCCCAATTACCATGTCGCCAGCAGCTTTGACGACGAGGTGGCATGGCTCAAGCAGTGGCTCAACGACCGCATCGCCTGGATGGACAGCCAGCTGGACTACGACCCCGATGCCCTCAACCCGGCCGACGTCAACGGTGACGGCAACGTCAACATCAGCGACGTCAACGCCATCATCAACATGATACTGACCGGCAAGGCCGACCCGACGGGCGACGTCAACGGCGACGGCACGGTCAACATCACCGACCTCAATGCCGTCACGGGCACCATCCTGGGCAACTAAGCAGTTCACTAAAAGAACCCATAAAGAAGGAGGCATCCGCCTGTTCACAGACGAATGCCTCAAAAATCCTAATTGCTATAGCCTAAAACCTAAAGCCTAAAACCTAAAGCCTAAATGCTTACTTCAACACCTTGGCAGTAGAGAAGCTGCCGTCGCTGTAGCGGGTCACAACGATGTTGATGCCCTCAAACGGCTCACTGCTCTCCATACCCATGACGTTGTAGTAGCGAACGCTCTCAACAGTCTTTCCAGCCATGTCAAGGATTTCGCGCACCTCGGTGGGCGGTTCCTTAGCTTCGGCATCAGTCAGGTCAAGCGGGTAAACCACGATGGAAGGACTCACGGCCTGCGAATCCAGAGCCTGTGCGTTGCGCTTACCCGAAGGCTGGTTGGCACTCTTGCGGTGGCCATAATCGTAGTTGGACCTCATGATTACTACGTGGAATATGTAGTAAGCATCATCGATAAGACTCTCCTCAACCGAACCATAAGCCAAATCATCCGTCAAGCCGCTGGCAGTCTCTTTACGGTTATACTGCCACTGGTCTTCTGTCATAGTGAAAGCGCCGTCCAGGCCATAGCCATTGACCTTGAAGCCATCACGCTCATAGATAGTGAACTGATGCTGGTCAGCATTCCACACTGCCCAAACCTGAGCAATCTCCTGAATCTTGGGATTCATGAAGAAGATGCACGTGTCAAGTTTCTGACCATTGTAGCTACCCTCAAACCAGAAGCCGTCATGACCGCCCCAGTTCAAGTTAGGCTCATAGAAATTGCTGGACACATAGTGGTTCAAGGAGTACTGTTCATCCAAATCTTCGGGGTCACCCGTGAATCCGGGATAACCCGAAATACTGCGCTCCTTTTTCGGCGGTTTGTTCTCCAACTGAATCTTATAGTTCATGTCATCGACATAGTAACCTACAATCGAGTTGGTCTCAAACTCGAAGCCAACATATTCGCTAGCATCGGCATCCGTGTTGGTGAAGTCGAGAACTACCCAGTTGCTCTGATCCCATATGTCGTTCTGGAAGGGGCGCTCGGTGGATTTGAGCTTGGCCATCCTCACATAATCCAGCTGTTCACCCTCACGGATGCTGGTAGCATCAATCGAGGCATTATTCTGATCCTTGCACCAGAGCATGTTCTTCGCAGCCCAGACGCCAATCAGTCGGTCGGTCACAGCCACCCGGTCAGTGGTGCTGGGTTCAAAGTCACGCTCAATTTCATACAATGGAGCTGCATTAGGACATTCATACTCTAACGTGATAGAATGAACATATACACGCTTGCCAGTTGCCAGGTTGGCAATGGTGAGCGTGGTGATTTCACTGCCGTTGAAGTTGAAGACATAGTCAGCGAAGTCCGTTTGGTCAGCAGTGATGCTCAGCGTCTGGCCCGTCGTGTTGACATCGGTCGAAACGTTCAGTTCACAGTCGGTATCGTTGCTGTAGCGGGCGGCATTGATGGTCACCTTTGTCAATTTGCAGGCGCCACCGTCAAAGTCTTTCAGGCTAAGTGTGAAGGTCATGTGACCGACATTTTTACCGCTACCAAATCTCATCGCATCATAATCATTACTTGTAAACACAGTCGCCATCGAGGCATCAGAGATGTAATCAACGCCGTCTGACATGTGTTCCTGGAGAGTTGACCACAGTTCCACTCCACCATCATTGGTGGTCGGGTCAAACACGATTTCGGCGGTACATTTCTTACTCTGAGCCACGCGGGTATAGGTGGCCTGAGCCGTTGCGGTGTCGCCGTTCTTGGTAGCGCGGGCATAGATGGTAACGGTGCCGCCGATGTTGCTCACCTCAGGGGTGGTGAAGCCTTCGTCAGCATCGTAGGTGTACCAGGTGCTGCCGTCAAAGCTGTACTCAATGAGTGCATCAGATGCGTTCGACTCGATAAGACCGGTCACCGTGCTGGTGCTGAAGGTGTGGCCGTCGCCAGGGGTGATGGTCACGGTCATCGGCACCTTGTAACCCGTCACATTGACGGTGGCGGTGGTGCCGTCGTTGTCCAGAGTAACAACAGCGACATCGGGGGCGCTAGCCGTGGCAGTGCCGCTATAGGTAACGGTCAGCGTACCATTATTAATATTAAGAGTGGCAGTGAAAAGGCTTGCATCCTCGCCGCTAACGCTCACGCTCGTCGTGCCCGTCGTGTTGTTCTCGGTAACCGTTGCAGTACCCTGCTCACTAGTTTCACCAGCGGGAATCACAATGTTAATTGTGTTGGGATCCACTTCGATGCTGGGCTCGGGTCCGCCAGCCGTGCGCTGATAGATATAGGGCAGACTACCGGTAGTTGAGTTTGAAGCATAGCACGAGAAGATGGGATTGCCATTATTTGGGTTATAACGCATGCGGTTGTGTGTATTCGAACCCAGGAAATCAATGGTAGCCATGCCATTACTACCTATTGATATGGTAGCTTTTGCATTGTCACTGGCTGATGCCTGAGTCTTTAATTGGTTAGCGCTGCTACTTGCCGCGTAGATATAACCTTGGTTATCTCCATTGACAGTCTTGAAGTTCCAGCCATTGGCATCGCCCTCAAGAGTGAAGATCTGAGTAGCATCGGTAGCAGCCACCTTGGGACCAGCAACAACATTGACAGTGGTACCAGGTCGGTTGTTAGTAGCCTGATTCGTACTCATTGCATCAGCAGAGCCTACCGAGCCACTGCTGACAAAGATCACCTCGTTGCCTGCAACAAGGTCGCCGGCATCGGTCACCAGCACGAAATCGCCCGTATTGACGGTCTCCTTCTCGATGGTGAAGGTGCCATTGTTGGCATCAATGGTGATGTGGTAGGTGCCGGGATTGGTGAGCCTGATGGGGTCATCGTCATTGAGGTCGATGCTCCATGAGGTGTAGTCACCGTCCATGCCATAGTCACCGTTGCTATCGGGGCCAAAGACGTAACGCGTATTCCAAGTCACGCCATCGCCCAACTTACGGGCAAACAGGATGTATGTGTTCGTGCGTTCCGTTGTAAAGGTAGCTGTATAAACACCGTTACTGTTAGTCATCGACGTGCCATTGTAGAAGTCCCATTGACCGGTGTAACCGTTGTCGGTAACGACATACAGGTCGGCGATGTAATTGACGGGAACCGAAACGCTTTGGGCACCATTGGCAGTCACGTTCACGGTGTTGGTGGCACTCAGGGCGCGGCCGTTATAGGTCACGGTGGCCGTACCGCCCGTGTTGGAGAACGTGTTGGGGTTCAGATACCAGTCGGTGTTGTTAGCCAGGGCAGCATTGATACTGCCGTTGATGTTCTCGCCGGTAATCGTCAGCGTGTTATTCGTGCCACTGTCGCTGATGGTCAACGCCTCGGGAGAAACCTCCAGTCGAGGATTGGATGTCTGAATCTCTGTCACCGAGGTCAGATAGACAACCGTGTTATTGCCCTCAATATAGACAATACCTTCGATATCATAGGTCTTAGTTGAGGTGACAGACAATCCGTTATTAAAGTAGTTGTTCCTGAAATAAACTCTATTATTGCCAAAGGTAGCATAGCAATAGCCTACACTGGAGTCCCAAGCGAGGGTTACATGGTTGAAAGAAACATATTCATTGACGTTGGCAGTTGTGACACCAGTTGAAGTCTTGTCAAATGGGGCAACAGTACCGCCATTGCTGCTCGAAGTCACGCCAGTGGGATTACTGAACTCTGGAATCACATCATTATAAACCGTGTTTGTAGCTGACCAACCTGCATCCAAAATGTCACCATTATCGAGGTTTCCTTGGTCAGTATAGGCGCGATAAATCAATCCGCTTCCACTATTGTCACGAATCCATACATTTCGTCCGTTCTGGTAGGTCACAACAGCATTGCCAGTGAACGTAAACTGTGTTCCTTGATTTGTAGCGTAAGCCTCTGCAATAGTGGCTACTGATGTGGAAGCGGCAGTTGTAACAACAATCTGAGTAATCCTAACTTGTGCTGTGGCACTAAGGTTTACGTAAGTTGCAGCTGTTCCTTGCCAAGTTCCAACATATCCACTATAGGTATATCCTTGCGCACTCAATTTACTTGGACCATAATTATTCGTACCACTTGCAATAAATGTAACCTCAACTTTGGTAATCGTTCCTGAAGTAGTAGATATCCTTAACGTTCCATTTGAATAAACGCGATAGTTCTGACCATTACCCATTACGCCATTTGTTGACTTAACGGTAACGCCATTTTTGGTGACCTGGTCACCATCTTGAGTAGTTCCATTTGCTGTCACACTGCCTTTATCGACAGTGGCATCAAACGTGATTGTCTCTGCCCAGCTGACGGTGGTGGTCAGCAAGGCAACCAAGAAAAAGGTAAGTAATTTTTTCATAACAATTATGAAAACAATTATTGGTTATTAATTAAGTGAATTGCCGTTTTTGGTTTGTATATAAAAAATGGTGGCACATTCTCCTCTCGCCACGAGGAGCACGCCTCCAAGTGGTTGAGTGACAAATGTTTCACCACTATCTCTATTTTGGTCATACCTTTGCATTTATTGCCCAAAATGAGGGCATTCAGCTAATTTGGCCGCAAAATTACTTATTATCCATTTACCCCACAACATTCCACCTAATATTTTAAAAAACTTTCACCAAACCACTTCATTTATAAAATAGACACATTAGTGTCCACTAAAAATTCGCGATTCCTTTTATAAGTATCTGATATTCATTATTCTATAATTGATTTTGGGGTGCGACGATTTGAAATAGAGAAGTCATTAAGAATCAAATGATTAAGAAAAAACCATATTGATTTTTAGGCCTTTAATAAAAAATAGACATCTAAAAAACAACGGTCAACAGTCTTTTGAGACCCATTCTATCCAGTGAAGTATCGGCGGCGCCTCGGGATAAAAAAAGAATGAATTCTTTTTCTTCTCCGCTCGGCTTGCACTATCTTTGCAGCTGAAAAAAGGAAACAGAGATGAAAAAGAAACAAAAACGTAACCTATACTATGTGCTGCTGGCGATTGCGCTGGCAGTGGGCGGATATCAAACCTACCAGAAGAACGGTTTCTATAAGAGCGCCTATAACGAGGAGCTGCCCACCGAACAGCGTGAGCAGGACAAGCAGGAGGGCAAGGAGTACCAGTCCACAGGCGACCCGTCGTTGCTGGACGTGAAACTGCCCGAGAAACTCGATAACCAGACGGTGCACTACAAGTCGATTGTGGTCTATTTCAACAAGCATTACCGTGTGCCCAACTGCGTCGCCTATGAACTGACCAACACCATGACGGCGATGGCCGACTCGCGTGACGCCGAAAACCGCGCCAACTACCAGTTTGAGCGCGACCACAACGTGAAGGGCTGCCCCGACTGGTGGGAGTATAAGGAGAGCGGCTACACGCGCGGCCACATGGCACCGGCGATGGATATGCGCTGGGACAAGAAGGCGATGGAGCAGTGCTTCCTGATGACCAATATCTGCCCGCAGCTTGACGAGATGAATGATGGCGAGTGGCGCCACGTCGAGGAGGCCGTGCACAGGTGGTCGAAAAGCGCCAAGCGCCTCGTCGTGATTACGGGACCCATCTTCTCTGACGATATGGAGCGCATCGGCAAATATGGCGACATCGCGGTGCCCAAGAGTTTCTTCAAGGTCGTGTATGCGCCCGAGCCGAACCGCGCCATCGCCTTCGTGATGGAGAACAAGCGGATGCCCAACAGCTGGACCAACTATGCCACCACCATCGACAAGGTAGAGGCGCTGACGGGCTATGACTTCCTCGCCCAGCTCGAAGACAAGGTGGAGGACGTCATCGAGAGCAAAGAGAACATCAAGGACTGGCCCGCATACTATCCCCGTCGATGAACATCACCGAATTGACAGGACTCACGGGTGACACCATCTGCGCCGTCTCTACCCCACCCGGCCGTGGAGGCATCGCCGTTGTACGCGTGAGCGGCCCACAGGCACTGGACATCGTGCAGCGTCGCTGGCAGGGCAAACCGCTTGCCGACATGGCGACACACACGGTCCATCTGGGCCACCTGACCGATGCCACAGGCGACGTGGTGGACCAGGCGGTACTCACCGTCTTCAAGGCACCCAACTCGTTCACGGGCGAGGACGTGGTGGAACTGGCTTGTCACGGCTCGACATGGATTCAGCAGCAGGTCATTCAGACGCTGATTGACGCAGGCTGCCGGCTTGCCACGGCAGGCGAATTCACGCGCCGCGCGTTTGTGGGCGGACGCATGGACCTGTCACAGGCCGAAGCGGTTGCCGACGTCATCGAGGCACAGTCTCGTGCCGCCCACCGTGTGGCGATGAGCCAGATGCGCGGACGCTACAGCGATGAGCTCAAGGGCCTGCGCGACAAGCTGTTGCATTTCGTGGCACTTATCGAGTTGGAACTGGATTTCAGCGAAGAAGACGTCACCTTTGCCGACCGCAGCGAGGTGACCGCCCTGGCTAATGACATCCACGCCCTCATCAGCCGCCTGGCGGACAGCTATAGTGACGGCAACGCCATCCGCAACGGTATGCCCGTTGCCATCGTCGGCCAGACCAATGCCGGAAAATCGACTCTGCTCAATGCCCTGCTGCGCGACGACCGCGCCCTGGTGAGCGATATCCACGGCACCACACGCGACACCATCGAGGACACTGTGGTCATGGGCGGTACACTGTTCCGCTTCATCGACACGGCAGGCATCCGCCAGTCGAGCGACACCGTCGAGCAGATGGGCATCGAGCGCTCCTGGCAAGCACTGGACAAGGCCACCATCGTCCTGTGGGTCATCGACAGCACTCGCCCCGACGATATCGCCACAATGGCACATGACATCCTCGCCCGCTGTGAGGGCAAACGCCTCATCGCCGTCCTCAACAAGACCGACAAAGTCGATGACTACAGCGAGCTGGAAAACCAACTGCATAAAGTAGGGCCTCGCCTTGGCGTGGCCACCCAAACCGCCATCAGTAACAAGCAAGAGAGCGCCGCCCAAACCGCCATCAATACCAAACGCGAGAATACAGCCATTCAGGTCACCGCCATCAGCGCCAAGCGCGAGAGCGACATCGAGGCGCTGCGCGACCTCATCGTCCAGACCGCCGCCCTACCCGACGTGGACAGCGACGCCGTCATTGTGACCAATGCCCGCCACTATCAGGCGTTGACACGCGCCCGCGATGCCATCGCCCGCGCCATCGACGGCCTCAACAGCGGCCTGAGCGGCGACCTCCTCGACCAGGACATCCGCGAATGCCTCCACTGGCTCGGCGAAATCACCGGCGAAATCACCACCGACAACATCCTCGGCGAAATCTTCGCCCACTTCTGCGTGGGCAAGTAGAGTCTTAGAAACAACTCTGAACAACTTTGAACGACTTGAAGTAAACCGCTATAAATTAGCGGTTTACTCGTTTTTAACACTTTAGGT
>CACZNH010000016.1 GCA_902782465.1 uncultured Bacteroidales bacterium
ATCTTAGTCACCTCACTGGTGTTTAAGTGCTCTATTCCCGTTATGGATTGAAGATTGGCCATGTGATAGAACCAACCGTAGGTGGTCGTCGGGCGGGCACCGGCAAATGACGAGTCAAAGACCACTTTGGTCACATTGGCATTGGTGCCGTCAGTTTCCCAACCGGTATCGTTGGTGCCCATGTTCAGGTCGTAGGTCGTGCCCGGGCGGGAGTTGCGGTAGTTGTCGTAGTAGAACGTCAGCGTCGTGTTCGACGGCGTGTAGCAGGCATAGGCCTCTGGCCCCTTCTCGGTAAAATAGCCTGGGTTGCTGGAGCCGCCGTCGATGTGGGCGTATGTCTTATCCGACGGGTTCGAGTCACTGTAGGTCGTGCCCTGGCCGCCCACCAAGCTGGTGCAACCGTAGAACATATTATCTGAGTATATCACAGCCTCTGTGCTCCAGCCATTGCCCACATAGATGGTCCGCAGATTGTTGGATCCACCGAACATGTAATACATGTCGACCACCTGGGACGTATTGAAACTGCTCAAGTCAATGCTTATCAAGCTGTGGCAGTTCTGGAACAGGTCGCGCATATCGGTCACTTTGGCGGTGTTGAAACTGCTCAAGTCAAGGTTCGTCAATTTTATACTGCTACAAAACATATAATTCATATTGGTGACCTCGCTGGTGTTCAGGTAGCTCATGCCCGTGAAGGATTCAAGATCGGACATGGCAAAGAACCAATCGTAGGTGGAGGTCGGGCGGGCATCAGCGAACGAGGGGTCAAAAACCACCTTGGTCACATTGGATTTGGTGCCGTCGGTGTCCCAACCAGGTCTGTTGAAACCCGTGTTCAGGTCGTAGGTCGTGCCCGGGCGGCTGCTGCGCTGGTTGTCATAATAGAACGTCAGCGTCGTGTTCGACTCGGTGTAGCAGGCATAGGCCTCTGGCCCCTTCTCGGTAAAATAACCCGGGTTGCTCGCGCCGCCGTCGATGTGCGCGTATGTCTTATCCATTGGGTTCGAGGCACTGTAGGTCGTGCCCTCACCGCCCACCAGGCTGGTGCAGTTTTTGAACATATTATTTGAGTTCGTCACAGCAGCGGTGCTCCAGCCATCGCCAACATAGATGGTCCGCAGATTGCTACATCCAAAGAACATGTAATTCATGTTAGTAATCTGGGAAGTGTTGAAACCGCTCAAGTCAAGACTTGTCAGGCTGCCCGTTATGGATTGAAGATTGGCCATGTGATAGAACCAACCGTAGGTGGTCGTCGGGCGGGCATCAGCGAACGAGGTGTCAAAGACCACTTTGGTCACATTGGCATTGGTGCCGTCAGTTTCCCAACCGGTATCGTTGGAGCCCGTGTTCAGGTCGTAGGTCGTGCCCGGGCGGGAGCTGCGCTGGTTGTCGTAGTAGAATGTCAGCGTCGTGTTCGATGACGTGTAGCAAGCATAGGCCTCAGCAGCCTGGATGCCCAGGGCGCACATCATCGCCGTCACTACGGCGAGCAGGCGAAAAAGTCTTATTTGTTTCATATTAATGGGATTTTGAGGGTTATACTTGTTTATTGTCGCAAAAATACGGAATATCACCGAAAACCGCAAGAAAACTGCAAGAAAAAGTAAAAATACAACGGATAATTCTGATACGTCTGATGGCATCCGCACACAACGCCTTAAAACATTGATGCCCGCAAGCGGGCAGAAATTAAACAAATTTATTTATAAAATTATACACGACGTATTTTGCTCAATTTTTATATGAATTTTAGTTTAATTTCCCGCCCGCTAGGGCGGTTAAATAGTTGAGAAAAAGTGACATCCGCACTCCAAGGGAAAGGAATGCGGATGTAAATAATAAGCTTAGCGGCTTTGCGCCTCAGCGTGAGGGCTGAATGCGGATGCCGCTTTAAACTCTAAACTGTATTACCAGGCGAACATGGGATAGTCCTTCATCATCTCGTTGACCTTGCCGCGAACAGCTGCGATTACCGCCTCGTCCTCGGGGGCACGCAATACGGTGTCGATGAGCTCGACGATGTCGCCCATCTTGTCCTCCTTGAGGCCGCGGGTGGTGATGGCGGGAGTGCCCAGACGCAGACCGCTGGTCTGGAAGGCGCTGCGGTCGTCGAAGGGCACCATGTTCTTGTTGACGGTGATGTCGGCAGCAACGAGGGCAGCCTCGGCAACCTTACCGGTCAACTCGGGATACTTGGTGCGCAGGTCAACCAGCATGCAGTGGTTGTCGGTACCGCCCGAGCAGATCTTGTAACCCTTGTCGATGAGGGCCTGGGCCATAGCGGCTGCGTTGGTACGCACCTGGATGGCGTAGTCCTTGAACGAGGGCTGCAGAATCTCACCGAAGGCGACAGCCTTAGCGGCAATCACGTGCTCGAGGGGACCGCCCTGTACGCCGGGGAATACGGCGCTGTCGAGCAGCGACGACATCTTGCGGATGACGCCCTTCTTGGTGGTCTTGCCCCAGGGGTTGTCGAAGTCCTTACCCAGCAGGATGATACCGCCACGGGGACCGCGCAGGGTCTTGTGGGTGGTGCTGGTAACGATGTGGGCATACTTCAAGGGGTTGTTCAACAGACCTGCGGCGATGAGGCCGGCGGGGTGTGCCATGTCGATCATGAGCAGTGCGCCCACGCTGTCGGCGATCTTGCGCATGCGCTCGTAGTCCCACTCGCGGCTGTAGGCGCTGGCGCCACCGACGATCAGCTTGGGACGCTCGCGCTGTGCTACCTCCTCCATCTGGTCATAGTCCACCAGGTTGGTGTCGGGGGTCACGTTATATTCACAAGCCTCAAACATCAGACCCGAGAAGTTGACGGGGCTACCGTGTGACAGGTGACCGCCATGAGCCAGGTTCAGACCCATGAACTTGTCGCCAGGCTTGAGGCAAGCCATGAAGACTGCCATGTTGGCCTGGGCACCTGAGTGGGGCTGCACGTTAACGTACTCGGCATCGAAAATCTGTTTCAGGCGCTCGATAGCGACGTTCTCGCTCTCGTCCACGCACTGGCAGCCGCCATAGTAGCGGTGGCCAGGATAACCCTCGGCATACTTGTTGGTCAGGCAACTGCCCATGGCCTGCATAACCTGGTCGCTCACGAAGTTCTCACTGGCGATAAGCTCAATGCCGTGCTGCTGACGCTGATGTTCACGCTCGATGATGTCAAAAATCACTTTGTCTCGTTCCATTGTGATAGTTTTAAGTTGTAAGTTTTTAGTTTTAAGTTAATTATACTAGTTGTTCAATCGTCATTCTTTTTTGGGTTTCTTGCGCACCGACCAGCCGAAGTGGCCCAACTCCTCGCCCAGGGCGTAATAGTGGCCGTGGCAATAGGTGATGAGGTCGGCGGCCTTGAGGTCGAGGGCGCCGCTCTCGGGGTCGATGTAGCGGTCATCGGCAATGACATTCATCACCTCGCCGATGAACATGTCGTGGCTGCCCAGGCGCATGATGTCGCGCACACGGCACTCGATGCTCACGGGGGCCTCCTGGATGTAGGGGGCAGCAACGGTCTCGCCCTTGACGGGGGTCAGCCCCATCTGCTGCCACTTGTCATAGTCGCGCCCTGAACGCACGCCACACCAGTCGGTGGCACGTGCCATCGCCCGGTTGGTGAGGTTGAGCGTGAAGGCCATGTTGCGCTCCACGATGCCGTGGCTGTGGCGCTCGGGCCTGATGGAAACATAACACAGAGCCGGGTCGCTGCAGATGGTTCCCGTCCATGCCGCCGTGAAGAGGTTATACTCCTCGGGCGACGCCCCACAGCTGACCAGCAGCGCGGGCAGCGGGTATATCATGGTTCCAGGTCTCCAGTTCTGCTTCATTTTTTAGTCCCTAGTTTCCAGTTTCCGGTTCAAAGTGCAAAAATACGCATTTTTTCGGTAATACAGTTGTTTTTAGGGATTTTTTTCGACCGTCAATTAGTTGTTAATAACTTTCTTGTCGAGTATGATTGACGAGGGGTATAAAAGCATTATCTTTGTAGATTGTAAAACAACCTATTTTTCAGCAAAAACCGTGCACATCGTCATAGCAGGAAATATCGGTAGCGGTAAATCCACACTGGCCGAGATGCTTGCCAAGCATTACGGCTGGGAGCCGTTTATGGAGCCCGTGGTGGACAACCCCTACCTGAGCGACTATTACAAGGACATCAAGCGCTGGTCGTTCGCGCTCGAGGTGTTCTTCCTCAAGCAGCGTTTCAAGGACATCCTGACCATCAATGCCAGCGACAAGGCCATCATCCAGGACCGCAGCATCTTTGAGGGCGTGTATATCTTTGCCGCCAACAACCGCGACATGGGCAACATGGATGACCGCGACTTTGAGACCTACATGGAGCTCTTTGAGCAGATGATGACCATCGTGCGTCTGCCCGACCTGATGATCTACCTGCGCTCGAGCGTCGCCCACCTGGTGGACAACATCCACAAGCGCGGTCGCGACTACGAGCAGACGATGCCGTTGAAATACCTGTCGAACCTAAACGAGCGCTATGAGGAGTTTGTGATGAAGACCTACAAGGGCCGCAAACTCGTCATCGACGTGGACGACATGGACTACAAGAACCGCCCTGAGGACTTTGCCGCCATCGTGGATAAAATCGACGCGACGATGTTCGGTATCTTCGGGCCCCTGGATTAAGAGAACTCGGAGTTCTCGGAGCTCTCAGAGAACCCTTAATCTGAAAACTGAAAACTAAAAACTTAAAACTAGATAAGATATGCATATCGCAGTAGCAGGAAACATCGGCAGCGGCAAGACGACCTTGACCAAGCTGCTTGCCAAGCACTACGGGTGGAGCCCGCGGTTTGAGCCGGTGGACAACAACCCCTATCTCGAGGACTTCTATGCCGACATGTCGCGCTGGTCATTCAACCTGCAGATTTACTTCCTGAACAAGCGCTTCAAGGAAGTGGTGGAGATTTCGCAGAGCGACATCGACATCATCCAGGACCGCACCATCTATGAGGACGCATGCATCTTTGCCCCTAACCTGCATGGCCAGGGGCACATGAGCGACCGCGACTTCAACAACTACAAGGACCTGTTTGAGCTGATGATGTCGCTGGTGAAGATGCCCGACCTGATGATTTACATCCGCTCGACCATCCCCAACCTGGTGCAGCAAATCCAGAAACGCGGCCGCGAATACGAGCAGACGATGCGTCTGGACTACCTGGAGGGCCTGAACAAGCGCTACGAGGACTGGATTGCCGACTACAAGGGCAACCTGGTCATCATCAACGGCGACGAAATCAAGTTCGGCGACAAACCTGAAGACTTCCAGCTGGTGTGCGACAAGATTGACGCCAACCTGTTCGGTATCTTCTCTCCGTTCAACCAAATCAAATGACCCTGTGAGGAGGCCTCTCCCCCTCCAGGACGCCAAAGATTTGCCTAATTCGGGGTTTTGTGGTACTTTTGCGCCATGTTTTTGAGGCATGCCATCTGTACTGCACTATTGCTTGCTGCGGGAATCAGCGTTTCCGCCCAGGTCAGCGTAGACCATTACCGCAAGGACGGCACGCGATATGTCTGCTCGGACCAGGAGGTGATGTATGACAGCTTCTTCCATGCCGCCAAATTTGCAGTTGCAGCCGTCGCCGATGCAGGAGGGATGGTGACCTTCTCGCTCGAGGTGACCTATGACGAGGGGATGCTTCATGTGACCCAGGGCGACAGCCTCACGCTTGTGCTGCGCGGTGGTGACCGCATCGTGGTCAAGACTGACCGTGACGTGACCAAAGCCGACATCCTCAAACGCCACCACCGCAGCTACAACGACTATTATGTGACCTGCCACTACCCTATCAGCAACTATGACATCCAGCGTCTGACACGCAACCGCACGACCAAAATCTCGGTCCAGACCGACGACTTCACCTTTGACCGCAAACTGGACAAGTTCCAGGACCGCTTCAGGAAACTGTTCACTGCGGTTTACAGGTATCTGATCGGCAAGTAACCTGACATCTTTTTAGACACCCAAAAACAAAACAGCGGGAATAAGAATTCCTGCTGTCTTGCCCTATTGTGTTATGATGAAAAAAAACTACTTACTTCACACGCAGGACTTTTCCTTCCACGACATTGTCACTGGTCAGACCGTTGAGCTTCTTGAGCTGTGCCACGGACAAGCCGTTTTCCTTGGCAATCTTGGTCAGGTTGTCGCCCTGGCGCACCTGATAGGTGGTGCGGCTGTTCTCACGACTCTCCTTGGTGGACTTGCGGGTGCTGGCTACAGCGGGCTGCTCCTTCTTGTTGTTCTTACCCTTGCTGGCAGTCTCCTTTTCCTCGGCAGTGGACTTCTTGGCCTGGTTATAGCGCTTGCTGGGGGCATAGTCGCGAGCCTTGGTGTAGTTGCTCTTGGAGAAGGTGTAGCTGTCGGTGTGGGTGCAGCGGTTGGCAAAGTCAAAGATGGCCTCAGGATTGATGGCATAGCCCATAAAACGGGTCTCGAAGTGCAGGTGGGGACCTGTGCTGCGGCCCGTGTTGCCACTCAAGGCGATGGGCTGACCGGCCTTGACATACTGGTCGGGCTTCACGAGGAAGCGTGAAAGGTGGCCATAGACGGTCTCCAGACCGTTCTCGTGGCGCACAATGACATAGAAGCCGTAGCCGCCACGCTCAAAGCGGGTGAGGCGCACACGGCCCGAGAATGCCGAATAAACGGTGTCGCCGACAGCGGCACGCAGGTCAATACCCTTGTGGGTGCGTCCGAACTGGGGACGCCAGCCGTAGTGGCTGGTAACGTAGTTGCCCTTGATGGGCATCACATAGTGACGCACGTCAAGCACCTTGGTGTTGGGCACGTTGGCATCCTTATAGCAATTGACGAGGTCGCTGTCCCAGCCCTCGGTATAGATATCGGGCTCGGGCTCACACTCCTCATACAGGTCTGCGGCATACTTTTGGGCTTCCTGGACGCGGATTTGGTCTTTCACGCGGTCCTGCTTGGCCAACAGATTGCTGTGCACCTTGCTGTAATTAGATGCTGATTGCATGTTCTGTGCCGAAATGCCAAGCGCAAAAAGGGTCGTCGCCGTCAAGGCGATAAAGAGTTTTTTAGATATAATCATTCTGTAATTTTCTTAGTCAGTTGTTTTTAAGAACGCCCAAAATTACACTTTTATTTTATAAACAGCGACATTTAGCGTGCTAAAAAGTGTAAAGTTTGGTTTCATTCTCTAAAAGAAGCGCGACAACAGGCTGTAAATCACTGAAATAAAAAATTCACAATTGCAAACAGTTTCGATTCCGAAATCAGCAGGGTTAGTTCCAGGAGTTGGAGACGTTGATGAGGTTGGTCGTGCTCGTTGATTTCACGGGTGTATCGACGGTTGTTCCTGAGGGCAGTTTGTTGCCCACGATGATTACATTGGTGGACGAGAGCACCGTAATCAAGGTTGTCGGGACCGTGGTGACGGTCGGGACCGTGTTGTTGACCAGCACGGCTTCGTTGAGGTAATCGCCTGCAAAGAGGGAACCCTTGAGGCCGTTGATGGTATTGTTGCTAATCATCAGCCCTCCGCCCCGACTGTTAGATACCGCAGCCAGGAAATCAAACACATGGCTCTCGATGTTGGTGAACGTGTTGTTGCGGATAATGGTGAACTTGCCCGCCGAGGAGTATTCCTCGTCGCTGACCCCGTGGTTGAAGGCCTTGATTTTGTTGCTGTCAATCACCACATTGGTCACATCCTGGCAGAAGAAGACGCCTGCTCCGCGCACACCGTTGCCAGTCATTGTATTATTGGTAATGAGGGCGTTGGCAAAGACGGTGCCCATGTGGACGCCATGCATAGCACTGTTCTCGATAGTGCAGTTCTTGACGATGAGTCCACCCTCGCCCTGTTCACTGATGCCGTCGTAGGACGAGTTGACGATGCGGCAACGTTCGATGATGTGGTTATAGGAATGGTGATTGTAGGAAATGCCGTTCACCTTGCTCGTACCGTAAGCATCAAAGTGGATGCAGCCGTTGGCCCACTCCATGGGCTCGTAGGTGACGCCATTGTAGGTCGGTCCTTCGGTCTGGCGGTTCCCGTCCAGGCAGATGTCGTGGATATAGACATTCACACACTCGTCCTTGAATGCCCAGGAACGCAGGATGGGGAACGAGGTAGAAAGCACCGCACCGGCGGGATGGTTGTACACCACGCCCAGTTTCTCACTATTGAAGGCGCTCTTGAACTTCACCACATACTTGGTGACACCGTTCTCAACAATGGGAGTCTCGTTGATTTCGGCGATTTCGCCATAGGAGCAGTAGCGAGCCTTGACATTTGACGGATTAAAGGGGTTACTCGAATAGGAGATAAAGCAATGGTCGCCCACGTGATAGCCGTCGATGCCATCGACCTTGAGGGTAACGGTATTGTCCTCGTCGTCGTTGTACACGTCCGTGAAGACCGCATCGGTGAGTTTATGCCATGCCGCAGGGAATTTCCTGATGATGGAATTATTCCCGTCACCATAGATTTCCATGCCGCTCTTGAGCGTCAACGGGCGGCGTATCATGTAGGTGCCGCTGGGGATATACAGGGCGACATGCATCCTGGCAGCGTCGGCAAAGGCACGTTCCAGCGCCTCGGTATCGTCGGTCACGCCATCGCCCACGGCGCCGTACTCCTTCACCGAGACGCAACCGCGGTACAGGCCTCCAAAGGGGTATGTCGATGTACCATCATCTATCAGGAAATCAATCAGAGTGGTCACGTCGCCGATACTTGCCTCTCCGTCTCCATCGACGTCGGCATAAACAGTCTGGGCCGTCGCCCGCAACGGGCACAATGCCATCAGGCAGAGGCACAGGCTCAGAAAGTGAAAAAACGGGGTCTTGTTCATATTATTCTTGAATATATGGATACTATACTATTAATTCCACGAGTTAGAAGCTTGGATGATATTGGTGGTGCCCGTTGCAATGACGGGAGTGGAGAATGAGGCGCTTGAGGGGAACTTGTTGGCCGACAGGATGACGTTGTTGCACTGCACAACACGCAGCGCACACTGTGGAAGCGTTGTCACAGTCTTCACCTCGTTCCCGGCCATCACGATGCCATCCATGTTTTCACCGTTAAACAGCATCGCATTCAGGCCGCGTATGGTATTATTGCTCACCTGCAATGTGCCACCTGGAGCCGCCGAGGCCGTCGAGAAAGCAAATACCTCATCAAGGATGCCCTTGAACTCGTTTTTGCGTATCAGCAGATACTTGACAGATGCGTCGGCCGCATCGACAGCACAGCCGTTCTTGAATGACGAGATTACGTTGTTGTCCATCATCACATCGGCCACATCCTGACTGAAGAACACCGCTGAACCGACCGCACCGTTGCCGGTCATCGTGTTGCTGCAAATCATTGCACGATTGAAGCTCGTGCCCATGTGGATGCCATGCCTGGCGCTGTTCTCAATGACGCAGTCGGTCACGGCAAGGCCGCCTTCGCTCAGGTCACTGATGCCGTCGCCCGGCGAGTTTTTAATCGACAGGTGACGAGCGGCGAGTTTGCGCTGCACGTTCCCGTACTCGATGCCCGACAGGTCGGTGAATCCACCCGGATAATAAGCGTCGAGGTAGATACAGCTGTTAGCCGACAACACGGGCTCCGAGGCCACCCTGTTGCCGTCGAGGGTGAGGTCATTTATTGCCACGCCATCGCATTCAAAGCGAGCGGTCCACGAGCGCAGCAAGGCGAACGATGTTGATACCTCGCAACCCTGGGCATAGGCCCTGACGCATCCCAAGAAAGCCGGCTGGCAATCATTGATGACACTCAAGAAATGGATTCTGTTGCCCGTTATCCTGGTAACCACGGCATGCGTACACCAGTTTTCGTCTTCTGGGTCTGCAATGACAAACTGGTCACCGACAGCAAAGCCGCTGGCATCAACGACGTCGATATAGTTCTGGTTCTTCTCTGCAGCATCGGCCAGCGTGGTGGTCACGGCTTTACGCTTGGTGATAGTCGCCTCACTGCCATAGACCTCCAGTCCTGATCTGAGCGTCAACGAACGGCGAATCAGATAGGTACCCGGATTCAGGTAAAGCGCCTTCTTGAGGCGGAAGGCTGCCTCGAACAGGCACTCCAGCGCCTGGGTGTCATCGGTCACGCCATCGCCCACGGCACCGTATTCGCTTGCAGAGACATAGCCCGGGTTGATGTTGGGGTTGGGCACAACACTGCTGTCGGTGCTTGCCATGATGCAATCAATAACGACGACCATATCGGCAATATTGACCACGCCGTCGCCATTCACGTCGGCATAGAAGTAATCTTCATCGGTTATTGCGCTGGCCCTAAAAGGCACCGTGAGCACCGCCATCAGGCACAGGGCCAGGGATATTTCTTTTACTTTTGTTTTCATCGTCACTTGCAGGTTAAAATCAGTTCCAGGAATTAGCGGCATCAATCAGGTTGGTGGTATTGGTTGAATTCACCGGCGTGGAATAAGTCACATCAGAGGGCACCGTGTTGCCCGTGATGACGACATTCTTGCTCTGGATGACATGAATCAGCCTTGAAGCCACAGTCGTTACACTGTTGACCACGTTATTGGTCACCATCACGTTGTCGAGGTAGTCTCCTGCCAACAGATAGGACTTCAGGCCCTCGACCGTATTGTTATAGACCTGGATGCCGGTTCCGTGGTTGGAACTGATGGCTGCCAGGAAATCAAACACATAGCTCGCGATGTTATAGAACCGGTTATTCCTGATAATCACATACTTGACACAGGTGGCATATTCCTCGTCGCTGCAGCCGTGGTTGAATGCCGTGATTTCATTGTTGTCCACGACCACATCGCTCACGTCCTGGCAGAAGAAGACACCCGCCCCGATAGAGCCGTTGCCCGTCATCTTGTTGTTGGAGATCAGCGCATTGAAGTATCTCGTTCCCAGATGCACGCCATGCATGGCGCTGTTGGAGATGACGCAGTCGGTCACCACGAGGCCGCTCTCGCCCTGGTCGCTGACGGCATCATGGGGCGAATTGCGGATGTCCAGGTTGCGGAGCACCATATTGCGCTGGGGATGCCTGTAGTCAACGCCCGTGGTGCTGTTGGTGTAGCCGCCGGGATAATAGGCATCGAGGTGGATGCAACTGTTGGCCCATGACTTGGGCTCCGACGACGTGCGATTGCCATCCAGTGTGAGGTCATGGATATACACGCCATCACAGTCAAAGCGCGGTGACCACGAGCGCAGCAGGGCAAACGACGTGGCGACCTTGGCCCCCGAGGCATGTTCCTTGACACATCCCGGGAAATTGGGCTGCACATCGCTGAAAATGTTGGTAAAATAGATGCGGTTCTGCGCTATCGAGTCAATGATGCCGTAGGTGCACAGGTTGGCCTGACTCTCATGGCAGATGAAGAACTGGTCGCCGACCTTGAAGTTGACGGCGTTTTTCACATCGATATAGGTCTGGCCTTTGGCAGCAGTCGCCGTCAACGAGGAGACCACGGCCTTTGCCTTGGTGATGGTGGCATCTCTTCCGTAGATTTCCATGCCGGTCCTCAACGTCAGCGAACGTCTGATGAGGTACGTACCCGGATCAAAGAATGCGGCCCTCTTTTGCTGGAATGCATCGGCAAATAAGCGTTCCAGCGCATCGGTATCGTCGGTCACCCCATCGCCCACGGCGCCATATTCCTTTGCCGACAGATAGCCCGTGTTGGGATTGCTGACCACACCATCAGGGTGGCTGTCATCCAGGATGCAGTCGATAACAAGCGTCAAGTCCGAGATAGAGATGGTGCCGTCACGGTCCACATCGGCAAAACTATAATAAGGCGTCTGGGCGACAGTCCTGCAGGGTACCATCGACAGGAAAAGCAGGCATATCGCTGATGCCACTCCCCAAAATTGTCTTTTTATCTTCTTACACATAATTATATTTAAATGATTCCCTATGGGATATGTCTATGATTTAATGACTTGAATAATTTGATTGGTTATGATATCAGACCCCAGTTGGCCTGTTTGTCAAAGATGTCGCGGATGTGGGCGGCCATCTTGCGGCCCCAGGGGGTCTCCATCTGCGGGTCGTCACGCAGGTAGTCTTCGGCGGCGATGCGTGCCATCTGGATAATCTGTCCGTCCTGGGCCAGGTTGGCGATGTGCAGGTTGAAGGCGATACCGCTCTGCTGGGTGCCCTCCATGTCGCCGGGGCCGCGCAGCTTCATGTCCTCCTCGGCAACGACAAAGCCGTCGTTGGTCTGCGTCATCACCTGCAGGCGGTGACGTGTGTCGCGGCCCAGGTCGCTGCGGGCCATCAGGATGCAGTAGCTCTGGTCGGCACCGCGCCCCACCCTGCCGCGCAGCTGGTGCAGCTGCGACAGGCCAAAGCGCTCAGCGTCCTCGATGACCATGACCGAGGCATTGGGAACGTTCACGCCCACCTCGATGACGGTGGTCGCCACCAGGATGTGCGCCTTGCCACTGGCAAAAAGCATCATCTGGTGGTCTTTCTCGGCAGGCTTCATGCGGCCGTGCACCATCGCCACGTTGTAGTGCGGGAACACGTCGCGCACCTGCTCATAGCCCATTTCCAGGGCATGCAGGTCGAGTTTCTCGTTCTCCTCGATGAGGGGATAGACGATATAGGCTTGGCGCCCCTCGCGCAGCTGCGAGCCCACGAACTGGTACATCTTGAAACGGTCTGGCTCATGCCGCAGCACCGTAGTGACGGGTTTGCGGCCTGGTGGCAACTCGTCGATGATGCTAACGTCGAGGTCGCCATAGACGGTCATGGCCAGCGTCCTGGGGATGGGCGTGGCGGTCATCACCAGCACATGGGGCGGTGCCACGCGGTTCTTGCTCCACAGGCGGGCACGCTGTGCCACGCCGAAGCGGTGCTGCTCGTCGATGATGGCGAGGCCCAGGTTGTGGAACTGCACCGTGTCCTCGATGAGGGCATGCGTGCCGATGAGAATCTGCAACTCGCCGCTCAGCAGTGCCTCGTGGATGGCAGTGCGGGCCTTCTTGCGCGTGGAACCAGTCAAGAGGGCTACTTTCACGCCGATGGCGTCGGCAAGGGGTTTGATGGTCTCCAGATGCTGCCCCGCCAGTATCTCGGTGGGTGCCATAATGCACGCCTGGTAGCCGTTATCAAGGGCGATGAGGGCGGTCATGAAGGCGACAATCGTCTTGCCGCTGCCCACGTCGCCCTGCAGCAGGCGGTTCATCTGCTTGCCGCTGCCCATGTCCTGACGCATCTCGCGGATGACGCGCTTCTGCGCCCCCGTGAGCGGGAACTGCAGGATGTTGTTATAGAAGTCGTGGAAGTAGGCGCCCACGCGGCCGAAGACGTGCCCCACCAGACGGCGGCTACTACCTTTGATATAATGCAGGATGTTGAGTTCCAGGAAGAACAGCTCCTCGAACTTGAGGCGCAGCTGTGCGCGCTGCAGCGCCTGCTGGTCGGCGGGCTGGTGGATGTTGCGCAACGCCTCGGCCAGCGGCATGAGGTGGTAACGCTGCATCAGCTCGGGCGGCAAGGTCTCGTCGATGTGCTGCACGGCAGGCGTATTGAGGACGTTGACGACGAGCTTGTGGATGGCGCGCGAGGTGAACGAGCGGTTGCGCAGCACCTCGGTGAGGTTATAGACTCCCTGCAGGCCCTGCGCCGCCACCTCGGCATTGGCCAGGTCCACCTCGGGGTGGACGATGTTGATGCGGTTGTTGAAGAGCGAGGGCTTGCCGAAGAGGATGTATTCCGTGGCGGTGTTGTAGCTCTTCTGGATAGAGGCCACACGGTTGAACCACACGACCTCGATGGTGCCCGTGCCGTCGGTGAACAGCGCCTGCAGGCGCCGCTTGCGTCCCTCGCCCGCCGTGGTGAACGTCAGGAATCGTCCCCGCAGCTGAATCGCCGCCTCGTCGCCATGCAGCTCGTTGACATGGTTGATGACGCTGCGGTCGATGTAGCGGAAGGGGAAATAGTACAGCAGGTCATAGTAGGTGCTGATGCCCAGCTCCTTGCGGAGCAGTTCAGCACGCTTGGGTCCCACGCCGTGCAGGTACTGGATGTCGGTATGACGCAGGTCAGGCATCGCGGTTCAACAGGTATTCGGCAAGGGCCAGGTCCATGGGGCGGGTAATCTTCAGGTTCTGCGGGTCGCCCTCGACAAGGGTCACACGGTGGCCCGCATGCTCCACCACCGACGCATCGTCGGTGAACGTCGGGTCAAAGGGCTGGCGATAGGCGTCCATCAGCATGCGGGCGTCAAACACCTGGGGCGTCTGCACCGCGCGCAGCGACGAGCGGTCCAGGGCGCGGCTGTCGTCGCCGACAAGCTGACGCACCGAGTCGTTGAGCGCCACCACGGGGATGGCGCTGCCCGTGCGGCGGGCGGTCTCAATGGTGCGGCCGATGAGTTCCCTTGTGGCCAGCGGACGTACACCGTCGTGCACGGCAATCACGTCAACGCCAGTCAGGTCGCCGATGCTGTCCAGGGCATTCTTCACGCTGTGCCAGCGTGTCTCGCCACCCGCCACCACACGATGGGGCACGGCGAAACCATGGCGCTCACACAGGTCGCGCCACAGGTCCATCTGGTCGGCCGGCAAGGTCACGATGACGTCCAGCGAAGCGCCCCCGATTCCCGCAAAGGCCGCGATGGTGCGCATCAGGATGGGCTTGCCCCCCAACGCCAAAAACTGCTTGGGCAGCTCGGCACCAAAGCGTGTGCCACTGCCTCCTGCCACTATGATAGCAATCGTTCTCATCTTCACCAATATGTTTTGCGTTGCAAAGTTAATGAAAAACGCGTGCTATACAAAAAATTCCATTTGTTTTTCACAAACGGCCTATCGCACATCCCCACGCCAAGACGCTAAGATTTTTAGTCGCCCTAGCGGGCGAGAAAGATTGTGCAAATGCCGAATGCCATGAAGCTTACTTCAATGGCTGGGTGCCGCCAATCTTCTCCAACTATTTTCATTGATTTGCTCGATTTGTATCCATTTGAGTGATTTCTCGGCCGCAAGGCCGACTAAAAATCTTCGCGGCCTTGCGGCTTGGCGGGGTGTAAGTGGGTGGATGGGGGGGCGGTTAGTTGAATTATGTTACCGTCTGCCTATGAATGGGGAAATAAAAAAAGGGACTTTAAGTCGTGGCTTAAAGTTCCTCTTTTTGGTTTCGTGATAGGTAAAATTTCTAAGGTAAAAAAGATTGTTTCAGGTTTATGGCGCAAATGTATATCGAATTATCGTACGTTGGGCACAGAATCTTTATGTTTTAAAACATATTTTTTGGGAAACGCACCATTAACCCCAACCTATTCGGCTGAGAATCAACAACGCAAACGTTTGCAGAAAAAAATAACACTTAGCACCTAAACATGGGGCTTGTTGCGGTTTAGCGTAAGGCGGAGATGTCTTGCTCGAAGTAGTTGAGGGAGAACTGGCCGTCGGGGGTGAGGACGAGGTAGGAGTTGAGGGAAATCCACTCGCCGAGCATGATGACGGGCGGCATGTCCTGCTCACTGTCATAGATGCGGGCCAGGTGGATGTGGCCGTAGATGAAGGCCTCGACGTCAGGGTGCTCCTTGTGGTAGTCGCGCGAGAAGTCCACGAGGCGGCCAGCGGCATTCTCGGAGATGGCCTGCTGCTCCTGCAGGTTGCGGCGCGTGCGGTTCTCGTTGGACCAGCCGGTGGCAATGGGATAGGTCCAGCGGGGATGGATTCCGGCATAGAGCCACTGGCATACCTTATTATAAAAGCACCACCTGGTGAAGCGGTACATGGCGGGCTGGACGCCGACGTCATCGCCGTGGGCGATGAGGATGCGCTTGCCGGCGGTCTGGACCTCGGTGTGGCCGTAGAGGACCGTCAGCCCAATCTGGTCACGCAGGTAGTCGAATAGCCACACGTCGTGGTTGCCTGTGACCCAGGTGATTTTTACGCCTGCGTCGGCGAGTTCGGCGAGCTTGCCCAGGAAACGGATGTAGCCACGGGGCACCACATATTTATACTCGTACCAATAGTCGAGGATGTCGCCCAGCAAGAAAAGCTCGGCGGCATCGTCCTTGATGCTGTCCAGGAAACGGCACACGCGACGCTCGCGCTCCAGCGGGTCGGGCATGTACTTGGCCCCCAGGTGCAGGTCAGAGATGAAATATGTGTTCTTGTTGTGCAAGTTGTAAGTTGTAAGTTGTAAGTTTTAAGTACGATTACTATCGCCTGAAACCTAACGCCTAATGCCTAACGCCTAATCTACATCATGCCGAGTTCGAGTTTTGCCTCGTCGGTCATCATGCGGGGATCCCACTCGGGTTCAAACACGAGGTTGACGGTGGCACTGGTGACGCCGTCGACGCTCTCGACCTTCTGCCTCACGTCTTCAAAGATGAAGTCGGCGATGGGGCAGTTGGGGGCGGTGAGCGTCATGTCGATGTCCACATGACCGTCGTCGTTGAGGTCGATTTTGTAAATCAGCCCCAGGCTATATACGTCAACAGGGAGCTCGGGGTCATAGACCGTCTTGAGCATCTTGATGATGTCTTCCTCTATCTTGAGTTTCTGTTCTTGTTCCATATCGGGCGCAAAATTACGCAAAAAGTCCAAATTGCAGTCCAAATCGCGTGCCAAAATCATCACAACCATTCTGTCAGAACGTCCGTCACACAATCCCATGCTAAGCCGCCAAGGCGCTAAGGTTTTATTATATAAGAGGTTACCAAACTGTTCCATCACGATTGACAGATTGTTTTTTATTGTCTTTCTTGTCGTTAAAAAATCCTTTGCGCCTTCGGGGCTTAGGGTGGTGAAAGCTGGCAGAATGGTCACAAAAATCATCACTGCGGGTGAAAATTGCCAAAAATGCAGTCAATCAAGTATATCCGCCTCACAACCCCGAAAGCAGTGAAAAATGAAATTTTTTATAAAAAATGCTGAATATTAGCGCTTAATTGGAAAAAAAGTGCGATATTTGCAGGCGCAAAATCGACAGGGGGCTCATTTTTGAGCGCTTTTTGTTTGTGCCATAACCGCAAGCAAAGCGCTTAATCCACTGTCGGTCAAGCAATTATTTAGTGTATTATTATAAACGTTTAACTTAAATATTTAATTTTCAGGAAAACAATGACTAAAGCAGAAATCGTAAGAGAGATCGCTCAATCAACTGGCATTGACAAAGCATCGGTTCTGGAAACCGTAGAGAAGTTCATGGACGCTGTTAAGGACTCGCTGGCTAATGGTGAGAACGTTTATCTGCGTGGTTTCGGTAGCTTTATCGTGAAGACCCGTTCACAGAAGACCGCCCGCAACATCAGCAAGAATACCGTTATCATTATCCCCGAGCACAAGATTCCGGCTTTCAAGCCCGCCAAGGTGTTCATGGAGCAGGTGAAGTAATCATCCCGATAGCAATACAACTTCCAAATCATATTTTCAAACATCAATTCATTAATAACTATGCCTAACGGAAAGAAACGCAAAGGCCACAAGATGGCTACGCACAAGCGCAAAAAAAGACTGCGCAAGAATCGTCACAAAAACAAAAAGTAATTGTTGCGTGATGCATCATCTGTGACTACTGTGAAATAGCGGGAACAAACGAATTGTCACGCGTGGTGAACAATTGGTTTGTTCCTGTCTTGCTATTTCAAGAGGCCATGACACCATCCGCCTGTGGATTATTAATCGGCCTCTCCTGCCCCACTAAATCCCCGCACCGCCACGGGAACAGATGTCCAGCGGGACATCGACACAGCTCCCTGGCAACGTGCAATTTATATATGACATAAGAAATATATAAATCTCAATTCTTTATTTTTTCAACCACCTTCTGCGATGAGAAGTGAACTAGTAGTTGACGTCACGCCCAAGGACATGACCACCGCGCTGCTCGAAGACGGGCGCCTGGTGTCATTGCAACGGGAGACGAGAGATGTCTCCTATGCCGTGGGCAACATCTACCTTGCCAAGGTGAAGAAGCTGATGCCGGGACTGAACGCCGCGTTTGTCAACGTGGGACATCCCAAGGACGCATTCCTTCATTACCTTGATTTGGGTTCACAGTTCAACACTCTTTCTCAATACATCAAGACGGTACGCGAGAATCCCAACAAGCGGCCAACAAGCATCAGCAAAATCAAGAACCAGCCCGACACCAACAAACACGGCACCGTCACCGACGTGCTGACCCAGGGTGAGGAAGTGCTGGTACAAATCGCCAAAGAGCCCATCTCCACCAAGGGTCCGCGCCTGACGACCGAAATCACCTTCACGGGGCGTTTTATGGTACTCACCCCGTTCAACGACCGCATCTCGGTGTCACAAAAGATTAAGGACCATGGCGAGAAGACACGCCTGCGCCGGCTCATCGAGAGCATGAAGCCCAAGAACTTCGGCATCATCGTGCGCACTTCGGCCGAGAACAAGAAAGCCGCCGAACTCAATGCTGAGCTAAAGATTCTGCTCAAAGCCTGGGATGACGCCATTGCCAAGGTGCAACATGCCACCGTGCCGAGCCTCGTCTATGAGGAAGAAAGCCGTGCCGTCGGAGAAATCCGGGACATCTTCAATCCGGAGTTTGAGAGCATTCAAGTCAATAATGCCGAAGTGTATGAACAAATTCATGACTACGTGAACCTGATAGCCCCCGATCGCAGCGATATCGTGAAACTGTACAGCGACGACGAGCCCATCTTTGACAAACTGGGCATCACACGACAAATCAAGTCGTCGTTCGGAAAAACGGTATCCTTCAAATCGGGCGCATACATAATCGTAGAAAGCACCGAAGCCCTTCACGTCATCGATGTGAACAGCGGCAACCGCTCGCGCACCAGCACCGACCAGGAGAGCAATGCGCTGAACGTGAACCTGCTCGCCGCCGACGAGATAGCCAGGCAACTGCGCCTGCGCGACATGGGCGGCATCATCGTGATTGACTTTATCGACATGGCCAAGGCCGAACACCGTCAGGAACTGTATCAGCACATGCGCGAAGTGATGCAGAAAGACCGCACACGTCACAACATCCTGCCACTGAGCAAGTTCGGACTGATGCAAATCACGCGCCAGCGCGTGCGGCCCGCCCTGGACATCGCCACTGCCGAGACCTGCCCATCATGCGGCGGCACCGGCCAAGTGCAACCATCACTGCTTTTTACCGACAAGTTGAAAGACAAGATTGATTACCTTGTCAACACGCTGAACGTGAACAACTTCATTATGTATGTCCATCCATTTGTCGACGCTTATCTCAAGAAAGGTCTCGTGAGCGAGTACTGGAAATGGCGCAGGGAATACAAGCGCAAATTCCGCATCCTGCCCGACCAATCGCTTAACTACCTCGAATACAAGGTGCTCGACAAAGAACGTAACGAGATTGACCTTAAAGAAGAAAAAGACACCAGCAGCAGCGAAACGACCAAAAAGGAGCGACGCTCCAAACAACGCGCCGCCGCTGCCGACGACAGCGAGCAGTGACAGCAACCGCGTCACCGCCAACACGACATCAAGGCCGCCCTGCATGATACCAGCAGGGCGGCCTTCATTTTTCCTCAAGCCAAGCCGCTAAGTTTCAGCAATTGAGCAACACGGAAGCCCGCAAGCGCGCAAAAATCAAAACAAATCTAAATCATTTATTTGTTTTGATTCTCGCGCGTCAGCACGATGAAAGCTCTTTATGTGATTATTGCAATATCATCGGTGGCGTTACGCATTAGAGGAAGGGCGCTAATCCTGCGAAACGCGCACAGCACGGACACTGTGACCATAGTCCCGGCTGATCACGGTCGTGAGTTTGGCATTCGAAGTGAAGGCAAGGTAGTACGCGCGGTCGGTGCGACTGCCATTATCGAGCGTGCGCGACCAATATCTGCCACACGACTCCACGCCGTTGATCGACTCATTCAAGCGGTTGCCTGCATTGGGCAAGAACAAGGTATTGCCATTGGGACCCATCACATGAAACCCATTCGACGACCAAATACAATAACACTTACTAAGGAGTTCTTTATACTGCTCCAAGGTCGGCATGCGCCACGACGGCCCCCAGTTAACATATGCTGCATCGTCCTCAGGTTCCAATTCGGTCTTGTTATCCACCGTACCGTAGTTGCTGTTGGTGCAGTACTTGGTCAGCGTGTTCTTACTGCCGTTGCACCACTTGTAGGTGCTCCAGTCATAGTACTCCTTGGGTTCAGTCTCGCCCCAGGCGAAATATTCGCCGTACTCCTCGGGGCTATCGGCGCCGATGTTGCACGTAGCCCATAGCGTGCCGCTGGGCAGACCCAGGTCTACCCACTCATGTTCATCACCGGGGTCTTCCCAGGGCCAATAGCCATTCAACAGGAAGTCAATCAATTCAGTTACATCGGCGATGTTTATTGTGCCGTCACTATTTACATCGGCATTGTCGGCATTGGTCAAAGCGGTGTCATCACCCAGCAAATAGTCAATCACGCTAGTTACATCGGCAATGTTGACAAAGCCGTCACTATTCACGTCACCCAACTCAGTATAGACAGTGACCTCGCACTGGTCGGGGTTCCCCCAGCCATCGGCGGCATTTACCGTAATGGTGGCGGTGCCCTCGGCGATGCCTACGACCATGATGGTACCGTTAACCAAACGCGGCAGCGCTACGGCGGGATTGCTGGAAGTAACGGCCAAATCGACGGCATATGGTGAGCAGGTGGCGTTGAGCTTCAACGTGTGGTTGGGCAACAGGCGTGCTTCATGGCAGTCGATTGTGATGGTCACGCGCTCGGGAAGCACCGTCACATGACAGTAAGCCTGCTTGTCGGCACAAGCGGCAATGATGTCACACTCACCGGCACCCACCGCCGTCACCAAGCCATCATACACTGTTGCGACAGCCGTGTTGGTCGATAACCAGTAAATCGTAGTTGGCGTGGCATCAGGGGGATAAACAGTTGGCGTCAACTCCATCGTTTCACCAAGTTCCAGCTCGGCAGTGAACTTATCAAACACCACATATCGAGGTGAAATGGCATCGGCAATAATGTTGTTGAAATAGTTCCAGTACTGGGCGGAGAAATAGGAGACCATGGCCGCTGACGGCACATGCAAAGCGGCGCCATAGTCCGTGAACGTGTTTGACACGCAAGTAGGGGGTATCGCCGAATAACAGTAAATGACACTCGGGTTAACTTGCAAATCGCCTAACGAAGTGACGTAACCGCCGATGTAGAGCGTCGTGCCGTCCTGATACACGCCGTCGGCCAGCTGGACGTAGTCGGCTTTAGCTACTGTGGCCGCCGACAACACCGTCAGCAGCAAAACGAGAGATTGTAAGAATTTTTTCATAGTGGTAATGGTGTTTAGAGTTATTTTGTGCAAATATAGAGAAAAAAGCGGGAATGACAATTGATTATATCAGTTTTTTCTCATTTTCGGGAGATGGGGTCGCCGTCGGCGACATTTGATTGAGATATCCACTCCCCCGAGTGAAACCGAATCCTCGCTATCTCTCGGCCGTCGGTTTTACTCGGGGTTATTCAGCGGGCCGCCCGTCGGGCGGCTGCCACTCAGCACAGGTACTTCTTCAAGGCCCCACAATACATCTCGAGGATTAAACTGTGCTAAAATCAGGTGGAGCCATGACATAAATATTTAAAAAAAATGCTTTTTTGTTTGGCGCTCCGCTCGGCTTGCACTATCTTTGCAAGCAGAAAAAGAATCCTTTATCATTAACTTTAAATACAAACAAAACAACTGAATCAATGAAGAAACCAACAGCAAAAAAAACGTGTGCTAGAAAATCATGTAAGAGTGTTGATCCCAGCAAGCCCGCTGCACTGGGCGCAAAGACCAAGAGTTACATCGCAATGGAGGACCGCTATGGTGCCCACAACTACCATCCCCTGCCCGTCGTTCTGAAGAAGGGTAAAGGTATCTATGTGTGGGACGTAGAGGGCAAGAAGTACTTCGACTTCCTGTCGGCCTACAGTGCTGTGAACCAGGGTCACTGCCATCCCCGCATCGTGAAGGCGCTGAAGGACCAGACCAACAAGCTGTGTCTGACTTCGCGTGCATTCTATAACGAGGCTTTCTGCGAGTATGAGAAATTCATGCACTCCTACTTCGGCTACGATAAAGTGCTGCCCATGAACACCGGTGCCGAGGGCGTTGAGACCGCCCTGAAGCTCGCCCGCCGCTGGGGTGTTATCAAGAAAGGCATACCCAACGACAAGGTGAAAATCATCTGCTGCGAGGGCAACTTCCACGGCCGCACCGTGACCATCATCACCATGAGCAATGACCCCGACAGCTTTGCCAACTACGGTCCTCTGACTCCTGGCTTCATCCGCATCCCCTACAACGACACCAAGGCCCTCGAGAAAGCTCTCAAGGAGCACGGCAAGGAGGTTGCTGCCTTCATCGCTGAGCCCATCCAGGGCGAGGCTGGCGTCTTTGTTCCCGATGACGGCTATCTGAAGAAATGCTTCGACCTGTGCCACAAGCACAACGTGCTGTTCATTGCCGACGAGGTGCAGACCGGTATCGCCCGCACGGGTAAGATGCTGTGCTCAGAGCACGACGGCATCCGTCCCGACATCGTCATCCTGGGTAAGGCCCTGGGTGGTGGCGTGCTGCCCGTTTCGGCTTGCCTTGCCGACGACGACATCATGCTCAACGTGAAGCCCGGCGAGCACGGCTCGACCTTCGGCGGCTTCCCCCTGGCAGCCCGTGTTGCCGTTGAGGCCTTGAAGGTGGTTAAGGACGAGAAGCTCGTTCAGAACGCCGAGAAGATGGGTAAGATTTTCCGTGAGGAAATCATGAAGATTAACTCGCCGTTCATCGTGCAGGTGCGCGGTCGCGGTCTGTTGAACGCCATCGTCACCAAGCCCGTTGAAGGCAAGACCGCTTGGGACATCTGCCTGAAGCTGCGTGACAACGGCCTGCTGGCCAAGCCGACCCACGACCATATCATCCGCTTTGCTCCTCCCTTGTGCATCAACAAGGAGGAACTCATGGAGGCCATCGCCATCATCAAGAAGACCTTCGAGCAGATGTTCGGATAATTATATAATCAAGTGTCGCAAGCCGATGGCTTGTGGCACTTGATGTTTAGCGAGTAGAGAATAGTGATTAGAGAGTCGTCAGCCGACACTATTCATACTTAAAACTTAAAACTCACAACTTAAAACTAAAATAAAAAATGAATAACGCTGTTATCAATTTCCCCCTTCCCGCCAATGAGCCGGTGAAGGCCTATATGCCCGGTTCGCCCGAGCGCGTAGCCCTGGAGCAGGAACTCGAGCGCCAGAGCAAAATCGTCGTGGACATCCCCATCATCATCGGCGGCAAGGAAATCCGCACCGGTGACACAGGTACCGTTACCTGCCCCCACGACCACAAGCACGTGCTTGCCACCTACCACAAGGTGACCAAGAAAGAAATAAAGATGGCGATTGACGCTGCCATGAAGGCATGGAAAGAGTGGAGCCGCACTCCCTGGACCACCCGCGCCGCTATCGTGATGAAGATGGCCGAGCTGCTCGCCACCAAGTATCGTCCCATCATGAATGCCGCCACGATGCTGGGCCAGAGCAAGAACATCTACCAGGCCGAAATCGACTCGGCTTGCGAGACCATCGACTTCTTCCGCTACAACGTGCACTATGCCAGCAAGATTTACGGCATGCAGCCCAAGGATGGCGTTGGCCAGCTGAACCACACCGAATATCGTCCCCTCGAGGGCTTTATCCTGGCTGTTACCCCGTTCAACTTCACCTCGATTGCCAGCAACCTGTGCATGACTCCCGTGCTGATGGGTAACGTGGCCCTGTGGAAGCCCTCCACTACCGCCCTGCTGAGCAACTACTACCTGATGCAGCTCTACAAGGAAGCCGGTCTGCCCGACGGCGTGATCAACTTCCTGCCCGGTAGCGGCGCCCTCATCGGCGAGGTAGCCACCGAGAGCAAGTACTTCAGCGGCATCCATTTCACCGGCAGCACCGCCACCTTCAAGTCGCTGTGGAAGCAGGCCAGCCTGAACGTGGACAAGTACATCTCCTACCCCCGCCTCGTGGGCGAGACCGGCGGCAAGGACTTCATCTTTGTTCACCCCAGTGCCGACAAGAAGGCCGTTGCTACGGCAGCCTTCTGCGGAGCGTTTGAGTTCCAGGGCCAGAAGTGCTCGGCAGCTTCGCGCATGTACATTCCCAAGAGCCTGTGGCCCGACGTGCTGAAGGACATCAAGGCCATGTGCAAGGAGGTGAAGATGGGCGACGTCAAGGATCCCATGAACTTCATCAACGCCGTTATCGACGAGGCTTCGTTCGACAAGTGCAAGAGCTATATCGACTATGCCAAGAAGGCCGAGGACGCCAAGATTGTCATCGGTGGCAAGTGCGACAAGAAGAAAGGCTGGTTTGTTGAGCCCACCGTTATCGAGACCACCAATCCCCGCTTCAAGTCGATGGAAGAGGAAATCTTCGGCCCCGTGCTGACGGTTTACCCCTATGACGACGACAAGGTGAACGAAACCGTACGCCTGTGTGACGAGACCTCGCCTTACGGTCTGACCGGTGCCGTTTGGGGCCGCGACCGCCTCGAGGTCGAGAAGATTACCGACAAGCTGTGCTATGCCGCCGGTAACTTCTACATCAACGACAAGCCGACGGGTGCCGTTGTGGGCATGCAGCCCTTCGGCGGCGCACGTGCCAGCGGTACCAACGACAAGGCCGGTGGTGAGTTCAACCTCATCCGCTGGATTATCCCGCGCGTCATCAAGGAGACCCTCGTGTCACCGACCGACTACCGCTACACTTATCTGAAATAAGCTGTTAGGCTTTAGGCTTTAGGCTTAAGCAATAACAATGGGGGTGTGTCAAAATCCTGTTTGACGCACCCTCATTTAGAATAAAAACTCCTCAACTCAAGCATGATGAATAGAATAGCCAAAATATCAGTATTGCTGGTCTTCAGTTTTCTTTGCGCCATTGCCTCGGCCCAAACCTACAGGCAGGTGAATGATATCAGCTATACCCAAAAGACAGATTCCTACTCGCTCCAACGGCTCAAACTTGACGTTTACCACCCCGCTGACGGTACAGGACACCCTGTCGTCGTCTGGTTCCATGGCGGCGGGCTGGAAGGTGGCAACAAGGAGATTCCCCAGTCATTGAAAGAGAAGAGCATTGTGGTTGTCGGAGTAAATTACAGACTGTTGCCGCAGGTGACCGTCAAGGAAATCCTCGATGACGCCGCCGAGGCCGTCGCTTGGGTGTTCGGGCATATAGCCAATTATGGAGGTGACACCCGCAAGATTGTCGTAACCGGGCATTCAGCAGGAGGTTACATCTCGATGATGCTTTGCCTCGACAAGTCTTGGCTCGGCAACTATGGCATTGATGCCGACAGCGTGATGATGTATGTCCCCTTCAGCGGTCAAGCCATCACCCACTACAACGTACGCAAGATGCAGGGCATCCCGCCGCTGCAAGCCACCATCGATGAATATGCGCCATTATATTGGGTGCGTGGCGACTGTCCGCCGCTGGTGCTCATCTGCGGTGACAGGGAGCTTGAACTCTTCGGCCGCTATGACGAGAACCAGTACCTTGCACGCATGATGAAACTTGCAGGACACCAGTACACCTACCTCTATGAACTGGACGGCCATGGACACGTCGGCATGGTAGGCCCCGGTTTCCACATCCTTGAAACACATCTGCGACAGATGCTCGGTCTATCGACCAACCCTTAATTTCGAGCACAGACCCGTTGACACCAAAGCGTGGAGATGCACATAACTGCATCCCACGTTTTTTGGTAATAAAATGACGCTGTTTTAGCAAAAATCCAGGCAAAATGAGTATATTTGCAAGCAAATAGATAAAAAATATAATTATTCACCTATAAAATAAGCGCTTATGATGACTAAACTACTCAATCCCAAAACATTGTTATTGGCAATAGTGTGTCTGGCTTCGGCCTTGTGTGCCAACGCCTATGACTTCTACAAGAACGGTTTTTATTACAACATCAAGGACGGCAACACTGTCGAGGTCACTTTCCAGGACGTTAACGGCACCGACACTTACACGGGCGTCATCACCATCCCGCAACAAGTAACCTATAACGGCACGACCTATCTGGTAAACAGAATCGGCTATAATGCTTTCTCGCTAAGCACACTCACCGAAGTGATTATCCCGAGCAGCGTCACTTATATCAGCGGCAATGCTTTCCGCCTGTGCTATTCCCTCGAGAAGGTGACCATGACCGATGCTGTCACGACATTAGGCTACCAGGCCTTTTCAGGATGCCGCAAGCTGAGGGAAATCAAACTTTCGGATAATCTGGAAGAAATACCCCTGGGGTGTTTTTCCTGGTGCGACTCGCTGAAAACCATCACCCTTCCCCATGCGTTGAAGACCATCTGCAGTGAAGCCTTCAAGAAGACCAACAACCTCAAGACTATCACCTGTATGGCATGGACCAACACCACATGGGAGGATGAGAATGTATTTGAGGCTGACGTCAAGGCAAACGCCACCCTGATGGCGCCCAAGACCTATTATCAATGGTATAAGGCCATTGGTCCCTGGAACGCCTTCAGCAACATCAAGCAGCTCTCTTATGACATCGTGAAGGACGGCATCTATTACGTACTCAACAACATGAGTGCGCTGGATGTTACCTACAAGGACAATTACTACAACACCTACAGCGGCAATGTGACCATCCCCGATTATGTCATCCTGCCCGAGGGCACATATAATGTGGAGGGCATTGGCTCTCTCGCATTCTATGGCTGCCGGAACCTGACGAGAGCCAACTTTAGCTCGAACATCAAGATTATTCACGACCGCGCATTTCTGGGCTGCTCCAGCCTCACCAGCATGGTCATTCCAAGCTGCGTGGAGGCCATCGAGTATAATGCATTCTCGGGCTGCTCATCACTCACTACCATCACCCTCAATGAAGGGCTCAAAACTATCGGACTCCAAGCCATGGCAGCTATTCCCATCACAAGCATCACATTGCCCGCCTCACTCGAGTCCATCGACGGCAGCTCGCTGTCATGCAACACCAGCCTGCCCGCCATCCAAGTCAATCCAGCCAACCCCTATTACACCAGCAGGGACGGTGTGCTCTACACCAGCAACGGCAAGACCTTAATGACCTATCCTGCCGGCAAAAGCGGCACAACTTATACCGTTCTGGACGGCACCCAGGTGATTGCCAACAACGCCTTTGACCGTGCCAGGTCTCTTGAAAACATTATGCTGCCACGTTCTCTCAAGGAAGTCCAGACGAGTGCCTTCCGCGAGTGCAACGCCCTGCAGGTGATGGAGTTCCCCTACGGCATGACACGCCTGGGCAACGGTGCCATGGACAACTGCAACAGGATGTCCTACGTCATCCTGCCATCCTCGCTCACCCACATCGGTTATAATGCCTTCAATCGCTGCACAAGCCTGAATGACATCTACGTCAAAGCCACCACGCCGCCCTATTGCGACACCTACGAGTGGTATGACTATGACTGGGACGAGGATGTCATCGACTATGCGTTTACCAGTGCACAGTTCCGCAATGCCTCTGTCCATATCCCCGATGGGACCATGAGTGCCTACAGCACTGCAGATACCTGGAAGAAGTTCAACTACCTTATCAACACCTATTATGAGCCTGATTTCATGATTGGCGACGTGGACGGTGACGGCCAAGTGAGCATCGGCGACGTGTCGGCCCTCATCGACTACCTGTTGAACGGCCTGGAGATCAACATGGACAGTGCTGACATGGACCAGGACAGCCAGGTGGGCATCGGCGACGTGTCAGCCCTCATCGACTACATCCTCAACAGCAACTGATAACTCAACAGTTAACAGTGAACAGTGAATAGTTGGTATCCGCACACCAGGCTACGGACTGGAATGCGGATGCCATTGTTTTTATTGTATTTATTGTTTTCCTTTTATTATGGTGGGTGAAAGGGGCTGCGGGATTTTATAATGATATGCTTTTCGGCGATATGCTGTATATCAACAAGTTGCAAAAGTCGCGCTTAAAATAGTCATTCTGCTTTTTGTCGTTTGGCGATTTTGTCGTAACTTTGCCATTTAAATGGAAATAAAAACATTATTATAACCAAAAACAATGAGCGAAAAAGAGAATACTTTAGCAACGAAATACGACCCTAAAGAGGTCGAGGACAAGTGGTATAAGTATTGGGAGAGCCATGACCTGTTCAAGAGCGTTCCCGACGAGCGTGAACCCTATTGCATCGTTATCCCGCCCCCCAATGTGACGGGTGTGCTGCACATGGGCCACATGCTGAACAACACGATTCAGGACATCCTCATCCGCCGTGCGCGCATGGAGGGCAAGAACGCCCTGTGGGTGCCTGGAACCGACCACGCGTCGATTGCTACCGAGGCCAAGGTGGTGAAACGCCTTGCCGAGCAGGGTATCCGCAAGCGTGACCTCACGCGTGACGAGTTCCTGAAGCACGCTTGGGACTGGACGCACGAGCACGGTGGCATCATCCTGCAGCAGTTGCGCAAACTGGGTGCCTCCTGTGACTGGAGCCGCACCGCCTTCACCATGGACGAGACACGCAGCAAGAGCGTGCTGAAGGTCTTTGTTGACCTGTATGACAAGGGCTACATCTACCGTGGCCTGCGCATGGTGAACTGGGACCCCAAGGCCCAGACCGCGCTGAGCAATGAGGAAGTCATCTACCACGAGGAGAAGAGCCACCTCTACCACCTCAAATACTATGTGGACGGCCTGCAGACCCTCGAGAACGAGGAGCAGCTGCGTGCCGAGGGCAACATCATCCACAAGGACGAGAAGGGCTACTATGCCGTCGTTGCCACCACGCGCCCCGAAACAATCATGGGCGATACCGCCATGTGCATCAACCCCAAGGACCCGAAGAACCAGTGGCTCAAGGGCCGCAAGGTCATCGTGCCGCTCGTGGGCCGCGTCATCAACGTGATTGAAGACCGTTATGTGGACATCGAGTTCGGTACGGGCTGTCTGAAAGTAACTCCCGCCCATGACCCCAACGACTACGTCCTGGGCAAGACGCACAACCTGGAAACCATCGACATCTTCAACGCCGACGCTACCATCAGCGAGCAGTCGCCGCTGTACGTGGGCATGGACCGCATGGACTGCCGCAAGCAGATTGTCGAGGACCTGAAGGCTGCCGGCCTGATGGAGAAGATTGAGGACTATGAGAACAAGGTGGGCTACAGCGAACGCAACAGCGACACGGCCGTTGAGCCGCGTCTGTGCATGCAGTGGTTCCTGAAGATGAAGCACTTTGCCGACATCGCCCTGCCCTGCGTCAAGAACGACGAACTCAAGTTCCACCCCGCCAAGTACAAGAACATCTACAACGTGTGGCTCGAGGGCATCCAGGACTGGTGCATCTCGCGCCAGCTGTGGTGGGGCCACCGCATCCCCGCCTACTTCCTGCCCACCGACGACGAGGAGAAGGAGGTTTACGTTGTAGCCCTGAACGAGGAAGAGGCCTTGGAGAAGGCCCGCAAAATCCCCGGATACGAGAACATCGAGGCCAGCCAGCTGCGCCACGACGAGGACGCCCTCGACACCTGGTTCAGCTCATGGCTGTGGCCCATCTCGCTGTTTGACGGCATCAACAACCCCGGCAACGAGGAAATCAAGTACTACTATCCCACCAACGACCTGGTGACCGCACCGGACATCATCTTCTTCTGGGTGGCACGCATGATAATGGCGGGCTATGAGTACATGGGCGATATGCCTTTCCGCAATGTCTATTTCACCGGTGTCGTGCGCGACAAGCTGGGCCGCAAGATGTCCAAATCGCTGGGCAACTCCCCCGATCCCCTGAAGCTCATCGAGCAGTTCGGTGCCGACGGCGTGCGCATGGGTCTGATGCTTGCCGCTCCCGCTGGCAACGACATCCTCTATGATGACGCGTTGTGTGAGCAGGGCCGCAACTTCAACAACAAGATTTGGAACGCCTTCCGTCTCGTCAAGGGTTGGGAGGTCGCCGACGTCGAGCAGCCCGAAGCCAGCCGTCAGGCCGTGGAATGGTTCAGCAACCAGCTCAACGATGCCCTGGCTACCGTCAAGGACCACTTCTCGAAGTTCCGCCTGAGCGATGCCATGATGGTGCTGTACCGCTTGTTCTGGGAAGAGTTCTCGGCATGGTATCTCGAGGCCGTGAAACCCGCCTTCGGCCAGCCGATGGACAGCAAGACGATGGCTGCCACGCTCGAGTACTTCGATATGCTGCTGCGTCTGCTGCACCCGTTCATGCCCTTCATCACCGAGGAGCTGTGGCAGCACCTCGATGACCGCAAGGATGGCGAGAGCATCATGTACGCCCTCATCCCCGAGCCCCAGCAGGCCGATGCCGCTCTACTCAAGGCCATGGCCGATGTCAAGGAAATCGTGGGCGGCGTGCGCAACGTACGCAAGCAGAAGAACCTGCCCAACAAGGAGCAGCTCACGCTGCAGGCTGTCGGTGGCTTGAACAACCCGCTCGAGGCCATCATCATCAAGCTCGCCGGACTCGAGAAGATTGAGGCTGTGACTGAGAAAGACCCGACGGCAGCCGCCTTCATGGTCGGCACCGCCGAGTTTGCCGTGCCTGTTGCCGGCAGCATCGATGTCGAGGAGGAAATCAAGAAGCTCGAGGCCGACCTGGCCTACACCCGTGGCTTCCTCGCCAGCGTTGACAAGAAGCTGAGCAACGAACGCTTCGTCGCCAACGCCCCCGAGGCCGTTGTCGCCAACGAACGCAAGAAGAAAGCCGATGCCGAGAGCAAGATTGCTACGATGGAGCAAGCCATCCAGGCATTGAAGAAATAAAGAATTGCGCCCGCATGGGCGCAATTCTTGTGTATGGTGTATTTGCGGCTTCGCCGCGTGTATGGTGTATCTGCGACTATCGTCGCATTGGAGAATACCAAGCGATAGTAATCGTACTTACAACTTAAAACTGAAAACTAAAAACTTACAACTAGATATGGAGAATTCGATTTTGAAACCTGGGGTGCCGGTGGCGCTGTGCAGCGACCATGCGGGCTATCCCGTCAAGGAAGCCGTCAAGCGCTGGCTTGAGGCGCAGGGTATCGCCTGCAAGGACTTCGGCACCTATAATGAGGACAGCTGTGACTATCCTGACTTTGCCCATCCGTGCGCCCTGGCCGTCGAACAGGGCGAGTGCTATCCCGGCATCGCCGTGTGCGGCAGCGGTGAGGGCATCAACATCACGCTGAACAAGCACCAAGGCATCCGCTCGGCACTGTGCTGGCGTCTGGCCGTGGCACGTCTCGCACGTCAACACAACGATGCCAACGTCCTGGCTATGCCTGGCCGCTTTGTCACCGACGAGGAAGCCATTGCCATGGTCGAGGCCTTCCTGATGACCCCCTATGAGGGCGGACGCCATCAACGCCGCGTTGACAAAATCCCCGTCAAGTAAAAACACAAAAAAAGGCCGCCCCATCAGGACGGCCTTTTTATTTGGAATCATACTTTACTTTACGATGACCTTGCGGGAACGGTTGTCGCTGGTGACCAAGTAGATGCCTGCAGGCAGATTGATACTGGCAGAACCTGAAAGTGTCGCAACCGGATTGGCGTCAAGGTCATAGACCTCCAACAGAGCGCCAGCCGGATTGTCAATCCTGATACCAGTCCTCGAGGGCAGTGCATTCCACATCTTTGAAGTCCCGTCACCATTCAAAACCCTGTCAATCAAAGTGGTAATATCACCTATGGCTATTTCACCATTCTGGTCCACGTCGGCAGCCAAGCTGTCAAAGGGAGTCAACACATTTCCATTAAGGATGTAATCAATCAACGTTGTAATGTCCGTAATTCCTACTGAACCGTCCATATCGACATCACCCAGAATGAAGTCGGGAGCGGTCACTTCGCCCTCAATCTCGGCATAAGCAGTCGCTGAGCCTGCCGTAGCAGTGATAACGCCTTCATAAGTGTCCTCAACCGAAGTGTCGGCAAGCCGCACATAGAAGGTCTCGCCTTCGGCATCGAGCGTGAGGCTGCTACCCCATGTCTGCTGGTCAAGACTCAGTTCGAAGTTGCCATCGACAGTGAGAATTACAGCCTCGTCGTTATCCTCGGTGAAGACAGTAACCTCGCTAACGGATGATTCTTCGCCCCGTTGGGCTGTCATGGGCTCGACGTTACCTGAGAAATAAACGTGCGGTTCCGTCTCTTGTTGCTTGACAGCATAGATAGCGATATCATCGATGTTGACACGGGCGCCAACGGTCTGCTGGAACTTGAAGCGAACGTTTTCGGTCACGTCAAGGCCGTAGGTGTACTGCGTGAAGACGTGGGTAAGGGCCAGTTCCTGAATGAGCGTCCAAGTAGTGCCGCCATCGGTGCTATAGAGCACCTGGATGGTCGCGTCGGCCTCGGATGTGCCATAGGTGGCGGCATAGAACGAGAGTCCCGACGTGCCCGACACATCCTGACGCATCTCGATAGAAGAATTGCTGTTCTTGCCGAAACGGCACCCGATGGCATCGTTCCAGTGGTCATAGGTCTGGGCAAAAATGCCCGCATTGCTGAAGTACCACCTGAAAGCGGCACCCTGCACCTCGCGGGTCCAATAGCCGCCACTCTCGCTGTTCTCCCAAGTCTCGATGACACTGTCGCCCGTGGGTGTGATGGGATCGTCGGGATTGACGGGGTCATCACCTGGCTGTTCCTTGCCGGCACGAAGGGTACATGAACGGCTCACCTCGGTACTGCTCAAGGTAAGAGTGCCCGATGCGCTCTCGGCAGTGCCGCTATAGGTCACGGTAATGGTAGTGCCTTCATTAACGGCACTGGCCGTCAAGGTTGCAGGCGACACTGTAAAGTCCGAGCCGCTCACTGTCACCGTGATGGACTTGGTCAAGTTCACGCCCTTGACAGTAATGGTCTTGCTCACACTGTTGTCTTCGAGAGCGATAGTGCCCACATTGATGTTCTCGCCACTGGCAGGCTGAGTAAGTGCAGGCGTGTCACTTGGCGCTTCGCCGTCGCCGGTCCATGCCACGCCTTGCTTGTTGCCCCAAATGTGCTCGGCCAGTTCGGGATGGTCGATAAAGGGGTTGCGGTTGCCCTGCCACGAGTGGGCATAGCAGTTGCGTGTGGTCTCCTTCTCACTCACGGGGTCCAAGCGGTGCCACTCCATGAGCAGGTCGATGGCATAGGTCGTGAAGACGGGATAATTGTTCCCGGCAAAGAAAGCGCTTCCACCCGATTGAGTCCAGCCGCTGATGACGTCGTTGTAACAGGCCGCCATGTAGAAATAGGCGCGGGCAAAGTCGCCCTTGTACTCGTCGTCGGGCTCAAAGACGCGACCCGAGTAGCCAGCACGGGTGCTAAATCCCATGCGTCCCTTGGCGACATATTGCCCGTTGGTCAAGCGAGTGCCCCCCTCACACACGCCGTAAGGGTAATTGGAACGCTGGTTGTTGACGTAGCCATCGGTGGGCACGATGTTGAAAATGTCGCTGTACTGGGCCTGCTTGCCGCCGCCCCACCAGCTCTTGGGCACACTGTGTTCGCGGTTAACGCAGTCTCCGATGGCACTGTAGTTGCCGCACTTCCTGCTGTAGTTGTATTTGTCATAGTTGCTGTACATGTCGATGTAGTAGCCCCGCGAATCGGTGTCGGTGTCATCATAGGCACTCCACAAGTTATCATAACCGATGTTGGTGTGGTCATGGATGATGTTGTACAGCGCGGTGAGCAACGCCTGGTCACTTCGGTTCAAGGCGCTGGAATAGTAATTACTTGGACACGGTGTCGGGTCCATTGCTGCAAGCGACATGACTGTGGCGAGCAGCGTCAATGAAAACAAACTTCTTCTCATAGTAAAAAGGTATTGATGGTTAATCAGTTTTTATTTAAAACGGCGGCACATTGAGGTCGTCTGCTTGATTGTTCACTCAATGTGCCGCCTGATTCTTCTATCGGAAAGGAATCCTGGATTTAATGCGTCAGGATATAGTTGATGATGGCGTTGATGTCGGCGATATTCACGGTGTTATCATCGTTTACATCACCACGCATATCCGAATTGGCTCCACCGCCGTTAAAGATGATCTCAATAACGACATTCACGTCAACGATATTCACCACGCCGTCACCATTAACGTCATATTTATCGTTGGGTTGAGGTGGTTGAATTACCAACTTGTAGATCGTGATGTCATCAATGTTGACACGCGTGCCGATAGTCTGTACCAAGCGGAAACGCACAGGTTTCTCGACCTCAACACCCATGATGTAACGCTCAAGGCCGCCAGTCGTAACGGTGACAGTTCCGACTGCAGTCCATGTGCGGCCCTGGTCGGTGCTGTATTCTACACGCAGCACTGCCTGGGAATCGCTGCCATAACTGCCTGCCCAGAAACTGATGGCGCCCACGTCAAACGTGACATCCTCGGCCATGGCGATGCTGCTCGCACTGGTCTTGCCCATGCGGCACGACAGCTGGTCGCGGCTGAGGTTGTCAGCCCAGATGCCCGCATCAGTGAAGTTCCACTTCCAAGTGTTGCCCTGCACCTCCTTGGTCCAATAGCCGCCTGTCGTGCAGCCTTCCCAGTCCTCCATGATGCTGTCGCCCAGCACCGGGTCGGGAGGCGTGTCGCCCGACTTGGTAGCGGTGGCCTTTACGGTGAAGGTGGTGGACACCTCGCTGCTGGCCAGGGTAATGCGGTTTTCAAACTCACCCTCGCGCAAAGCCATGAAGGTCACAGTGAATGAGGTACCATTGTTCACGTCATCAGCACTGAACGAGCTGGCACTCACATAGAAGTTGGTGTTATCGCTCATCGTCAGCGTGAATCCGTTCTTCAAGTGCTTGCCCTGGAAAGTGACGGTGCTAGTCAACTCAGTGCCAATGGTTGTGCTACCCATCGCAATGGTCGAGCCATTCTCGGGAGAAATAATCGTAGGATCAGTAGGTATTACTTCACCACCCCATGGTTCACCCTGCTTGTTGCCCCAGATGTACTCAAAGAGTTCAGGATTGTCGATGTAGGGGTTGCGGTTTCCTTGAATACTATAGACAGCGTCGTTGCGCTTGATTTCTTTCTCGCTCACAGGGTCTTGACGGGCCCACTTCACCAGCAGATTGATGGACCAGGTCGAGAAGGCCTTGTAATTGTTGGTGCTATAGTCCAGTTGAGGGCTGCCAGACCAGTTGGGCAATTCATTTTTGTAGCAAGTCACCATATAGAAATAGGTGCGCGCAAAATCGCCCTTGTACTCGTCATCGGGCTCGAAGACCGTACCACTATAACCCGAGAAAGTGCTTTTTCCCAACTTGCCCTTGCCGTACCACTGGCCATTGGTCAAACGAGTGCCACCAGAGCACTCACCAAACGGATAATTCGAGCGCTGCCCGTTCACCTTGATGTCTGTAGGATAGAGATGGAACAGGTCGGTGTACATGGGATAAGCATCATCAAACCAGCTCTTGGGAAAACTGTGTTCGCGGTTGAAGCCGTCACCCACGTTCTTACCATTCCCACCATGGTCATCAGGACGGTATTTGCAGTTGCTGTACATGTCGATGATATAGCCTTGTGCATCGGTGTCGGTTTTCCTGAATGCGTCCCACAAGGCGCTATAGCTCAACTGCTTATGACTATTGATAATGTTCCTCATTGCAGTCATCAGTTGCGCATCGGTCTTGCCATGAGCACTGGTGTAGTAATTGAAGGGGACATCTGCCATCGCTGCCGGGGCAGTCACAGTCAGTACAGCCAGCAGTAACAGGTATCGGGTTAACTTCATCATATCCTTAGTTATTATCGGGTTATCGTTTGTTCTTCGTGCCACGGGATGCCGGCTTGGAATCTTTTTCCTTGGCAGCAGGCTGCTGTTTGCGCACCTGACCGGCAAGCTGACCACAGGCGGCGGCGATGTCCTCGCCACGGCTGCGACGGATGGTGCAGGTCACACCCTTGCTGTTGAGGTAGTCGCGGAAGTAGGTCATGCGCTCGTCGCTGCTGGTGCGCAGCTTCTCGATGCCGGGAATCGGATGGAAACGGATGAGGTTGACACGCACATGCTCGTTGGGGAGCAGTTCGCGCAACTTCTCGGCGTGCTGGATGTCGTCATTGAACCACTGCCAGCAGATGTATTCCACCGACAGGCGGCGCTGATGGGCGAAATCGTAGTTGCCCAGCACATCCATCACGCGTTCGATGGGAGAAATGCGCTCGATGGGCATCATCGACGAGCGTTCTTCCTGAACGGCGTTGTGGACACTCACAGCAATGTGGACGCTGGTCTGCTCACACAGGATTTTCAGTTCGGGCAACTTGCCCACGGTCGAAACGGTGACGCGCTTGGGGCTCCACGCCAGTCCCCACGGCTCGGTAAGGATGGCAATGACGCGCATCACCTCGTCGAGGTTGTCGAGCGGCTCGCCCATACCCATGAACACGACATTAGTCAACTTGTCGCTGTCAGGGACGCTCAGCACCTGGTTGACGATTTGATTGGATGTGAGGTTGCCGTGGAAGCCTTGCTTGCCCGTCATACAGAAGTAGCAGTTCATGCGGCAGCCCTTCTGCGACGAGATGCATAGCGTGGCGCGGTCATCCTCGGGGATATAGACCGACTCGACAGCCTGCTTGTCACCCACGTCAAAGAGGTACTTCACCGTGCCGTCCTCGCTGGCCATGGCCTGGCTGGGCGGATAGAGTCCCACACAGTAGCGGCTTGCCAGCAGATCGCGGTTGGCTTTGGAAATGTTGAGCATCTGCTCAAAGTCGTTCACGCGCTTCTGGTAAATCCACTGTGCCAACTGTTTAGCCACAAAACGCGGCATACCCAGGGCCGTCACGGCATCCTGCATTTCCTCGAGGGTCATGCCCGCCATCGGCATCTTATTCTTGTCGTTGCTCATGATTCAAATGGTTTTTATTCAAGTTTCTAAAGTGCTAAGCACTTCAAAACTTGAAGATTAGAGATGAGTGATTAGTGATTAGTGAAAAAACTTTTTCAAAGTTTGTGGGTTCAGACCCGATAGGCCTAACCCTAATCTCTAATCCTTAATCCCTAATCCTCAAGTTTACTAAAGGGGCAAAGCCACTATAGAAACTTGAATGATTAATTCAACCTGCAAAGTTACTGCTTTTAGTTGAATAGCCACGGCTTTAAGGCCAAAGTTTTTAGAAAAAAGAATCCTATGACACTATAACGAAAGGGAAAACAATAAACACAATAAATAACTATGCTATACAGAGCGTAACGAATAAAAAATACAACTTGAACAACTCTGACAACTATTTTTTGAAGTTGTTTCAAGTTGTTCAAGCTGTATTCTAATTATTCAGTAATCAGTGATTAGAGTCACTGAAATGCGTATCTATCATAGAATGAGAGCACTAATACTACGGCACGCGCACAGGACGGATGGTTTGACCGTTGCAGCGGCGGTAGTAGTCACTGTCCGCATAGGCCGATGTAAAGTACAGGAGGTAAGCACCGTCGGAGTAGCTCGGATAGATCGAGCGCAACCAATAGTAGCCGCGCGTGCCCGCGTCATTGAGCGACCAAAAACAACGGTAGCCAGCGGCGGGCAAGAAGATGGTGTTCCCGTTGGGTCCAGTGACTAATTGTCCTTTCACGTTATTCCTCGTAGTCCACGTCCAAGTACAGTTGTTAACCAGCTCCTGCTGCTGTTCTGTGGTCGGTATGCGCCACGAGGGCCCCCAGTTCACGTAGGCCGCATCGTCTTCAGGGTCTAACTCCGTCTTGTTGTCAACCGTTCCGTATTCGCTATGGATGCAGTACTTCGTTATCGAGTACATGGTGCCATCGCACCATTTGTAGGTGTCCCAGTCATAATAGTCCTCGGTGTCGGTCTCACCCCAGGCAAAGTAGCCACCGTAGTCCTCGGGGTTGTCGGCACCCACGTTGCAGGTTGCCCACAGCGTGCCGCTGGGGAGGCCCAGGTCAACCCACTCATGCTCGTCAGGCGGGGGCACGGGCTCATCGCCCCAAGTGCCATTCAAGAGATAATCAATCAAACAGGTGACATCGCCGACAGTCACCCTTCCATCCTGGTCCACGTCACCACGCGGGAACTCCAAGCCTGCCGTGAACGAGGCGAGCATCAACAGTAAAACGATCAATAGAGAACTGAATTTTTTCATAACGGTAATTGGTTTTAAAGTGGTTAATCTAATGCAAGTTGTTAATTTCGTAATACTGCAAAGATAGTGCTTTTAGTTGTAAATGAGGTGGTTTTTCGGATTTTTGTTGAAATTTTTTGTCGTACAAGGCGGAGCCTTGCATTACCCGACCGCATGGCATCCTTGCATTACAGGACAACCTGGCACGCGGTTGAGGAAAACGGGATGTAAATAGTTTGTCAATAACCTTGAGGGCAACATGAGGTGACTTTTCTGGTTTTTATCTACCTTTGCAATCCGAAAAACAAAAAACGACACGACAATGGAAGAGTTTGAAGTAGGAAAACAGGCGCGTAAACGCACCCGCCCGACGCATGAGGCTGAAATCGTCAACGAGTTCGGCAAATTGCCGCCGCAGGACACGTCGCTCGAGGATGCCGTCCTCGGCGCGTTGATGCTCGAGAAGGACGCATATAACAATGTGTGCGAGATTCTCAAGCCCGAGTCGTTCTACAACCCTGCGAACCAAAAAATATACGAGGCCATCCAGTCGCTGGCAGCCAACGGCAAGCCCATCGACATGCTTACCGTGACCGACCAGCTGCGGCAGAGCAAGGTGCTGGAGGAGGTGGGCGGCGCCATCCGCATCAGCGAACTGACGGGTATGGTGTCGAGTGCCGCCAATGCCGAGTTCCACGCCCGCATCGTGGCACAGAAGTACCTCGCCCGCGAGCTCATCAGCTACAGCAGCCAGGTGCAGTCGCTGGCGTTTGACGAGTCGATTGACGTATATGACCTGATGCAGGAGGCCGAGGGCAAACTGTTTGAGATTTCAAAGAACACCCTGAAGCGCGACGTCATCCCCATCGAGAACGCCGTGCAGGATGCCATCAAGAAGATTGAAGAAGCCGCCAACCGCGAGAGCGGCCTCAGCGGCCTGGAGTCGGGCTACCACAAGCTGGACCGCCTGACCAGCGGCTGGCAGAACAGCGACCTCATCATCATCGCCGCCCGTCCCGCAATGGGTAAGACGGCGTTCGTCCTGTCGATGGCGAAGAATATGGCGGTGGATTACAACTACCCCGTTGCCGTGTTCTCGTTGGAGATGTCGAGTCTACAGCTGGTGAACCGCCTTATCAGCAACGTGTGCTCGCTCGAGGGTGAGAAAATCAAGAGCGGCCAGCTGAGCCAGCCCGAATGGGAAAACCTGATGACACGCACGCGCAGCCTGAGCACCGCACCGCTGTTCATCGATGACACGCCGTCGCTGTCCATCTTCGAGCTGAGGACCAAGGCGCGCCGCCTGGTGCGTGAGCACGGCGTGAAAATCATCATCATCGACTACCTGCAGCTGATGAATGCCACGGGCATGAAGTTCGGCAGCCGTGAGCAGGAGGTGAGCACCATCTCGCGTAACCTCAAGCAGCTGGCCAAGGAGCTGGACATCCCCATCATCGCCCTGTCGCAGCTCAACCGTAGCGTCGAGACGCGTTCGGCCGACGACAAGCTGGGTAAGCGCCCGCAGCTGAGCGACTTGCGTGAATCGGGCGCCATCGAGCAGGATGCCGACATCGTGTGCTTCATCCACCGTCCCGAGTACTACACCCGCTCGAGCGAGGATGCCGAGGGGAACAACATCCGCGGCCTGGCAGAGTTCATCGTCGCCAAGCACCGCAGCGGTGCTACCGACACCATCAACCTGCACTTCGTGAGCAAGTATGCGCGCTTCGAGAACCAGGGCGAGCAGGACCTCGTGGGCGGCGAGACCACCTACGAGTCCAAGATGAACGCCGGCGGTCCCGCCCCTGCCCCACCCGTCGGCGCAGGCGACTTCGGCCCCATCCCGCCCAACCAGGACTGGATGCCCGACCCCAACGACCAAGGCACCCCGTTCTAGACTACGAAACGTTTTATAACTACAAATTACGCTAACCTTTAGCTTCGGCGTAGCCAATTGAACTAATTAGGCATCCGCGTTCAAATTCTACGAATTAAACGAATGGCTCGCCCTTGTGCCTCACGCTAAGGCGCAATCAGCCCTCACGCTAAGGCGCTAAGACGTGAAGGTTTAAAAGTCGCGCTTCGCGCGAGAAATCCAACAAATACATTTTAAAAAAATTTTAACACCCGGAGGGTGGACCATGAGTAACCCCCAGTAAAACCAGTGAACGAGCGTAGCGAGTGAGCCGGTTTCACTGGGGGTTGATACACCTCACCTCCCCGTCGCCTGCGGCGACCCCATAGCAATCAGATTTAATACAGTTTCTCAGAAAAATCCACGCAGTTTTGTGGAGATTTGTGAAATATTGACTATATTTGCAGGTGTTCTTTGGCAGAAAAATACACGTTTACAGCCAAATTACAAACCAATAAACCTCAATGCTTTTACAATGATGGAGAGAATATTAAAACTTAGTTTGTTGTTGCTTGTTCTACTGATGCCAGCAACGGCTAATGCGTACGACTTTGTCGTTGACGGGATATATTATAACGACAATCAAAATGGGAACAGCGTATCGGTCACTTATGGGGACAATAAGTATAGTGGCGTGGTCGTCGTCCCTGAGTCCATCACACATGACGGTAAGACATACTCTGTAACCGCTATTGGGGCATACGCTTTCAGGGATTGCTATGACCTCACTGGTGTGAATCTGCCTAACACCGTGACAAAGATAGAAGATTATGCTTTCACCCATTGCGCATCGCTCTCGCAAGTCAATATCCCCAATGCAGTTGAGGCAATCGGCAAAGGAGCCTTTGCTGAATGTAGCGGTCTGTCAAGCATTGAAATCCCTAATTCCGTTACTACTCTTGACAATTTCTCTTTTATAGGATGTACTGGTATCACGAGAATCAACATTCCCAATTCAGTCAATCATATTGGCCTATATGCTTTTGCCAATTGCACTGGTTTGACGAGTTTTACCATTCCGTCCTCGGTTCAAGCCATCAGCAGCCGAATACTGTCCAATTGTTACAACTTGCAAAGTGTCAACATCCCCAATTCGGTAAAAACCATTGATATTGAAGCGTTTTATGGCTGTTCCGGACTCACAAGCATTGAACTGCCTAACTCAATCACAACTATTTTGGGTTCAGCATTTACCGGTTGCAGCGGTTTGACCAGTATCACGCTACCTAATTCCATTACTGCTATCAGCGACAGAATGTTTTCCCATTGCACCAGTCTGAAAAGTGTGACGATTCCAAACACAGTAACGTCTATCGGCAAAGGGGCTTTCAAGAAATGCGTCAGCCTGACAAACGTGACAATCCCCAACTCGGTTACCCATATTGATGGTTGGACTTTTATGGACTGTACTGGATTGACCGAAGTCACCATACCCGAATCGGTTGACAGCATCCCCTACTGCGCATTTGCGGGCTGCTCTGCTTTAAAGCACATCCAGTGCTTGTCAACCACTCCTCCGGTGATGTACAGTGATTTCACTTTTGAGGACAACATTTACAAAACTGCGAGAATAAGTGTTCCTGCTTCAGCCATCAGTGCCTATCGCGGAGCCGATGGATGGAAGAGATTCACATCGATTGAAGACCTTGATGGCACACTTAACGGAGACGTAAACAACGACCGCCAAGTGAACATCAGCGACATCAATGCAGTTATTAACCTCATCCTTTCACCAACGACATTTATTCCTACAGCTGATGTCAATCAAGACGGCACCATTAATATCAGCGACATCAATGCTGTCATTGACAAAATCTTTAACCCGGGCGGCAATAACCGAGCCATGCAAATATGGCTAACTAATGGCAGTATTTCTTCCTTTGCATTAACCGACAGGCCCAAGATGACCTGCGTCACCGATTCTCTTATCATCACGACTACGAAAGGGAGATACAGTTTCAATGTATACAATGTACGAAAAATCACCTATGCCAAAAGTGGAAATTCAAATCCCATCAACACTCCCTTGAAAGGGCTCACGGGCAATCAGGTGCGTCACTTGACCATTCACTTCAAGAACGGCAACTTTTCAACCATTTACCTTGAAAACCTGTGCCAACTTTCCACATTGACGAGTGGCAGCAATGGTGGGCAGTATGAACTTGTAGTAGATGGCCGTGACGAGAAACACAACTATGCCCTCAACGAAATTGACAGCATCTCTTTCGGCTCAACCAGCACCCCATCATCTCAGACCCAATATCAGCCTATCTCTCTTACCTACCTCAAACCGATTAACATATTGCCTATTATTGGGCATATCGATATCGGTAATAGAAACTTCTATGATGAAAGAGGCCTTAATGACATTCGCATTGCAGAAGCAGTACACATAGTGGATATGATGTGGAAGCACGGTGGCGGAGACTATTCGATTGAACAATATCAGCAATTGATGGACAAACTGTGCTATTGTGTAATGAACGAGCTCCCTTTAGACGAAAATGCCCCTATTGAAATCTTTTTAGATCCGAATATGCCGTTTGACGCAAATTATTTTAGGACAGACCACGGCAGTATGGTTTGGGACGTCAGTTTCAGCTTGATGAAGCACGCCCATTTCTATGGGCCTTATATATACACACAATTCGTTAATAGCAATCCTGACAAAATCGTTATCCTTGGAGAATCGATGTTTGGATCTACTCATACAAGAAGTAGTATAGACAGAGGTCTTTCAAATGGTCTTCCTAAGGGCCTATCCTTTGCACAATCAGAGAATCTTGTTTACTACCATACCAGTTCGAATATTGGTGTGAATGATGATGGTCAAGTTTTAAGAAAAGCGTTCCATATAGAAACTTTTGGAGGCAATGATTTCAGTCCTAACTTCGGCATATACACTAACGTTACCTCAAATGGTGTCCACGACAAAACCTTGGACAGCCATACATTGGTATCACATGGGACACTTCTCCCTAACGACAAGGATATAACCCATTACACTTCTGGTGGCTGTAAATTCCATGTAGGCTTTAACCCTGATGTGCTATTTATCGGATTGCCCTTCCCTTATAAAAGTCCGAAGTCTGGAAAAGTCTGGGTTGATGACATTACGTATTCATCTCTTGCAACACCCTTTGTTGAAGTGTCTGCGGCATTGTGTTTCCAGATGAAAGCAGATATCAAAAGTGCTGACGAATTGCTGGATTTGCTACGGTCAACAGCATCTACCGATACGCTTTGGCATCAAGATGAAATGTCGGTGCTGAAATTGATTAACCCAAAAGCATTTATCCTACGATATTTGATGCCACAATCATTACCAACGACTGTTGGCGAAGGTCCTTATGTACATTTGGAAAAAGGTTTCTATAAAGGCATCATCTTTGACATCCCTGGTGCTGAAGTCTATATCGACGGCGAATGGATTCCTGCTGATGACACTTTCAAGCAATTCATCAAGGCGCAAGACCCATTCACGCTTGAATGGCGTCTGAATGTACCCAAACTTGTCTCGATGGGCTACAGCAACAATGCCATCATCCCCGGCCGAGTCATCTTCGTTGACGATCAGTTTAAGGGTCTAAACATAATCAAAGACTTCTCTATCAAACTCATCTTGAATTAAACCTGCAAGCCGCCATCATTAAAAGAATTGGGTGTCGGCAATGATGGGAGTGCTGATGGCGACGATGTGTCCCAGAATTAAACAGGGAAACGAGTGGTTGCTCGTTTCCCTGTTTAATAAATATATATGTTGTTCAAGTTGTCGGTATGTTGTCTTGGTTGTCTGAAAAATTACTCTTGGGGGAGGCGGCGGAAGCCTTCGCCGAGGATTTCTAGAGGACGGAACGCAGCTTAATCATGTCGGAACGGTCGAGGGTGACGTAGAGCATGTTGCGCTCATTGCCCTTGTAGAGGCCGGTACCGGAGATGAGGGTGCCACCGCGCTTGATGTCGTTGATGATGTAGTCGCGCACGGCCTCGGCCTTGTCAGTGACGATGAACATGGTCTTGTAGGTCTTCATACCGTCCACCACGAGGTCAATCACCTTGCCCTCGATGAAGATGATGATGATGGAGTAGATGGGCAGGCGGATGTCACCGAAGGCGACAAGGGTGCTCAACGTGATGATGCCATCGACAATCATGACGAGGGTACCAAGGGAAATCTTGGTGTACTTGTGCAGAATCATCGAGATGATGTCCGAACCGCCGCTGGTAGCGCCGGAACGGAAAATCAGACCGATGGCAACGCCGTAGATGATACCGGCAACGACAGTATTGAGGAAGTAGTCGGGACGGAACCAGCCGCCGTGATGGGGAATCTCAACCATCGACTTCATCATCGAGGGGTCAACGGTAGAGGTGATGGCGCCGTCAAGGATGACGGGATTATAACCCCACCAGCTCTCGAGGACGAAGGTGAACAGGAATATCAGCGCCGTCGAGACGATGGTCTTGACGCCGAATTTGGGACCCAAAACCCAGGTGCCGATGATGAGCAGGGGGATATCCATGCAGATGGCGTAAAGCGAAATCTTCCAGGGCCACAGCGTGTTGAACACGTTGGAGAGACCGTAGGTGCCGCCGGGCGCCATCAGATAGGGGTTCACAAACATCACGTCACCAATGGCAAACAGCAGACTACCAATGGTGAGCAGGACGTAAGCCATTACTTCCTGCCATAATTTTTTCTTGGGATCAATCTTAATCATATCTTTTCTCAAATTTTGGGCGCAAAGGTACTACTATTTTTCCTAACAACACCTCCCTATCTGAAGAAAAAAATCGGTTCAAGATTACGAAATATGAGAAAAACTCACTATCTTTGGCGGTTAATAGCAACTAAACTTTAATTAAGATATATTATGGCTAACAAAACACCTACTCCGCACATCGGCGCCAAGTATGGCGAGATTGCACCCACAGTGATCATGGCTGGCGACCCCTTGCGCGCCAAGATGATGGCAGAACGTTACCTGGAGAATCCCAAACTTTATAACGAGGTTCGCGGAATGCTCGGTTTTACGGGCACCTACAAGGGCAAACCCGTTTCGGTACAGGGCCACGGCATGGGTATTCCCTCGATTGGCATCTACAGCTACGAGTTGTTCAACTTCTATGATGTAAAGACCATCATCCGCGTGGGCTCGGCCGGCTCGATGCATCCTGACCTGCACATCGGTGACCTGGTGATGGCAATGGGCGCCTGCACCAACAGCGCATATGCAATGCAATTCCACCTGCCTGGCGTTTATGCCCCGATTGCCGACTTCGGTCTGCTGCGTTCGGCCGTCGAGAAGGCCGAGGAACTGGGCTACCGTTACAAGGTGGGCAACGTATATTCGTCGGACGTCTTCTACGATGACACCCCCGACACCAGCCAATGGCAGAAGATGGGCGTGCTGGCCGTAGAGATGGAAGCTCCCGCACTGTACATGAACGCAGCCCGCAGCGGTGCCCGCGCCCTGTGCATGTGCACCATCAGCGACTCGCTCATCACCGGCGAGGTGACCACCGCCGAGGAGCGCCAGAACAACTTCACCCAGATGATGGATGTAGCTTTCGGAATTATCTGATTTAGTCCCTAATTTCTAGTTTCTAGTTGCAGAAACTGATAAAAAGGAATTCATTATGGCAATGTTATCCAGAATCACCGAGCTGTTTGAAATCGACTATCCTGTGATTTCGGGCGGCATGGTGTGGTGCAGCGGGTGGGAACTTGCTGCTGCCGTGAGCAATGCCGGCGGCCTGGGACTGATTGGTGCCGGTTCGATGACACCAACGGTGCTGCGTGAGCACATCTTGAAGTGCCGCAAGGCGACGCCGTACCCCTTTGGCGTGAACGTGCCGCTGATGCGTCCCGAGGCCGAGGAACTGATGAAAGTCATCGCCGAGGAGAAAGTCCGTGTGGTATTTACCTCGGCTGGCAGCCCCAAGAAATGGACCACCTGGCTGCACGAGCGCAAAATCAAGGTGGTGCATGTTGTTTCATCGTCGGCACAAGCCGTCAAGTGCGAGGAAGCCGGAGTGGACGCCATTGTTGCCGAAGGATTTGAGGCCGGAGGTCATAACGGCAAAGAGGAAACCACGACGATGTGCCTGATTCCCGCTGTACGCCAAGCCACTAGCCTGCCACTGATTGCCGCAGGCGGCATCGTCACAGGCGATGCCATGCTGGCGGTAGAGTCTATGGGTGCCGACGGTGTGCAACTCGGTACGCTGTTTGCACTGACCCAGGAGAGCTCTGCTCATGAGAATTTCAAGCGCCTGTGCCTTAACCTCAACGAGGGCGACACAAAACTCCACTTCAGAAAGCTCTCGCCAACCCGTCTGGTAAAGAACGAATTCCAAGCCTCGGTACAAGAGGCCGAAAACCGTGGCGCTAGCGAGGAGGAACTGCTTGAGCTCATCGGCATCGGCAAGACCCGCACAGGAATCTTTGAGGGTGACGTCGAGAACGGCGAAATCGAGATTGGCCAGGCGGCCTCGTTACTGAAAGGTCGTGAAATAGAATCGGCCGACATGGTGATGCAACGATTCGTACGTGAATACTACGTTGCTCGCCGCCAGCTCATCAACCAGGCCATGGAAGAGCAGGTTTCCAGAAGAACTTTTTAATGATTACCAACTTAAACAAAGACCTAAAGATAACACAAACAAAATATTATGTCACAGTGGTTTGAATGCAAAGTGAAATATGACCGCATGATGGATAACGGCGTGATGAAAACCGTCTCCGAACCTTATCTGGTGGACGCATTGTCATTTACCGAGGCAGAGGCCCGCATCACCGACAAGATGCAGCCTTACATCAGTGGCGAGTTCAAGGTTGACGCCGTGAAGCGCGTGAATCTGAGCGACATCTTCTATAATGAAGGTGGCGACCGCTGGTATAAGGTGAAGACCAACTTCATCACCATCGACGAGAAAACCGCAGTGGAGAAGCGCACAGCCAGCTACCAGCTGGTACAGGCCAGCGACTTCAAGGGCGCTCTGACGACCTTCATGGAAGGCATGAACGACACCATGGCCGACTTTGAAATCGCCTCTATCACCGAGACGCCGCTGATGGACGTCTTTCCCGTTGACCTGAGTGAGACCCGCGCCGACCGCGAGGCCCGTCAGAAAGCACATAACAACAAGGACTGAGGCGACATGGCTAGCATCAAAGAGAATCTTGAGAACGTCACCGCGCAACTGCCCTCTGGCGTACGTCTTGTAGCCGTCTCAAAGTTCCATCCCGTGGAGGAACTTGCCGAAGCCTACGAGGCCGGACAACGCCTGTTCGGCGAGAACCGTGCCCAAGAACTCATCGCCAAGGCTCCACAACTGCCCGACGACATCCGCTGGCACTTCATCGGCCACCTGCAGAAGAACAAGGTGCGTGCCATCATGCCCCATGTGAGCGTGATTGAGAGCGTTGACAGCGTCAAGCTGCTGGAGCTTATTGAGAAAGAGGCTGCGCGCATCGACCGCAAGGTGGATGTGCTGCTGCAGCTGCATGTGGCACAAGAGGAGACCAAGAGCGGATTCAGCGTCGAGGAATTGCTGGAGGCTGGTGAAAACGGGCTGTTAACCTGCTATGACCACGTGCGGGTGTGCGGGCTGATGGCCATGGCATCACTCACCGACGACATGGAGCAGGTGGCACAGGAGTTCGACCTGGTGCGCCGCACCTATCTCATCTTGAAGGACGGCTGCTTTGACGATTGCGCCGAATTCTTCGAGCTGAGCATGGGCATGAGCGACGACTGGCAGGTTGCCGTGAAATATGGAGCAACGCTTGTGCGCATTGGAACCGCCATCTTCGGTCCCCGCTCCTACTGATTTCCCGAAAAAAAGACCCAGAATACGGCATTTTGAAAAAAATGTCGTATTTTTGCCAAAAAATAACACAAAACAAACATTAATAACCAATAAAAAGAACCAAAATGACAACAGAAAAGAAAAACGGAGCATTGGTGTCAATTATCGCCATGATGTTCCTCTTTGCCATGATTGCGTTTGTAACGAACATGGCTGCGCCTTTTGGCACCATCTGGAAAGAGCATTACAGCTGGGCCGGCATGATGGGCAACATGATGAACTTTGCTGCTTACCTGTTCATGGGTATTCCCGCTGGCATCATGATTACCAAAATCGGTTACAAGAAGACCGCCCTCGTAGCACTTGCATTGGGCTTTATTGGCATGCTGGTGCAGTACTTATCTAGTCTGATGGACGCAAGCGCCATCAGCACCTATGTGGTTTACCTGCTGGGTGCCTTCATCTGCGGTTTCTGCGTCTGCATCCTCAACACCGTTGTAAACCCCATGCTTAACCTGCTTGGTGGCGGTGGCAACCGTGGTAACCAGTTGATTCAGACCGGTGGCTCATTGAACTCACTCGCTGCAACCCTGACGCCTATGCTGGCTGGTCTCATGATTGGTGAAATCACCAAGGACACCTCACTGGTAGCCGTTCAGCCTTTGCTGCTTATCGCGCTGGCTATCTTTGCCGTCTCATTCTGCATCATCTATTTCACCAAATTGCAGGAGCCCGAGACCGAAGCCCAGAACGTCATGAGTGGCGTGAAAGGTGCGCTCAGTTATCGTCACCTTGTGCTCGGTATCATCGCCATCTTCTTCTATGTGGGTATCGAGGTCGGCATCCCTGGACAGCTATTGTTCTACCTGGGCGAACCCGTTGCTAATGGCGGTGTCTTGGGCAGTATGGCCATTGCAGGCACCATCGCTGGTATTTACTGGCTGCTCATGCTTGTTGGCCGATTCAGCAGTTCACTCATCTCGGGCAAGGTTTCGCCGCGCGCCCAACTCATTTGCACATCAGCGCTAGCGATTATCCTGCTGCTGATTGCAATCTTCATGCCCGAAGACATCAAGATGACCCTCAAGGGTGCTGAAGTTCCCGTCAAGGTTCTGTTCATCATCCTGTGCGGTATCTGCACGTCGGTAATGTGGGGTGTTGTCTTCAACCTCGCTACCGAGGGCTTGGGCAAATTCACCGCTGCCGCTTCCGGTCTGTTCATGACCATGGTTGTCGGTGGTGGCGTGATGCCTCTCATCCAGAACCTCATGGCTGAGAAAATTGGCGACATCCAGAGCTATTGGCTCGTTGTAGCCATGCTGGCCTACATGCTGTTCTACGCCCTCGTTGGCAGCAAGCCCGCCAAGAAAGCTGAATAAAGCCGTTACAGGCTGATTATCAACCATAAAACCGGGGTCGCACTCTTCTAATGCGGCCCCGTTTTGTTTTTGTTGATAAAAATGTGTGGCGCAAAATGTCGCACATCAAAAAAAAAGTTGTATTTTTGTAGTTTGGAAAAAGAACTTTAAAACCTCAATAATTATGATTGATTCCAAGCTGATGACACGCGCGGCAGACAACATCCGAATCCTTGCCGCATCGATGGTTGAACAAGCCAAGTCTGGTCACCCTGGCGGCGCCATGGGTGGTGCCGATTTTGTGAACGTCCTGTTCTCGAAGTATCTGGTTACCGACCCCGACAATCCCTCGTGGTTTGCCCGTGACCGTTTCTTCCTTGACCCCGGCCACATGTCACCCATGCTCTATAGTGTGCTGCACCTTGCCGGCCGATACACGACCGACGACATCAAGGCATTCCGCTCATGGGGAAGCATCACACCGGGACATCCCGAACTGGATGTCGAGCACGGCGTGGAGAACACGTCCGGTCCGCTGGGACAAGGTCATGTGATGGCCGTGGGGTGTGCCATTGCCGAGCGCTTCATCGCCACACACTACAGCGAAGTGTTCGCCCACAAGACCTATGCCTTCATCAGTGATGGTGGCGTACAGGAGGGCATCTCGCAGGAGTCAGCCCGTATTGCCGGTTATCTGGGATTGAACAATCTGATTATGTTCTATGACAGCAACACGGTACAGCTCTCGACCGACTGTGATGCCGTGAGCAACGAAGATACCGCGATGAAATATCGCGCGTGGAACTGGAACGTCATCGAGTGTGACGGAACAGACCCCGTCGCACTGGCCGATGCCCTGGACAAGGCACTTGCCGAGGAACAACGCCCCACCATCATCATTGGCCATACCATCATGGGACGCGGCTGCGTGACTGCCGAAGGCGAGAATTTCGAGGGCAAGTGCAGCACCCACGGCAACCCGTTGAGCAAGTCGGGTGCCGACTACGGCAAGACCATTGAGCATCTGGGAGGTGACCCCGAGAATCCCTGGACGGTATTCCCCGAGGTAGCAGAGCTGTACGCCCAGCGAGCCGAGGAACAGCGCAAAATAGTCGCTGAACGCAAACGTGCCATCGACGCTTGGGCACAGCAGAATCCCGAGCGAATGCAGCAGTTACAAGACTATATCGACGGTAAGGCTCCCCAGGTGGACTATGCCGCCATCGAGCACAAGCCCGGCATCGCCACCCGCGCCGCCAGCGCCAACGTGCTTGCCACCCTGGCCAAGGAGGTTGAAAACATGATTGTCTCGTCGGCCGACCTTGCCAACAGTGACAAGACCGACGGCTTCCTCAAGGTGCGCGGCGCCTTCAAGACCCATGATTTCACGGGCGGCTTCCTGCATGCCGGTGTGTCGGAGCTGGCCATGGCCGCTATCATTAACGGTATGGCACTGCATGGTGGCGTGATTGCCGCCTGCGGCACGTTCTTCGTCTTCAGTGACTACATCAAACCCGCCGCACGCCTGTCGGCCCTCATGGAGCTGCCCGTCAAGTTCATCTGGACGCACGACGCCTTCCGCGTGGGCGAGGATGGTCCCACCCATGAGCCCGTCGAGCAAGAGGCACAAATCCGCCTGATGGAAGAGTTGCAGAACCACCATGGCCGCAACAGTATGCTCGTGCTGCGTCCCGCCGATGCTGCCGAGACCTCGGTGGCTTGGAAAATGGCGATGGAAAACAACCTGACACCTACCGCACTGATTCTTTCTCGCCAAAATATCGATGACCTGCCTTCGGCATCGGGCAACCGCTATGCCGATGCCCTGGGAGCAGAGCGGGGTGGCTACATCGTCATCAAGCAGGACAAGCCCTATGTCGTGCTCGTGGGTAACGGCTCGGAAGTCGCTACACTGGTCGCTGCCAACGCAATCATCAAGGAACAAGGCATCAAGGCTCAAGTGGTCTCAGTTCCTTCTATCGGCCTGTTCCTCAATCAGGATGCTGATTACCGCAATGAGGTCATTCCTGCTGACGTTCCCGCCTTTGGCCTCACCTCTGGACTGCCCAGCACGCTGCGCCGTGTGGTTCCCACTGGACGCATCTACGGTCTTGACCACTTCGGTGCATCAGCCCCCTATAAGGTCCTTGACGAGAAGTTCGGTTTCACCCCTGAAAACATCGCCAACGAAATCCTGCAGTCGTTGAAGGGATAGTTTGCCTGATTTAGCGGTTTTTCAGAACACAAAAGTTGTCATTCGTGATTTTTTCTCAAAAAAATTTTTCGGGATAACAAAAAAACACTACTTTTGTCAATTCAAACGGCTCAAAATCACATAACCAAACAGGTTAACCCTTTGAGACTAAATTGCTTAAGAATATTAACAACTAAAAAAAATACAAGTTTTATTATGAAAAAGATTGCTTTATTAGTTATTCTTTGTGTAGCCTACCTGATGCCGTCGGTAGCACAAGAGGTGACTTACGTAGAAGATCCCTCGCAGGGTTATCTTCTCAATCGCATGAGAGACAACTGGTTTATCACTGCTGACGCTGGTGTGGGTATCATCATGTCATCCTACGACAAGCATCAGAAGTTTGGTGACCGTCTGGGTCTGAAATTCGACCTCTTCGTAGGTAAATGGTTCTCACCGCTGCTGGGTTTGCGCGCTGGTGCTGACTTTGAGCAGCTCAAGGGTGCAACCTGGACCGGTAACTATGCCGCCCTGGGTTACCTCGGCAAGAATTCTCTCGACGGTGGTGCTTACCGCGGCCAGCACTTCAATGACGTAGGTCTTGTTGGTGACGTGCTGTTCAATGTTTCCAACTGGCTGTGCGGCTACAAGCCTCACCGCTTCTACAACGCCATTTTCTACGTGGGTATGACCGTTAACTGGGTATATGCACACTCTGGTGCCCGCCCCAACTCTTATGGCAAATGGAAATATGGTGCTAACGATGATGAGGACCACAGCCGCAACTATAGCATGCAGTGTGGTTTGCTCAACTCGTTTGCTATCACCAAGAAGATTGACGTCAACCTCGACCTCCGCTTCGACCTCATGCAGGAGCACATCGACGGTGCCGGTATGGGTTACAGGACTTGGAACGAGTATCCCGGTGTCCTCATCGGTATGACCTACAAGTTCGGCAAGAGCGAGTGGAACGCTCCCATCCAGGCCCAGTGCCCCGAGTGGAAGTACACCGACAACGAGGGTGATGCTCTTACCGCTAACCTCAACAATGCCAACCGCAAGATTGGTGACCTGGAGGATCAGCTGCGCAAGTGCCTCGAGAAGAAGCCCGAAGCCAAGAGTCTGGACGAGCCCGCTGGCGAAGTTCCCCTGGCAACCGTTTACTTCCCCATCAACCGCACCGACGTTCTGGGCGTACAGCGCAACGTTGTTGACGCAGTAGCTGAGGTCATGAAGAATGAGAACCGCAACTACTTGCTGACCGGTTGGGCCGACAACTACACTGGCAACGACCAGATCAATGTTCGCCTGCGTAAGGGCCGTGTTGCTACCGTTAAGAATGAGCTCGTGAAGAAGGGTGTTGCCGAGAGCCGCCTCGAGACTCAGATCAACAACGGTGAGCTGACCAACTATGGTCCCAAGTGCGCATCGCTTGACCGTGCTGTGACCATCCAGCGCAAGTAATCTGTTAGCGATAACAATCTAATGTTTTAAAAGAGGTGTTCCACTGTCATTGTGGAACACCTTTTTCTCTCCCCGATTTTAGCTACCGTCATTAATAGGCCCTATGGCATCAGCATCAGGTAAAGACTCATTATTGCAGCTCATTCGTGACGGGCAGCCGTTGTCATTAGGACAGCAGTTGCACCTCACCTTCTCGTTGAGCATACCTGCCATTCTTGCCAGTGTGTCGGCGGTGGTGATGCAGTTTATTGATGCTGCCATGGTGGGACAGTTGGGAGCCGACGATTCTGCATCGGTCGGGCTGATGGGCACTACAGCATGGCTATTTGAGGGTGTGCTCACGTCATTTGCCGCAGGCTATGCCGTGCAGGTGGCGCATCTGTTAGGAGCCAAACGTGCCGCCGATGCCCGACAACTGGTGCGGCAGGCCCTTGTCGTGTGCCTGATTTTCAGCCTGTTGATGGCTGGACTAGGACTAATCCTGTGCTTTAAATTGCCTGTGTGGTTGGGAGCCGAGCCACATATCCGCCACAATGCCACCATCTACTTCGGCACTTTCATGCTGTTTGTGCCGTTCTTTATGCTTGACATTGTAGCCAGCTCGATGTTGCGAAGCAGCGGCAACATGCGTGTCCCCAGCGCACTCAACATCCTGATGTGTGTGCTGGACGTCATTTTCAATTTCTTCCTCATCTTCCCCACCCGACAGATTACGGTGTTGGGACATTCAATGAATATGCCGGGCGCGGGCTTGGGAGTCATGGGAGCAGCATTGGGCACGGCGAGCGCGGGTCTCATCATCTCGCTGCTGATGCTGTACCATCTTGCGTACCGTTCCAACGAGCTGAGACTCACCCTTGACCATGGCTCCTTCAAACCAGTCTGGGCCTCGTTCAAGAAAGCCGTTAACATCTCCACACCGATGGGAGTGCAACACATCATGATGTGCAGTGCGTCAATCGTCATCACCGGCATCGTGGCACCGCTGGGCAGCATAGCACTGGCAGCCAACTCATTCGGCATCACAGCCGAGAGCCTTTGCTATATGTCGGGGTATGGCATCGCTGATGCCGCTACAACACTTGTGGGCCAGAGCCTAGGCGCCAGACGCAAGCGCCTCACCCGCAGTTTTGCATGGATTACCGTGCTGTCAGGAATGGTTATCATGGGCCTGCTGGCGATACTGATGTATGTCTTCTCACCAGAACTGATGGGATTCATGTCACCCGTGCAGGAAGTGGTGGAACTGGGCACCCGATGCCTGCGTGTCGAAGCCTGGGCCGAGCCCCTGTTCGCCGCAGCCATCATCGGTTACGGCGTGTTTGCGGGAGCCGGCTACACGCTGGTGCCGTGCGGCATTAACCTGGTGAGCATGTGGATAGTAAGACTTGGATTGTCCGCCATCATGGTAACCTCGATGGGGCTGTATGGCGTGTGGATGGCCATGGCGATAGAACTGTGTTTCCGTGGCACGGTTTATCTCCTGTGGCTGTCGTCCAAACGATGGATGAAAACCGTTATTGATTAGCAGGCTTGCGCTTGAACTTCTCAGCCATGATGACACCCGTGAGGATGAGTATGCAACCGATGTAAGCGACCGCATTTGTCCGCTCGCCGAACCAAATGGCAGCGGCAATCATCGAAATGATGGGACTCAGGTAGAAATAGTTGCTGGCGCGGACAGCGCCGATGCGCTTGACGGTGATGCCCCAGATAAAGTAAGCCGCCATCGAGCAAATCAAGCCCAGATAGAGCAGATTGCCCCATACTTCGGGCTGCTTTAACGTTGTCATACTAATTTGTGTGTCCTCCATGAGCAACAGCGGCAAGGCCGACAAGATGCCATAGAAGAACAGTTTGCGCGTGATGAACAGGGTTGTGTAGGTGCGGTTGAGTTTCTTCAACGCCATCGAATAGAAGGCCCACACGAATGCCGCCAGCACGGCCAGCATGTCGCCCAAAATGCTGTCGCCCCACACGAAGCCGTCTTTCAAAGCCAGCAGCACCGAGCCAATAAAGGCTATCACCATGCCCACGCCCGTCAGCAACGTGATGCGCTCATCACGATAGAAGATGGCACCCATCAACGCCGTCGTCAGCGGGGCAATGCTCACCAGTACTGCCACGTCGCTGATGAGCGTGTACTCCAGTGCCGTGTTCTCGGCAATGAAGTAAGCCGAGCCGCCGGCAATGCCACACACCACAAACAACAATTCATCACGCCAACCGGTATAACGCACCTTGAAGCGGCTGATGACCAGCAACGACACATAGGCGATGGTGAAACGAGCCACAAAAATCTCGGTGGGCGTCAGGCCAGCATCCAGCAACACCCTGGTGTTGAGAAACGAGATGCCCCACACCAGAATCATGGCGAATGCCGCCACGTGATACCAAAAGTCGCTATGTCCCCTACCGGTTTGTCCCATGAGAATTATGGCACAAAGGTACAATTAAGTTTTGAAAAAACACTACCTTTGCAGCTGTGAATCGCGAGGAGATCTTAAATAAAGTGTTCACTGCCGATGAAGCCAGAACCCTCAAGGGCAAACGGATATTGGTGGCATTGAGCGGCGGGGCCGACTCGGTGGCCCTGTTGCGGCTATTGCTCGACTTCGGCTGCGATTGCCGTGCAGCCCACTGCAATTTCCACCTGCGTGGCGAGGAGTCGATGCGTGACGAGCAGTTTGTGCGCGACCTGTGCCAGCGGCATGACGTGCCCTTGACCGTCAAGGACTTTGATGTGGCCGCCTATCAGCAGCAGCACGGCGGCTCGGTCGAGATGGCTTGCCGAGCACTGCGCTACGCGTGGTTTGAACAGGAATACGAACAGCAAGGGTGCGAGAAGATTGCCGTCGCACACCACGCCGACGACCAGGTGGAGACGTTTTTCCTCAACCTCATGCGCGGAACAGGGCTGAGAGGGCTCACAGGCATGAAACGGTTGAATGATGATGGCATCTGGCGGCCATTGCTTGGAGTAACCCGCAACGACATCATAGACTATCTCAACACTATCGGTCAGGACTATGTGACCGACAGCACCAATGCGCAGAACGATTATCGCCGCAACCGCCTGCGCAACCTCATCCTGCCCGTCATCGAGCAGCAGTTCCCCAATGCCCGTGCACGCATCCTCGACACAATGCAGAACCTAGCGGACGACAATGAACTTATGGAATATGTGGCCGAGGAATGCACATCAGACTATCCTTTTATCAATATCGAGGAATTGTGCGACCACCCCTACCCCTCCACCCTGCTCTACTACCGCATCCGCCATCTGGGCTTCAACCGTGAGCAATGCCGCAAAGCCATCGAGGCCGCCATGCAAGAGCGCAGCGGGCGAATCTTCACAGCCGGCGACTATGTGCTTGCCGTGAACAGGAAAACATTTGACATCGTGCCTATACAGCATGATGGAGATGTCGAAATTCCCATCGACCTGACAGAGGAAATCTTCAGTCCGCTCCACATTACAGTGAAGCGTGGTGCCATGCCATTCTCGCCACGGATGTGCGACGGCCGTACGCGAGTCGCCTTCAATACCAAGCTGCTCGACTGCCAGCGCCTTGTGATGCGCCACTGGCGGCGTGGAGACCGTTTCCAACCCTTCGGCATGACAGGTACACGGCTCGTGAGTGACCTCTTCAACGACTACAAATTGGATTATTTCAATAAACAAAACGCTTGGCTGCTCGAAGCCGACGGCAAAATCATTTGGGTCATCGGGTTACGTTCAACCGTGCATTATCCCGTCGAAATTGAAAGCCAAGACTATATCATTCTCACCAAATTGATACCCTGACAAGGCGATTTCAGGCCGAAGAAATCAAAAATCACGCTAAAAACTTGCATAAAACGAAAGTTGGCAGTACCTTTGCACCCCAAATGAGTGAGTTTGACTAGCAGACTCACTTTCGGAGAGATGGCAGAGTGGTCGATTGCGGCGGTCTTGAAAACCGTTGAGGCTAACTACCTCCAGGGGTTCGAATCCCTTTCTCTCCGCATTTTTTTGCCCGTACATCAGGCAAATACAGGATGGTCCTGTAGCTCAGCTGGATAGAGCAACAGCCTTCTAAGCTGTGGGTCTTGGGTTCGAATCCCAACAGGATCACGCTTCCAATAAGGCACTGGAAATCAAAGAGTTATCGATGAATTTCGGTGCCTTTTCTTCTGATAATCCAAGCAAATACCATAAAAAAAAAGGAGAAATTTTCACCAAAATCGTGCGAAATCGTACAAAATCGGGCATTTGACTTGCGCAAAGACTTGCGCACGTGCAAGCCAAAAATTAGGGGGAAATGATCCGAAAATGTGTTTTATGGCAAACTCAAGATTTTTTCTGGACACGCGGAGAGTGAAACCAGGCTCTCCAGCAAACCTTAAGGTGGCTATCGCCCATCTTAAGAAGACCGCCTACATTCCTTTGAAGGCGAAGTTGTTCCCCGAACAGTGGGATGCGACCCGTTCAGTAGTCGTGAACCACCCAGAGGAAAAGTTGCTAAACTTGTACATATCAAGTGTTAAGCAACAGGTTGACCGAACAATCATACTCCTTGCCGATTCGGGCGTGTTGAAAAGTATGGACGTTGTGGACATCAAACAGGAGGTTGAACGCAGGCTCGACCCCGAGAAAGCCGAAGAAAAAGCTCAAATCCAGAAGCGTAAAGGTCAATTCGCAAGCCGTTTCCTGGCATTTGCCCAATCAAAAACACCTAGCACATGTGGCGTTTACATGCAGACGTATCGCCGTATGTTAGCTTATGTCGGCAATGACCTTGAAAAGCTTAATTTCGAGGACATTACCAAAGATTGGCTTGTTGCCTTCGACAACTTTATGGCGCAGACTGCCCCATCGAGGAACGCTCGCAACATTCACCTGCGCAACATCCGTGCGGTCTTTAATGATGCCATTGACAATGACATAACAACTTTTTATCCCTTCAGGCGATTACAAATCAAGCCGGAACCTACGGCAAAGCGAAACCTTACGGCAGAGGAGTTGCGGACGTTATTCAGCTTTCCTGCCGAAGTACATGCGCTCTATTACGTTGACATCTTCAAGCTGATTTTCTTGATGATAGGTATCAATGTTGTGGACTTGTGCAGGCTCAAAGAACTGGTTAAAGGTCGTGCTGAGTTCAAGCGTGCTAAGACGCATCGCCTCTACTCCATCAAGGTAGAGCCCGAAGCAATGGAAATCATTGAGCGACATCGCGGAAAGGATTGGCTTATCGATGTCTTGGATCGATACACCAACCACAATGATTTCACTCGCCGCATGGACAAGACCTTGAAGAAGGTAGGGCCAGTGAAGCGTGTCGGCCGTGGGGGCAAGAAAAACTACTCTCCCCTATTCCCCAAGCTCACAACCTATTGGGCACGTCACTCATGGGCGACGATTGCCATGAGTCTCGACATTCCCAGAGACACAATCGCTCATGCCCTCGGTCACGGTACCAACACAGTGACAGACATATACATTGACTTCGACCAAAGCAAAGTGGATGAAGCCAATCGCAAGGTGATTGATTGGGTTTTATACGGCAAGAAATAAACTGGAAATCAAAGAAAAAGGTCGTCACTGACATTCATCGGGATGTCATTGACGGCTTTTTTAGTGAAACCTTGAGTGATGCCTTTGATGACATTTTCGATGAAACCTTCATCGAATCCACTACCGATACTTGGAGTGAAACGTCGAATGAGACTGAGAATGAAACGGTGAATGACCTACCGACTGATCACATAAAAAATCCCCCTTGAAGCCGAAGTCCCAAGGGAGAAAGGAAAAATAACAGCTAAATATTGAATTTCTTAATCACTTGTGATAATCTTGTAGAACTGGCCTTTTAGGAGTTGGGACATGCCATCTTCGGTGAAGGTGGCGGTCAGTTTCTCGCAGAGGTACCGTTTGCCGTCGATGTGGAAGACGGAGCGGACGTTGGGAATCTTGTCGGCAAGGAAGGAGAAGGTGTATTTCTTCTTTTGGTCGACGGGATAGAAGGTGTCACGCTCAATGCCCTGGCCGTAGGCGGCGTTGTTGATGCGCAGGGAACAGGTCTTGCCGCTATTGATGCGATTCCAGGTGACCGAAAGCACGCCCGAGTTGCTGTTGGGAGTCGGGACGTAATAGGAGTAATCGAGGTCGAATGTGTCTGTCCAGGGATGCGGGTGTCGGGGCGAGAACATCATGTAACTGCCCCACCAGAAGGCGACAAAGAGTTTGTCGAAGACGGCTCCGCTCTTCTCCCGCTTCCCTGCGCTGACCGTGGGCAGTGCGCCCCACTGGATGGGCACGTCCTGGTCCACCTTCTCTGACGAATGAGGGCGGCCTGTATGCGACTGGTTGGAGTAGGCGTTGTCGCCCTCTCCCGTTTCGCCGCACTCGAGGAACGGAACGAGACCGATGACATCGTCCGTTTCGTCGAGCCAGGCGGGAACGATCTTCATCTCATCCACATCGTCAGGGTTGTCCCTGTCGATGATCAGCGGACCGAAGCGGTTGATGGGAACAAGCCGGGTGACGTTGCCCCAATTGTCCCACTCCTCGCGGCCTCCGCTGCGGTACTTCACCCGCTTCATCACCTCCAACACGAAGTAGGTGTCCACGTCCTGCGCGTAGTGCAGGCCCCACACTCCGCCGCTGTCGGGAACAGCCTCCTGTCGGACATTGCTCGAGATCAGGGCGTTGAGCGTGGCGTGGGTGGTACACCTTACCGTGCCGTCTGCCTTGGTCATCTGGTCAATGTACCACTGGCAGTTGTAGATGTTGTCAAGGCGGTGGCCACCTGCAGCGTAGCCCTGGTTGAGCATCGCCTTGTAGCCGCTCTTCTCCTCGTCGGTGGTCACCTCCACAGTGAAAGCGTCAACGACCTTTGAGATGTGGATGGTGCCGGCCGCCTCGATGTTGTCCGCGGTCGCAGTGCAGGCAATCGTGCTGCGTGCGTGGTCAATGTCGAACTCACACAGCAGGAGTTTCTCCAGTTCCTGGAAGAACTCGTTCACCGTCCAATGCGGCAAGGCACTCGCCCAGGTGCGGTTGCTGTTGGCGTATGGCGTGGTGTTCATCAGCAGCAGGTGGCGGTAGTCGCTCTGTTCCCACAGCGAGAAGTCATAGGCATAGCCCAGGGCTGCGCAGATCTTCTTGGTCAGCCACAGCAGGTACGGCTGGAACGAGAGGCCACGGGAGAAGTCCGTGTCGTCCTCGTCGTCGGGGTTGACCTTCCACTCGTACTTGCTGGCTGATGCGTTCCACTTGGCGCAGTTCTGCAGGTTGCCGCTGGAGTTGTTGACCCACGGCAAGGCGGTGTAGTCCTCCGTCCTGCCCCAGAGCTGCGCCGGAGAGGCGTAAGTCACTTCTTCCCCGGGTCGTGGCTGGGCCCCGCCGCCGGTAGGCGAATTGTCGGGGTAGATGCTGGGCCACTTGCCCAGGTCAAGCTCGTCGATATAGGTCTCATCGAAGCGGGGGAAGAAGTTCTGGTAGCTGCGCTTCTCCAGGAACTGCACCTTGACTGATTCCTGCGTGATGCCGGTGATCACGACGGCACCTCGCTTGAATAAGTTGGTGTCCTGCAGCACCGCATCGAAGAAGATGTCGCCTGCATCGACGTCTTTGCGGGTGATCATCCCGAAGATGTCAAGGTTCTGCGGACAGTCTGCCAGGGGCAGTTCAATCTCCATGCTGTAGTCATCGGCATCGGTGAAGATGCGGCTGCTTTCCATTTATCGTGAGTATCATAAAGAATAGCGGTTGATTTGCCGCAAAGGTAAATCAACCGATAAGAACTATAAAAGACGAAGGAAACCGATTAAATCAATGATTTTAAAGTAAAATCGAGATACGTATTATGACTCTGTTTTATTCAAACGCACTAAAATCTTCATAGTAGACATGCTAATATCGTAAAGGAAAATTAATTGAGCTGCTAATGTAAGAAGATTTATAAAGTTAGATATACCGATTTTCCATTCAGACATATTTGATATAGAGGGAAAAGTCTTGTGAATGAAGCTTGAAAATACAGGCGAAGTGAACAATATATGATTTACAACTATCAGAAGAACAATCAATATCAAGCAAATTTTAATCCTTTTTTTATATGCTCTGAATAGATTCATAATAATACTACTTAAGTAAGAAGTTGAACACTCTTCTATATTTAATTTGAATTTCTCAAAGTTTGATTTTCTTCGAAGTATATCATTCTTCTCATCCTTAAGATCTTTTTTACGTCTTTTTGATAATTTTTTATCCTGTAGTTTCAAATCAATATCTTCTATTTGCTTATCCATCTCTGATATAGAATCTGATATTTTCTTAATACTTTCCCTATTATTAACGATTATATTAGATTCAGATAGTATTAGGTTGTTTCTAGATCTTTGTAAGATAGGCGAAACAAACGCAATCATGGCTAGAGATATAGAGAAGATAGTCAAACTATGAGCCAAGAAATTGATTTCACTCATATTAGGATTCAAAAAGAAACTAATAAAGCCTATTGCAACTATGATTAATGCCAGGATATCGTTACCTGACATAAATTTCTTTCTTTTCTTTCTTTTCTTTGTTTTCATCGTTTCTATAAATGACCTTTAATTGTACGAAAAAACTATCTTAATCTTAACGACATTTTGAATTCTCATCTACGAAATGGTTTTGCCTTATTGGGTACTGTAGGATAGTGGTAAATTCCTCTCTCACTATAACTCTTGGATATTACAACATTTCTAAATACTCGATAAAAATCGGCCTTAGTCATTTGAAATGTTCCTTTAGGAGTATGCACTGCAAAAAGATCAGATTCGTTCAGGGGCTCAATAATATCAGCCTTAAAACATAATCTATAATATGAATATTCAACCATAATCTACTACTTTTATGATTTTCATACGCAAAGGTAGCAAAAATCTTTGCTAAACACTTATTTTCTCTTTGATTTCGGTGATTTATTATTCATGAGGCGCTGGTACTCGTCCTGCGCCTGCTTTATGCCCTTGTCGCCGGTCACGGTGTTGACGGTGACGAAGGGCTCGGTTGGCTCTGCGCCAAAGCCATCGGCGCGGTGATTGACCTCGACACGTCGGTGCTGCGAAGCGAGCCGATCGTGTTGGTGCGCTGCGCGTAGTCCAGAGCCTCGATCAGAGGACGGGCAACGGGTGAAGCAACAAGTCTCTGACTCGCCACCCATTCCCCGGCATGGACCACGCCAGCCACCTCGTCAGCACGGCCCTTGCGGGTGAAACCGCCCTCGCCGTAGCCTTGGGCCTGGCTTGCCTGCTGCTGCTTTTTGATGGCTGCCACCTGCATGGCCCCTGCAGCCACTGCCATTGCAGCGGCTATAGGGGCGATGATGTAGCCCACGACAGGGATGGCGGCAGCACTGGAGTAGGCGTTCAAGGCGGCGGTCGCCGTCTGGGCCACGGCCTGGATGACCTGCATGGCGAACAGCTTTCTGTTGGCCTCGTCCTTGACCTTGGCCACCTCCTTCTGCTTCTGCTGCTCAAGGCGTTTCGTCTTGAACTTGTTGCCCTCGGCCATCGAGATCTCGCGCTCGTAGCGTCTTTCTATTGCGGCTGTCTCCATCTCCATCTCGCTCTGTACGAGGCTTGAGATTTGGCTGAAGATGGAGGACATGCCCGAAGTCAGTGTCTCGACGCTCTTAGTGACGGCCTGACCGCCGTCGCCTTCGAGCCAGTCGAGCACATCCTGGTTCCACTGCTGCAGGGCGTTCTTGTCATCCTCTCCACCAAGCTGGTTGTACCGCTTCTTCAGGGCGAGTTTCGCCTTCTCATAGGCCTCATCGATTCGGAGTTTCTCCTTGGCGTTGTCGCCTGCGGCTTTGAGTTCCGCCTCATAGACAGCATCGAGGTTGACGATCGCCTCGTTGTATAGGGCGAGGTTTTCGGCCGCATTGTTGCCGAAGAACTCGTCCTTGATCTTCTGCAGTTCCTGCTGGTGCTTGCGCTGATGGTCCTCGTACTCCTTCTGGCGCTTCTGCTGGTCCTTGACCAGGGCGGCCAGGTAGGTGTCGTGGGCCTTGATGTAGTCCTGCCAGGCCTTCTCGTCCACGTTGGGCTTGGCCACATCGAACTCCTCGCCGTTTTCTTCGGCCAGGCGTTTCGCCTCTTCCCAATCTTTAACGGGCCTGTTGGCCTGCTGCTCGTAGATCTTTTCGAGGGTGCGCAGGTGCTGCAGCTCGATGAGTTCCATGTTGGCGTTGTACTGCTCCGTGGTTATCTTCCCGTCGATGTAGCGTTGCTGCATCAAGGCCTTGATTTCCCTGTAGGCTTCATGCTCTTCCTCGACAGTGAACTTGTTGGCCTGCTCCTGCTGCTTGCGTTGGGCCTCGTGGTACTGCGCCTCGATGGTAAGGCGCTCCGTTGCACTGAGGTCAGTATGGGCAAGCCGCTGCTTCTCGAACTCGACGGCTATCTCCAGCATCCTGTTGGTGTAGTCCTCGTAGTTCTTCTGGCCCGTGGCGTAGGCGATGCGGTTCAGGGCTTCTTCCCGCTCTCTCCACTCCTTCTCGGCCTTGAACCTGTCCTCGGCCTTGGAACTGCCCGAGCCGCTTGTGGTGGTCGTTTTATCGCCGCCACCTGGGCTGTAGCTGCCGCCCGTGGGCGTTGCATTGTTGGAGGTGCTGCCGCCGGTGCCTCGATAGTTCAACTCTGATCTATACTGGGTCAGCAGGTCTTGGGCCTGCTTGGGCGAGAGTTCCTTGTATTCTCCCTGGTTGGAGCCGTCAACGAAGACGAGGGCGCGGCCTTTAGTTTCTGACTTGACGATGGCCTCCAGCCCTTCGATGGCACGCTTGAGCCATGTGGTATCGACCTTTCGCAAGGGGGCGTTGGCGTTCTCCATCGCCTCGATGCCCGCCATGCCCTTGCTGTACTCGCCCTGGTGGCGGTACATGTTGTTGACGATACCTGCAGGGCCGGTGTACTGCACCTGGTCTTTGCGGCCTCCCGTCCAGCGGTCGTACCACGGCATGTTGCGGCTGGCATCCTCGATGACCTTGAGGGCATCCTGAGGGATAGGCTTGTTGGCGATCATGGCCGTGGCCACCTGCTGCACCGTCTTGGCGGCAAGTTGCGCCGAGACGCCGTATTTCTCGAGGGATTCCTGCAGGCGGTTCAGGTCTTTCTGGGTCTGGTCCACGTACTCCTGCTCCATCTTCTCCTTCACCGCTGCGATGCCTCGCTCACGGGCAGACCGTCTGATGGCTTCCGTCAGTCGGTCGTAGGCATCGGTCAGGTTGATGATCTCGCCCTTCTCGTCGATCAGGCCGGACAGGTACTTTCCGTACTGGTCGATGATGGCCTTCTTCGCCGACTTGTAGTCGTCGGAGCCTTTCTCGGCGCCCTTCAGTTTGCCGAAAAGCAGGTCAAGTTCGCGCTGCTCCTTGACGTACTCGCCGCTGACCTCGTTGGCGGCCTTTATGTTCTCCTTCACCGACTTGGTGTACTCGTCGGTCCTTGAGGCGAGGTTGTAGATGCCCACCGCCAGGGCCGTGACGGCAGCTATTGCGAGGCCCCACGGCGTGGTCTTGAAGGTATCGACGAACAGCTTCTGGGCGGCATTCGCCCTGGTGATGTTGCCCGTGAGGGTGTTGTAGGCCATCGAGCACAACAGGGTCGTGCCCTTCACCGTCTTCTGCCACGTCTCCACGAGCACGAGCCAGGTGTAGTGAAGTCTCAGGGCGATGTTGCTGGCGTTGACGGCCACCGTGTAGCCGACAATGGCAGCGGTGAGCGTAAGGATGGCGGTCTTGTGCTTGACGGCGAAGTCCACGATGACGTTCAGGAAGCGCAGCATGGCGCTGCCAGAGGTCATTATATGTCTGTATAATGGCAACAGCCGCTCGCCGAGTTCCACGGCGAGCTCGTGGACGCGCTTGCGGGCCTTGTCGATGCCGGCCTGCGCCGTGTTGTTGAAGATGTTGTACTCCCTGGTCGCACTTGTGGCTTCGGTGAAAGCCTTGTTCGCCTCCTCCTGCTCCCACTTGACCATATCGAGATGGGTGGCCAGCGTGGCCAGGACCTGGGACATGCGGATGCCGTCCATGCCCAAGTCCTTGAACAGCGGCGACAGGGCAGCCAAGGCGTCGGCCTCGCCGATCTCCTGCAGCTTGCCGAGGAACATCAGCACGCCCTCGTTGGTGGACTTGTTCAGCGTCTCGGTGAACTTCTGCACGTCCAGGCCGACGGTACGGGCGAGTTCCTGAGGCTTCTGAAAGAGCATCATGATGAGCCTGGACAGTGCTGATGCGGACATCTCCACCTTCTGGCCGTTTGCGTCCAGCGTGGCCGCAAATGCCAGGATCTCGGGAATCGTCATTCTCGCTTGGGCGCCCACACCTGCAAGGCGCTGGGCGAACTGCACCAGGTAAGGTTTTGCCGCGGTACAGTTCTGCGAGAGGACGTTGACCGTGGAGCCCACGGCAAGCATGGCGTCCTTGGTGCCCAAAACTTCCTCCACTCCGAAGATGTTGGTCAGTTTGGCAATGGTCTGCGTGGCGCCCTCGCCCAGGTCGACCAGCGCCACGTTGATGATGTCAGCCGCCTCGACGTAGCCCTGGACGCTCTCACGGGTGTTCTTGCCCAGACGGCCTGCCTCCTGGGCGAGTTCATTGAGCTTGTCGCGTCCCGTGCGGGTGTCCATCTGCTTGAAGGCGTCGTTCATCGCCTCCACCTCCTCCCGGGCCATGCCCGTGTACTTGATCGTGTTGGCGAGTTCCTCCTCCATCTCGGCGTAGGAGTTCACCGCCTTGCGGCCAGCCATCACCAGGCCGGTCAGCAGGGCGGCGATGCCCATCAGTGAGGTCTGCCACAGGTTGAGCTTGTTGTTGAAGCGGTCCCACCACGACTGCTGCGTGCGCAGTTCGGCGTTGACCTTGGACAGTTCGGCCCTGACGGCCTGGATCTTCGCCACATGGGCGTTCCATGCGGCGCTGCCCCGCTCCATGTAGTCGAGCTGGCGGTTCAGGGTCTGCAGGGCACGGTTCAGTTCCTTGGGCGTCGCCTTGTCGAGACGGCGCAACACGCCCTCGACCTGCATGGTCGAGGACTCTATCTCGCGGATCTGCCGCTTGGTGTCGGCCAGTTCCCTGCGCAGTTTCCTCAGTTCTATCTTGTTACCGCTGGCGGCGGCTTTGGCTATTGCGTTCTCGAGTTCCAGCGCACGCTGTTTGAGTTGCTGGAGTACCTGCTGGGCCTGCTGTCCGTTGACAACCAGGTTGACGGTTGCGTTGGTGTTGATGTCGCTCATAGTATCGTAATTTTTTAGGTCAAAGATATTGCTGTTGCTTTTTCTATTAAAAGACATTGGCTGTTGTCGATGGCTTTGTCCTACACACATTCGTCGGCTGTCGGTGACGGATGTGTGCCGAATTTTTCAAGCGTGTGCAAACTGGTGCAACTTAGTGCAAAAAATAGGAGGTCGTAAAAATAGCTATATCAGCAAGATATAAGGCGTATTTACAGGCGTATTTTATCAAAATCCAAAAAGTCTCCGCACCATAAAATCGATTAAACCGCTGTTATACAGCGGTTTCTGGGAGTTCAAAGGGGGTGAAATCGTGATTTCACCTCCTTGTTTCTGCGAAAGCAGCCCCCGACCGCCCTACGGAGCGCAAAACGAAAACCGCTTTTTGATTTAGCGGAATATGCAGGGCGATGCCCATCGATGTGCGGTAAAATCGCCAATGTGTGATGACGAACCGACACGCAGTATCGGTTTCGGCATTACACTTTGGCCTACTGCTTTTCTATGTTCGACGACTGTCGAAGATTTTTCGACAAAATTGCGGCGAAATCTCGATTTTGCGGCGATTTTGTGCTCTGGCGATGGCAACGGGCGGTGAAGCGCAGGCAAGGGAGCGCAGGATGGCGACAGAGGCTGGAGTGTGTCCAAGGCTCACAGCACCGATACCACTGAGCGCAGCGAAAACAGCGGGGCGCGGAGGGAATGAAGTGGAGGCACAAGATGAGTGGAGTCATCGTGAGTGCCAGGCGAGATGTAGGCGTTGCGGGGCAATCTCTGATTGAGCATCGGGCTTGCGGAACGTCAGGATCGGGTTGAGGACGGAGGACGAGCCCGATACCAGTGCAGCGAGCCGGGTGCGCACCCGCACCCGCCGTCAGCAGACCGCCTTGAACCGCAGGTGTTGCACTGTCGATGACGCAGCGAAACGCAGTGCGGAACGGGAATGACCGCAGCAGCCGGCTGTGGGGGGTGTCGGTACGGATAGTGAGCCTGGCCAGGCACTCTCCAGCCGATAAGTCAGTCATTCGGAGCGGACGCAGACGGAGCGGAACGGTCCATCGCCATCGGGGCCTGGGGCGGGCATTTTTCCGAAGGAAATGATCTTTGGACTCGGGGATTTTGGCTATCTTTGCACTACGTATAACCAACCTTAAATCTATGTTTTATTCATACTATTTTTCCTAGGGGCACCTCGTTGCGAAACGGGATGCTTTTTAATGGCGACTGGGCAACGGGAACCGAGCGAAGCGAGTTTCCCATTGCCCAATCGACTATTTCCTCAAAAGGTATTTCACCGTGAGCACGAGCGCGAGCGCAGCGAGGATGGCCCATGGCCACCAGGTGATATTGGGGGGCTTGTAGATGCCCACGGTGTCACGGGCGTAATGGTCTGACATGTCCATCGTGCGGTGCGAAGCGACGCTGTCGACCTGGCGGGCGCACCGCGAAGCGTTGCGCTCGGCCAAGTCGGCCTTACCGATGGACGCGCGTTTGCCCTTCAATACAACCATGTTTGCAGCATGCAGACGTGGTTGGCTTGTGGAAGGATCGGCAAACGCTGGCAGAGATGAAGCAGTGTCTGTGCCGAACGGCATGGGCATGAACAGCTCAAAACTGTCGAGGTCCATGCTCAGGCTGCTCATCCACTGAGACCGCGCAGCGGTCTCGGTGGTGGTACTGGCAGCCTTGGCGACCTCGACGTTCTCTACTACTGTGGTGGTGGCCTGCTTTTGGCTGTGGCATGAGGGCAGAATGATCGACAGGAACAGCAGTACAACTGCCGTGACCAGGAAGATGATGATGCCCTTGAAAAGGTTCTTATACTGATCGTTCATAGTTATATGGATTTAGATGTTTGAATACTCTTTCTTGGCATCAAAGCAGGGGCACGCTTTGGCGGCGAACTCACGATGGCCGTGGACCGTGGCACGCGGGAAGCGTTGCCTCAGTTCACGGATCAGCGACAGCAGCGCGGCCTTCTGGGCGGCGGTGCGGGTGTCCTTGGGTTGGCCGTTACGGTCAAGCCCGCCGACATAGCAGATGCCGATAGAATGGGCATTGTGGCCCTTGCAGTGGGCACCGGCTTTCTCGAGGGGTCGGCCCTTGTGGACCGTCCCGTCGAGGTAAACAACGTAGTGGTAGCCGATGTCCGCGAACTTGCGCTGCAGATGCCACTGGCGGATCTGCTGTACGGTGACGTGCTGCCCTTCCCGCGTTGCGGAGCAGTGGACAATGATTTGATCGATGCTTCGCATGGCGGTCAGACTTTAGCGGCCGAGACGGGGGTGAGAACGCCCGCGTCGTAGGTCTGCTTGTTCTTGTCGATGACGTACAGGTGCTTCTCGACCATGGTGAACGAGAAGTTGAAGTCCATCCTGGTGACATGGGCCACGAAGAACGCCCACAGCTTGGGGGTGATTTCCCCGGCGATGCTGTCCAGCGTCCGCTGGAAGAAGGCCACAAGCTCGGGCTTCGCCTCATGGTCTTCGGCGAGGCTCAGGCTTGACTGGTCAACAGGCTCACCGTTGCTGATGAAGCGGATGGTGCCCTGGCCGTCGATGGCGTAGTAGTGCGGGAACCGTTTCTGCGGCACGCCGATGAGGGGGGCATCAAAGCGCAGCTCGCTCTGCTGCGAGTCGTCGCGCAGGAAACAGCCGGCGACCTGGATGTCCTTAACTTCGATGGCATTGGGGAACGACGCCTGGAACACGGCACGGGCCTCGGGGTTGGTCAGCTCGGCGCTCATGATCACGGAGTGCAGCGAGTCGATGGAGGTGATGAACATCTCCTTGACGCGCTCGTTGTGGGTGACGGTGTGCGTGGGCAGCTCGTGCATGCGGCCGTCGCAGCCCTTGTAGCGGACGTAGTGCTCGTCGCCTTCGCAAACCTCCTGGGGCTTGATGTTCAGAACTTTCTTAGTCTTCATAATCTTCGATTTGGTTAGTGTTAGTATATGGTTGATTGATACGGTTTTGGTCACTGGATTCCAGCTGCTTCTTGCGCTCCATCAGTTCCATGGCCTGCATGACGATGGCGGCGATGTCGTCCTTGTTCTTGACGATGACGTTGAAGGTGTGCGCCTTGTCGCGCAGTTCCTGCTTGTCATGGGTCGATTCCAGGACGGACTTCCATTCGCAGAAGATGTTGAAGCCGCCCATCAGGATCGTGAAGAACGGTGCGGGCAGGATGACCGATGTGATGATGTCGATGCACGACAGGCACAGCATGGGCAGGAAGTATTTCGTGGCCTTCTCCACGGTCATCTTGAAACCGCGGGAGGTGGTGGCGATGCCCGCCTGCTTGGCCTTTCGGAGCCCGGCGACGAAGTCCACGGCCATGGCCAGCATGACGGCGATGTAGGTCAGCGCCAGCCAGACGGCGGTGTGGTGCAGCGACAGGTTTTTTAGGATTTCGATGATTGTCTGCATTTTTACTGTTTTTCTTTGGCTGTTAGGGATTAAAGTTCTATCTTTGTGGTCGGAAAGAAGACTTGTGGTGTGCTTCGGCTCACCAGTTGTTATAATGATGTGCTTCGGCTCGTCAGCTGAGTGAAAGGGTGTGCTTCGGCTCGCCTTTCTTTTTTTGTCCTTACCTTTCAAAGATCCAGGTGTAGCTGCCGTTGTTGATCCGTGTGCTGACATGGAACTGGATGATGGGCGTGACCAGGGTGGTCTTGTCCAGCAGCTTGCGGTTGTCGGGCTTTGCCGATGAGAAGGCGATGCCGTACAGCAGGCGCACCTTCTTGGGCACAAGCACCTTGCCCTGTCTCTCGGCAATGGTGATGCGAATTTTGCCGTAGCTGGCCAGGAAGTTCCCTGATTGGTCACGGCCTTCCTTGACGAAATAACGCGCCTCATGGCGGTACCTCTGGTCGTCCTCATAGCCGCGATGGATGACCTTGGCATCGATGAGCACCGTCTCGTCGTCGCCTATGGTCACCGTGTCGGCCTTGCCCAGCACGTTCCAGCCTTTGCGGACGGGGCCGTGAGACTTCTCGCCGCTGATGTTGACACGGTTGCGCTTGCGGGTGTAGCGGAACAGGTAGGGCGTGTAGCCCTTGGCGATGAGTTCCTCAGCGCCGCGCAGGTGCAGGGCGCCGGTTCCCTTGTTGATCTCGATGCCGAGACCGTAGAATGACCTTGATTGTGCGGTAGAGCCGCCGCTGCCGAAGACGGCCTGGCGCAGCTGGTTCAGTTGTGTGACCATGGCTGAGGTCATCAGGCCCGCGTTCTGGGTGTCGGCGCCTGTGAGGAAGATGCGTTTCAGCACGATGTTCTGCTCGCCGGTGGCGACGTTGTAGCCGATGATCTCGAAGCCGATGCGGTCGGCCGCGGTGTAGTGCTGGCGGATGTCGTCCACTAGGGCGCCGCTTCCCTGCACCTTCTGCATGGCGGCTTTCAGTGCGGTGATGTCGGTCTTGGCGGCATTCAAGGAGATGACATGGGCGGCGGTCATCGCACCGGCCTTCTGGTCGGTGGCGCCGTTGATGACCAAGGCCGCGGTCGCCATGGTACCCGCCCCGTTGAACAGGTTGTAGCGGCTGGCGGAGAACACGACCTTGTTGGCGTCGCTGTTGCCCTCGGCAAAGAACTGCAGCACATTGCCCGCCGCACCGATGGCGTTGAGCCTGGCGGTGTGCTGGTCGATGATGTCCTGCATCTCGAGCACGGTGTCGGTGAGTTCGTCGTTCGTCTCACCGATGCCCTGGATGCGGATGTAGTCCTCGGCGGTGAGCACGCCGGCACGGGTGCGTGTGGCAGGGCCTATGGCGAGCGTGAGCGACGAGGTCGCCCCGTCGACCATGCTGCGAGCCATGAGCTGCAGGATGACATTGCTGTGGTCATCGACGTTGCGCTGCTGGATGTCGTAGAGGAAACGGTACTGCTGGAGCGTTTCCTTCCAGAAGCGGATGATGTTGTACTCGGTCTCGCTGGTGGCGGTGGCCAGCAGGTCGGCGATAGCCTGGAGGATGGAGCCGACGGTCTCGGGCGAGATGCTTTCTTTCTCGGTCTCGACGCGGAATGCGGAGATCAGGGATGTGAGTTGTTGGATGTCAATCATAATCAAAATAGCTTTGCGATTTTACTTCGCAAAGCTACTTTGATTGGGCGGTGTGGTAAAAGACAGCGTTTTCAGCAACAAATAGTCTCAACAAAAAGTCTTAATCATTAATCTAATGAAAGTTCTTCATCCTTGACTTTCTCATACAACTTGTATAAAGATTCCCCAAGTCTTTGTTTATTCTCGACTAAATCTTTAGGCAGATTAGAATAATTTTCAAGTACTCTTAAATTTTTAAAATAATCAGAAGACCGAATTGATTCTAAAAAGACCAAACTATTGAATGACAGATAATCACGATATTCAATTAACTCTGAGATAATATCATTTATATCTTTTCTTTCCTTATTTATATAATCAAAAATAGTTGATTTAAGACCTAGAAAGTCTCTTTCGAAATAGGGAGCAATCATTGTACTTTTAAACTTTTCAACGAAAGCCTCTTTTGAAAGCTCTAATTCTTCCCATTCTTCTACATCATAAATACAAAGCACGCTATTTGTTAGTTTATCCTTAATAGTACTTAATTTGTCATCTATTACTTCTTTGATTTTCTTTTGTTTGTATGAATGAGGCAACATTACAGTGAGATAATATACAGTGTAACCAGTAATGTAACTAAATGATAAATTCAGTAGTATATCATTGATTCCATCTGCTAAATCCTTATTATCGGTTTTAAACAGAAATAGTGTTATCTGTAAATCAACTACAAAAATAATAATAAAGCATGCTATAGCAATAATGGTCAATATACCATTAATAGCACCATTTATAGTACTGAATTGTTTCTTTAAATAACTCATGATTCAAAATGTTTATTAATTATATACTACATTTCTTTAATTCATATTTTGAAATCACAAATATATAATAAAATAATTAATTCTATGCTTTTTCCGAAATCTTTCGATAATGCTGAACTTAATATCCCGCAGAACGTCGAGCCGATGTTTTCCTCATAGAACTCTTTCAGTCGCATGACTGAGGCATAATACTTGCGGGAGAACCAGCGGCGGCGCTGGCGTTTCTTGGCTCTGCCAAGATCGCCAGAGTTGCCACGGGGCGTCTCGCGGCCCGTGCCGTAGTCCTGCCACAAGCCATATTCGAGGAAGGACTGGGACAATCCAACCTCGAAGAAACGACCGTCGGCCCTCAACGGCAACGCCTTGGGGGATGCCAGCAGCGCCCCAGTGTCAATGACACCGAGCAGGGTGATTTGCTCCTGCCAAATCTTAAGCATGGTGTCGTTGAAGGCGGTGACGAACTTCTGGCGCTCCTGCAGGGCCTGTTGTTCGGTAGGCTTATTCCCATTCATCGGCATTGTAGCGCAGGTCGGTGTAAACGTCAACGGCTATTTGGAAGTAAGCACATGCGCAGCCAGAGAAGAAGTATCGGTCAATCTCGTTGAACGATATTCTCGGATCGAGGTAGATGCAGTGCTGCTCCAGTTTGGTCTTCTCCAGGATCAGCAGCGACATGTACTGGCGGAAGAGCTCGCGCAGGGTCTCCATGCAGCGTGTCCGTGCCGCCATGTCGTCAATCTTGTGGCGCTTTGCCAGGAACACGGTCTTCACCCGACGGGTGTGGGGCGTGTTGTTCAACTCGGTAAAGCCGTTGGCGATGTCGCTGACGCACACGAAGGCGGTTGTCCGCTGCATGTGGGCCAAAGCCTCCTCGAAACCGTCCAAGCCGCTGACGTGGCAAAAGGTGAAGTGTTCACGTTTTGCCAAGCGGTTGGTTGCGGTCAATTGCTCAAAATATTCCGAGGCATCCCAGATGCCCTGAGGATATTGCTCGTTCATTTGTTCGGGTACTTTTTATTGAACTCATCATATTCTTTAGCGAGTGCATCCAACTCGGTAAGTGCCCGCCAGGTGTCTATGGCGAGCACCTCCTTTTCCTTGGTGACGTCGCCCTTGGTAAGGGCGCGGATATGCGAGTTGACGGCCTCGTACAGGATCTCGTACTGGGATTTAGTCTGTTCAAACATATTGCCATCGGCATCGCCTGCGTTGCTGATGGGCCTGAAGAAGTGTTTGAACTGACGGGCGAACATCTCCTTGAGTGAGGCAAACCAGTAGAAGACACCAATGCGTTCCGCCTCGGTGGGATTCACCTTGGAGGACTTATAGAGCTGCCTAGCGAGGTCGTCAAGCAGCGCGTCCTCCTTGGCCGAGAGGTAGCCCTGGTAGAGGTTGTCGCAGATGATGAACGTCTCGAAGGGGACTTCCTGGAAGTCGGCAGTCAATGCACGGTGTTTGCCGATTCGTGAGATGCGCACGGGCTTTGAGGGGAGCGAGTCAATCCAGTCGAGCGCAGCGATGGCCGAATTGACCTGCTCGGCCATGATGACAAATTCGTCGTGAGCGAATTTGCACCACCATCCCTTGCCGTACTTGTGCATGACCTGCATGCCTGTCCAACGGAAAAGGCAGTAGGTCTTGACTTGCGGCGAGGGAAAGCCCTGGGCCAACAGGCCGAACACGTAGCGCAGCTGGTGGTCGTCCAGTTTATCCCATCCAGTTGGGACAGTGAGGATGACGTTGATCGTTTCAGAACCAGTAGCCATTTGCTCTCTTTTTGTTCTCGAACACAGGCGGCTCGAAGAGTTTGTAGGTGTTTGAATTGCGGAAGTGCGGGAACGAGGTCTCGTTCTTGCGCATCAGGTCAACGATGTCACGCAGCGACTGAATGGGCACCTGGTTGCCCTGCAGGGCGGTGACCACGATCTGCCGCAGTTGCTCAATGACACGGGTATGGTGGGACGTGGCGACGGAAATATCCGTGAACGCGGACATGACCTCGCTACGGAACACCGCCAGTTGCTCTGGCGAGATGTATTCCTCGGCCAGCCGTTGCTCCACTTCGATTGCCTTGGAGCGCAGTCCCAGGTAGTTCGCCCACCGGTGTTCGGTGAAACCGCACAGGTTGGCAAGGTCGATGTTCGGGAAGAGCGTTGCACTGAACCATTGCCGCTTGGGGCTGGCGCTCCACGTGCTGTTTAGGAACAGGTTGTGGATCAGCTGCTCGATGGCGATATCCCGGCTCGTCTCCAGCGAGCCGAGGAGCCTCGATATCCTATGCGGGCTTGCCGGAGCGATGTTCTGGTTGCTCACAATGCCGAATCCGTTCGGCGTAAGCACCAGGTCGAGTGACGGCACGGCACGCATGAACGCCTCATGGACCACAACGAGCGTTGCGCAGGTGCGCAGCGGCTCGGTCTCTTCCATGGCGAGCAGTTCAGGGGCGAAGTCGTCACCGATGAACTGGGTGAATACCCATCGTTCTGCCTGGTCTAGCCATGGCAGGATTTTCTCATGGAAGGTCGTTTCGCCTTCCACAGTGTCAAAAGCGTTGGGCAGGTATCTGCGCAACTGCTGGTCATTGGTTATCAGTTTCGTTTCCATTTCAACCGAATAAATTCTTATAGTGTTCCTCGTCTCTTTTATCTATATCGGGATCAGTATGCTTGAGTTGTCTGAGCATCTCATCAACAAAGTTGAATACCCTTGTCACAACAACTTCTTCCCAAAAAACATCATAATCTTCGATTAAGTCTTCATTGGCCCCACTTACCGTTGTACCTTTGATGTTATCTAAAACGAGGACAACAGGTAACATGATTTTCGCCAATTCATAACGGCGCTGTTCCCAGTCAATTTCTTTCTTCTTTGCCTTTTTCATTTCTATTTTGTTTGTTGATGCTTACCTGTTTTGCGTCCTGATGCTCGTCCAGCGTTGTAAGCTGGATGAAGGGGCAGTCGGGATAGGCACCCGTCCAGCCGTTGAAGCGTATCACGATCTGGTGGACCGTGAACAGCAGGTCGTGATAGGGCTTCTGCAGGGCTTGGGCAATGGTGTACAGTTCGCGCTTGTCGCTGCCCGAGTTGTTGCTCTGCGACTTCCCGGGCACGCTGCCCACCAGGTTGCTGTGCACGCGCATGGTGAAACAT
>CACZNH010000017.1 GCA_902782465.1 uncultured Bacteroidales bacterium
CGGTATGCTGGTTGTCTATAACTGTATCGTCGGTGGTGCCATCGATGCACGCTTCATCCCCGCCATCGTTAAGGGTATCATGGACCGCATGGAGCAGGGTCCCTTGACCGGTAGCTACGCTCGCGACGTGCGCGTCTGCATCTACGATGGTAAGATGCACCCGGTTGACAGTAACGAAATCTCCTTCCGTCTGGCAGCACGTAACGCCTTCTCGGCAGCATTCCGCGATGCTAACCCCAAGGTGCTCGAGCCCGTCTATGACGTCGAGATCCTGTTGCCCGGCGACTGCATGGGTGGTGTACAGAGCGACCTGCAGGGCCGCCGCGGCATCATGATGGACATGTCGAGCGCTAACGGCATGGAGCGCGTTAAGGCACGCATCCCCCTGAAGGAGATGTCGAGCTATAGCACCGCCCTGAGCTCTATCTCGGGTGGCCGCGCTTCCTTCAACATGAAGTTCTCGAGCTACGAGCTCGTGCCCGCCGACGTGCAGGCTCAGCTGCTCAAGGAGTACGAGGAGAGCAAGCAGGACGAGGATTAATATCCCGCCGTTCTACACATTATATAATTATGGGCGACCCATCCGGGCCGCCCATAATTTACATGATGAGCCCAAAAACAAATCAATGCTCTAGAGCCTGTCATGGCAACTAAAGCATTGAATCGTAATCAGGTTTATCTATTGAACCGATCAGTCGGTGATAAAGTCGTTCTTGACGGTTGCCTCCAGGTCGCGGCTCATCTTCTTCCACTCCTTGGAGTTGATGTAGTCCATAATGATGTGGGCGTGCTTGACGTTGTGCATGTCGGTGCCCAGGTAATCGACCAGGCCGTTCTTGACAAGCCACAGGGCACTCTCACGAGCCTCCTCGCCAAAGTATCCCGTAAACGACAGTATGTTGATCTGGAAACGGGCACCGGCATTGTGCAGCTGCTCGTAGCGCTTGTGACGGCGTGAGTAGTAGGGATAGCGTTCGGGATGTGCCAATATCGTCCTGTAGCCCTTGACCTGCATGTCAAACAGCAGCTCGTCAAGGTTCATCAGTTCCTGCTGGAAAGAGTTCTCTAGCAGGATATGGTTGCCAGGCATGGGAATGAGGTGGTCGGCAGCATATTCCTTGTCAAAGTATTCGTCCATACGATACTCTGCGCTCAGGAAAAGCTCCATATCCATACCTTCGTCGGTGACAGCGTCCTTGAGCTTCAGGAAGGCGTCAGTTAAGGTCTCGCGCGTGTTCTCGAAGGTGATAGCAGTGACATGTGACGTGAGAATCACACGCTTGATGCCCATCTCGGCCTCGGCTCGCAGCATGTCGAGCGATTGCTCGATAGACTGTGAACCGTGGTCCACGCCAGGCAGAATATGGCAATGCACATCTGTATTGTAAAACAGTTTTACCTGTTCCTTATTTCGTCTAAACAGTTTGCCAAACATTGTTGATTTTCAGTAAGTATTTCTCAATACAAAAATTTTAACCCGCAAAGTTACTCATTTTTTATATTAATGTTCAAAGAAAACCGATTTTTTTATCTTCAACACCATAATGTTTCAAAAAAAAGTGGAAAAGTTTCTCCAATTCAAAAAAACGTTGTACCTTTGCGCGCCATTACAAAATTTGAGCAAGTCGAATACTATATGAGTTTACTCAGTATAGTTGAGGCACAGCCAAATTTATAGAAAAAAATGAGGCGTTTACCACCGCCACAAAATTGTAAGTTTAACATTTAAAGATATATCAAGAAAATGAAGAAGGATATCCATCCCAGCAACTATCGCGAGGTTGCTTTCAAGGACATGTCTAACGAGGAGGTTTTCATCACTCGCAGCACTGTGAACACCAAGGAGACCATCGAAATCGACGGTACCACCTATCCCCTGGTTAAGCTCGAGATCACCAACACTTCTCACCCGTTCTTCACCGGCAAGCAGAAGCTCGTCGACACCGCAGGTCGCGTGGACAAGTTCATGCAGCGCTACGGCAACCGCAAGAAGAAATAAGAAGACATCCCGTCAACGCCGTGAGCGCTCACGGCCAGGACAATACAAGACACAGCGACGCGCCCTTCAACAACGAGGGCGCGCCGCTTGTTATTATTCCATGCGATATGATTAGCCGTTGATAAATATCTCAGTTAAGCTCTTGAAATAACGCATGATAGTGGACATGAACTTAAAATCAAGGTTTGCATCAATCAAGATAAAAACCATGACTAATGCCGCAAACATAAGAATCACATATTTAAGTCTCTTCTTGCCCCCTTGCCACGACCTGCGATTGATAGCATCAACAGCAACAAAAAAGATTATGCCCAAGACTGACATCCCGATGATTTTGGCTGATAAAGGTCCCACATTGATGCTCCCATCACTCATTACCTTGCCGGCAATGACCAGGGGCAAAGCGACGAAAAAGATGAGGATGTACATCATAACAAACATGGCAATTATGCGCCACAATGTGCCCCACCAGCCATAACCGAACAGTTGATGGTAGTCTATCAGTATCACTAAAAACATGGTTGAGAATATGAGTGCCGTCATGATTGCATCAACATCCGAAACGTCCAACAACTTGATAACCAGCGAGCCGATAAAGATCCACACTAAAAACTGGACGGTCATAAATACCTGGATGAAAAAGCCTTGAGGCAGCGAGTGACCCGGATAGCGAGGTGCATACCGGAAGACCAACCATGTGGGAACAATCAATAATGAAAATAATGCCAAGAATGCCCACTCCATGTGATCAGAGAGCCAGTTTCCCAACGTTTCCAGATAATAAAGCACGCCGGTCGCGGTACTCACCTCAGACTCAGGCTCATCCACCAGCCCCCAGAATTCCGGGAAAAACCATTGCCCAACGAAAAAGAGGACTACAGCTACAATCACCAGCATCTTGACCGGTGGAAAACTCACTTGACGCTTGCCGCTGATGTAATCGCGAATCAGATAACCCGGGCGCCACAACAGTTGCCACAACGTGTAGGGCAACGAGCGGGTGCCCACGCCCCACACGTCCAGGACGCCCTGCCAAACACTGCGCCAATTCATGGGGCCATGGATGGCCTTCTGCCCGCAACGGGGGCAATAATTGTTATCGCTCTCGGCACCACAGTTGTGACACACATGATGCTCATGGGTGTCGTGATAGTCTAACGGCTGTTGCTGCCACTGACGAAAACGCTGATATTTTTCATTTAAAATACCCATCATTCAACATTGATGGTGTCGTCCTCGGCAACGGGCTGTGGAACAACAGATTGAGACGGCTGGGTGATGGCGCGGCGCACGCGGCGTTCGGCCAGATATTCCTGCAGGCTGGTGAAGTTGAAAAGCAGCAGGCAGATACCCGTGATGAGCACTACGGTTGATACATTCTCGCGCAGGGGTGCTACCGTGAGCGACAACACACCGCACAAGGCCACCACGACCGGGCACAGGTAATACCAACCCTTGATGCTGAGAGCCCCCCTTGACAAGGACAGATAAACAATGTGAAACAATCCCAGCACGATGAGCAACATGCCCATAAGCATCTGCAGGATTTCGTCAAACAGGTGTGCCTTGATCATCATCACCAAGCCGAAGCACAGGCCGCCCACGGCAGGCAGCACACCCATGTAGTCGGCGCTGGTGCGGGCATCGGCATGTCGCACGGCGACCATGATGAGATAGACCACAGCGGGCAACATGAACATCGCGCCCATCACACGGCAGCCCCACAACAAAACGTCGGGCACATGGTGGAACATGATGAGAATAATGCCTGCCAGCAGTAAAACCACATTTGTCAGGAGGTTAATACTTACTTTTTTCATTAGTATATCAGCTTTAAGCGGGAGGTTGTTAATAATTTTTCCACAAAAATATTTCAAAATCGTCGAATCATCAAAAAAATCACAAAAAAAGTATTATCTTTGCAGGGAATGGAAGAGAAACGAAAACACATACTCGCCATCATCAACCCTGTGTCGGGAACCGGCAGCAAGGACAAGATACCTCGCCTTATCGACACGGTCATCGACCAGGAGAAAAACGATGTGAGCATCATCATGACCGAGTATGCCGGCCATGCAACTGAAATCGCAGCGCAAGCTGTGCAAGACGGCATCGACGTGGTGGTCGCCATCGGTGGTGACGGCACGGTCAATGAGGTGGGTACCGCCCTGGTGGGCACCGACACCGCGCTGGCCATTGTGCCTTGCGGGTCGGGGAACGGCCTGGCGCGCCATCTGCGCATCTCGATGAATGCCAGTCGAGCGCTACAGGTACTCAACAACGGCGTGACGGGACGTTTTGACTACTGTACGGTCAACGGCAAGCCCTTCTTCTGCACCTGTGGCATGGGCTTTGACGCAGCTGTCAGTTACAAGTTCTCGAACGAGGGCACTCGTGGCTTTATCACCTATATCAAGACAACACTGGCTGAGTACTTCAAATACAAGGCCCAAGACTACATCATCGACATCGACGGGAACCGCCTCGAGGAGCGAGCCTTTGTCATTGCGTGCTGCAATGCGGCACAATATGGCAACAATGCCTACATCGCCCCGCGTGCGACCATGCAGGACGGCCTCATTGATGTGACGGTGATGCACGGTTTCAACCTTGCCCAGAGTCCATTGATTGGAGCCAGGCTCTTCCTGCGTTCATTGGACAAGGACCGTCATGTGAGCATCTACCGTGGCAAGCGCGTGGTCATCGAGCGCAGGGACGAAGACGTCATGCACATCGACGGAGACCCGATGATAATGCCTGCCAAGGTGGTCATTGAGAACGTGAACAAGGGCATCAGCATCCTGGTGCCGCCCACACTGCCTGATGATGTATAACTAAAAGTTATGAACTAGATATTTAAACCATAATAAAGATGAGTTATCTGAAATTTGACAAAAACCTGATGATCAACCTAGAGCAATCGCTGCCCAAGGAGATGTTGCGCACTAACCAGTCGGGTGCCTATCACTGCACTACCATTGTTGGCTGCAACACCCGCAAGCAGCACGGCCTGTTGGTCATTCCCGTGCCTGAGCTTGATGACAACAACCACGTATTGTTGTCCACGCTTGACGAGACCGTCATCCAGCACGGAGCACCATTCAATCTGGGTCTGCACCGCTATAAGGGCGACACTTACAGTCCAAACGGCCACAAATACATCCGCGAATATGACTGCGAGCGCGTGCCCACCACGACCTATCGCGTGGGCGGCGTAATCCTCAAGAAGGAGAAAATCTTCATCACCCACGAGAACCGCATCCTCATCCGCTACACGCTGGTGGATGCCCACTCGGCAACGACGCTGCAGTTCAGGCCGTTCCTGGCCTTCCGCAACGCCAATGACCTGTGTGTTGAGAACGCCGTTGCCAGCCGCGACTACCAGGAGGTATCCAACGGTATCGCCACCTGCATGTATAACGGCTATCCCACCCTGTACATGCAGATGAACCACAAGCCCCGCTTTGTGTTTGACCCGCACTGGTACAAGAACATCGAGTACATCAAGGACCAGGAGCGCGGCATCCCGTACAGCGAGGACCTGTATGTGCCCGGCTATTTCGAGGTAGAAATCAAGAAGGGTGAGCCGCTCATCTTCTCGGCAGGCATCGAGGAGGTCAACACCAGAACGCTGACCAAGATGTATGAGGACGAAATCAAGCCGCGCACACCGCGCACGAGTTTCTACAACTGCATGAAGAACAGCGCCAAGCAGTTCTACATCACCAATAAGGAAGGCCACTACCTGCTGGCCGGCTATCCCTGGTTCAAAATCCGAGCCCGCGATGAGTTTATCGCCTTGCCGGGTTGCACGTTGTCGGTACACCACCGCCAGGACTTCGAACTCATCATGGACACCGCCCAACGCGCCCTCAACGACTGGATGCGCGACGGCACCCTGGATAAGCACCTTGACGGCCTGGAACTGCCTGATATCCCCCTGTGGGCCATCTGGGCTGTCCAGCGTTATGCCCATGACCTGAATGCCGATGCTGCCCGCGAGCGCTACGGCAAGCTGGTCAAGGACCTCATCAACTTCGTCACCGACGGACATCATCCCAACCTGAAGCTGGAGCACAACGGCCTGCTGACGACCGACGGCACCCAGCGCCCCGTCTCGTGGATGAACAGCACCCACCCCGATGGCACTCCGTTGATTCCCCGCACGGGTTATCTTGTGGAATTCAACGCATTGTGGTACAATGCCCTCAGGTTTGCCGTGGAGGAACTCTTCGGTGAGATTGAAGAGGAGAAAGCATTCGTCGAGCGCTGCAACGAGATAGCCGAAAAGTGCAAGCCCGCCTTCCTCGAGACATTCATGACCGACTACGGATACCTGTATGACTATGTGAACGGCAGCTACACCGACCTGAGCGTGCGTCCCAACATGGTGATTGCCGCCGCTGCTGACTACAGTCCGCTGGACCGTCGCCAGCGCAAGCGCGTGCTCGACATCGCCACCCGCGAGCTGTTGACGCCTAAGGGATTGCGCACCTTGAGTCCTAACAGCTATGGCTATATACCCTGGTATCTGGGCACTCCCGAAGAGCGCCAGACGGCCTACTATGCCGGCAGTGCACGTCCCTGGCTGATGGACTTCTACAGCAAGGCCTACATCCGCGTCTTCGGTCTCAACAGCATTTCCTTTATTGAAAGGATGATGATTGGCTTTGAGGACGAGATGAAGGAAGGCTGCATCGGCTCGCTGAGTGAACTCTACGACGGTAATCCGCCGTTCATCGGCCGCGGTGCCGTGAGCTTCGCTCCCAACGTGGGCGGCATCCTGCGTGTGCTGCGCACCTTCAAGAACCTGCACATCATTGACGAATAAACCAAACAGAGGAGGAAACAAGATATGAAAGCATTAATGTTCGGCTGGGAATTTCCGCCTCACATCCTGGGAGGACTGGGAACAGCAAGTTACGGACTCACCAAGGGCATGTGGGAGAATGGTGACATGGACATCACCTTTGTCATCCCCAAGCCCTGGGGCGACGAGCCCAAAGATTTCGCCAACATCATCGGCGCCAACAGCACACCTGTGGCATGGCGCGACGTGAACATGGACTATGTTCAGGCCCGCATCGGTGATGTGATGGATCCACAGTTGTACTACAGACTGCGTGACCACATCTACGGCGATTTCAACTACATGAGCACCAACGACCTGGGCTGTATTGAGTTCTCAGGCCGTTATCCCGAGAACCTGCTCGAGGAAATCAACAACTACAGCATCGTGGCGGGTGTCATTGCCCGCACGGTTGACTGCGACGTCATCCACAGCCATGACTGGCTCACCTATCCTGCCGGCATACATGCCAAGCAGGTGACGGGCAAGCCGCTGGTCATCCACGTGCATGCCACCGACTTTGACCGCTCCCGCGGCAACGTCAACCCCACGGTCTTCAGCATCGAGAAGGACGGCATGAACCATGCCGACCACATCATCACGGTGAGCAACCTGACACGTCGCACCGTCATTGAGAAATACGGCATCAGCCCTGACAAGGTGACCACCGTCCACAACGCCGTGGAGCCCCTTAGCGAGGAATTGCTCAACCTGGAAGCTCCTCCGGGCAAGACCAGCAAGGTCATTACCTTCCTGGGCCGCATCACCATGCAGAAAGGCCCTGAGTACTTCGTCGAGGCCGCTGCCCAGGTGCTGCACAAGGTAAACAATGCCCAGTTCGTCATGGCCGGCAGCGGCGACATGATGGACAAGATGATACGCCTTGCCGCCAAGCGCGACATCGCCGACCGTTTCCACTTCACAGGCTTCCTGAAAGGCAAGCAGGTGTATGAGATGTTGGCAGCCAGCGACGTGTATATCATGCCGTCGGTGAGCGAGCCGTTCGGCATCTCGCCGCTGGAGGCGATGCAGATGGGCGTGCCGTCAATCATCAGCAAGCAGAGCGGCTGTGCCGAAATCCTGGACAATGTCATCAAGATTGACTACTGGGACATCAACGCCATGGCCGATGCCATCTACAGCATCATCGAGTATCCGGCGATGTACAACGAGCTGCGCGAGCAGGGTCTTGCCGAGGTGAACCAAATCACCTGGGACAAGGCCGGTGCCAAGGTAATTGACATCTACCGTCGCCTCATCAACCGCTAAACCAACTTTTAAACTACGAATTACACGAATTTAGCAAATTTGAGAATGGGCGTCATTCGTAGTTAAAACTTAAGAACGAGAAAAATAATTAAAACTCAATAGATATGAAAGCGATTTGTTTTTATTTCCAAATTCATCAGCCGTTCCGCCTGAAGCATTACCGCTTCTTTGACATCGGTAACGACCACTACTATTATGATGACTTTGCCGACGACGACATCATCACACGCATCGCCCAGCGGTCCTATCTGCCCGCCAACGAGATGCTGCTCGACATGATTCGCGAGAACGGCAAGAAGTTCAAGGTGGCTTTCTCCATCAGCGGCACCGCGCTAGAGCAACTGGAGCAGTATGTGCCCGAGTTCATCGACTCGATGAAGGAACTGGCCGCCACGGGCTGCGTAGAGTTCCTGAGCGAGACCTATGCCCACAGTCTGTCGTCACTTTATGACCCTGAGGAGTTTGCCGCTCAAGTCAAGGCGCATGACGAGAAGATTTTCCAACTGTTCGGGCAGAAGCCCAAGGTGTTCCGCAACACCGAGCTCATCTATGACGACGACATCGCATCGATGGCCTATGCCATGGGCTTCAAGGCCGCCATCACCGCCGATGCCAAGCATGTGCTGGGCTGGCGCTCGCCCAATTTCCTGTACAGTTCAGCCTCGGCTCCCAAGCTCAAGCTGATGTTGAAGAACGGCAAGCTGAGCGACGACATTTCGTTCCGCTTCAGCAATCCCGAGTGGGCATCTTACCCCCTCACGGCCGACAAGTACATCAAGTGGATTAACGAGTTGCCCGAGGAGGAGCAGTTGGTGAACCTGTTCATGAACTATGACGCCTTCGGCGAGTTGCAACCCCGCGAGAGCGGCATCTTTGAGTTCATGAAGGCACTGCCCCGCTTTGCCGCCGAAAACGACATCCAGTTCTGGACCCCGAGTGAGGTGGTTTCCAAGTTCAAACCCGTTGCCGAACTAGCTGTTCCCTACCCCATGTCCTGGACCGACGAGGCCCGCGACACCAGCGCCTGGTTGGGCAACACGCTGCAGCAGGAGGCCGTCAAGAAGCTGTACAGCATCGGTGAGCGCGTGCGCCTGTGCACCGACCGCCGCATCAAGCAGGACTGGAACTATCTGCAGGCCAGCGACCACTTCTTCTACATGTCCACCAAGCACAACGACGACGGCTCGGTACACAGCCACTACAGCCCCTATGACTCGCCCTACACAGCATTCACCAACTACATGAACGTGCTGAGCGACTTCATGATTCGCGTCGAGGAGCAGTACCCTGCCAGCATCGACAACGAGGAGCTGAACTCATTGCTGTTGACCATCCGCAACCAGGAGCAGGAAATCCAGAAACTGCACCGCGAGGTGGAGATGATGCGCAACAACATCGTCAAGGACACCACCGGTGATTTCCCCGTTGACGAAACGCCCGAAGCCCCGGTTGTGAAAGAGGAGGAGAAACCCGCCGAGAAGAAAGCCGCACCCAAGAAGGCAGCAGCCCCCAAAAAGCCCGCTGCCAAGAAGGCTCCTGCCGCAAAGAAGCCCGCGGCAAAGAAGCCCGCGGCAAAAAAACCTGCTGCAAAGAAGGAAAAATAACCTTCCCGGCCATCATGCCTGCTGTTCTGTGAATCAGAGAGCAGGCATTCGGCTCAAGGCAGCATCTTTTTAAAAGAATGACTTTAGCAGTCTCACGGCATCGGCCGTCAGGACTGCTAAAGTCGTTTTTATCGTGTGCCCATCTGTCAAGGACACATCGATGTTTGGCATCGGGCCACAAAAATGTGGTTACAAATTGTTATTCCGAATTTTTATACTACTTTTGCACCGTGATTTACCCAGGGCAGTCTGGATGTATTCAAGCTAATCAATATGAAGGAGCGTTTTGCCAGCCGATGGCAAGCAAAGTCCCTATGCTTTCATTTACAGAATATTAAATGCCAAATTCGGGGGACTCAGGAGGCAATTGAAACTCATGAAGAAACTGATTTCTTTACTCACACTCGCTGTGCTGACATCACTGGCAATACATGCCGATGTCGCCATCAATTCAACCAATTTCCCGGATGACAACTTCCGCGAATACTTGATTTCGCGTTATCCCGACGGCAGACTCACCGACAGTGACATTGCCCGCTGCAAGACGCTCGACGTCAGAGGCTTGAACATCGCCAGCCTCACGGGAGTGAAATACTTTACTGCAATCACCAAACTTGACTGCTACAGCAATCCCGACCTCACCACTATCGACGGCATTCAGTACTGCACGGCCCTTGAGGAAATCATGGCCGACAACTGCGGACTCACCAGCCTCGACGTCACCGGCTTGAACAACCTCGCCGTCCTGAGGCTGCGCAACAATAAGCTCACCACCTTCTCGGTGAGCGGCCTGAGCCAGCTCTACTACCTGCGCCTCTCGGGCAACTCGCTGCTCACCGAGGTCTATTGCCCTGACAACAACCTCACCACGCTCGACGTGACCGAGTGCCTCGGGCTGCAAAAACTCATCTGCGACAACAATCCCCGCCTGACCTCGATTACCGGACTGATTGGCGACAATAAAATCACTCATCTGGAATGCAGCAACTGCGCCCTGATTGATGTTGATGCGACGTTGAAACAACTCAAGAAACTCGAGTACCTGAGCATCGGCAACAACAGCTTCGCCAAGCTCGAGATTGCCTATATGTCCAATCTGCACTACTTGAGCGTTGCCGGTAGCACACAGCTCACCGAACTCTACGCCAACGAGAACGGCATCACCAGCCTCGACGTGAGCAATTGCACAGTCTTGAATACTCTGGAGTGCTCCGGCAATCCTCTGGGCAGCCTCGATGTGTCGACGTGCCCCGCTTTGGTCAAGCTGTTTTGCACCTACGACCAGCTGACCTCAATCGACGTGTCGCACAATCCTGCGCTGGAGAATCTGATTTGCAACAACAATCAGCTCACCAGCCTTGATGTGAAAAACAACCTTCATCTGCAATCATTGGTTTGCCAGAACAACCTGCTGACATCGCTTGATGTTGAAGGTCTGCCCGAGTTGGCCACCATCTATTGCGAGAACAACCTGTTGACATCGATGAACGTGCAATATTGCCCGGAGTTGTTTTCAATTAGATGCTTTGGCAACCAGCTGACAACCATTGACCTCAGCAAGACCCCCGGAATCCTTGACCTGCGCCTTCACAGGAACAACATCAACGGTGCCGGCATGTATGACCTGGTCAACAGCCTGCCCACAAGGCCCGCCGACGATACGGGCACCATCTTTGTGCGTGACAAGGAAGACAATAATGTCATGAGCCCTGCACAACTCGCCATCGCCAAGGCCAAGAACTGGAAAGTCCTCTATTTCCGTTATCCGGGCTGGTATTACATGCCTGACTTCTTTGTGGGTGACGTGGACGAGGACGGTCTCGTGAACATCGCCGATGTCACCGCCCTGATTGACCTGCTGCTTGGGGATGTCACCACCGGACATCCTGCCGCCGACGTTGACGAGGACAGCACCATCAGCATCGCCGATGTGTCAACGCTCATCGACAGCCTCATTAACTGAGCACTGACGAGGTAACGATACCAGATAACGTGAGCTTAATGAAAATAAAGCGCTGAGATTCAAGTCATTCGTCATGTAGAGACGCAAAATTTTGCGTCTCATGGGCAGCATTTGGCAACGCTTAACGATTGGAGACGCAAGATTTTGCGTCTCTACAAGCCATCCGATGGCTAACTCACTGAGAACTAGAATAGAATTTCGTCGAACTTACGTTAGATAAAACAGCAGGTGTGGCACTCCGCTCGACAGCAGGGTGCCACACCTCTTTTTCTTCTAACGTCAGCCTCTCGGAGTTATGAGATATTGGGTTTCTCGAGGCCGTAGTGGCGGCGACGGTCCATCCACAGCAGCAGAGCGGCAGTGACGATGGCGCACACACCGATAAAGGCAAAGATGATGAGGCTGCGGGTGTAGTCCACCTGTTCGCCCAGGGTATCACGCTCCAGCACCTTGCCGATGAGCACGGGGATGAGCATGAGGCCGATGTTCTGGATGTAATAGATGATGGAATAGGAAGTGCCCAATTGCTTCATGGGGACAATCTTGGGCACGGCGGGCCACAGGGCGGCGGGCAACAGCGAGAAGGCAATGCCCAGCACACACATCAGCGTTACCGCCAGCCAGCTCGAACTGCCCGGCATGGCAAACACCATGAGCACGATTGTGAGCATCACACTGCCCACGACCATCATCGTCGCGCCACGGCCCTTGTTGTCGCACCACGCGCCGAACAGCGGGGTGAGCACAATCGAGGTAAAGGGCAAGATGGCGGGGATTAGACCTGCCAACTCGGCATCGACACCATACTTGGAAATCATCAGCTTGGTGGCAAAGTCGAGGAAGGGATAGAGTGCCGAGTAATAGAACAGGCACAGCAGGGTAATGAGCCAGAAGCCCGGATTCTTGATGGTGAGCTTCATGTCCGAGAAATGGAACTTCTCGTCATCCTGAGAAGCAAGTTTCTCCTGCTCGTCGTCTTGAGAGGCAAGATTTTGCGTCTCTACATCGAGGCGGCGGTCCATCGTGCAGTAATACAGGTAGGCAATGAGACCCACACCCACGCAGAAGACGCCGATGAGGATGGGACGCGGCAGGCCCCACTTGAGGGCGATGATGGGGCTGAAGCCCAATGCCAGCGCGGTGCCCAGGCGTGCCATGGCCACCTGCAGACCCATGGCGAGTGCCATTTCCTTGCCCGAGAACCATCGCACAACAACCTTGGAAACCGTGATGCCGCACATCTCATAGCCGATACCGAAGAAGGCAAATCCCAAGGCGGCCAATGCCACCTGGCGCTTGATGGTACCCAGCAAGGGCACGCTCCACATCGGGTCGGGCGAGGTGAACGTGATGGCGCCATAGACGGCTGCCGAGCCTGCCAGCATCAGCACACACGAGAGGATGCCTGTGAAGCGCACACCCATCTTGTCGAGGATGATACCGCCCACAAACAGCATCAGCAGGAACACGTTAAAGAAGCCGCGTGAGCCGGCAAAGATGCCGAACTCACCACTGGTCCACCCCATGCCGCCGTCCTGGGCGGCCTTCTCGAGCATAAACTGCAGCGGGGACATCTCCTTGGCGACGACATAGCCCGCCATCATCGTGAACGACACAATGGCCAGGACGGTCCACCGTGCCCACGCCCGCGTCGCAATCGTTTCTCTCACCTGTTCTCTCATGTGGTTTCTCAGTTTTTTGGTTGAAAGTTTTTAGTTTTAAGTTGGATTACTTATAGCTAAAAAAGTGGGGCACTTGCGGCGCATGGCAACAAGTGCCCCAATGGTTGTATAAAGCTAATCGCTAATTGCTAAAAGCTAAAAGCAAACAGCTTACTCAGGCTTGATGTTGGGCTCCTCGAGGCCGAGGTGCTTCTTGCGGTCAACGACCTTGAGGTAGAGACCGAAGAGCAGAGCTGCGATACCCAGGCAAGCCAGCATCACGAGGGGCCAGGTGTAGTTGTACTGGGTGGGATCGGTGATACCGGGGTTGGTCCTGTCAAGCACCTTACCGATAGCCATCGGGAAGAGCCACAGACCGATGTTCTGAATCCAGAAAATCAGTGCATAGGCGCTACCGATAATCTTGGCATCCACCAGCTTGGGAACACTGGGCCACAGAGCGGCGGGGACGAGCGAGAAGGACGAACCCAGCACGAGGATGGTCAGATAAGCCACGATGAAACCGGCCGAGGTGCTACCCTTGAACATGGGCAGGATGAAGGCGAAAGTCAGGTGGCAGGCAATCAGCAGCAACGAGCCCAGCACGAGCATCGAGGCAGCTTTACCCTTGTGGTCAACGTAGTTACCCAGGATGGGAGTGATACCTACAGCCAGCAGGGGGAATACGGCGAAGACGCTCTCGGCGCTCTGACGCATGTAACCCATGTAGCAGTAGCAGATGAGGGCGGCAATCGAAACGATGAGCAAGCCGTACTTAGCGCCCTTGTTCTTCATGAAGTTGCTCATGAAGGCGGTAGCAGCTACCACGAGCATGATGATATACTGGTAGATGGTCAGGCTCTCACTGGCCCAGAACGAGTTGGGGTCAACCTCGGAGAAAGTGAGGTTGCACTGCAGCATGTTCACGGCATACTTCTGGAAGGGGAAGATGGCGCTGTAGTACAGCACACACAGCATGGAAACAATCCAGAAACCCTTGTTGGTCAAAATCTTGCCGATATCGCTCACCTTGAACGGGTCGTCCTTCTCCTCGGCCTCGCCCGTCTGCTTGTCGAGCTTGCTGTCCATGAAGAAGTAAACGATGAACATAATCAAGGCGATGCACATCAGTACTACACCGAAGGCAACGGCACGGCTCACGCTGATTTGGCCGCCCAACTTGGCAAAGTAGGGCGAGAAAATCATACAGGTGGCAACACCCAAGCGGGCAAGTGCCATCTCGCTACCCATTGCCAATGCCATCTCGCGGCCCTTGAACCACTTCACAATACCACGGCTAACGGTGATACCAGCCATCTCGACACCACAACCGAAGATCATGAAACCGAGGGCTGCCACCTTGGCGCTGGCAGGCATGCTGGAGGTGAAGGGAGCGATATCCAGCTCCTCAAAGCCGGGGATGTAGTTCAGGTGGTTGGTGAACCAGGTCTCAAGACCTGTGCCGATAAAGGCATCGGTCACGGCATACCACTTGATGCAGGCACCTATCAGCATCACAATACCCGAGAGGACTGCGGTGAAACGCACGCCCATCTTGTCGAGGATGATGCCGGCGAAAATCAGGAAGAACACAAACACGTTGAGGAACACCTCAGCGCCTTCCTCGGTACCGAATGCCGATGAACTCCAGCCGCGTGTTGACTCCATCAAGTCCTTGATGGGCGACAGGATGTCCATGAAAATGTAGCTGCAGAACATGCCCAAAGCGAGCAACAGAAGCGCTGTCCAGCGCATTCCTGCAGAGTCTCTTAAAGTCTGAATCTTTTCTGACATAAATTGATGTTTTTAAAATTGATATTTGGTTTTAATTAATGGTTTTCATTTTATTAAACTACGAATTACGCTAATTAAACGAATTAGCTCTACAATGCCCATAATTTAGTGTAATTAGCGAAATTCGTAGTTTTTAATCACTTCTAACGCCTAAGTCTTGATCAGGCAATACCCAGCGACTGGCAGATGCGGTCCATCTTGGCATCGGCCCAGTCGTTCTTGTCGTTGTAGTTCTCGGGCTTGTCGAGCTTGTCATGCACCTCCATGTAGAACTTGATCTTGGGCTCGGTACCCGAGGGACGGATAGATACCTTGGTGCCATCCTCGGTGAAGTACTGCAGCACGTTGCTGGTCGTGGGCATCTCAAGCTTGGTGACCTCGCCAGTGAGCATGTTGCGCTGCTCGAGCTTCAGGAAGTCCTTCACGATGGTTACGGGCGAGCCGTCGATTTCCTTCTGCGGGTTCTCGCGGAAGTTGACCATCATCTGGGCAATCTCGTCGGCACCCGATTTGCCGGGACGTACGACACTGATGCCGCGCTCCTTGCTGTAGCCGTAGTTGACATAGCAGTTGATGAACAGGTCGTTGAGTGTCATGCCCTTGTCCTTGGCCCAAGCTGCAATCTCGCACATCAGGGGGATGGACGATACCGCATCCTTGTCGCGGGCGAAGGTCTCGGGCAGGAAGCCATAGCTCTCCTCGCCACCGCCCAGGTAGCGTCCCTTGCCTGCAGCCTCCATCTCGCGCATGACGGTGGCAATCCACTTGAAGCCGGTGTAGCAGTCAAACATCTTGATGTTCTGCTTCTTGGCGATGCGTGCGATGGTCTCGCTGGTCACGATGGTCTTGACGATGTACTCGTCGCCCTTGAGCAGACCCAGTTCGCGGCTGCGCTCAATCAGATAGTAGTGGAACAGAATCTGGATTTGGTTACCGTTCACCAGTTCATATTTGCCCTTGGTGTTCTTGATGACCAGGCTGATGCGGTCGGCGTCGGGGTCGCTGGCGAGGGCCAGGTCGGCCTGAACCTCCTCGGCCTTGGCTATTGCCATCTGCATGGCGCTGGGCATCTCGGGGTTGGGCGAATCAACGGTGGGGAATTCACCGCTCATCACGTCCTGCTCGGGGATGTGGATGATGTTGTCAAATCCCCAACGCTCGATGGAACGCGGAATGATGTAACGGCCGACGCCGTGGATGGGCGTATAGACAATCTTGAGGTCATGATGGCGCTTGTCCACGTCGGGGCTGAGCGACAGGGTGTGGATATCCTCGATGTACGGTCCGTCGATGTCTTCACCGATAATCTGAATCAGGTCGGGGTTGCCCTCAAACTTGATGTCGCGCACGTCCTCGATGGCGTTGACGTTGTTGATGATGTTCACGTCGTGGGGAGCCACTACCTGCGCACCGTCATCCCAGTAGGCCTTGTAGCCGTTGTAAATCTTGGGGTTGTGCGAGGCTGTGATGTTCACACCGCTCTGGCAGCCCAGTCGGCGGATGGCATAGCTCACCTCGGGAGTGGGACGCGGGCCCTCAAACAGATAGACCTTAATGCCATTGGCGCTGAAAATGTTGGCTACCGTCTCGGCAAACAGACGGCTGTTGTTGCGAACGTCGTGGCCCACAACCACCGAGATTTGAGGCAGGTCCTTGAAAGCCTCTTTCAGATAGTTGGCAAAGCCCTGGGTTGCACTGCCCACCGTGTAGATGTTCATGCGGTTGCAGCCGGCACCCATGATGCCACGCAGGCCACCGGTACCAAACTCCAGAATCTTGTAGAACGATTCCACGAGCTCGGTCTTGTCCTCGTTGTCGAGCATCGCCTGAACTTCGGCACGGGTCTGCTCGTCATAACCATCACTGAGCCATGTCTTGGCCCTGGCTGTCACTTCCTGTAATAATTTCTCGTCGTACATACTTGGTTCGGTTTATTAGGTTATTATTATTGATTTTTTAGTCTTTCAAACTGCCAAAGTTACTGCAAATTCCCATAATGCCCAAATTTTGCGCAAGCAGAGTGCAAAAAAGTTTACTTTTTTGACGCACTAACGGCAAAAACTTGTGCCAGGCCATGTTTTTTTGCAGGCTTGGTTTGGAAAAAACAATGGAATCCAGGGGTGGTCAGACGCCCTTGATGGCCTCCTTGACCTGAGTCATGTTGCTGCGAGAAACGGGAAGCGACTCGTCGCAATGCTTGATGACCAACTGCATGGAGCCCGCCTTGGAGACAATCTGCTCCACCTGCTGCAGGTTGACCAGGAAGGCACGGTGACAACGCACAATCATGGGATAGGCACACAGGTCCTCTTCCATCTGCTTGGAGGTGGCGCGGAGCATGTCGGAGCGCACCTGGCCGTCACACAACTGATAGATTTTCACATAATTGCCGACGGCTTCGATGTACAAGAGGTCTTGAATCCTCAGGTTAACGGTTTCGCTGGTTGTACCCGCCAGGGTGAGGGTGTCGGGTGGCGTGGCCGGGACGGCCGACGGCTGTTCTTCGTGGGTCGGTGCGATGATGCGGGCGGCCTCGGCGGCCTTGGCACGCCGCTCCGCTTCCTGCTGCATGCGTTGCAGCTGCTCGTTCAGCTGGCGCGTCTCCTCGAGCTCGGCACTGAGGTACTTGCTGCGGAACTTGAAGCGCCAATACAGGCCGATAGCGAACGAACAGAAGGCGATAATCAGCAGTGTCTCAAAGAAATTGCTCCATGACAACACGTTGCCGGGCACAAGGTCACTCATCACAAAATGCCGGTACAGGCAGATGAACAGCGCCACCAGCGGAGTGTTGATGAGCTGGAACCACAGGTTGCGGCGGATGATGTAATCCACCCCGCGCTCATAGGAGCGAGGCTTCTTGACGATATATTTCAAGACGGCTTCGGTCACTGTGCATGCCGCGATGCCCAAGCATCCTATCAGCAGCAGGTGAACATAAGCCATCCATTGCCACGCATCCAGCCCGAAAGGCTTGAAGATGGCAAGTGCCAGCACCGTGAAAAAGGTGCTGATGACGCGGGTGGTAATGGTATCTTTCTGTTCTTGGCTCATCGGCTAGCAAAATTACTGCAAGTACACGAAACCGCCAAACCATTCATCACAAATATGCATTTTATCCCTCAATCCCCGCCATTCGTCACAATAACATGCAGAATATCCCAAAAACTTGCCGGAACGGCCATTTGGCGGGAACTTTGCAACCGAAATACATGACAACGCATGTATCATTTTTTAAATTTCACGATTATGAAAACGAAACATTTATTCAGTCTGATTGTCACCCTAATGGTGATGATGACCGGTATGAGCGTGAGCAGCTGCATTGCCACGCGCGACACGACCAAAATCAACAAGGTGGAAATTGGGATGAACAAGGACGACATCAAGCACCTGCTAGGAAAGCCCCTGTTCAGGAACGCCAACGAGGATGTTGAGGAATGGGGCTACCGCAAGACGGTGGGCGAAATCATCGATGCCGAGGAGATGCTGTTCATCGTATCGTTTGACAGTGACGGCAAGGTCATCGGCTACCAGTCGGTCAAGGAACACCCCGCTTTTCACCACCATTAATTGCCAGGAACCATGAGCAGAAGAACAATCATAGGAATCATCTTCATCGCGGCTGCGCTGACCAAGCTGGCCGACATGTGGGGCATCGTTCACCTGAACTGGAACCATTCATGGACGGAATACTTCGGGCCGATTCTCCTTCTTTACATCGGCGCTGAGCTCGTCATCTACGGTTTCGGCCACAATCCGTCGCAATGGCTCAAACGTCCCGTGCCGCAAGGCGAGGACGGCAAGCGCATCTGCTGCGCCGTGCGACTGGGCGCTGACGAGTATGTCTATCGTGGTGAGCCCTTCCACGGTGCCCGACTGGATGCCTTCTGCGGCGGTCTGCGACTGGACCTGCGCGAGGCAGTCATCAGCGAGGATGAGGAAATCGATGTGCGCACCTACCTGGGTGGCGTGGAAATCTATGTCCCCAACAATGTGAATGTCGTGGTGAAGAGCCACAGTTTTATCGGTGGAGTTGACAACCTGGTCTCCAGGAACGAGATACCCAATGCTCCCTGCCTGCACATCGTTGCCAGCAACTTCCTGGGCGGAGTGACAGTTAGGAGTTAGGAAACAAGTAAAAACAATAAAGAGCAAACAATAAACTAAAGCTGGAGGATTATATTATGAAAACCGTGAATTTCAAATTATTAGCATTCGTTGCTATGATATTAACCGCAATGGTATCGATGGCAAAGGCTCCAGATGTGGGAGGTAAGGTCATTGATCAAAATGGGGACCCGATGCCCTATGTCAACGTGGTGTTGCTGTCGCTGCCTGACTCGACATTTGTGCAGGGCGCGATGACCGACGAACAGGGTTATTTCCAAATTTCGACGCTGAAGAATGATGGCCTGCTCAAGGTGTCGTGCATCGGCTATCAGACGCAATACCTGAATGCTGTGCAGGGACTGACCATCCAGATGAAAGAGGATGCCATGCTGCTCAGCGAGGTCGTCGTGAAAAGCCAGTTGCCCAAGACCCGCGTCAAGGGCGAGGCGATGCGCACGACCGTCGAGGGCACCATCCTGGAAAAAGCCGGCACTGTAGCCGACGCACTCTCGCGAGTGCCGTCGCTGGAGGCCGAGCGTGACGGCGCAGTAAAAGTGCTGGGCCGTGGTGACGCCGAGGTTTATATCAATGGCCGCAAGGTGCAGGACATGAGCGAGTTGTCGCGTCTGCGTTCCGACCAGATACAGCACGTTGACGTTATCCAGAACCCTGGTGCCCGCTATGCGGCATCGACCAAGGCCGTCGTGCGCATCACGCTGAAGAAGGCGCAGGGTGACGGCTTTAGTTTCCAGGACAACCTGACGGGCATGTACCAATATGGCCACACCATCACCAATAACCTGGATGTGAACTACCGCACGGGCGGATTTGATATTACTGCCTCGTTCTGGGCAGGCCGCTACGGTCACTCCAAAATGCTGCAGGAAAACCACATGTTCTATTACGTGGGTCCAGACCACGTCGAGGGCATTGTCACGCAGGAGGGTAAGAACATCTGGAAAGGCCTGTCGCCCCAACTTCAGGTGAATTATGTGGTCAACGATAACCACAGCTTTGGCGCCTTTTACAAATATGACCGCCACCCCAGCGCCGATTTTCGTGACCAGTTCATCACCGATAGCTATGTGAATGGTCTCTTTACCGAGCGCTCGGTGAGCGACGTCGAGCAGCACGACCGTTTCAGCAAGCACATCTTCAATGCCTATTATAACGGCAAAGTGGGTCAGCTGGGCATCGACCTGAATGTCGATGGTCTGTTTGACCGCACCGAGGTCCCCGGCTGCACGACCGAGGAGACGAGCATCGTGAGCGAAGGCACTTCGCTGACACGCAAAATCGAGAGCAACACCAACAGCGCCAACAACTTCTGGGCATCGAAACTCATCCTGAGTTATCCCGTGTGGAAAGGCAACCTGTCGATGGGCGGCGAGTATTCCTACAACCACCGCACCGATGCCTACAGCTTCTCGGCCACCAACTCGGTCCCTGTCAAGGCTACCGACACCGAAATCAACGAGTCGAGTATTGCAGCTTTCCTTGAATATGGACGTCGTTTCGGTTTGGTATTCACACAGATAGGCTTGCGCTATGAGCATTTGAAAAATGACTATTACAATTTCAATGAACGCGAGGACGAGGTGTGCCGCAACTATGGCGACTGGTTCCCGACGGCGATGATTTCAGCCCCCGTGGGCAAGGTGCAGCTCTCGCTGTCCTACCGCCGTGACATCCAGCGTCCCAACTACAGCAGTCTGACCAGTTCTACCGTCTATATCAACCGTTACAGCTATCAGAGCGGCAATCCCTACCTGAAACCCACCTACACCCACAGCCTGGTCTTCAATGCCGCCTACCAGTGGATGAACCTGTCGCTGAACTACGCACGCATCAAGGACTCCGAGACGATGTCCACCGAGCCTTATCCCGGGTCCGATGATCCGCTCATCAGCCTCGTGCATCCCATCAACAGCAAGGAGAGCTATAACCGACTGACCGTCATCCCGTCGTTGAGGCCCGTCTTTGGTTGCTGGCATCCCACTTGGACGGCGATTGCCATCTTCCAGAACTACAAGACGCCGACTGCCGACGGTTCCATCCTCACGCTCAACCACCCGTATCTGGGCTTGACGTGGAACAACGACATCGAACTGCCGCACGCCTGGCGCCTGAATGCCATGGTGCAATGGACATCGCGTGGTGACTACGACAACTTCCGCATCTCCAAGGGCAGGTTCTATAGCGGCATCGGAGTGCAGAAGGATATCAGCCTGCAGCACCTGGGCTCACTGACTGTTGACGCGCGCTGCATGGACCTTTTCAACACCAGCAAGGCCAGTGCTACCATCTTCGGTCCGCGCGAGTTGACTACCAGCAATCCTGCCCGTCGCACGTTCCTCCTTGACCTCACTTGGAAGTTCAACAGTGCCGGCAGCAAGTACCGCGGCACCGGTGCCGGCGAGAAGCAGAAGGCACGTATGTAGTGCCTGGCAACTAGCCATGACGCTGTGTCATCATTCAATTGCAAGAATTATAACCGCCCTGCGGGCGGGAAATTAAGCAAATTAATTATAAAATTGTTATTATTATAGATATAATTTTAATTTAAAAATTTGTTTAATTTCCCGTGCTTTAGCACGGTTATATTAAGAACAATGATGACACAGCCTCATTAAATCAATAAAAAGAACAACTACTCATGGAACAGAAATTTTGTCAGAGCTGCGGAATGCCGCTCACCCAGGATCTGCTCGGCACCAATGCCGACGGCAGTAAGAATGAGGACTATTGCATCTATTGCTACAAGGACGGCAAGTTCTTGCAGGACTGCACGATGGACGAGATGATTGAGCATTGCGCCCAGTTTGTCGACGAGGTCAACAAGGGCCTGCCGCAGCCCATCACCAGGGAGGAATACATCGGCCAGATGAAGATGTATTTCCCGCACTTGAAACGGTGGCGCAAGGAGTTGACCATCAATGAAGCGACTCCCGATAATCCCGCCTTGATGGGCGTTAAAGAACTGATTGCCAAGATGGCCGACACGTTGCCCGTCACTTTTATCTCGTCGGTCGATGAGGAGGGTTACCCCTGCACTAAGGCCATGCTATCGCCTCGTGTGCGCGAGGGCATCAAGGTGTTCTATTTCACGACCAATACCTTCTCGTTGCGTGTAGCCCATTACAAGACCAATCCCAAGGCATCCATTTATTTCTGCGATGCTGACGGCTTTAAAGGCATGATGCTGCGTGGCACGATGGAGGTGCTGACCGATGCTGCCATCAAGCAGATGATTTGGCGGGAAGGAGACACCGAATACTACCCTGGCGGTGTCACCGATCCCAACTATTGCGTATTGAAGTTCACGGCAACCGATGGCCGCTTCTACAGCGACTACTATCCCCGCAGCTTTATTATTGAATGAAACAGGTCGTCAACCCCAAGGACACCAGCCGGGCCAAGGCGTTTGAACTGTGGATGTCATCACCCATGCCGATGGTGACGCTCACCAAGACCTTTGACGTCACACGTGTCTATAGGATTGCCAAGCGAAAAGGGCTGAGTTTCAACATGCTCCTGTGCTGGTGCATTGGGAAGGCAGCCAGTCAGATTAACGAATTCTATACTTTGCCCGAGCAAGGTCAACTGTTCAACTATGACCGTCTCGCTATCAATGTGATTGTTAACAATATTGATGGCGGTATCAACTCATGCGACATTCCATTTACCGATGATTTGGATGAGTTCAGCACCGATTACATCAACTTGACCCAGTCAGCGACAAAGACCTGTGCAAGCAGTTTTCAGGAGGACATGATGGTAATAGGGACATCAGCGATGACGGCAACCGACCTGGATTGCATCGTCAACCAATACACCGACCAGTTCTGCAATCCGATGGTGATGTGGGGCCGATATCGCAAGAAGTGGCTAAAAGTCACCCTTCCCATCTCTTTCCAGTTTCATCATGCACAGATGGACGGTGGCCATGCCGCCCGCTTCTTGGAAGAATTGCAAAAGGTTATAAAAACCATATAGCAATTGCTCCAGTTGTTTGGAGAAGTTATCAACTGTCTGTAACTTTGTGGCAAGAAATAGAATATCATAGAATATGGAACAGAAATTTTGTCAGAGCTGCGGAATGCCGCTTACCGAGGATCTGCTCGGCACCAATGCCGACGGCAGTAAGAATGAGGACTATTGCATCTATTGCTTCAAGGACGGCAAATTCCTGCAAGACTGCACGATGGACGAGATGATTGAGCACTGCGCACAGTTTATTGACGAGGTCAATAAGCAGATGCCTAAGCCTATGACTAGGGAAGAATACGTCCAGAAGATGCGAGGCTTCTTTCCCATGCTGAAACGTTGGAGATAATGAAACGTTGTTTGTTCATAGGCATTTTGTTATGTGTGGCATGCTTGCCGGCTTGGGCACAGGAGCAGGACACAATCCCGGCTGCTGACATGATGGTCGAGTTGAGGGAACTGGTCGTCAAAGGCGGTCTTCCCAATACCCGGCTGAAGGGCAATGCGATGATTACACGCGTTGAGGGGACTCCACTTGCGTCGTCAGGCACGCTGGGCGAATTGCTTGTCAAAGTGCCTGGAATGACGGGGTCTGAAGACAGCCCCGAGGTGCTGGGCAAGGGCATTCCGCTCATCTATCTTAACGGACGCCTGGTGCGCGATGAAAGTGAATTGAAACGTCTGCGCAGCGAGGATATCCGCGATGTGGAGGTCATCAACAACCCAGGAGCGCAATATGATGCCACTGTAAGGGCTGTGGTGCGCATCCGCACCAAACGTCAGCAGGGCGAGGGCCTTAGTCTTGACCTGACGGTAACTGATGAGCAGGACCTGCGATACGATTTCAACAAACCCAATGCGAAGTTGGGCTTGAACTACCGTATGAAGGATGTGGATATCTTTGGCAGTGTGTGGTATTATCATCAAGACTATCGCCAATACAGCTGGCTGGAAGAGACGACCAGCACGACAAAGCTGTTCTATCAAGTAGGACCTTACACGATGACGTGGAGAAACAATCAACTGACCTATACTGCGGGCGTCAACTGGCAAATCAGCGACAACCACTCGGTGGGTGTACGCGCCGATCTGACACATTACCTGGGTGGCACGAATAAGGTCATCTATGACGAGGATGTACTTGAGACTGATGTGAGGATTGACCATCTCTACTCCGAGCAGACGAGCAAGGAGACAAAGCCTCTTGGTATTCTCACTAACGCCTATTACAACGGCTCGGCCGGAAAATTGGGAATCGACTTCAACTTTGATTTCCTGTCCACTGAAATCAATACCAACCGTGAGAATGTGGAGAATAGTCTGGTGAATGATGATTTCGTCCTCAGTGGTTCGGGTACAGAAAGCCGCCTGTATGCCACCAAACTGGTGTTTTCATATCCTGTGTGGAAAGGTGTGTTGGAGGCTGGCACCGAGATGACCTTTGCACGGCGCCACAATACCTATTGGATCGACAAGCCCTCGATTGCCGACACCGATGCCGACATAACTGAGGACAATATAGCCACTTTTGTTGAGTATGGTGCCGATTTCAAGCAATGGGGTAAGGCAAGTGTGGGCCTGCGTTATGAGCACACGCTGTATGACTATGCCGATGACAAAAACAGTGACTATCTGCATCGCAGCATGGATGAGTTTTTCCCCACGGCATCCTATTCCGTACGTCTAGGCAACGTGCAGACGGCACTGTCCTATAGCCTCAAGACCAACCGCCCCAGTTTCTTTGCGATGAACGATGCCGTTACTTACATCAGCCGTTATTCGATGCAGGCAGGCAATTCGCAGTTGCTCAACGAGCGTCTGCATGACCTCACGCTCAATGTGTCATGGCGTTGGCTCATGCTGTCGGCCTCTTACGGCCGCTGTAAACATGTTATCACCCAGTGGTCGTTTGTCAGTGACGATGATGCCGCGCTCATCAAGCACATCAATCTCGACCGTCCTGTAAACACCGTTGGAGCCTATATCTCAGTAACTCCTCGTGCAGGAATCTGGTCGCTGAACGCCACAGCAGGTGTGGAGAAGCAGGATCTCTATCTCGACCTGGAAGATCCTCATGCGACAGGAGGTATGCGCAGGGCATACTTCGACAAACCGGTCTATACGATGAATGCCTTCAACACGTTCAGCTTGAAGCACGATTGGCGTTTTGACATCAACTTTATGTTCCGTTCGCATGGTCATCAATTGAACTTCTACGATGACTACGACAATATGCGTCTGAATCTTGTGGTGCAGAAGACTTTCTTGAAGGACAAGGCACTCACTCTGCGTGCAGCTGTGCTTGACGTCTTGCAGCGCAACCACATGAACGAGTATGGCGACATGGGCTACTACAAGATTCAGCAGAACAACCGTTACTCGACCCACAAGTTGCAGTTCACCGTCATCTACCGCCTGAATGCCACCCGCAGCAAGTATAAAGGCACAGGAGCAGGCAAGGAAGCGCAGCAGCGAATGAAGAATTAGACAACTGTTAAACTTGTGTTAAATCCATTGTTGATACTTGACTCGTCCCTTAGGGCATACCATAATTTTGTGGTCGCTTAGCAAAATATCGTACGATAATGAGTAAGAAAACAAAATTAAAAATTGGAGAGTTCTCAAGGCTGATGCAGGTTACTGTAAAGACTTTGCGTCACTATGAGCAGAAGGGATTACTCCTGCCTGACGAGGTGGACGAGTGGACGGGATATCGTTACTACAGCATCGACCAGATGCAGAAACTGCAAGCCATCCGCGATCTGCAACGGCTCGGATTCACGCTGGACGAGATTAAGGAACTGTACCAAGATGATTCACATACTCCCAGCATCTGCCAACTGGACACGAAGATCAAGGACACGGAAGCGCAGTTGCAGCAACTGATAGCCCGTCGTGAACGACTGCTCGACAGGAGGAACTCTCGCAAAGAAATGAAGACAATGGAAAAATTCAGCATTCAGTCATTGCCAGAAATCATTGTGGCAAGTCATCGTGAAGAAATCCCTGATTACGCTGCCTTGGGACCTTTGTGTGTCAATAAGATAGCTCCCGAGATGCAACGCCTGGGCTGCAAGTGCCCGCCTCCGGGTTACTGTTTCACCATCGAGCACAATAAGGAATTCAAACCGACAGACATTGACATCGAGTATTGCGAACAGGTCGAGGAAGTGGGCATCAGCAGCGACATCATCCAGTTTAAACGCCTGCCAGCCATACCCAAGGCGCTCTGCATGAAGCATATCGGTCCCTATGAGCGTTTCTATGAGTCCTACACCGAAGCCTTCTGTTATTTGGAGGAGCAGGGCTACAAAATCGCCGGTCATCCTCGCACATGCTACGTTGATGGTGCATGGAATCAGGAAGACCCCGAAAAATGGCTCTCAATTATCCAGATCCCGATAGAATAATGATCAGTTGTTGTCTGCCCCTCAGCATTTGGGGCAGACAATAGAAAACCCAAACAGTAAACGACAGATGTGTGACTACAAGTATATAACATTGCGAGAGAAGCCCGAACTTATGATAGAAGCAGCAACTTGGTTCCACTTCAAGTGGCACGTGCCCCGTGAGGCCTATCTTGAATGTATGGTGGCTTACCTCAACAACGATACTGAATATGGGTGGTATTTATGCCTTGACGAGGACCGAATCGTCGGTGGTTTAGGGGTGATTGAAAATGACTTCCACGACAGGAAGGACTTGACTCCCAATGTGTGCGCGGTCTATACCGATGAGGATTACCGTTGTCAAGGGATTGCGGGAAGGCTGCTTGATATGGCTGTCGAGGATTTGAGGAGCAAAGGAATTTCTCCGGTTTACCTGTTGACAAACCATACCGGCTTTTATGAGCGATACGGTTGGGAATTCCTCTGCATGGCTCAAGGCAATGGTGAACCCTACCTGTCGAGAATGTACATACATCAATGAATTGTGACAATGATGGAAAATGAGAGAATAGTATTGCGTCCGTGATGGAGAGCCCATTACAGGGGATTGGATTGCCAAACCGTACTGGAATCAGGGTATCTGTACCAAAGCCTTGTCGCTCATGCTTGACCACATCTGCATATAAAAAAAGCGCCTCGTCTCACGACGAAGCAGCCTTGCTAGGAAAAAAGTATCATATTGCTGCAAAGATAGGGGGATTGACCCAAATATGCAAATTTTTTGTATGTTTTTTGAGTAATGGTGCGTCAAAATAGGAAAGATTTACCAAAATCAGCGCAATTTGGCACAGTTGATTCCTCCACCCCACCCTCACGCCAATACCCTCACACCGTCAATAAAAAATATTGCCCGCAAGAGGCCCACAAATCTTTTAATTAAAAACTTAGCGCCTTGGCGGCTTGGCGTGAGATAAAAATTACTACCTTTGCCGGGCAAAACAACAACTGAACAACTGAACAAGACAATGAAAAGATTCTTTAGGACTCTGGTGGCGCTTGTTGCGCTCCTGGTTGCCGCCCCGACGACCCTGGCGGCAGACTGGTTTGACATCATTTCGGTGGGTGGCGAGACCATCGCTGTAAACCCCGACATTCAAACATCTGACAAAGGCAAAACCTTCCTGGTGTGGGTACGCAACTCGTTTGACGTGCCCGAAGCGCGTGCCGAGTATTCCCGTGACCGCGGTTACAGCAAGCCCGTGGCCTACAAGCTGACACTCTACAAGTTCACCGACGACTGGAAGAAGTTCAACATCGTGCAGGTGTCAGTCTATGGCGAGGACGGTGTGCCCATCGACCAGTATACCAACGACGCGGCATCGACCGAGATCTATGACATCACCTCTGGCACGCCCACCGAGATGATTGCCGAGAACGCCAAAGTCATCTACGAAATCACGACAAACCCGGAGTGAGGGATTAGGGATTAGAGATTAGAGATTAGAGATTAGAGATTAGAGGTTAGTGGTTAGAGGTTAGGGATTAGAGAATAGATATTAGATAATAGATAAGTAGCCTGAAGGGGAAGCCTTCGGCTACTTTTCTATTTAACTGATATCTAATATCTGATATCTAATATCTATTATCTGTTCACTGTTAGTTTCCGCAATAGGTTCCCATGAAGAAGATGGAGCGGGTGCTGACCTCGACGATGTAATAGACAAAGGGACGCGTGGCGTGGAAGTCCACCTGCTGGTATTGAGAAGGAGGAGGAGCGGTAACTTCACCCATCTCGGCGATGGTCACAGCCGATGCCTTGGTGCCCTGCTCGTCGACCTCGATTTTGGCCATCTGCTTCATCATCGACACATAGAGGTTGCAGTTCTGCGCCGTATTGGGGTCGGCGGCAGAGTGTTGGCGCTGGGCCATATAGGGGAATTCGGCATAATCGGCATTGAAGGCCCGAGTCATACCCATCGCCGGGAGCACCTTGTCGAGCATGGTCTCGCTGCTGGTGGTGAAGCGTGGCATCAGGATATCCACCTCATGGGGCTCCATATCGAGCAGTTGCTGCTGGACGCCGTCGGCCGAGAGGCTCTGGATGACGTCGTCCACGGTCTTGCCCTCGACAGGCAGCAGGACATACATGCCGTAGCCATCGCTGCCGTAGGGCAGGTAGAGCATCTCGCACAGGTCATTCTTGTCGTAGTCTGCCAACGCCTTGCGGTGCATCATCTTGTGCTGGCGGGTCGAGCCGTCGGGCATGGTGAAGTCCATGTCGCGGGTGTCATTGGGGTCAAATTTCTCGGTCCACGTGGCCTTGAAGTAGATGGCGTTCAACAGATACATCGCGGCCATGGGATTGAGCTCGTCAAGGATGGTGGGAATCATGCCGTCGGTTTTCTTGCTGCACCAGTTGTTGATTTTGTCCAGGCTGCTGCTCTTGTTGAAGTCCAGCGCCTCGACCTGGGCATTGTAGTAGTTCTGCATGTCGGTCTTGAACTGCGGCACGATGGTGTATCCCAGAGCCAAGTTCACGTTGATGCTGTTGGCAATCTGGACGGTCACGCTGGGGTCAACCCGCGGCGCCTCGTTGGTCATCTTCTTGCAGTACTCGTTGATTTCCTGGACGGTGCCGCCCAGCCCCAGGACGTCGGTGATTTGCTGGCGCGTCTGGCCGTCGGCGCCCGTGTTGAGCATGCCCAGGATGTAGGTCACGCTGATGGGCGAGACGATTACGCTGTTGTCGCTGCCCTTCTGCTCGTTGATGGTGCGGAACAGCCGGCAGGCAAACTCGTTGTTGTTATCGCGCATCTTGCACTGTTCGTCAGTGAGGGTGATACGCTTTAACTTGGGGAGCATGTCGACCACTACTTCCCCATTGTCGCTGCACGCGGTGAGCATGCCCAGCAGCATGCAGGCCATCAGGATAGGTTTACAGAAAAAATACTTCATAGTCATGTCTGTTTTTTGATGGGTTGTTGTGATTGGTGTTTCTGTCCTTTAAACAACCATTACACGAAATCTTGCATGGCTCGGCCGAAAAAAACTGGTGCCGTCACTCGGGCAGCCGCCACAGGCCGAGCGTCTTGCCGCGGAAGATGCGGTACTCGACACCGGTGAGCGTCAGCGTCATCGTGGGCAGATCCACCCGCGAGATGATGTCCTGCAGCTTGCGGACGTTCATTCGCGGGTCTTGCACTCGGCCTAGGGTGACGTGCAGTTTGAAATCGGATTCAATCTTACAGCCCTTGGCCAGGAAGAACTCCCTGACATCCTCGACCAGTTCCAGGAAATCCTGTGGGGCACGGGTCGTTGTGAGGTGGATGACCTGCCTGTTATAGCCCGAGGCAAAGGCGTCCAGCTTGTCAAAGGTGATGGTCGGCGCCGACTCGCCGTCAAGGAGCATGTTGAGACCGGGCACCAGGTTCACGTTGTCGGGGGCATAGTCCAAAAACGCCATCGTGATGTGATAAAACCCACGTTGCCAGCGGATGTTCACGCCGTCCAGCAGGTCGCGCAGTTCCTTGAACCAGGAATCGCCATAGCTGATGGGGACTTTTATTTCAAGATAACTCTTCATCGGTGATAAAACGGCTTGCGCCGTGCATAATGTTTAATGGATAAATAAGGATTGCGGATACTTCATTAATCATTATCCTTTATCCACGGCGTTAGCCGTTATTTTACTTGAGGGTGATATCATCGCAGTCGATGGTTTTGCGCTGATTGGTAACCGTGACATAGAGGTGGCCGTTGGAGCCCTGGATGATGGCAGGATAGGATATCTCTCCCTCAGGGTCGAGCTTTCCTTCAGAGAAGACCTTCCAGTGCTCACCGTCATCGCTGATGGCCATGGCAAGCCGTGTGCGCGGACCCATCTCCTTGCCAGCCTTAACGGTCTGGTTGTTATAGACCAGGACGTGGCGTCCGTCCCGCAGGGTCACGGCATCGATGCCGCTGTTGTTGTTGGGCAGGTCGGTGAGCGTGACCTCGCTCCAGGTCTCGCCGCCATCACGGCTGGTGGTCGTGGCAATGCGGCCATTCTTGGTACGGCACAGGGCCTTGAGCGAGCCGTCGGCCATCTGCAACAGTGTCGGCTGGATGCACATGATTTCCTTGCGCTTTGCGTTGCGCTTTCCCTTATCCATAGTGGTAAGGGCTTTGGCGGCCTTAACGGGAGCCGTCTTGTGCCACTGATTGGTGTTCAGGTCCAGAATTTCGAAGTGGATGCGCCACCAGTCTTTCTCGGTGCTTGAGGGGCAAATGAGCCTGTCGCCTAGCAGCAGCGGCTTGTTCTTGCTAGGGCCGAGGAAGCCCTCGGGAAGCGGTTCGCGCTGGCTCCACGTCTTGCCGCCGTCACGTGACTTGGTGAGCCATCCCGTCCAGTCGGCGACACAGGAACCGATCTTGAAAAACAGCCATAACTCGCCGTTGGGCATCTGCTGCAGCACGGGATTGTAACAGGCCTTGCGCAAGGTGTCGCTGAGCACCCCGTCGGCAGCGATGGCGGGTTCGGTCCATTCAAAGGCGCCTTTGGGCAATCGGGTTACCCAGATGCACACATCCTCACAGCCCTCATAGCTGCCGCCATAGCAAGCCACCACCAGGTCGCCGTCAGCGGTTTCGGCAATCGTCGAGGCATGGCAAGACTCGAACGGAGCCGCCTTGAACAGGTACCACGGCTCAACCCAGTCTATGACCTGCCGCTTGTCCCAATCGCCGGCCTGTTGCCCTAATAAACTGTGCGCAGCCAGTAGCGCCAGCAAGCATGTCAGGAGCTTTAGCTTCATCTAAATCGGTGATCAGCGGCGTTTCTTGGCGGCTTTCTTGGCAGTTTTCTGCTTGGTCTTTGCTGTGTTCTTTTTGCCTTTGACAGCCTTTTTGTTGGCAGCTGCCGATTTCTTAGACAAGGCTGCTGATTTGGAATTGTCGAGACCCATCTGGATGTTCTTGATGAGGGCCTCGCTGGTGTAAGTCGCTCCGGTGGCGATGTCGGCGTTCAGCTTCTTGGCCTCGGCGACGGTCTTGCCGATGTACTGGGGCAACACCTTGTCCTGAGCACGCTTGAGGTAAGCGGGCGACTCCTGGTTAGGGAGCACCTCGATGTTCTCGATTACACCGTTCTTGACGGTGATATTGAGCGGCGTGGTGCCGTTGTAGCCAATCACCTTGCTAGCGATGTCGCCGGTGTAGATGACCTTAGTGGTATTGGCCTTTTTGGTCTTGGCCGATTTCTTGGTGCGGGCATCCATCGATGCGGTGCCTGCCACGAGCAGCATGATGGCTGCGATGATGATGGTCTTTTTCATATTTCAGTTGTCAGTTTTCAATTTTCAGTTGTCAGTTTTCAGTTTCTAGTTGGCATCCGCCAACTTCTCACTTCTCACTCCCAGAGCCTAACGCCTAGAGCCTTAATTTAGATAGATGATGGAGGCCGATGGTTTAATCTTCACCCAGCATTTTTTTGGCTTGGGCGAGGGTGTCGGGCTTGCCGATGTCGAGCCACTGGTAGTCGGTATCGGGGTGATAGCCTTGGATGAGGTAGTGCTTGCACTCGTTGATATAGAACGGCACGATGGAGAATTTCTCGCCCTCCTGGCGGCGGTAACGCTCCAGGTGAGGGAAGATGCGCGGCGAGATGACGTGCATGCCGCCGAAGGCCATCTCGCGCAACTGGCGGTCACGCAGCTTCTCGGGGTCGGGACGGAACTCGCCCGTCGCCTTGTTGGTCCAGCCGCACAGGCGGTCGTTCTCGTCGAGCAGAAAATAACGCTGCGTTTTGCGCTCCTTGACCAGAAGCGTAGCCAGCGCATCGTGCTCGACGTGGTAGTCGTAGAACGCCTTCAGGTCCAGCGTGCTGATGATGTCGGTGTTGTGGACCAGGAAGGGCTCGTCGCCATCCAGCCACTGGCGTGCCTTGAGGATGCCGCCGCCCGTGTCGAGCAGCAGACCGCGCTCGTCGCTGATGTGCAGGTTCACGCCAAAGTTGTCGTGCTGCTCCAGGAAGTCGATAATCATCTGCCCGTAATGGTGGATGTTGATGGTGATGTCGTCAAAACCGGCTGCCGCCACACGCTCGATAACGTGTTGCAGCATGGGTTTTCCGGCAATCTCGACCATCGCCTTGGGACGGTCGTCGGTGAGCGGACGCAGGCGTGTGCCCAGCCCAGCGGCAAAAATCAGTGCTTTCATGGTTTGTCAACAGGATTAAGGGTGCGTTCGTGGTCGGGCTGCTCACGGTGCGAGAGCTCGACGCGCACGTTGAATTTCTCGTGGATATGCTCGGCAAGGTGCTCGGCGGCATAGACCGAGCGGTGCTGGCCGCCCGTGCAGCCAAAGCACACCATCAGGTCGGTGAAACTGCGCTTCTTGTAACGCTCCACCGACTCATCGACCAGGGCATAGACGTGCTCCAGCCATTGGTCGATGGTACTCTCCTTCTTCAGGAAGTCGATGACGTTCTGGTCCAGGCCTGTGAATGCCTTGTACTTGTCATACTTGCCGGGGTTGTTCAGTGCGCGGCAGTCGAACACAAAGCCGCCTCCGTTGCCCGATGAATCGTGGGGGATGCCCTTTTTGTAGGCAAAGCTCATCACCCTGACAGTGAGGCCCTTATCCTCGCTGACGAAGTCCTTGAGGTTGACCAGCTCGTCGATGACGAGGCTCAAGTAGGGATATTGGGTGAACGGCTTGTCAACCACCAGTTTGCGCAGGTTGGCCACGGCGGGAACGATGCTGTTCTTCATGAAGTCGGGCTTTTTCTCGAAGTAGCCGCGGAAACCATAGGCGCCCAACACCTGCAGCGTGCGGAAGAGCACAAACAGGCGCAGGTTGTGGTAGAATTCCTGCTCATCGAGGTCAGGCAAGTATTCCTTGAGTTTCTTCAGATAGGCCTCGACGAGGTCCTTCTTCAACTCGTCGGGATACTTGGCGCGGGACTGCCACACAAAGGATGCCACGTCATAGTAGTACGGGCCACGACGGCCGCCCTGGAAGTCGATGAACGCCAGCTTGCAGTCGGCGGGATGGTCGGCATCGCCCACGAGCATCACGTTGCGGGACTGGAAGTCACGGTACATGAAGGTCTCGCTGGGCACCGTGAGCAGGTCACGCGTGAGTTTCTCGAAGTCGTTCTCCAGCTTGTCCTCGTTGAAGTTGATGCCGGTGGCCTTGAGGAAGCAGTACTTGAAGTAGTTCAGGTCCCACTTGATGGAACGCTCGTCAAAGCACTTGGCGGGGTAACAGTGACTGTAGTCAAATTCCTCGGCGCCTCGGAACTGGATGTCCACCAGGTCACGCATGGCGCGACGCAGCAGTTCCTTTTCATCGCTGGCAAAGGCATGGGTCATCGCACTGCGGCGAATCTTGTTCCACAGGATGTTCTCGGGCTTCTTGCCCAGGTCCTCCTGGATATAGGCCATGTGGTCGTCGCTCACGCCATAGACCTCGGGAACCGACAGTCCCTTCTCGCGGAAGTGGCGTGCCATATAGATGAACGCGTCGTTCTCCTCGCGCGACTCGCCGATGACGCCCACAATCGAGCGCTCACCGTGCATGCGGTAATACTGGCGATTGGAGCCCGCCTTGTCCATCAGCACAATCTCGGTGGGCTCGCTGCCCACAAATTGCTTGTATAATATACTCAGTCTTTCCATTGCTATCGTTTTTAGTTTCTAGTCCCTAGTTTTTAGTTTCAAGTTTGATTTTCGTTAATATGTATTAGAATTCACTGGTGAAGTGGAAGGTAATCTTGGGGAAGTCCTGTTGCGCCATCTGCAGGACGTAGTTGCTGTCGGCGAGGAAGACGTCACGGCCCTCGCGGTCAAGCGCCATGAACTGGTGTTTGCGCTTCTTGAAGGCATCCAGGGCATCCTCGTCGTCGCTCTCAATCCAACAGGCCTTGTACAGGTGGATGGGCTCCCAGCGGCACTGCGCGCCATACTCGTGCAGCAGGCGGTACTGGATGACCTCGAACTGCAGCTGGCCGACGGTGCCAATAATCTTGCGGTTGTTGAACTGGTTGACGAACATCTGCGCCACACCCTCGTCCATCAACTGTTCGATGCCCTTGTTGAGCTGCTTGGTCTTCATCGGGTCGGTGTTCTCGATGTACTTGAACATCTCGGGCGAGAAGCTGGGCAAGCCGCGGAAGTGGAGCGATTCGCCCTCGGTCAGGGTGTCGCCAATCTTGAAAATGCCGTTGTCGGGCAGGCCGACGATGTCACCGGGATAAACCTCATCGATGATTTCCTTCTTCTGCGCCATAAAGGCCGTGGGGGCGCTGAAGCGGTAACTCTTGCCGCTGCGCACATGCAGGTAGTTGCCGTTGCGCTGGAAAACGCCCGAGCACACCTTGACAAAGGCGATGCAGCTGCGGTGGTTGGGGTCCATATTGGCGTGAATCTTGAACACAAAGCCCGTGAACTTGTCCTCACCGGGCTCCACCGTGCGCTCGATGGCGGTTACGGGACGGGGCGACGGGGCGATGCGCACAAAGCAGTCAAGCAACTCCTTGACGCCGAAGGTGTTCAGCGCCGAGCCAAAGAAAACGGGAGCCACCTTGGCATCCAGGTAGTCGAGCGTGTTGAAGTCGGGATAGACGCCATCGATGAGCTCGATGTCGGCACGCAGCTTCTCGGCATCGGCCTTGCCCACGGCAGCGTCGATGGCGGGGTCGTTGATGTCGTTGATGTCCACGCGGTCGGTGACATGCTGCTTGTCGGGCTTGAACAGGCTGATGTTGTGCTCGTAGATGTTGTACACGCCCTTGAAGTGGGCTCCGATGTTGATGGGCCAGCTCAGGGGGCGCACGTCAATCTGCAGTTCCTGCTCCAGTTCGTCGAGGATGTCAAACGGGTCGCGGCCCTCGCGGTCGAGCTTGTTGACAAAGATGATGACGGGGGTGTTGCGCATGCGGCACACCTCCATCAGCTTGCGCGTCTGGGTCTCGACACCCTTGGCGACGTCGACCACGATGATAACACTGTCAACGGCAGTGAGGGTGCGGTAGGTGTCCTCGGCAAAGTCCTGGTGGCCAGGAGTGTCAAGGATGTTGATTTTGTAATCGCCGTAGTTGAATCCCATGACCGAGGTGGCGACCGAGATACCACGTTGTTTCTCGATTTCCATCCAGTCGCTGGTGGCGGTCTTCTTTATCTTGTTGGATTTCACAGCACCTGCCACATGGATAGCGCCACCAAAGAGCAGCAGCTTCTCGGTTAGCGTTGTTTTACCTGCATCGGGGTGAGAGATGATGGCAAAGGTGCGGCGGCGGGTGATTTCAGTTGTCAGAGACATATTCAGTTGTCAGTTTTCAGTTGTCAGTTTTCAGTTGATTGATGGTGTTTTCCAGGCTGTCGAGCCAGTAGGGGACGGTCACGCCAAAGGTGGTTTTGAACTTGGTCTTGTCCAGCACGCTATAGGCGGGACGGTGAGCCTTGGCGGGAAATTCGTCGCTGTGGCAAGGCTGCACGTCGCAGGTGTTGATGCCTGCCAGGCGATGAATCGCCAAGGTAAAGTCATACCACGAGATGACGCCCTCGTTGCTGAAGTGGTAGATGCCGGGATGCCACTCGTCGGCACTCATCACAGTAACAATAGCTCGGGCCAGGTCGCGGGCACAAGTGGGAGAACCCACCTGGTCAAACACGACCTTAAGCGAGGGCCTTTCCTTGCCCAAAACGAGCATCGTCTTGACGAAGTTCTTGCCGTAGGGCGAATAGAGCCATGCCGTGCGCAGGATGACGGCATCATCGCCCAGCACATCGAGCAACAGGTGCTCACCGTCAAGCTTGGTGCGGCCATAGGCCGACTGCGGGCTGGTGGGCATCTCCTCGGTGTAAGGGATGCAGCCGCATCCGTCAAACACATAGTCGGTCGAGATATGGACCATGCGCGACCCGTGACGCTTGGCAACGCGGGCCAGTGTCTCCACAGCGGCAGCGTTGAGGCGAGAGGCCAGCGGTTCGTTGTCCTCGGCAGCATCGACGGCGGTATAGGCCGCACAGTTGACGATGACGTTGATGCCGTTGTGGTCAACAAACTTCTCGACAACGGCCTCGTCGGTAATGTCGAGCATCACGACGTTGTCGCCTGCCACATCGGTGTAAAAGGCGTTGAAGCGTTGGTCGTCGGCCAGCACGTTGCGCATCTCATGGCCCAATTGGCCATTAGCGCCGGTGATGAGTATGTTGGTGATAGCCATTTGTCAATTGTCGTTTAAATCGTCGCCAAAGAGCGGTTTCTCCTCGTCGCGCTTGTAGTAGGCGGCAAGCATGCCGATGAAGTGCGAAATCTGGGAAATCGCCGCGGCGGTGTCCTGTGAAATCTCCTTGCCCTGCATGTGGAGCAGCATCACGCCATAGAGCGCGTTGAAACAGGTCTCCAGTTCACTGGGACGTTCCTCCTCGGGCAACGTGGCGCGCAGCTGCACGATGTGCGGCAGTGTGCGGTAGTAGTCGGCATGGTAGTCGGGGAAACGGCCTTGGTCAGCCAGCAGTTGCTGGTGGAGGTCGTTCAGGCGGATGAGTACGTTGTGGCACACGCGGATGTGCCCCTTGTCCCGCACGTTTTCCAGCTCCATCATCTTGATGAGCGACTCGTACCACTCGCGGATTTCGTGGCGTTTCTCCTCGTCAACGTCATAACGTGAAATGACCGCCTTATCCACCGTGTCAATGTCGAGATGGCAGGCACGCAGCAAGTCTTCGACCTGCCACAGGTACAGGAGGTACTCGGCAATATTTTCCTTGCGTTTCTGTTGAGCGATTATCATAGCGTCGTGCAGGCGTTATCCGAAGCGGCTGATGTTGCGCAATGTGGGCTCGTCAACGATGCGGATGCGACGACCGTCAACGGTGATGATACGTTCCTGGGCAAAGGAGGAGAGGGTGCGGATGGCATTGGCAGTGGTCATGTTCGACAGGTTGGCCAGGTCCTCACGGGCCATGTAAATCTTGAGCGTCCTGCCGTCGTCCTCGTAGCCGTAGTTGTCCACCAGCATACACAGCGCCTCGGCCAGGCGGCCGCGGATGTGTTTCTGCGTCAGCGTCACCACCTTGGAGTCGCTACCGCCCAGGTGCTTGGAGAGTTCGTGGATGAAAAACCATGCCAGGTTCATGTTGCCGTCGATGAGTTCCTTGACCACCGTCATGGGCAGGCAGCCCACCTGCGACGGCTCAATGGCCATCGTGCTGGCCACATAGGGCTCGTGAGCAAACCAAGCGCGGTAGCCGAAGTACTGGATGGGACGGTACAGGCGCAGAATCTGCTGCTTGCCTCCCACGCCGTTCTTGAAGCGTTTCACCTTGCCCTTAATCAGACACCACAGGAATTCCGGCTCGTCTTTTTCGGCATAGATGATTTGTCCCTTACGGTAGTTGTGGATAACGAAATTCTTAGCGATGAGATGCTTCTCCTCGCTGTTCAGGACTGACCAAATGTCGGCCAAGTCCTCCTTGATAATATCCTCAATCGTGCTTTTCTTTACCATTCTGCTTGATGGAAAACCATAACATACAGGTTCAAATTTTGCGCAAACCGAATGCCATAAAGTATATTTCAATGGCTGAGGTGCCGCCAAAATCATTTAATCTGCAAAATTACTTACAATTTCGCACTCATCCAAATAGATAGCTCTAAAAATCCCTAAAAACCTTAACAAGTTTGTTAGAGCACAGTTTAATGGCGGAGGGGGTCGGGGATGTTGACGGGGCTGTTGGGGTTGAAACCAGGCTGATTTCGAATGGCATCGGGGAGGCCGACGGGGCGGTAACGCGGGTCACCCCAGTCGCGGTCTTTCTTGCCTTTGCCAAACATGTAATCCAGCACTTGGTAAATCAGTGGGCCGGCGTCAAAGGAAATGGGGGCGCCGAAGAGGTTGATCGTGGGCTGCACGACGGGCAGGGTGCGCCATGTGCCCGTGTAGGGGTCATAGATGCGGCGGGCGCCCACGTCAAGCGAGAACTTGTCGGTAGCCCGCCAGGCCAATGTGCCGCCATAGGATGAGCCACCCAGGAACGGCATCGATGCCACCGAGTGAAACCGCTGGTTGACATAGTGCTGACCAAAGGCATTGAGCGACAGCCGATTGTTTAGGCGGAACGAGGCGTTGGCAAAGACACCGTAATCGTTCCACGCCGCATTGTCAAAGTGGTACTTGCTGCCCGTCACGCCTGTCGTGACCTGGAAACGGTCGCCCATGGGCATGGTGAAAGCCACACTGGCGCTCGCCACATTACCCATGCCGGGATAGGTCGTATGCGAGCCTGCACCAGTCAAGTAGCCCCCGCCCACACTGGTAATCACGCCACTTGACGAGAAGTCGCGACTGTAGGGGCTGGTGTCGTAACGGAAACGGGGCAATGAGGGGCGAGTCGTGCGCCATTGCTGCTGGTAGACAGCCAACGAGTCGGCGAACTTGTTCTGATAGTCAAGATGGAGGTCGGCAGCCGTAGGCAGATTGGCGTTGAAGGTGGGTTTGAGGTTGGTAGCGGGCATGACAACGGCAGGCATCTCAGGCATGGTGAACTGCGGACTGATTTTGGACTGGTCAAACTGCAGCTTGATAGCCTGGTATTCCTGAGCCGCCCCAAGGAGGGCGACAAGTGCCATGAATATGAGAACTGACCGCTTCATGGACGCAAAATTACTGGATTGTCCCAAAACGAGCAAACGGGAAAGGTTAAAAATGTCTTATTGTTCGCCAGGCATGTTGGTCCATACGGCACGCAGGGCCGCGACGATGTCGTCATAATCCTGCTGGGTGAAGGGTTCGTCGCTATTGGTCAAGATGGTGAATGTGAGACCGTCCCAGGTGCGGCTCGTCGGGGTTTCCTTCATGCCGTTGCGCAGGTAGAAGGCATAGCGGCGTCGCCGCTGTTCAGGGTTGGGCGCATCAGGCTGATAAGGCGACTCGATGTCCAAAATGAAGGGGCGCTCATCGCGGTATTTATCAAGTACTGAAGTCAAAATGCTCTGGCCGTAGCCCTTACCGCGCAACTCTTCACTCACGGCAAAATACCACCACCAGTTGTAGCGCGGCAGTCGCAGCACCATCGTCAAGCCCACCAGCATCTCGCCGTCGTAATAGGCAGTATAGTCGATGTCCATGGCATCGAGCAGAACGATAAGGTCCTCGTAGGGTATCTGCTCCTCGGCAGGGAAGGCTGTCTCATAGAGGTGCCTCAAGGCCTCGTCGCAGGCATTCTCGCTATTGATTGCTATTGACTTCAACATGAGAACAGATTTTAATAGATGCTATAGAAACTTTAGATGCTATAGATATTATTCGGGGCTATTGATGGTTGGCTTTTTCCAGTTCTTCGCTGGCGGCTTCCCAGTTGGCCATCACTTCCTCGAGCTCGCGGGAGATTTTGGAGTGGGTGTAGTAGATGTCCAGGTCCTCGGTGGAGGCAGTGGAGAGCTTTTCCTCGATTTCGGCAAGTTGCTGCTCCAACTCGGCAATTTTAGCCTCGAATGTCTTTACCTTTTTCTCGGCCTGACGGATGCGGCGCTCACGCTCCTTCTGGCGCTGGTAATCCATCTTTCCCTGGTTAAAATTCTCTTCGGGGATTTCTTCTGCCGCGGTTGGAGCGGTGGGGACAGTCTTGATTTCCAGTTGCTGCAGGGAGTCAAGACGCTTCTTCTGCAGGAAGTCGTAGATGCCGCCCAGGTGCTCACGCACACGATGCTCACCGAACTCATACACCTTGTTGACGATGCCGTTCAGGAAGTCACGGTCGTGTGAAACGACAATAACCGTGCCCTCGAAGGCCTGCAGGGCCTCCTTGAGGACGTCCTTGCTAGGCATATCCAAGTGGTTGGTGGGCTCATCGAGGATGAGCAGATTGACGGGCTGCAAAAGCAGACGTATCATCGCCAGACGGCTCTTCTCACCACCACTCAGCACCTTGACCTTCTTGTCGGCATTCTTGCCACCGAACATGAAGGCGCCCAGGATATCGTTGATGCGGGTGCGGATGTCGCCCACAGCAACATAGTCGATGGTGTCGTGCACCGTCAGGCTTTCATCGAGCAGTTGTGCCTGATTTTGAGCGAAGTAGCCAATTTTGACGTTATGGCCGATTTGCAGCTTGCCGTCAAAGGGAATCTCGCCCATGATGCACTTCACGAGGGTTGATTTGCCCGCACCGTTCTTGCCCACAAAGGCGACCTTCTCGCCGCGCTTGATGGTGAAGGTCACGTCATGGAACACGTTGAGGGAGCCGTAGTCCTTGCGCAGGTCCTCGGCAATGACGGGATAGTCGCCACTGCGGGGCGCAGGCGGGAACTTGAGCCTCATGCGTGAGCGGTCCACCTCATCGACCTCGATGCGCTCCAGCTTGTCGAGCATCTTGATGCGGCTCTGCACCTGCACCGCCTTGGTGGCCTTGTAGCGGAAGCGCTCGATGAAATCTTCGGTATCGTGGATGAGTTTCTGCTGGTTCTCATAGGCCCGCATCTGCTGCTCGACTCGTTCCTTGCGCAGTTCCACAAACTGGCTGTAGCTCACCTTGTAGTCATAGATTTTGCCCAGCGAAATCTCGATGGTGCGGTTGGTGACGTTGTCGATGAAGGCGCGGTCGTGGGACACGAGCAGTAGGGCCGCGTTGCGGTTCTTCAGGAAGGTCTCCAGCCACTGGATGGACTCGATATCCAGGTGGTTGGTCGGCTCGTCGAGCAAGAGCACGTCGGGGCGGCGCAACAACAATTTTGCCAACTCGATGCGCATGCGCCAGCCACCGCTGAACTCACTCGTGGGGCGGTCAAAGTCGCTGCGCTCAAAACCCAAGCCCATCAAGGTCTTCTCGATTTCGGCCTCGATGTTCTCGCTCTGCATCAGGGCACGCAACTCGGTCTTCTCGGCCACGCGCTCGATGAGTTCCTGATAATCCTCGCTGTCATAGTCGGTGCGCTCGGCCAGCTCACTGTTCATGTGGTCGATGGCGGCATCCAGTTGCTGCACATGCTCAAAGGCGCGTTCAGCCTCCTGCTTGACCGTCAATTCGTCCTTTAGCACCATCTGCTGCGGCAGGTAACCGATGGTGATATCGGACTGGCGCGCAACAGTGCCACTGGTGGGCTGCTGCTCACCAGTGATGATTCTGAGCATGGTGGTTTTGCCGGCTCCATTCTTGCCAACAAGCGCGATTTTGTCGCGCTTGTTGACAACGTAGCTGATGTTCTCGAACAGCACCTGGCTGCCGAACTCCACCTTGAGTCCTTGAATAGAAATCATGCCTGAATTGTCAATTTTAAATAAATTAGGATGCGCCTCAACAAACATCAATAAATTGTTTCTGTTTTCGGCTTTCACTAATTTTGGCGGCAAAATTACAAAAAAAACGCGACTTACACAGAAAAAGCCCTGGACTCTAGAGAATCCAAGGCTGTTTCAGCTATGTTCACGCTCTTATTTTTCTACTGCGGTGATTTTCTTGCCGGCACTGTGGGCACTCAGTTGCGGGGCATACTGGCACTGGATGGTGGCGATGCCCGAAGTGAACTCACCGGGATTGGTCACCCACACGTCGTAACCGATGATG
>CACZNH010000018.1 GCA_902782465.1 uncultured Bacteroidales bacterium
GCGCTCACTTTACTGATGATTCTCGTAAAGAATCCCTGATAATCCTTGGCGTAGTTGCGCATGATGTTGAACTGGTCGGTGAACTGCGAGAAATTCGTTTCCAGTCTCTTGCGCGCCTTGGCAAAAGGCTTGTGGAACGGCTTCCACTGCTTCTGGTTGTATCGGTATGGCACTTCAAGCTGAATGTTCGCACTCTCGAACAGATTGTATTGGATTTCTGCGCTGAGGTATGCCTTGTCACCGATAATCGTGCATGAGAAATAGTCCTGTCCGACATCATCCAGGTATTTGATGTCGTGGACACTGGCCTTGGTCATGTCATAGGAATGGATCCAAAGTAATACAGGGCTTGAGTGGCGCAGTATCCGAAGTCCGGGGCCTTCTCGGGGCAATATTAGGACCAGCTGCGCCCATCATCGATGAGCTATTATTCGCGAATGAATTATCATTCTTTCGTAAAATTCGTCTTATTCGGCTAATTCGCATTAAGAAAACCTTCAGGGTCAACTGCTATACCATTCACAAAAATATGCCTGTAGAATAGGGCGACTTTTTGCAAAAAAATAAATTTTGCCAGTAGGTAAAGATGGGCGGCACCTCAACAATCCAAGAAAAACAAGTTTTTTCTTGGCGTTGTATTCGGCTTGCACTATCTTTGCAGGTTAAACGAATTGAAAACGAATTAAGGATATGGCAAAGAAGAAACAACAAGCGGTAACCGACTATGGCATGGTGCGCGTGGCAGCAGTTGTGCCTCAGGTCAATGTGGCCGACGTCGAGGGCAATGTGGCCCACATCATCGAGAGTGTGGACCAGGCTGTGAAAGCGGGTGCCGCCATCGTCGTGACCCCCGAATTGTGCATCACGGGCTACACCTGTGCCGACCTGTTCGGCAACGAACTGTTGCTGGACGCCGCCGAGCAGGCGCTGCTCACCCTGTGCGACCACTATAAGGACACGCCGGTGATGGCAGTGGTGGGCGCACCCCTGCGCTGCAGCGGCCACCTGTTCAACTGTGCCGTGGTCATCAACGGTGGAGAGATGTGGGTTGTGCCCAAGACCTATATCCCCAACTATAAGGAATTCTACGAGAAACGCTGGTTCACCACGAGCAACATCACCGCGATTGCCGGCAAGAGCAGCATCATGGTTGGCGGCGCTGAAGTACCCTTCGGCACCCACCAGATCTTTGACGCGGGCCGCGCTCGCGTGGCAGTGGAAATCTGCGAGGACCTGTGGGTTCCCGCAACGCCCAGCAGCATTGCGGCCATCAACGGTGCCAACGTGATTGTGAACCTGTCGGCCAGCAACGAGCTCATCGGCAAGCACACCTACCTGATGGACCTCATCAAGCATCAGAGCGCCCACTGCATCGCGGCCTACGTTTATGCCTCGTGCGGCTACGGCGAATCGACGACCGACCTCGTCTTTGGCGGCAATGCCGTCATTGCCGAGAACGGCAAGATGCTCGCCGAGGGGGTACGTTTCTCCACGCATCCCCAGATGTCCGTTGCCGACATCGACATCGCTGCCCTGGAGAACGAGCGGCGCGTGAACGGCAGCTTTGCCGACAGCATGGTGCAGTTCGGCACACCGTTTGAGCACTACACGATGACGGTGGCCGGTCCCCTCGACTATGAGCGCGAGCAGCTGCTGCGCCCCGTTAAGCGCCTGCCCTTTGTCCCCGAAGGGGATGAACGGCTGACGGCACGTTGCGAGGAAATCATCGCCATCCAGACTAGCGGACTGATGCGCCGCCTGGACTTCACGGGCATCAAGACCATCGTCGTGGGCGTGTCGGGCGGCCTGGATTCGACCCTGGCACTGCTGGTTGCTGTGCGAGCCTTTGACCGCATGGGCCGCGAGCGCAAGGACATCCATGCCATCACCATGCCGGGCTTCGGCACCACCGACCGCACCTATACCAACGCCTGTGCGATGGTCAAGTCGCTGGGCGTCACACTGCACGAGGTCAGCATTGCCGCTGCCGTGACCCAGCACTTCAAGGACATCGGCCACGATGCCAGCAACCACGACGTGACCTACGAGAACAGCCAGGCCCGCGAGCGCACACAAATCCTGATGGACTTCTCCAACAAGGTGAACGGCCTCGTGCTGGGCACCGGCGACCTGTCGGAACTGGCACTGGGATGGGCGACCTATAACGGCGACCACATGTCGATGTACAACGTCAACGTGAGCATCCCCAAGACGCTGGTGCGCCATCTGGTGCGCTGGTTCGCCTCGGCGCTCAACGACGGCACCCGCAAGGGCAAAGCCATCCGCGCCACCCTGCTCGACGTGCTCGACACCCCCATCAGCCCCGAGCTGACGCCCGCGGCCAAGGACGGCACCATCCTGCAGGTTACCGAGGACATCGTGGGACCCTATGAGTTGCACGACTTCTTCCTGTTCAACATGCTGCGCTACGGCTTCACGCCCGCCAAGCTCTACCTGCTGGCGCGCAAGGCATTCAAGGGAGAATATGATAATGAGACCATCAAGAAGTGGCTGCGCACCTTCGTCAAGCGCTTCTTCGCTCAGCAGTTCAAGCGTTCTTGCCTGCCCGACGGTCCCAAGGTGGGTAGCGTCTCGCTCTCGCCGCGCGGCGACTGGCGCATGCCCAGCGACGCCTCGTCACGCCTGTGGTTGGCCCAATGCGATTCATTGAAATAACGGCTAACGCCGTGGAGAACGTTTAATGGACAAAGAATGTAGATGCCTCATTAATCATTATCCTTTATCCATTATGCACGGCGCAAGCCGTTTAAAAAAACTGAATTTGGCACTAGATTTGCAGCAATAGCGGGAAATTGACACGGGAATGAACTTTACCAGGGGAACATACAACGTGTTGCGCAGTGTGGTTGTGACCATACTGGCGTCGCTTGTTGGGCTGTTTGCGTTGGCCTATCTGCTCTTGCTGCTGCCACCCGTTCAAGACAAGTTGCGCCACGAGGGCGAAAAAGCCCTCGGCGAGTACCTGAATACAACGGTCAGCATCGGTTCGGTATCCATTACACCGTTCAACCAGTTGGAAGCGGGCGACGTGCTGGTTAATGACCAGCAAGGGGATTCCCTGCTCACCATCGGCAAACTGGGAGCAGGCATCAGCCTCAAGGAACTGATTACCAATAACCGCATTGTCATCACTTATGGTGAAATCATCGGTCTCGACGGTCATGTCACGCGTCCCGACAAGGACTGCCCCACCAACATGCAATTCATCATCGACGCGTTCAAGCCCAAGGACGACAAGCCGCCCAAACCGTTTGACGTGCAGGTGAAAACAGTCGTGGTGCGCGGCTCGTCACTCACCTATGACGTGCTCGACCAACCTCGCAAACCGGGACGCTTTGACCCCAACCACCTGGCGGTACACAACCTGCGTGCCGACCTCACCCTGCCGCAGCTCAAGAACAATGACTTTGACATCCGCATCAAGCGCTTGTCGTTTGACGAGGGGTCCGGCCTGACGCTCAAACGCCTGACCGCCGATGTCCACGTCACAGACAATGCTCTGGATGTAAAAGGCCTTAACCTGAAGCTTCCCAACAGCGACATCCGCCTGGATGACATTCGTCTGAACTATTCCTCGCTCAAGAACCTTGGGAAGGAACTGTCAGATATGCCCCTGCGTGTGAGCACACCGGGCAGCACTATCACCCCTGCCGACCTGGCCCCGTTAGTGCCCCAACTCAAGAAATTTGACGAGCCCCTGCACATCGCTACGACCGTGGAGCGCGACGGTGACCGCATCAGTTTTCCCGCCCTCAGGTTACGTTCCAACGACGGTACGCTGGCACTCGAAACTCGAGGTGCGCTTACCATGCCGGCAATGGGCGGCAGTTACAAGTCACTGGACCTGGAACATCTGAACCTCACCGCCAGCGCCGGACAACTGTCTAACATCACCAAACTCATCCCGTCCATGCCCGCCAAGACGCGAGACCTTATCACACGCTGTGGTGAACTGCGTGTTAACGGTGCGTTGCACAGCATCAACAATCACGTGAAGTTTGACGGACTCATCGGCACGTCGCTTGGCGATGCCCAGCTCGACGGTGCACTGGCGCAGTTGCCTGGTGGAGCACACTTTGACGGGCACGTCAAGACCGACGGACTGCAACTGGGCACCTTGCTCGGCAAGAAAGACCTGCTGGGACAGGTCGCTGTCGATGCCCAAATCGATGCCACCGTTCAGGGCAACGACGTGTCAGGCCACCTGCAGGGCAACATCCCGTTTGTGGATTTCAAGGAAATGCGTTACCACAACATCACTGCCAACATCGACAAGAAAGGCAATGACATCAAGGGCGAGATGGCCATGAATGACCCCGCAGGCAGTGTAAACATCGACGGATATGCCTTCTTTAACGGCCCCAACTCCACCTACGACCTGAACATCGTCACCCGCGACCTGAATTTGGCACACATGGGTCTGACCAACAAATATCCTGACCACCGCCTGTCGACAAACGTCACGGCGTCGTTCTGGGGCAACTCGCTGGATAACGCTACAGGCTATGTGCAGTTTGACGACGTGAATTTCACTGACAACAACGGCAAGGGGTTGCGCATCAACAGTCTGCAGCTGAGTGCCGACGATAACGACGGAGAGAAGCTCTTCAGCGTCTCCAGCGACCACTTGAACGGATACATCGAGGGGCAATACAGCTTCAAGACCATTGTTCCCACCATCAAGCACGTGCTTTCCCGTGCCTTCCCTCAGTACTTCGGCGACTACGATTCCTATACCCACGCTGGAGATCCCACACAGGTCAATTTTGACTTTGTCATCAACCCCGATGACGAGCTCAACGCGACCCTCAAACTGCCGGTGAGCCTGATTTACCGCACGACACTCAAGGGAAGCCTTAACGAGGAGGACAACTCGTTTAATCTGGCCCTGGATGCCCCCTACATCCTGCAGGGCAACAAAATCATCGAGGGAACACGCCTCAATGCCGAGCTCGACAGCCTCAGCGGCATGGTCATGCTCAACATGCAGTCGCTCTATCCCATGAAGAACGGCAAAATGGCACTGAACATCGACGCCAGCGGACAAAACAACATGCTGGATGCCAACATTGGATGGCGCGTGAATCGTGAAGCTGATTTCCACGGCAATTTCAACCTGAATGCCCTGCTCGACCGTGGCAACGACGGCAAATTCAAGGCCGACGTTGACATCATGCCGTCGCAGATGGTGTTCAACGACACCGTCTGGACGATAGAGAAGGGACGCGTTACCGTCGATGATGACATCATCACCGTCAACAACCTGACGGGCGGACACGACAACCAGTTCATCAGTGTCAACGGCAAGGTTTCGCATGACCCGGACGATGAACTGTGTCTGGAATTGAGCGACATCAATCTCGACTACGTGTTCGGCACGCTTGCCATCGACCATGTGGACTTTGGTGGCAGGGCCACCACCAAGGTGTATGCCAGCGACCTGCTCTCTGACGCACCGCGCCTGCACTCCCCCAGCCTGTTCATTAAGGACATCACCTATAACGGTGCCCTCATGGGCGACCTGGACATCGCGCTCAACTTTGACAACGAGACCCAGGGCATCATGGTCAACGGGGACATCGTGCAGCGCAACGGGCGCACCAGCACCCTCGACGGCGGCATCTATGTGAGGGACGACTCGCTCGATATCAAGTTTAACACCGACCATGCCAACGTGGCATTCCTGAAACCCTATATGGCGGCATTCACGGGCGACGTGCAGGGAGAAATGTCGGGCGAGGCCACCCTGTTCGGCAACTTCCACACCATCAACCTCAAGGGCGACCTGATGGTGGACACGCTGCGCTTCCTTGTGGACTATGTCAACTGCTACTACACCGCCTCTAACGCACCCATTCACATCATTCCCGACTACATCGCGATTGACAACATCCCGATACATGACCGTGACGGCCACGAGGCGAAGTTCAACGGTTGGCTCAAGCATGACGCTTTCCACCGCCCGGAATTCAACTTTGCCATCACCGGGGCGCATGATTTCCTCGCCTATGACACCAACCCCAGCATCAACCCCTACTGGTACGGCACCATCTACGGCAACGGGGCATGCTTTGTTGAAGGCGGGCCCGGCATGGTTGAAGTCAAGGTAAACATGACCTCTGCCCCGCGCAGCAAGTTCACCTTTGTCATGAGTGATGACCAAAAGGCCGACAACTACACCTTTATCACCTTCAGGGACAGGGATAAGGCCAATGCTCCCGAAGTCAAAGAGCAGCCCGACACTATCGACCTGATTCTGAGCCAACTGCAGCAGAAGGTGAACCAGGAGGAGATGTCCGAGCCCAGTGCCTACTTCATCGACCTTCAAGGCGACATCACGCCCGACCTGGCGCTCACAGTGATCATGGACCCCGTGGGCGGCGACCGCATCAAGGCTACAGGTTACGGCCACATGCGCATGACCTATAACAACAACGGGGAACTGGAAACCTACGGCAAGTACACCCTTGACAAGGGAACCTATAACTTCACCCTGCAGGATGTGATTATCAAGGATTTCACCATCCGTGACGGCAGCAGCATCAGTTTCCAGGGCGACCCCTATGCCGCAACGCTCGACCTGGAAGCCCTCTACTCGCTCAATGCCAACATTCGTGATTTGGACGAGTCGTTCGGGGATGACCCCGACCTGAACCGCACCAGTGTGCCTGTCCATGCCCTGTTGAAGGCCAAAGGCATCATCAGTCAGCCCGACATCTCGTTTGACCTCGAATTCCCATCACTCACTACCGAGGCCGACCGCAAAATCAAGAGCATCATCAGCACCGACGAGATGATGAACCGACAAATCATCTACCTGCTGGCACTCAACCGATTCTATACGCCCGAATACATGGGCAAGACAAGCAACCAGAACGAGTTCCTCACCTCGGTGGCCTCATCGACCATTGCAGGACAGTTGAGTAATATCCTGGGCAAGATGACCGACAACCTGAGCATCGCGCCCAACGTGCGCACCGACCGCGGTGACTTCAGCGACGTCGAGGTGGATGTGGCGCTCTCCAGCCAACTACTCAACAACAGGCTGCTGCTCAACGGCAACTTCGGCTACCGCGACAACACCTACAACACCAGCAACACCAACTTCATCGGTGACTTTGATCTGGAATACCTGCTCAACAGCAAGGGAACCTTCCGCCTCAAGGCCTACAACCACTTCAACGACCAGAACTACTACCTGCGCAATGCCCTCACCACCCAGGGCGTAGGCATCGTGTGGAAACATGACTTCGACAAGCCCAAGGCCAAGAAACGTCAACCCGAGCTGACCACGCCTGCCCGCGACAGCATTCCCACGCGGGTACCCACTCCGGCATCACCTGGCGACAGCAGCGTGCGTCAACCCGTCAACATGATAACCTTCAGGTCCTCAGGACACAATCAGCCCGATACACACTAATGATGAAGCGCTGGGTCATATCTTGGTTGATGATGCTGACGGCATGCCTGGCATGGTGCTCAACGACGCAGTGGCAACCGGGCAACGAGACCGACACCGCTACAGTAATCTGCCAAGACAGTATTGACCTGAAGATAAAGGACATCGGGGCTGGGCTGGACAACGCCCAGGCGAGGCTGAATGCCATGCAGGCAAGGGTGGACAGCCTGGAAGAGGTCAGGACACGATGGGAAAAACTCATGTTGCGACACGGCTGGAGCATCAACGACACGACCATCATCTATCCGCCGGTCATCGATTTCGGCGTCAAGACCTACCGCTGGCTCAACCATGCCCTCAATTACTACGACAGCACCTATGTCGTCAACCCGGGACGGGGCAAGAAGAGGTTCAAGGTCATGCTCAAGAACAGCAACTGGCTGGACTTCTACTCGGGTCATCTGGGCAAGTGGGAAACCCCCATACAACTCAACAGTGACGTGACGTCACTGTTCGGTTTCCACATCAGCGGCATGGGACTCAGTTTCACCTATATGCTCAACGCACGAGACCTGCTGGAGGGACGATTCATCCACAACCGCAGGCTGCAGTTCTCGTTCACCACATCACGCATCTTTATCGAGGGCTACTACCGCAAGAATGACCAGAGTTCGGTACACATCCACCGGCTCGGGAAATGGATAGGTTCAGAGCTGTTCTACGGACTCAAACGAGAGGGGTACGGGCTCGATGCCTACTACATCTTCAACCACACCCATTACTCCCAAGCCGCTGCCTACTGCTTCTCCAAGTACCAGAAGCGGAGCGCCGGCTCGCTGATGGCAGGCATCTACCTGAGCCACCAGGATGTGGTGATGAACCTGAACCTGCTGGACAGTGCACTGATACCTTTTCTGCCCGACGATGTGACCGACTACCGTTTCCGTTACCGCGACTTCGGAGCCATGATTGGCTATGGCTACAGTTGGGTCTTCCACCATGGTTGGCTCTTCAACGTCACCGCTGTCCCCAGCGTTGGTTACCGCCACAGTTTCCCCAACTCCATCGAGGGGAAAAAAACGCTGCTGTCCACCAACCTCAACGGACGCATAGCGCTGGTGCGCACGGCAGGCAACTTCTTCTACGCTCTAACCTTCAGCCACGAGGGGCACTGGTACACCAGCGTCAACCACAGCTTCTACAACAGCTACAACAACCTCGACATCACCGCAGGCTTCCGATTCTAGCGTGTTTTCATAACCCACCTTGACGAGGACCGCTCGCTCAGTATCACCGATTGAAACACACCGATGGATTACATGTCCACCATTCGGCAAACATTCCGGAATCAGGGCATTTCACAAAAAAATCACCATTAGTTGGTAAATATTCATACATTTTTGCTTGCCATGTCCCCAAAAAATAGTATTTTTGTGGGTAGTTAAACGAACATTCAGATTAATAACCTTTTAAACTTTAAACTATTTCTTTTATGGCAAAAATTCATGGAGCCGTAGTAGTGAATACGGAACGATGCAAGGGATGCCGCCTGTGTGTTGTGGCATGCCCATGCAATGTACTGAACCTCAAAGAGAAAGAGGTGAATGACCGCGGATATCATTTCGCTTACATGGAGCAACCTGAAGCTTGTATCGGTTGCCAGAGTTGTGCACTCGTTTGCCCCGATGCCTGCATCGAGGTTTATCGCGTGACAGAGAATTAACAGAGACTAACCATTTAAATTACTGTCGAACAATATGAACGATAAAGTAACATTGATGAAGGGTAACGAAGCCCTCGCCATGGCGATGATTCGCTACGGTGCCGTCTGCACTTCTACTTCCAGCCCTGGTTTCAGCCTCATGCAGGAGGGTGTATCCTATCTCGCCGCCAGCGAGGTTCCCGCTCTGTTAATCAACGTACAGCGTGGCGGTCCCGGTCTGGGTACCATCCATGCTTCACAGGCCGACTACTTCCAGGCTTGTAAAGGTGGTGGTCATGGTGACTACCACATGATCGTGCTCGCTCCCAGCAGTGTGCAGGAGATGGCCGACATGGTTGCCCTGGGATTTGACCTGGCTTTCAAGTATCGCTGCGTTTCGATGATTCTCGCCGACGGTACCATCGGCCAGCTCATGGAGAAGGTCGTACTGCCCGAGCAGCGTCCGCGCCGCACCGACGACGAAATCCGCCAGCAGTGCCCCTGGGCCGTTAACGGTCGCAAGGGTATGCGCCCCAGCAACGTCGTTACCAGCCTCGAGCTCGATGACGACAAGATGGAGGAGAACAACTGGCGCTTCCAGGCCTGCTATCGCGAAATCGAGAAAAACGAGACCCGTTGTGAGCTTATTGACACTGAGGACTGCGACTACTTGATCACCGCCTTCGGTACTACCGCCCGCGTCGCCATGAAGACGATGGAGCTGGCCCGCGCCGAGGGCATCAAGGTGGGTATGTTCCGTCCCATCACCCTGTGGCCCTTCCCCGAGAAGCAACTTCGCGAGGCCGCCAAGAACGTCAAGGGCATCCTGTGCGTTGAGCTCAACGCCGGCCAGATGGTCGAGGATGTGAAGCTTGCCGTTGAGTGCAAGATGCCGGTTGAACATTATGGCCGTTTCGGTGGCAACGTGCCCACCCCCGACGAGCTGCTGAACGTACTTAAAGAGAAACTCATTAACAAGTAAAGAACGCAATGGAACTTAACGATATCATTAAACCTGAGAACAAGGTCTATGCTGAGCCTAAATTACTGAATAGGGTTCATATGCACTACTGCCCTGGTTGCAGCCATGGCGTTGTACACAAACTCGTTGCACAGGTCATCGAGGAAATGGGTGTTGCTGAGAAGACCGTAGGCGTTTCGCCCGTTGGTTGTGCAGTATTTGCCTACAACTATATCGATGTGGACTGGGAGGAGGCTCCCCACGGCCGCGCCACCGCTCTGGCTACCGCTGTAAAGCGCCTGTGGCCCGAGAACCTGGTATTCACCTATCAGGGCGACGGTGACTTCTCGGCTATCGGTACCTGCGAGTCGATTCACGCTTGCAACCGTGGCGAGAACATCGTCATCATCTTCATCAACAACGCTATCTACGGCATGACCGGTGGTCAGATGGCGCCCACGACCCTGCTGGGTCAGAAGACCGCTACCTGCCCCTACGGCCGCCGTCCGGACCTCAATGGCTATCCCCTGGCCATCACCCCGCTGCTGGCTCAGCTCGACGGCACCTGCTACGTAACCCGCCAGAGCGTTCACACGCCCGCCAACGTACGCAAGGCCAAAGCCGCTCTGAAGAAGGCTTTTGAGAACAGCATCAACTGCAAGGGCACTTCGGTTGTCGAAATCGTCAGCGCCTGCAACACGGGCTGGAAGCTCACTCCCGAGAAGGCCAACAAGTGGATGGAAGAGAATATGTTCGCCAAGTATCCCCTGGGAGACTTGAAGGACTTGAAAGATGGTATTCAACGCTAAAATTTAGAAGACACTATGATTAACGAAATAGTTATTGCCGGTTTCGGCGGACAGGGTGTATTGTCAATGGGTAAGATTCTTGCCTACTCTGGTCTGATGGAAGACAAGGAGGTCTGCTGGCTCCCCTCTTACGGTCCCGAACAGCGTGGCGGTACCGCCAACGTAACGGTTATCGTGAGCGATGAGCGCATCAGCTCGCCCGTCCTCAACACCTATGACGTGGTGGTTGTACTCAACCAGCAGTCTCTGGACAAGTTTGAGAGCAAGGTAAAGCCCGGTGGTATCCTGATGTATGACACCTATGGCATCCACAAGAAACCCACCCGCACCGACATCAAGATTTATCCTATCGATGCTACCGAGAAGTCTATCGAGATGAAGAACTCCAAGACCTTCAACATGATTGTCCTGGGTTCGATGCTCAAGGTACGCCCCATGGTTACCATCGAGAGCGTCCTCAAGGCCCTCAAGAAGACCCTCCCCGAACGCCACTGGCACCTCATCCCCCTCAACGAGGAGGCTCTGAAGGAAGGCGGCAACCTCATCAAGGAGTAATCACAAAACCTATCCATAAGTTACAAGCGGTTGACCTGGTGGTCAACCGCTTGTTGCATCATATCCGTTAAGTCCGTTTATTCCGTTACATCCGGTTTTTTACTTCACGGCGATTTTCCATGCCTGGCGGCTGGTCGACGTCTTGAGCAGATAGAAGCCGCGAGGCAACTCGATGACCATGTCGTTACTCAGGTGCTCGATGCGGCGCACCACGCGGCCTGCCATATCATAGACCACGGCATCGCCAACGTCCTCGCAGCATTTTACCAGGATGCCGCCATCGATGGCGAGCGCCTGCAACGGCTTGTTGGCCTCGACACCCGTCACGCCGCTGTCATCCACGATAATGACATTGGAAGGCTCGCTCAGGTAGCCCAAGCGGTAAGACTGAACGTAGTAGGTGTGCGTCTCTCCGCCAATACGGTCGTCAAAAGCATAGCTCGTGACGGTGCCGTCCTCGGTGGTGAAGGCATCGGTGCGCAAGGATGTCTTGTCGGCGCCAAATACTGAACGCGTGATGATATAGTAGTCCACCTCCTCGTTGGCAGGCGTCCAGTTGGCGATATACTTTGTGCCCTCAATGCCGGTGGCGTTCAATGCCGTCAAGGGTGACAATGTGGGCACCGCAACACACTGGGCACGCAACTCGATGCCGATGCTGCCCACCAGTCCGCCATCCGAAATGAGCAGACGCGCCGAGTGTTCGCCGATGGCTGAGGGATAATAGATAACCTTCAGGGGATAGCCCTCGGCGCTGTTGGCAACTGCACGGCTAACAGTGGTCACGGGAATGCGGAACATCTTGTAGTCATCGCGATAAACCTGTACCGACAGCGGGTTATTCAAGCCGCGACCCTTGATATAAACGGTGTATTCCAGCGACTTGCCGATGGCCACCTCGCCAAAGTCCAGCACAGCATCCTGAACAGGCGTAATCAACTCGGGGTCACCGGTGTAGGTAGTGGTGTCGGCACTCATGCCAGCCTCACTCAGATAGAACACCTGTCCCTGACGGTCACCCCAGATGTATTCAAACAGCGTGGGGATATCGATGAAGGGATTGCGGTTGTTCTGACTCTTCTGCACGGCATCGTTGCGGGCCAGCTCCTTGTCGCTCACCGCATCGGCACGGGCCCAGCGGCACAGCATTTCGGCCGACCAGTCATTAAGGGTCTTCCAGTAGTTATTGGTTAGCATGAACGTGTACTTCCAGGTATAGTGCTGGTAAGTGCAAGCCATATAGAAATAGGTGCGGGCAAAGTCGCCCTTATAGCGGTCATCAGGTTCAAACACCTTGAAGGCTCCACCACCCTGGCCGCTCTTGGGATAACCCACACGGGTCACACCGTTGTCAAAGAGCACTGTGGACACCTCGCCCAGGGGCCAATAGTTCTTCTCCAGATTGGCTTCTTCTTCCGAGGGGTACAGATGGTTGAGGTCGGTGTAACTGGGAAAACCTTGCTCCTCGGTATAGCCGTACCACCAACTCTTGGGCAATGAGTGCTCGCGGTTCATGCCGTAGGGTGCACGCGTGCCGCCCCTGAAGTAGAAGGTGTCGTCGCTGTACATGTCCCACACCTTGCTATGGTCCTCGGGACGGCAGTCGGTATTGGCAAAGTAGCCCCACAGGCTGTAATAGCTCAGCACGGTGTGCTGGAGCGTCAAGTCGTGGATGGCATCTTTCAGAGCCTGCCCGCTCTTGCCCTCCAGGCAATCGTAATAACCCGAGGGGATAGTGGCTTCGGCACCCAGCCATGCACTAATGGCAACCAATAGGATGGCTATGCGATATAGTCTATTGTGTTTCATCGTTGATTGAATGATGTTGATTCTGAGCCACAAAGGTAATATTTTTTTTAGTTTTAAGTTGTAAGTTGTAAGTTTTAAGTTTTAAGTAATATTACTATTGCCTAAAACTCCTAACTTCTAACTTCTAACTTCTAACTCCTAGCGGCCGCACCAAGGCGAGACTCTATACTTCCACATCGTTTACCCAGTTGATGAGATAGACGCGGTCGCGGGCTCGCGTCATGGCGGTATAGAGCCAGCGGTAGAAATCCATCGACTGCATCGCATCGGGCATGATGCCGCCCATGTCGATGAACACGTTGCGCCACTGGCCGCCCTGTGCCTTGTGGCACGTCACGGCATAGGCATACTTCACCTGCAGGGCGTTGAAATAAGGATGCTCCTTGAGTTGCTTGTAGCGCTCGCGCTTGTCGCCGGTCAATTCGGCCCACACCTCGTTAAACAGGTGTTCGCTCTGTTCGCGGTCCAGGGCCGGTGTGTCGCTCAGCAGGCAGTCCACCACGATTTTGCAGTCCATCTCCACACCGTCGTGGTCCGGGAACTCGACAGTGACGTTTGCAAAGCGCAACCCGTACTTGTGTTCGATGTCTCCCCACACGCGACGCACGCGGCACACGTCGCCGTTGGCAATGAAATCCATCTGCTCATAGTCGCGCGCCCAAAAGTAGTTGTTCTTGGCCACCAGCAGCATGTCGTCATTGACCAGCAGGTCCTCACGATAGAGAATGGTGTTGCGCACCCCCATATTATATAATGTGGCGCGTTTGTTGCTTCGGGTGACGATGATGGTCTCTCCCATGCCGTCACGGTCATAGCAGTCGCTGATGGTTTCCAGCAGAAATTCGCTCGACACCGTCTGGATATCTTCCATGCCGTCAAGGTCAAAGTGTGGACGTCCCAGCGTCCCTTCTTCCATCGCCTGGCGCAGCAGCGTGGCATTGTGCAGGATGCCGCTCTCCTCGGCCTGGCGGGCAATCTGCCGCATGAACACGCCGTAGGTCGTCAATCCCATCGAACGCAATATCTCATCATCCAGGGCCGGACTCAACAACTGCCCCACTGGCGGCAACTGCGCATTGTCGCCCATAAGGACCAACTTACATCCCAGTCCGTTATAAACGTAGCCGATAAGGTCATCGAGCAACCGTCCGCTGCCAAAGATGCTGCCGTCGCTGGCATTGCTGATCATTGATGCCTCATCGACGATGAAGACAGTGTCGGTATGCTTGTTATCGGCCAGGCCAAAGGCGTCGATGCCGTAGCCCTGCTGGCGGTAAATCTTGCGGTGGATGGTGTAGGCAGGATGACCCGAGTAGTCGCTGAAGATGTGTGCCGCGCGGCCTGTCGGAGCCATCAGCACACTCTTCTTGCTCTGCTGGTGCAGCGCCTTGACGATGGCACCCGTGAGCGACGTCTTGCCCGTACCGGCATAGCCGCCCAAGATAAACACCGACCGCTCAGGGGCATACAGCAGGAAATGCGCCAGGGCCACAATGACCAGCATCTGGTCATCATTGGGGTCATAGGGCAACCAGCGCAGCACGTCCACGGCCAGTTGCTTCACCCTCGGGTCCTGACGGTCGGCAGCCCCGGTATGCTTGAATGTTTGCAGTCGGTTATCGTTGTTCATGGCGACAAAAATATCAATTTTTCTCCAAAATCTTGCGATTATCCGCCAAAATGTATTACCTTTGCCCCGCATTTGACGAATGGAGTGATGCTCGAGTGGCTGAAGAGGCACGCCTGGAAAGCGTGTATACGTCAAAAGCGTATCCCGAGTTCGAATCTCGGTCACTTCGCCTCTTTTTTGTATGCCTTGAAAAGCCGCTAGACCTTGACAACGAACCTCATCCCTATTACTTGAAGAACTTACTGTGGCGAATGAAGAAATAACCGATTGCCATCAGTATCACCGAGATGGTTATCGCCATCGGGAAGCCGAGCCACCAGGTTTCCAAGCCGTTGGGAACGTTCATGCCATAGTAGCCCGCCACCACTGTAGGAATCATCAGCAGGATGGTCACGACAGTGAGCGTCTTCATGATTCGGTTCAAGTTATTGCCGATGATGGAGGAATAGGTCTCTTGCTGACGCTCCAGAATCTCATTGTATATGCTGGCGGTGTCTAGCGCCTGTTGCGTCTCAATCTCGACATCGTCAAGAAGGTCCTCGTCATGGGGCAGTGCCCGCAGCCGTTTCTTGATGCGTGTCAGCACAGTCATATTGCCCTTGAGCGACGTGATGAAATAAATCAGATACTTGCCCAAACCCATAGCGCGCATCAACTCGTCATTATCCATCTTTTGCTCCAGACGTCGTTCAGCATCATTCATAATGACGTTCATCTGCTTGAGGTACTTGAGGAACCAAACAGATGTGGACAGCATCAGTGACGACAGGAGGTCATAGCCCTTACAGTTATTGATGCGCCGTCGCTTACTCCAATTGATGAAGTCATCGAGAACCACCGTTTCATAGTAGTTGACCGTGATGAACACATCGTCACGTATCAGAAACACCAACGGAGCGGTAGAGAACACGGTGTCGCCGTCCTTGTCTATGTCCTTGCATGGCACTCGCACAAACACCATCAGCCAATTGTCTTCTTGGTCAACACGCGGCCGCTCCTCGATGTCTTCGGCATCGTGTGAGAAGTCCTGCGGAACCGCAAAGCGTTCTCTCAACACGGACAAGTCATCGGCTGTCGGGTTAGTAACCTTAATCCAGCACCCCGACTTCCATTGATGGATTTCATTGAATCCGTCCTTACATTTCCAATAACTGATCATCTTCTGTGCTTTTATTAATCAATTCCTTTTTTCGTGACAACTATGACGAAAAGCTGTTGCAGCTATCCAAGTTGTTTCTTGAATCGACACCGGTCCGATGCCATGGCGATCCTGTCCTCCATTCATCAGAGGGTGTTGAGGACGCGGTCGATGAGTTCGGTGACGTCACCAATGCCGATGTTGCCGTCACCGTCCACGTCGGCGGCGGGATGTTCGGTAACAACAGGATCTCCGTTCAGCAGCATATCAATCAGGTCGGTGATGTCGCCAATGCTGATTTGGCCGTCGCCATCCACATCTCCGTACATGACATTCTCGACAATGAACTCAAAGAAATCACTCCACCTCGTGTCGGCCTGATAGGCCTCAACAGTTCCAACGGGCACATGGAGCACACGGCCGGTAAAATCGTAACCGTTTTCACCATATTTGTTAAAAACGTGTGATCCCATCGAGATAGCCGATGGGTCAGGGATGTCGCAATAGACCTCGTTTAGGGACAAGCAGCCATAGAACGCCCAGCTGCCGATTTCGGTGACAGTTGCGGGGATATACACACTTCTCAGTTCCTCGCAATTTTCAAAGGCATCCTGCCCGATATAGGTGACGCCATCAGGAATATCCATCACACTCAGGTGCTTGCACTGCATGAACGAATAACGGCCAATCGCTGTAACCGTGCTGGGGATGACAGTGGTCTTGCAGCCCTGTAACAACACATTGTTCGCGGTCACGATAATGGCATTGCAGTTGTCGCGCGAGTCATAGACGGGATTGTCGCTCGCTACCGTTATGCTGGCCAAGTCATAACACATTTCGAAGGTAGCCAAACCGATGGACTCGACCGAACTGGGAATGTAAATGCTTGACAGACTCGTACATCCGATGAAGGCTTGGTCCTCAATCGCTGTAACCGTGCTGGGGATGGTGATGCTCGTCAAGCCATAACAGCAGGAGAAGGCCAGTTCGCCGATGGTGGTTACCGTATTGGGGATAACTGTGGTCTTGCAGCCATAGACCAACTTATTGGTCGCCGTCTCGATGATGGCATTGCAGTTGTTGCGCGAGTCATAGACGGGATTGCCGCTCGCCACAACCATCCTGCTCATGGCTGTGGTGCCATCAAATGCACCCGACCCAATGGACGTAACAGACGCAGGAATCATAATGCTCGACAGGCTGTTGCATTCACTGAAGGCATACATACCAATTGTTTCCACCGTGTTGGGAATGCTCACGCTGGTGATATTATGGCATTCGCAGAACGCAAAGTTGCTAATCTTGGTGACCGACGTAGGAATGGTCACTCTCGTCAGGCCCGTGCAGCCATAGAAGGTATAGCTCTTAATCTCGGTGAGGGTGTTAGGGAAGACCAGGTTGGTCACCTCCGAGCCATTCAAGTATAGGTGCTTGGCATTATACAACGGGTTGGCATCGATACCAGCAATAGCGATGCTGCACCATGCAGTTAAATCGGTGATATCCACACGCTCAAGTCCTGTACATGCCTGGAAGGCCAACCTGCCAATTGTTGTAACCGATGCGGGAATGGCTACGCTTTTCAAACTTTTATTACTGCCAAAGGCATATTCGCCAATGGTGCTAACAGAATTGCCAAGAGTGAGATTTTCGAGGCTCTCGCAGTAAAGAAATGCCTGGTTGCCGATAGTGGTCACTGAATTGCCGATGACGACACTTGTCAGTCTTGGGGTGTAATAGAATGCCCTGTAACCGATGGTAACGACCGAATTGGGGATGGTGACGCTCGTCAGCTGTTCGCAGCAATAGAACACAGTCTCGCCAATCGACTTGATGGTGTTGGGCATGGAGATGCTTGTCATGCCCGTACATCCATAGAATGCCTTGTTACCGATAGCGGTAACGCTGTAGGTCGTACCCTGATAGGCGACCGACGACGGTATGACAACATCACCACGATAAGAATATGAGGGTGATTGCGCTACAGTCGCCTCGCTGCCATTGATTTCATAATAGATACCCCCTACCTCAAAGTCGTAGGCCATAGCGGTTGTCGGCAACAGCAATGCCAGCAACAGAATAGGTAAAAAGATGTGTTTCATAATGTGATATGTTTTAGTGACACTTATTGACGATTGCCACAAATATACGCCAAATAACAATAAACACAAAATAAAACACATAGAAAAGGCGCTGTGTCATAATTGCTACATGGTAATATAACCGTGCTTTCGCACGGGAAAGCTTGTGCAAACTGAAGGCAAACGAGCTTGCTCGATTTGCTGAAGTGCCGCCAAGCTTCGGGAAATTAAACAAATTATTAAATTAAAATTAATATTATATGTATAATAATAAAAATTTTATAATTAGAAAAATTACTTTTCCAGGTCGGTGATGACGTTCAACAGTGTCTGGCCCACCTCGCCAAGGGTTGTGGCGCTGATGGCATCCATGGTATCGCCCACGGTGTGCCACTCGGGACAGAAGCCTGTCTCGCTGTCGCTGCGCATGTCGATAATGTCGATGCAGGGAATGCCGGCACGGTTGATAAACACGTGGTCGTCGGTGACCGCCCCACCCTGAGCATTGATGAAATGACTGCCAGCAGCATGGCGCCACACGAGGTCGCCAAAGCCCTGGGCATACTGCATGGAATAGTATTCACGCGTGAAGGTGGCATCGGCCGAACCCACCATGTCGAGCAGGATGCCGAACAAAGCCTTATAGCCCTGAACGTGGGGATGGCTGGCCCAATACTGTGTGCCCAGCGCCCACGATTCCTCGTTGTCGTCAACACCCATATCCTCGGCATCCACCAGCAGGATGTCCACACCCAGCGTTGAGCCGTTGGCCTTGAGCTGGCGGGCAAGCTGCAGCAGCACACCCACGCCGCTGGCACCGTCGTTGGCGCCCACGACGGGCTTATTGTGGTTCGACGGGTCAGGGTCGTTGTCAGCCCAGGGGCGCGTGTCCCAGTGGGCAAGTAGCAGCAAGCGCTTGCTCGCCTCGGGATTGATGACACCGATGATGTTCTTGATACCCACCTTGCCCGAGCGGGCGCTCTGCACACTAGCCGTCTGCACCAGCACCGTGTCGCACGATGCCTGCAGGGTGGAGATGAGCCACTCGGCGCATTTCTCATGCGCCGGCGTGCCGGGCACGCGAGGCCCGAAGTCGCACTGCTGACGGGTAAGTTCAAATGCACCGGCGGCATCAAACGGGTTTTGCTCAGCCACCGCCGTCACAGTATCACTGCCTGCAGCATCGCCACTGACAACTTTTGTGTTGCCACAAGCTGTCATCAGGGCGACAATCAACATATATAATAATGTCATCTTCATGACAAACGCGACTGCTTGATAAACCTAACAAAAGAAGGATGCGGTGTGTCTTCATCCGCTGTGATGCGGATACGACCTTACCGCATCCTTTAAAAAGTTGGTTTAAAACTCGGTGTTAATTACTTCTTCTCCTCAGTCTTACCGGGAACCTTTACAGTGGTAGCTGACTTGCCATCGGCTGCGGGAGCAGCGGCAGGTGCAGCGGCTGCGGGAGCCTCCTCGGCCTGAGTGCCGAAGGTGGGAGCCTGAGTCTCGCTGGTGGGGAGCTTCTTGATTTGAGGAGCACCCTCAACGATGCTGGGAGCGGTAACAAATGCGCAAGCGATGCTCAAGGCGCAGATGAAACCTGCCAGGCACCAAGTAGCCTTCTCAACGAAGTCGGTGGTCTTGCGAACACCCATAAACTGGTTGTAATTATTCACATTGGCAGCAAGACCGCCACCTTTAGATTTTTGAATAAGGATGACACCGATTAACAGAATCGATGCGATCGTAATCAGAATTGCAAAAATAGTGTACATTTTTTCTTATTTTTTGTCGTTTAGTGTCTCATTTAGGACCAATTTGGCCAAAAATCGAATTTGGTCTGCAAAGTAAATACTTTTTTCTGGATAATTCAAACTTAATCGCTCAATAATTTCAAGTGCCTGCGAATATTTGTGTCGGGCGATATACATTTTAGCCAGACTTTCGGTCAGCATCGAATCATCGTTTTGGGTAGGATTGTCGATAGCTGCATCGGCGATTTCGGCCTTCTCCTCCTCTCCGACAGAAGTAGTGATAGGAACCTTGGCAGCCTGTTCGCTCATCTGCATCTGCTCGGCAATGAACTGGCTGATGAGTTGGTCCTGGGTATCACCGCCCTCTGGGGCAGCGCCGCCCGCTTCCTGCTCCTGTGCCGCCAACACGTCGGCATAGTCGGGCTGCGGGTTGAAGATGGCTCGCGTGATGGCCTCGACCTCGCCCGGACTGGTCTTGCCGTAGTTGTCCAGAAAGCGGTCGATGGTCGTCACCGTGTCGGGCGTCTCGGGCTCAGGCTCAGGCGGATAAAACGCCCTCAAGGCCTCGCCGTCCTCACCCAGGGTCAAAGACAGCGCCAGACGGTCGGGAAAAGCGAGGGCGAGCCGTGACAGCACGTCCTCATTGCCCTTGACCCCGTTATGCTTGAGGTAGAGCAGGGCGGGCATGACGCTGTAGGGGGCTGCCTCCTGGGCCTGCTCCATCCACTCGCGTGTCACCTCGACGTCCTCGCCCAGGGCCACCTGCTTGATATCCTCAATCCAGTTCATATCTTTTAGTTGTAAGTTTTGAGTTTTGAGTTTTAAGTTGTAAGTTTTAAGTAAGATTACTATCGCCTTCAGGCATTCAACTGTCAACTCCTAACTTCTAACTCCTAACTCCTAACTCCTAACTAAATTACCAGTCTCCCAGGGTCGCGTTGAAAATCAGGTCGCTCAGGTCCTTGCAAATCTGGTTGCACAACTCGTCCTGCACATCCACCAGCAGTTCGCTGCTGGAAAAGTCGCGATAGGCACTGAAGGACAAGTCCTTGGACAGATTCTGGTTCTTGTTGTTGATATACCTCACCTTTACCGTGATGGTCAGGCGCGTCTGGCTGGCATAGGCATCCTCGCCGACGGCCTGGGGCGTCAGGCTATAGTTGGTGATTTCGCCCTCCATGCGCAGGTCAGCGTTGCCACCATCGATGACGCGCAGACGCGTCTGCTGGGCAATCATGTCGGTCATGCGGTTCTCGAACATCGACTGCAGCGGCGGATAGACCAGCGCGGCACGGATGGGGAACTCGCCGAAGGAGATGGTCTTATAGACACTGTAGTCGATGGACGCGCCATTCAGCGTGTAACGGGGCACGCAGGCCTGCCACCCGATGGTGGCGACCGCGAGCACTAATATGACAAATAGCCGTTTCACTGACGTTCCAGGTTGTATTGCTTGATTTTGCGGTACAGCGTGCGCTCCGAGATGTTCAGCTCCTGGGCAGTGAGTTTGCGGCGCCCGTTGTTGCGGCGCAGGGCGGTCTCGATGGTCTCGCGCTCGGTCTCGTCAAGTGTCTTGACGGTCTCGCCCTCCACGTCCATGGCGGCCACCTCGTCAACGCGTCCCAGGTCTTGGGCCTCGTTCTGCATGTTGCGGTAAGGCGATGCCATATTCATCTCTCCGGCCGAGTTGCCCAACTCCAGGAGCGGGTTGGTATCGCGCTTGAGCTCGTGCACGGTCGATGACACGTGCGACTTGGGCCCCACGCCGTCGAGGCGCTTCTTGATGCTCTCGATTTCGGCACGCATCGACAGGATGAGGGTGAACAGCTGCTCACGCTCGGCGTTGTAGTCAAAGTTGGGCTGCGACTGCACCGTCAGCGCCGTCTCGCGGGTGCTGGGCATGTACTGGCGCAGCGTGGCGGCATCGACCGTGTTGCCGCTCTCGAACAGGGCGACCTGCTCGATGACGCTCTTGAGCTGACGCACGTTGCCGGGCCAGTGATAGGCCAGGAGCACGCGCTGGGCGTCGTCGGCAAGGGTGACCTCGGCGGTGCGGTTCTGGGTGATGAAGTTGCGCAGGAACAGACGGGCCAGCAGCACGATATCGTTGCCGCGCTCACGCAGCGGCGGCACGTTGATTTGTACCGTCGAGAGACGGTAGTACAGGTCCTCGCGGAACTTGCCATCCTTGACAGCCTGCAGCATGTCCTTGTTGGTGGCGGCGACGATGCGGATATTGGTCTTGCGCACCGTGCTGTCGCCCACGCGCAGGTATTCGCCGTTCTCCAGCACGCGCAGCAGGCGCGCTTGGGTGCTCATGGGCATCTCGGCCACCTCGTCCAGGAAGATGACGCCGCCGTCGGCCTCCTCAAAGTAACCCTTGTGGTCGGCAATGGCGCCCGTGAACGAACCCTTGACGTGGCCAAAGAGCTCACTGTCGATGGTGCCCTCGGGGATGGCGCCGCAGTTCACGGCGATGTATTTCTTGTGCTTGCGCGGACTGCTCTCGTGGATAATCTTGGGGAAAGACTCCTTACCCGAGCCGCTCTCGCCAATGATGAGCACGCTCAGGTCGATGGGGGCCACGAGCATGGCACGGCGAATGGCGGCAATCAGGGCAGGCGACTCGCCCACGATGCCAAAGCGCAGCTTCAATGCGCGGATGTCATTATCAGTTATTTTTGTTGCCATTTCTTCATTTTGTAAGTTTCACCTTTCAGGAACACGCCCAGTTCCTCGGGCGTGGTGTATTGCGCGTACTCCTCGGGCATGATGGGGTCATGCACGCTCACGCGGAAGTTGTAGTTCTTGCGACGGAACATCTCGGAGGGCAGCCTCAGCGTCCTCAGCTTCCAGCTGATGGCGCCCAGCACCAGCGATATCCAGCTGTTGTGACCGTGGATATAGATGGGGATCACGGGCACCTTGAGTTTCTGAATCAGACGCATGATGACGGGTTGCCACTCACGGTCCTCGACGCGCAAGTGCTTGTTGAGCTTGCTCACGGCACCGGCAGGGAAGAATCCCATCGGGTGACCTGCCCGCACGTGCTTCATCGTGTCACTGATGCCCTGCATCGACACGGCACGCTTGGCGGGGTCGTCGCTGGCGAGCGCGTCCACAGTGATGAAGTTGGGCATCATGCCGCCAATCTTGCTCAGCATCATGTTGACCATGAACTTGTAGTCGGGCCTGTGGGTGCCGATGATGTGAATCATCATCACGCCATCCACGGCACCAAACGGGTGGTTGCTCACCGTGATAAACGCACCCTCGGGTAGGTTTTCCAGCACCTCGCCGTTATCATAGGTGATGGTGGCATTCAGATCCTTCAGCACTCCGGTGCAGAAGGGGACGCCCGGCGTGTGGCAGTTGTGGCCGTGAATCCAGTTGGCGTCGTCCATGTCCAGCAGGTGGAACAGCCACTTCACCAGTTTGGGTTTGCCGTCAAAGAACGGCACCATCCGTCGGATGTCGTCATAGTCCAGAATGTCCGGCTTGATGTACGGCGTCTCCTGTTCAGCGGCTTGCTGTGTTTCAGCTATGTTTTGTTCTATCTTCTTTTCGTCCATTATATTATCACTATGTTTTGGGGCCGCAAAGTTAGTAACTTTTTCCCGGAACTGACACAAAAAACCGTTAAAAAGTGACATTTTGGCAGAAAGCCATACCTGCAAAAACAATGCCAACCCTCAAAACAACAGAACAACACCCTTTTTTCAAACAACTGATTAATCTGATTTTTCTGATGGCATCCGCACACCTTCTTTCTGTCCACGGATTAAAACGGATTAAACGGATGGCATCCGCTCATTTCCTCACGCTAAGGCGCTAAGTTGTTTTTTGGGCCTATTTTGACCGTCAAAAACACTAATCGCCTAATTGACAGCCGTTAGACCAATTTTTAGAGCCATCCGACAATCGTAAAAAAAAATCGGGGGGATAGTTAAATGCAATTAACATTTCCTTGGTTGTCTCCCGCTAGCAAAGTTACTATTCCCGCAATCCCGTGTCAACGACAAAACGCTACAACAACCACTATTCTTATAAAAACAACTGATTAATCTGATTTTTCTGATGGCATCCGCCCACCTTCTTTCTGTCCACGGATTACACGGATTTCACTTATCACTACTCACTCCTCACCCCTTACTACTCAGCGGCGCCAGCCGCTCAAACAGCAACATGCCTTTAGCCGTGAGTAGGTACTTTTGGCGCGGATGGCGAGGCTTGTCGGGATACAACATCCTCACATACCCTCCATCCATAGCAGGCGAGAGGTGATTTTCTAAAAAATTGTCCCTACCCTTTAAGCCTATTGCTTCCATCATCATCTTGACCGACATTTGCTGATTTCCAATTGCCAAAACAAGCAATTCCACATTCGGATCACTCGTAAGCATCTTGTCCTGTACTTGTCCTGTGCTTGTCCTGTGTTTTCCATAGGCACTTTGTAGAATCATATACCTCTCATGCTTCATATCCTCAGGCAAATCAATGTGCAAATATCTGTTTTTTAATGTGTTGGTGTCTTTCAGAAGCAAGTTGCGAAAAAAGAGTTCCAGAAACACTGATTCGCGTTTCACGCCCCTAACAACATTTTGATAATTGGCACGAACCAAAGCATTACGGAAGTACCAGGAATTTTCTACAAATGGCTGATTATCCACGTCAAAGCCCAAAGAACGCAGATATTTAATGGTAAACACAGCTGTTGTTCTTGTATTACCCTCACCGAATGGATGGATTTGCCATAACCCAGCAACAAAACCTGCAAGATGCTTAATTATTTCATCAGTGTCTAAGCCAGTATAGTCAAATGCCTTTTCTTGCTCAAGGTCATACTCCACCGCCTGCTTGATATCAGGTGCCGAGACATAAAGCACCGTATCTCCGCCCAACACCCATTCACGCTTGGTGATATCATAATCTCGAACCTTACCAGCAAATATATAGACGCCATCAAAAATCCTGCGATGGATAGAAATCAAGCCCGACAGGGTAAATGAGAACGACTTTTCTTTCAGAATTTTAACAATATTTGACGAAGCGCGGTCGGCTTCCTCGGTGTCACGGTCTTCAGTGGTGCGCGAGGTGCGGTGCTCATAATAGGCCTTAACCAGTTGCCGTGCCTCGTCGATGGTGATTTCGCCTTCGATATTGCGGAGAGCCGTTTCCTTGAGGTAATCCGACGTCTCCAAGCCGTCAACAGCCTGCAGACCGATAGCCGTCCGCCAAATATAAGCCCTCTCCTTCTTCCCGGGCTCTCCCTGACGGATATATTCCTCAAAGTCCATATTTACCTTCTTCTCACTCATATTGTAAAACAAAGCTCAACCAGCCTTTACTACTATTGCAAAGGTACAAAAAAAATCCAATCCCACCAATCTTTAAACAACTGAATTATCTGATTCGTCTGAAAGGCACCCGCGCCCCCATCTATCAAACAACATGGTCGACGATGAACAATACTAACAACTTTCTCACTTGTTGCATCCGCCACCCCCTTTTGTCCACAGATTACACGGATTAAACGGATTTCACTTATCACTACTCTCACCTCAGCGGTTCCAGCCGCTTCATCAGCATCCGCACAACTTCATTTCTGTCGGCGAATTAAACCCTAACTTTGCGGCGATGGAAGTTTGACGAATAAACTTTCATCGCCGCAAAGTTAGGGTTTAATTTGTGGACAGAAAAGATAAAGTAGGCGGATGCCATCAGAAGAATCAGAATAATCAGTTGTTTTTAGTTGTTTGAGAGATAGGGGGCGGTGACGGAGGCTGCGCTGTCGAGCATGTTGCGGGGTGTGCCCTGGAAGACGATGGTGCCGCCCAGGTCACCGGCGCCAGGGCCGAGTTCGATGACGTAGTCGGCGGCCTTGATGACGTCGGTGTTGTGTTCGATGACATAGACCGTGTTGCCCATGTCCACCATCTGCTCGAACAGGTCGATGAGGTGGCGCACGTCCTTGAGGTGCAGGCCGTCGGTGGGTTCGTCGATGACGAAAATGCCACGCTGACCGCCCATTTCCAGGGGCATGGTGTATTGCTTGAGGCAGGACGCCATCTTGAGGCGTTGCAGCTCGCCGCCTGACAGGGTACTGAGCGCCTGGTTCAGGTGCAGGTAATGCAGGCCGACATCCATCATGGGCTTAAGTTTCTCCTCGATAGAAGTGCCCTTGAAGAACTCGCTGGCACGGCGAACGGACAGGTCCATCACCTCGGCGATGTTCTTGCCGTCGACGGTATATTGCAGTGCCTCGCGGCTGTAGCGCAGGCCGTGGCAAGCCTCGCAGGTGGTCTCGATATTGTCCATAAACGCCATCTCGGCGATGACGACGCCCTTGCCACCGCACACGGGGCAGCCGCCCTTGCCGTTGAAGGTGAAATACTGCTCTTTCATCTTGTTGGCTTTGGCAAAGCGTTTGCGGATGTCGGGGGCTACGTCCATATAGGTTGCGGGCGTGGAGCGCAGGCTCACGCCGATGTTCTTCTGGCTGATGTAGATGACGTCGCCGTGCTCGCGACGGAAGCACTCCATCAACGAACTCTTGCCCGAACCCGCCACACCGGCGATAGCGGCAAAGATGCCCATGGGCAGGTCGATGGAAACGTCCTTGAGGTTGTGGAAGTTGACGTGGCGCAGCGGGAAGGTCTCTTGGAACAGACGTGGCTGGGCCTTGAAGTCACCGCGCTGACTCAGCATCTGTCCCGTGCTGGTGCCGCTGTGCAGCAGCTCGTTGTAATTGCCCTGGAAGACGATGCGTCCGCCCTCGCTGCCTGGGCCGGGGCCCAGGTCCACGATGTGGTCGGCCAGGCCAATCATCTCGCGGTGATGCTCGACGAGCAGGACGGTGTTGCCCGCGTCGCGCAGGCGGCGGACGGAGTGCTTCATCTTCTCGATGTCGTGGTCGTGCAGACCCGTGCTGGGCTCGTCCAGGATGTAGAGGACGTCGGCCAGCGACGAGTTGATGTACTTGGCAATCTTGCAGCGCTGGGCCTCGCCACCCGACAGGGTGCCCACGCCGCGCTCCAGGCTCAGGTATCCCAGCCCGATTTCCTCGAGTGCCGTCAGGCGGGCGCTGATGGCCTGCTTGATATCGACGGCGAGGGGCGAGGTGAGCGCCTTGACCCACTCGTTGAGGCGCGTGATGGACATGGCACAGGCGTCGGCGATGTTGATGCCGTCGATTTTGCACGAGAGCACACGGGGGCTCAGGCGCGAGCCGCCGCAGTCGGGGCACACGCCCATGTTGAGCATCGGGTTGAGCACCGCGGCATGCAGCAGGCCCTCCTCGCTGTTGATGATGCTGCGGTACATGCGCGGAATGATGCCCTCGTACTTGGCCGACTTGGGCCAGTTGGCGGGCGGGTTCTTCAGGCGAATCTGCGGACTGTTGAGGAACAGGTCGAGCTCCTCGGGGCTGTAGTCGCGGATTTTCTTGTCTAGGTCGAACAGGCCGCTGTGGGCGTAGCGAATCCATCGCCAGCCGCCCTTGCCGAAGGCGATGTAGTGGATGGTGTCCTCATCGTTGAGGCTCTTGTCAAAGTCCACCAGCTTGTGGATGTCCAGCTCACGGATTTCGCCCAGACCCGAGCAGCGCGGACAGCTGCCCTCGGGGTGGTTGAAGCTGAACGACTCGGCATAGCCCACAAAGGGTTGGCCCACGCGCGAGAAGAGCAAGCGCAGCAGGGCGGCGATGTCGGTATAGGTCGCCACGGTCGAGCGCGAGTTCTGGGCGGGCTTCTTCTGGTCGATAACGATGGCGATGGGCAGGTTCTCGATGGCATCCACGTGGGGACGGCCATACTTGGGCAAGTATTGCTGCACAAACGACGGGAAGGTGTCGTTCAACTCCCGACGTGACTTGGCAGCAATGGTGTCGAGCACCAGCGAACTCTTGCCGGAGCCTGACACGCCCGTGAACACTGTGATTTGATGCTTGGGGATTTCCAGCGAGACCTCCTTGAGGTTGTTCTCGCGAGCCCCCTTGATGATTATCTTGTCGCCATTCATGGCTGCAAAGGTAGTGCAAGTCATGAATAGAACAATAAGAATTTATTCATATTTTATATCATGACGCAGCCTACCTAAGCCGACCAACGGGAGGCAACGGCAAGACTTTTTTAGCTATCAGGCGTTAGCTTTTAGGCATTAGCTATGTTTGTCTAACGGATTATGTTTGTTGTTTGGAAAAAAAATAGTAATTTTGTCGGCCGAATTAGACGACTTCAAATATCATTATCAACCAATAACACGAGAACAGACTATTATGCCTAAATTATCAGAACGCAGCATGAAGATGCCGGCATCGCCCATCAGGAAGCTGGCTCCGTTTGCAGCAGACGCTAAGAAACGCGGTATCAAAGTGTATCACCTCAACATCGGTCAGCCCGACATCCACACCCCCGAGGAAGGTCTCGAGGCCATCAAGCATGTGGACCGCAAGGTGCTCGAGTATTCGCCCTCACAGGGTATTCCCAGCTATGTGGAGAAGCTTGTGGGCTACTACAAGCGCTATGACATCAACCTGAGTGTGGACGACATCATCGTCACCTGCGGCGGCAGCGAGGCCGTGCAGATGGCTTTCATGGTGTGCCTGAACCCCGGTGACGAGGTCATCATTCCCGAACCCGCCTACGCCAACTACATGGGCTTTGCCTGCGAGACCGGCGCTGTGGTACGCACCATCACCACCCACATCGAGGACGGCTTTGCCCTGCCTCCCGTCGAGGAGTTTGAGAAGGTCATCAACGAGCGCACCCGCGCCATCATGATCTGCAACCCCAATAACCCCACCGGCACCCTCTACAGCCGCGAGGAGCTGATGCGCCTGCGTGACCTGGTGAAGAAATACGACCTGTACCTGTTTGCCGACGAGGTTTACCGCGAGTTCATCTACAGCGACGCCCCCTACACCAGCGCCATGCATCTGGAGGGCATCGAGAACAACGTCATCATGATTGACAGCGTGTCCAAGCGCTACAGCGAGTGCGGTATCCGCATCGGTGCCTTCATCACCCGCAACAAGGAAGTGCGCGCCGCCGCCATGAAGCTCGCTCAGGCCCGCCTGAGTCCTCCCCTGATTGGCCAGCTCATCGCCGAGGCATCGCTCGACGCACCGCAGGCCTACCACCAGGGCGTGTATGACGAGTACATCGCTCGCCGCAACTGCCTGGTCGAGGGTCTGAACAAGATTCCCGGCGTATATTGCCCGATGCCCATGGGTGCCTTCTACACCGTGAGCAAGCTGCCCGTGAAGGACATCGACGACTTCTGCCGCTGGTGTCTTGAGGAGTTCAACTACGAGGGCGAGACCGTGATGATGGCACCTGCCAGCGGTTTCTATGCAACCCCCGGCCTGGGCAAGGACGAGGTGCGCATGGCCTACGTGCTCAAGATCGACGACCTCAAGCGCGCCCTGGTAGTCCTCGAGAAAGCCCTCGAGGCCTACAACGCCCGCTAAACTATTCGCCTTTAGGTGGCCACGCCAAGGCGAGGCCCTATATCGATAAACACCGCCAGCCCCATGATGGGGTTGGCGGTGTTGTATAAAATGTGTATAAACTCCCTTATTTCGTGCTTATTTGTGTATCACGTCACAAACTAGAACGCCTACGCCACATAATCAGTGCTCTCATTCGTTTGTTTTAGTCTAATTTTGTAATGAGCATTTTACTCTATTTTTCATTATCAACTTTTAAAACTAAAATCATTATGAAAAAGTTTCTACAAATTTTCGCAGTCGCCATGACTATGGTCATAGTTATGCCCTGCACGGCGCAGAGCATCAGGAGTAACATGGGCGCAACACCATTGCCCAACAATAAAACGGTATCATACGACTTTAAGTTCTATGAGATGCCAGGAGTGCAAAACATGTATGAGTTTGTGATTCCCGATGGCTATGAAAAGGTCACCAAAAACGGCATCACCACTTATGTCGAGAAAGACAAGGCCAGAAAACAGAAAAGCCTTAAGGCCGAAAATGAAGGCATAGCCGTGACGTGTGTATTTGACTGTGATATGGCAGCCTGGAAACCATATGCGGTAATCGCTTATAACAATGTTTCACTCAAGAGAGAGGATGTTCGTGGGAATGGCGACTTTGTAACCTTAAATCTCGAGGCAGGAACCTATGATTTTCTTGCACTTTATCATAAATTGGACGAAACTTCTATGTACTATCAGTCATACGATGCATGGGTGATCAAGGAAAACGTGGAAATCTCAGGAGAAACCATGCTCAGTTTTGACCCCAATACAGCCACCAACCACATCTCGATGAGGTCATACAATCCCAATGGCGAACCCACATGTTTGAAACGAATTAAATATGATATTTTCTCTGGCCCAGTGACGCTTGAAGAGGGCAATGTTCATGATGTAGCAATGCTGAAGTCAATCAATCACGAAGATTACGGCACCCCTTTCATCATCTTCACAAATTTTGGCGGTTTTGATCTAGAATTCAACCCCGATATGCCCTATATGGGACAATGGAATAGTCAAGAATGGGTTGGTGACATCTATGTGAACGATGTCAGTGACAAATATATGTTCCAAGAATTTCGACTTATGACTGCCGATGACGAGACCTACAGTACTGTAATACGTGCCAAGTGCAGCGACACATGGGCCACCAACGACTATACAGAATACGCAGCCCCCCTCCAGTTCAGATATACCAATTCCCCATCAAGGGAAAAATATGATATTAATGATGTAGTAGGAAATTATGGAATAAGTATATCACAGTTCTACAATAAACAACTGTTAGGTTCGTTCGGATTAAGAACGAATGCAGAACCAAGAAGTATCTACAATATCCGTTTCTGTCCTCCCTCTTCGGTTCCTGAATATGACAATTTAATAGACTTCGGCTTTCAATACAATTTTGTGGATGCGTGTGTAAGCGATACCATTGATTATGGTGATGGAGATATCGATATTCAGCAACAGTCCTATCAAATTACCTCACAGTATATCTTCGCTCAAACCAGCAATTTTGAGTGGAAATATTCGACAAACCAAACAACACCACTTGACAACCCCACACCCGACGAATCGATCTATGCGACTGGAGTTGATGGCCTTAACTTTGATTATCTCAACTCCGACCTTGCAGCAGGCGGCACATGCCCCATTGCAAAAATAGGATATTATCAATATCCTTACAGGTGGTGGGATGGCAGCATTCGTACAGAACAGACTTTTTATTATAGATACGAAGGCCAGATGGGCGAACAGCGCAGTGCTGACATCTTAGATGCTACTTTTGAACTCAAAGTCAACGACGAGATTGTTGCCTCCACCCGCAAAGCAGTGAACAACTGGATGAGTTCTAATGCGAACAACCCTGTAAAACTTACCCTGAGCATGACCAACCGTAACTTTATGGTGGATGATATTGAGGGCTTCAACGACATGGTCATCGAATTTGACCAGAACAAGGAAGACCACTATTCCCCCATGCTCACGGCATTGCAGTTCCGCAGAGCCGACGGTTTTGTCACCAACCGCTTTGACAACGCCAATAATGGCACCATGTCCATCATGTGCGGCGATTTCAATGAACAGATAAATGCTGACAACTACTATTGGTTTGAATACGGTGATTGTGATGTGACCGTTGAGTATGCGCCCAACGGCACCGACTATTTCTTACCCATTGCAATGACCAAGGACGACAGCAAGTTCCACATGCCCAAATATGGTGCATATTACAGCGCAAGCCTCGATGCTTTCACCGAGCACAGCATTAACGGATGGTATGATCTGCGCATCACCCTCAAGGATGCAGCCGGCAACTACCAGCAGCAGGTCATCAGTCCAGCAGTACGCATCGGCGATGGAACTCCATCAAGCATCAAGGCCATCGAGCGCGACACCGCTACCGAGGTGGCCCGTTACACCATTGATGGCCGCATCATCAGCGCACCGCAACCAGGCGTCAACATCGTCAAAATGAGTGACGGCAGCGTCAAGAAAGTCCTTGTAAAGTAACAGTTAAATCAATACAAATCCATGGGCTGACCCACACACACAAGGGCCAGCCCTTTTCAATACCTTTTTCTCACGCTAAAACACCAAATCGTAAAGAAATAAAGGATGGTGCACTATCGCTCACGAGTTGAAAACGAGTCATTGCTCATGGCCTGGATTGCAACAATCACTTCCACAAACAGCCGAAAGAATTAACCATAAATCACGGAATGAAAGTCCCATAAATCACCGAAAAACACAACCACAAATTACCGAAAATTCTCACAAATTATTTTGGCTGAATGAAATAAAAGCCATACTTTTGTATCCAAATTGAATGTCATGGCAGAGTACAAACAACGAATTACGGATAGAATCCTTGAACGCAAGGTTCTTGGAAAGGGGGCAGTTTTGATAGAAGGCCCCAAGTGGTGTGGCAAGACCACCACAGCAAAGCAACTGGCAAAAAGTGTACTTGACTTAGGGGACGCCTCCGTGCTGAAGCAAAGTTCGCAAATGATAGAGATAAGTCCCAAGACACTATTGGAGGGTGCAACACCTCGCCTGATAGATGAGTGGCAAGCCTTACCTCCTATCTGGGACTCTATCCGCAATGAAGTGGACAAACGTGGAGAGCCGTCGCAGTTTATTCTTACGGGATCCTCGGTGCTTCCTGATGCAAGCGAAACAATCCACAGTGGGACAGGACGATTTGCACATATCATGATGCGCCCAATGAGTCTGTATGAGTCTGGAGAATCTACAGGCACGATTAGTTTAAGGGATTTATTTGAAGGGAAAACACTTGAGATACAACAATGTGAGTTGGAGATAGATAACATCGCCTATCTTCTCTGCCGAGGCGGATGGCCCTGGGCGACTTTGATACCACAAGAAGCGGCTCTTGACCAGGCTTTTGACTATGTTGATTCAGTGACAAAACGTGATATACAGCGTGTGGATAAAGTGAAAAGAAGCCCAGAACGTACTAGGCTGCTCTTACGCTCCTATGCAAGAAATATCTCCCAACAAGTTTCTTATGCCACCATTAAGAAAGATATGCTTGCCAACGATGCAAGTACACTGGATGAAGACACTGTGGCCGACTACATCAAGGCACTAAAAAAGTTGTTTGTTATAGAAGATCTTGCTGCATGGAATCCCAACCTGCGCAGTAAGGCCGCAATCAGAACCAGCGATACACGTCACTTTGTTGACCCAAGTATAGGGACAGCAGTATTGGGACTAGGGCCTAAAGACTTGATCAATGATTTGGAATCTTTCGGACTGTTTTTTGAAGACATGGTTGTTCGGGATCTTCGTGTATATGCCGAGGCGCTGGATGGCCAACTTTATCATTATAGAGACAGTAACGGACTTGAATGTGATACTGTTCTTCATCGGCGCAATGGCAGTTATGCGCTTCTTGAGGTAAAACTGGGCGGAGAGGAGCGAATAAACGAAGGCGCAGCCAGTATGATAGAACTTGCAAGTAATATCGATACGAATAAAATGTCCCTTCCGTCATTCATGGCCGTTATTGTCAGTGTCGGAAAATATGCCTATCAGAGAAAGGATGGTGTATATGTCATTCCTATAGGTTGCTTGAAAGACTGACATCAGAGTTCTTTAATTATTTGATGATTATCTAGTCATTATAAAATATGAAACGGATAACCTTTATTCTACAGAAAGCGGGACTGTTATTTATGTTCAAGCATATAAGATACATTATCATACTTGTGGTGGTCTTGTGCGCATTGCCGTGTTTCGCTCGTCCCGCCACTGACAACAGGACATTAGATTGGTTTTACAATCTCACTCCCAAAGAGTTTGATAACCTTATGAACTACTATGTACAAAACAACCTGACAGATAGTGCAATATTATGCGCTAACGTCCAAGCCAGCAAATATGACAAAGAAAAACTTACAACAGAGGAAGTTAAAGCATGCTGTATTGCATATCGATATATTGGCATGGTATATCTTAATGATTATTACAATTACCAAATTGCTGCAGAAAATCTATTAAAAGCCGAACAAATTGCCCATAAACATGGATTTGAACGATTATGGTTTCATATAACGTTTGATGAAGCAATACTGACAGCCACAAAAAACGATATAGAGAGTAATTTCGCATATAATAAAATTGTGTTGGACAATTTCAAAAAGTCTTTCCACTTTACGCTTCTTAAGTCAGACAATACGGAATCTCACAGGCAAATAATTGAAACCACGGTGTCAAACCTACTGTGTTATGCAATCAAACATGACAACACCAAAGAAGTGACCAATGAAATCCAAGCATACCGTCAAGCCCAAAAAGTATTTGGTTCCGAAAGCAATATAGCAGAACTACTTTGCAATGCGATAGAATGCTACAATTCAGGCAACTATGACAAGGCGTCTGAGATTCTGCAAACTCCAATTATCCATACAGATTATTTCACCGACAGGAATTACATCCTGATGGAATCTATGGTCAGTATTGCACAGTATGCCGTTTTGCTTAAAAGCGGAAAAAGGACTGAGGCATTAAAACTACTATTGCAACAGGAGCAGTTCCTGCGTGAAAATGAGATGCCTTTTGAACTGCTGGAAGTGATGCAACTCTTAAGACAACACTATGAAGCAGAGGGCAAAGAGATGCTGGCCGACAAGTATGCCCTACTGTACTACACGACCAAGGACGAGTTTATCTACAAGAGTCGTGTGGGCAAGATGGATCAGGCTAAACTTAACCTTGAGCTGGAGGAAACTCGTGAGCGTATCCGTGAGATGAGTTATCGGCAGCAGATGCAGAGCATTTTGCTGTGGTGTGCTATTATAATCTCATTGCTGGCACTCGGCATCTTGACAGTGCTGTATGTCAACTACCGCAAGACCAAACGCACCAACCGTCTGTTGTATGAGAAGAATATCGCCCTGCTCAATGCCAACAAGGAGTTGCGGCCCACCATCACCGAGATTACCAAGAATCCCGCCCAGGAAGGTCCCACGCAAGCCGACCTGGAACTGATTGAAAGAATCACAGTTGTAATGGAATCCTCGCCCGAAGTGTATGAAGAAACCTTCTCCCGACAGCGCCTTGCCGAACTAGCAGGGAGCAACTACAAGGCAGTGTCACGAGCCATCAACACCTGCAAGGGATGTAACTTCAACGTACTGTTGAATGAATACCGCATCAAGGAAGCCTGCCGCCGACTGATGAATACGACCACTTACGGCAGTTACACGATTGAGGCTATCGCCAACAGCATCGGCTATAAGTCACGCAGTAATTTCGCCACGGTCTTTAAAGAAATCGTTGGCCTCACGCCCTCGGCATTCCAAAAAATGCACAGACAAGGCAAATTTACTCAACCCACAATTTCAAGTGAAGAAGTACAGTAACAACAATTAATGACCATATAAACTATGAAGAGGAAAGAAACGCCCGCCAAGCGGGGACAGATGATACTCTACCTGGCGCTGCTCGCCATAGTGGTGGGTTTCATGGTGGCGCTGAGCATGTGCGACAAGCCCGTGGATCAGCCCAGTACGAAGCCCAGCGGCGGCGACACGCTGGACATTGCCATCGAGTACTCGCCGGTGACCTATTACACCTATGACGACACGCTGGGCGGCTATAACTATGACCTGCTGCGCCTGATTTCGCGCAACACGGGGCGCCCGATGAAGTTCCATCCCATGGTGACGCTCGAGAAGGCGCTGGCAGGACTCGAAGACGGCCGCTTTGACGTGGTGGTGGCACAGTATCCCATGACCGCCGGCGACACGGCCCGCTATGCCTTCACGCAGCCCATCTACATCGACCAGCAGGTGCTCGTGCAGCGCCGCGGCAGCAACGCCATCCACTCGCAGCTGGACCTGGCGGGTGACACGGTGTGGACGGTCAAGGGGTCACCCATGACACAACGCATCGCCAGCTTGAGCCGCGAAATCGGCGACACCATCTATGTCCACGTGGATGAGCTGTACGGCCCCGAGCAGCTGATGATGATGGTGTCGGAAGGCGAAATCCGCTATGCCATCGTGAACCGTTCCATCGCCCGTGCCATGGCAGCCAAACTGCCAAACCTGGACCGCTCGGTCGCCATCAGCCTGTCACAGTTCCAATCGTGGATTGTGTCTAAAAATCGCCAAGGCCTGTGCGACAGTTTGAACCTGTGGCACAACCAGGTGAAGCGTGACACGACCGCCTATCTGGAGCTGCAACGTCGCTACTTTGGCGGCACCTTCCCCACCTTGGCACGATAATTTGATATTATCGGCGGCACCTCAGCCATTGATGCGAGCATCATGGCCTTCGGTTGGCACGATAATTGTTGTAATTTTTACTCCTGGTTGGCTCCTGCCAACATTCAAGTCCAAGGTCTAACATCTATAGTCTAAAAACACCCTATATAAAATGCGCATCAGGAAGAAAAACAACTCGGTAAAAGCCGCTTTAGAAAAGTTTCTCAAGGACAATCACTGCACCTACAAGGTCAGTTCGGAAGATAACGGCGCCACGACATTCGGCTTTGAATTCCAAGCCGGCAACTTCATCGCCACCGTACGCAGCCAGGACGACTGCGTGGAGGTGACCTTCCCCGTCATTGCCACCGCCCCCATGACGCAGCTGGCACTGGTGAGGGCCAAGTGCAACGACCGCAACAACAGCAACATCCTGTTCAAGTTCACCTATACGATTGACCACGAAGCGGGCGAGGTGCAGGTTCACCTGTCATTCTTCAACAACCAGTTTGATGCCGAAAACTTTATCCATGAGCTCAAGGCTGCGTTCCACTTCCAGCGGGAGTGGCTGCGTGACTTTGACGAGGCTGTTTCCATCAGCAAGGACTATGACAGCGCCGACCTGGAGAGCGAGGTTTACAAGCATCACCGCGAGATGTTCCTGTTGCGCCGTCAGGAAATCAGGCACCAGATGGGTCCCGAAGTCGCCAACATCGCTGCCGGCACCGGAGCTTTGCCCTTATGGCAGTTGCTGGACACCGTCTGTCCCCTGCCCCAGACCCTGTTGCTGTTCATGACGGTGAATACCGTGGGCGGACAACAGCGCATCGAGGAGACTGATGCCATACGCAATTTCGACCTGCGCAATGCCCTGGTCGAGGGTGAAGGCAAAGAGGCCAGGCTGACGCGCGACTATGCCGTGCTGGACCTTCACTACAAGCAGGGCCGTGACGACAAACCCATCATGGCGACTATCGCCATCACTGCCGAGGGTGAGGACGAGCACTGCATCTACAGCCGTGTGACCATCACTGTGCCGCCGCGCAACGCCAGCCGCATGAGTTCGCTGAGCAACGAGGATCGCAAGCCCTTCAGCGTGAGTGTGCTCATCGCTCTGGACCGCAGCGACGACAAGCAGCGCCAACAGGAGTTTGAATATATGTGGAGTGACGCCCAGCTCAAAATCAAGAACGGCGAGCAGGACGGCATGACCGAGGAGCAGGAACTGCTGAGCCAAGTCAATATTGCCGACGTTGCCTACAACCTGTACTGGGGCCAGCAGTATTTCATGGCCGGCAGGTTCTATGAGGCCATCCTGCATTTGGAAAACGTGTTCTACAGCTTCCGCGAGAACTTCTTTGAGATGACCGACGAGCACAAACGCGTGTTCATGGAAACCGCCTACAAGCTGGGCTTCAGCTACAATGAGTTGGGACTGTACAAGCAGGCATTCTTCTTCCTGGACCTTATGGCCAGCGACGGCAACATCCGCCACACGATGGAGCTGGTCAACGCCATGGCCAACGGCAAGGACCTGCGACTGTTCAGCTACACCGAGGAGGTGATGAACGAAGTGAAGCGCAACTTCAACGAGGACGATGAACTGCCCGAGAACATCAAGGACTTCATCAACTTCCTGCGCCGTCGCCGCGGCTATGCCTTCATCGACTTCAACCAGCTCGACAAGGCCGAGAAAATCTTCACCCAGATGCTGGACGAGGAGGACAATGCCGACTATGCCATCAACGAACTGGCCTATATCAAAAAGCTGCGTCAGCAGCGCGGCGAGAAGCAACCCGAGCAAGACAACGAATATCCTTACATCGGCCCCACCGACGCCCCCCCATTCTAACAACAAGCCGACCTACCCAAAAAGGAAAACAATAAGTACAATAAATACAAATATCTGATTCACAACAGATTGTATTTATTGTACTTATTGTTTTCCTTATATCTTGTTATGTGTAATTGGAAGTTTTAGGGCTTGTGAAGGGCGGTGCCGAAGTAGCGGGGGATGGGCGTCTCGAAATATAACGGCTCGCCCGTCACGGGATGATGGAAGGCGAGACGGAAGGCATGCAGGCACATGCGGGTGCCGGGGTCATCCTGGCGGCCATACTTGCCGTCACCCACCACGGGGTGACCGATGACGGCCATGTGGACGCGAATCTGGTTCTTGCGGCCTGTCAACAGGTGCAGATAGAGCAACGCACGCTCCTTGGCCTGCTCCACGAGTTCCCACTCGGTCGACGCCCACTTGCCGCCGTCATCGACGGGGCTGCTCACAACGACCATGCGGTCGGTATCATGCAGCCAACTCTCGACCTTGCCCTGCGGCTCTTCCATGACGCCCTCGACCACGGCAACATAGCGGCGGTCGATGATGGTGGAGTGCCAGTCCGCTGTCATCTGCTGCTGCACCTCTACGCTCTTGGCATAGACCATGAGGCCCGACGTACGGGCATCCAAGCGATGCACCACATGGGCAGTGCAGCGCTGATGGGTCTCGGTGAAATGACGGTCGAGCATCGTTTTCATGTTCAGGCTGCCAGCACCCACGGGCATTGACAGCACACCCTGCTGCTTATCCACCACGACCACCCACTGGTCCTCATAGACGATGTTGTAATGGGGATTGCGTGTTGACGACGGTTGGGCATGACGACGGATTTTCACGATGCTGCCCTCGTCCAGGGGGTAGTCCACATGGGTCTGGATATGGTCATCCACAGTGACTCCACCATGAGCCAGGATGGATTTGGCCTTGTTGCGGCTGATGCCGTCGAGGGTCTGCATGACAAATTCAAGCAGTTTGCTGGGCTGCTTCACCTCGCGGACGAGCGCTTTGTCGTCGTTGCGGGGCACGCGGTGGTCGTGACGTCGGGGCATTATAATTCAGATAATAAATAGTAGTTTATAGATAATAACTAATCAATCGGCCGTTTTCCTTAATCGAAGATGTGACGCAGGCGGGAGAAGATGCGGCTCTTATCGCCCTCGCTGGGCTTGACGTGCTCACCCGCGTTCTGCAACATGGTGATGGCCTCTTTCTCTTTCTCATTCAACTTCTCGGGCATATAGACCATGACGTTGATGAGCAGGTCGCCCGTGCCATATCGTTCAGGCGAAGGCAGACCCTTGCCACGCAGGCGAAGGATGCTGCCCGGCTGGGTGCCCGGCTTGATGGTGACACGCGCCTTGCCATCGACGGTAGGCACTTCCACCTTGCCGCCGAGCACTGCCGTGGGGATATCGAGCATGAGGTTATAGATGAGGTCGTTGCCGTCGCGTGTGAGCTGGGCATCGCGCACTTCCTCGATAACCACGAGCAGGTCGCCAGGCACACCGCCACCGGGGGCGTCATTGCCTTGACGTCCCATGCGCAGGGTCATGCCGTCGGCAACACCAGCGGGGATGCTGATGCTCACCACTTCCTCCTTGCGTACAAGTCCCTTGCCGCTGCAATGCGGGCAGGTCTCCTTGATGCGCTTGCCGCTGCCACCACAGGTGTGGCACACGCTCTGAGACTGCATGGTGCCGAACATCGTGCGCTGCATGCGCACCTCAACACCGCTACCGTGGCAGGTGGGACAGGTCTCGAGGGCAGTGCCGTTCTTGGCACCGGTGCCGTGGCAATGTTCGCAGGACTTCATGCGAGGAATGCGCAGCTTCTTCTCGGTGCCCTTGGCAATCTCGCTGAGGTTCATCTTGACACGGACACGCAGGTCAGTGCCACGGTTCACGCGTTGGGACTGACCGCCGCCACCGCCTCCAAAGAAGTCACCGAAACCGCCAAAGCCGCCGAAGCCACCGAACAGGTCACCGAACTGGCGCAGGATGTCTTCCATCGACATGCCGCCGCCATAGCCACCGCTACCCATCTGCTCGCCATCAAAACCAAACTGGTCATAGCGGGCGCGCTTTTCAGGGTCGCTGAGGACATTATAGGCCTCGGCAGCCTCCTTGAATTTCTCCTCGGCAGCCTTCTTCTCGGCATCGCTCTTGCCTTGCTGCTTGTCAGGGTGATACTGGATAGCCAGTTTGCGATAAGCCTTCTTCAGGTCATCGGCAGTGGCCTTCTTATCCACCCCAAGCACCTCGTAGTAATCTCTTTTCTGAGCCATTTTATCTTGAAATCTCTCTTTTTTCTAATCACTAATCATACATCAGCGCAAATTGCGCTCTATCAACTGCCGACAACCACCTTGGCGTGGCGCAGCACCTTGTCGTTAATCATGTAACCCTTGATGGTCGTGTCGATGACCTTGCCCTTCATCGAGGGGTCGGGAGCGGGGAACATGGTCACCGCCTCGTGCACATCGGTATCAAAGTCCTTACCTGTCGAGTCTATCGCCTTTACATGCTGGCTCTCGAGGTATTTCACAAATTTATTGTAGATGAGGTCAACGCCCTCCTTGAGGCTGTCGATATCACCGCCCTTGCTGATGGCGTCCAGGGCACGCTCCAGGTCATCGACAACGGGCAGGAGTTCGCGCATGGCACTCTCGGCACCGTTCTTGATGAGGTCGGCTTTCTCCTTGAGGGTGCGCTTGCGGAAGTTCTCAAATTCTGCCATCAGGAACAGATATTCATTCTTCTCGTGCTCCAGTGCAGCTTCCAGGTCAGCAATCTTCTTGTCGGCATCGGAGGTTTCCTCGGCTACCTGCTTCTGGTTCTGCTGCACGTTCTCCTCATTGAGTGCCTGGTCCTGTGCGGCCTTGGCCTCTTCGTTTTGATTCTTTTTGTTCTTTTTTGACATATTCGTTGTTGTGTTTATATTCTATATTATAATAACTTGATTTAGCGCTACAAAAACCAGTCCAACACACCGCCAGCCTGCTAAAAAGCGGCAAACGGTGTAATTCACGGTTTTTTATAGCTACTAGAAACTACAGGGGAAGGACAAAGGTGGCGTAATCGGCAAAAGTGTCAGCCGTGGCTTCTGCCAGTTTGTCACTATCAAAAATACCGAAAATCGTCGAGCCCGAACCCGACATGGCGGCATATTGGGCTCCCGCATCCAGCAGGCGCGACTTGATGAGCCACAACTGCGGCAGGGCAGAGAAAACACTCGGCTCAAAATCATTGACAAGCAGACCATCCCAAGCATGTACAGGAAGGGCAACCACTTGAGCCGGATTCATAGTGGACGGTGCGGGGACAACGCGGCTATAAGCCGTGCGGGTATCCACGCCCACGGAGGGCTTCACCAGCAACAGTGTCTTGCCCTTGAGGTTGACATCCACCGGCGACAGCACGTCGCCGATGCCCGTTGCCATCATGGGACGGTTGTAGATGAAAAAGGCGCAGTCGGCCCCCAACGTGGCAGCCATCGCCGCCAAGTCGGCATCGGCAATGCCCAGGCCAAACATCGTGTTAAGCATCATCAACGCATGGGCGGCATCGCTTGAGCCCCCGCCCAGTCCAGCCCCGTCGGGGATGTGCTTGTACAGGTACATCGCCACAGGCGGCAAGTCGTAGCGCTCCTGCAGCAGTCGATAGGCCTTCATGACCAGATTTTTCTCGGGAGGGCAATCCACCGTGTTGCCATAGCAGGTGAGACTCACCTCGTCGGCAGGGACGATTTCCAGCACGTCGGTGAGCGGGATGGGGAAAAACACGGTTTCAAGGTTGTGGTAACCGTCGGCACGACGCTCCACAATGTTCAGACCCAGGTTGATTTTTGCGTTAGGGAAGGTTATCATCTCGTTGAATGGTATCACAGGATGGGACTGAGCAACCGCAGTACCGACTCCAGCGCTTTCTGCATCAATGGGCGCTGTTTCCATTTGCCCATGCTCAGCCGCGTGCATTGCTCCATGTCAGCCTCAAATATGGCTCGCATCCTGCTGTTAAAATCCTTGTTGTAAACCAGCACGTTGAACTCAAAGTTATGCTCAAAGCTGCGGAAGTCAAAATTAGTCGAGCCCGTGGTGACGAACTCGTCATCGACAATGACCACCTTGGCATGCATCACCGTCGGCTCATAGAGATATACCTTGATGCCTGACAACAGGCACTCCTTGATATAGGAACCGGTGGCCAGGCGCAGCATCTCGGAATCAAGTTTGCGCGGAATCATCAGGCGCACGTCCACACCCGACAACGCAACGCTCTCCAGCGCCTTGAGCAGGGCATCGCTCGGCAGGAAATAGGGTGTCTGGACATAGACGCGGTGCTTGGCCTGGGTGATGGCCTTGAAGAACACCACCGAGATGTTGTTCCAGCGGCTGGTGGGGCCACTGCCCATCATCTGCATAACCAGGTCAACCTTTTCAGGGTTGCCCTTATAGCGCATCGATGGCGAGTTGAGCAGCTTGCTCGTTGTGAAATACCAGTCGATGGCAAACGAGTACTGTAGTGCTGTCACAGCCTCGCCTGTCACCCGCAGGTGGGTGTCACGCCATGCGCTCCACTCCTTGTCCCCAGTGACATAGCGGTCAGCAATATTCATGCCGCCAACGTAACCCACCTGGCCATCGATGACGACAATCTTGCGGTGATTACGCCAATTGACACGGAAGGCGAACGTGGCCAGCGAGAGCTCAAGGAAGGCGTGCACCTCGATGCCGGCATTGCGCATCTGCTTGAGCAGGCGCGAAGACATATAGAACGAGCCCACATAGTCATAGAGCACACGCACCTGCACACCCTCGCGCGCCTTCTCAATCAACAGGTTAAGGAGGTCGGTGCCCACGTCATCGTTCTCGATGATGAAGTACTGTACATGAATATGGTCGGTGGCCGAAGCGATGTCGCGCTTGAGAGACTCAAACTTGTCAACGCCGGTAGTGAAAACGTCAACATCGTTGCCCACGAACAGGTGGGGACCCGTTAACTTGTTGACCAGGTTAATCAGTTGTTGCGACTCAACGGATAATCCCTCGCTCACCTGAGTGGGATAGGAAGAATCGTTCATGCGGCGCAATTCCCTAAGGGCTGAGCGTGAAATCAGACTCATACCCTTGAGGCTGCGCCCGAAAATCAGGTATATCACCAAGCCGATTACAGGCAACAAGACCAGCACGAGCACCCATGCCATCGACTTGACAGGGTTGCGGTTCTCGCTCAGCACCACGACAATCACTGCAAGCACAGTGAGGAAATACAACACCAACAGGATGTTGTAAACCAGATTGGCATATGGGAACAACTCAGCAAGAAACATGGTGTCTCGGTATGGCTCTGCTTGCTTTAAAAACAACGGACGTGACCATGCCACGCCCATTTCTACATATCATATCTACCCGTCAGTGACGGGAAACGCATCCTGTTATCAACGCACCACCACCTTGCGTGACCACTGGTTGCCACAACGCACGATATAGAACCCTTTAGGGAACTCCACCGACACGCGCTGTTCAGCGCTCACACGCACCACCTTAATCAGCTGGCCCGTGATGGAATAGACATTGAAAACGGCGTCATTGTTACCAGAAGTGAAGTAGATGCGTCCCTCACCACCCTGCACGGCAGGTCCTGTCACAGCGGTCTCAACACGCTGCGGCAAGAAGTTGTCGGGCGACGGTACCGCTTGTACCGCACCCATCGCCAACAGGCAGACAACTATGTAGAGTAAACGTTTCATCTCACGTCTTCATTGGGCTTCAATCTGCAAAGGTAGTGCAATCCGAACACAATGCCAAATTTATTTGAGCATTGTTGAGGTGCAGCCTATCCTTAGCCATCGGCAAAATTACAAACACTCTTGTATATTGACAAGCATTTTGCGCCATTTTTCACTTTATTTAGACTAACAATGAGTCTCAAGGTTTAACCTGACGCAGTTGCAAAACGGTTACTTCAGCACTTTGCGAATCATTCTTTTCAGCCTCAGGACGCATTTTGTGAATGACAGGCTACCGTATCGCTTCAGGGTCCAATCGGGCGCCTTACTGTATTTTTTCCAAAACAGCTCGTAATCCTTAGGCTTGGGAGCAGACCCGTTAATCGAGGGATTATGTCTGATGACCGAAACAGCATCCACCGCGGTCAGTTCCAGGCCACATTGCTGCAAGAAGTCCAGGCCGCGATTGCTGTAAGCAAGGATTGCGCTGGCACCCTTATCATCCCGCGCCGAGGGCAATGCCTTGACGCCCCACAGGTCAGCCATCAGGATATCGGCATGACTTTTCCCCTGCTTGCAAGGACAGGCGAAACAAGACTCCCGCATGTTGTGATTGGTCAAATAGCATGCCATGTAGTCATCATCGTCGTGACGACGCTTCTGCTTGCCGATGACCACAGAATAATCTCGCCACCCGGTTGACTTGTCACGGAAATGGACCTCATTGACATCACCCCTGCCCTTGAGATAGTTGCGCCACACGCCAGGACTCGGGACACCGTGACAGGCCACCTCGACAGCGACAAGATTGGGGTAATCCTTGCGCAGAAACAGTTTTAAGCCTGCTATCTGGCATGGTGTTCCCGTGAAGAGCACATCCCGGCCCTGTTTCAGGAATTGCTCGGCTTGAACATAACTGTCACCGATGACCGACTGGACATACTTGCTGCCACGGAAGGCTGTCAGCCCCTCAAGGGTATCGGTATAACCGTGGACGACTTCCCACTTCTCGTTGAATCGTGCCCCAAAGACGACACCTCCGTGCCCGATTATCCGCTCAGCAAAAACCGAAAAGACGCCCCCCGATGAACTCCTGTACCTGATAGTTTCATCAGGGTGGATTGCAGCAAAGCATGCCAGCGTTTCCTGCTTCTCTTTTTCGTTCAAGAAGGGGCACACCTGCTCGCACAGGTGGCAATCAACGCAGGCATCCGCATCCACATGGGGGTAGAGGAATCCGTTCTTGTCCTCGGTCAAGGTAATACATGCCTGCGGGCACCGCCCCACGCATGCTCCGCAACCGCAACACTGTGATTTGTCCTGGATATCAATCATTTTTTGAAAAAGGCGATAAAACGCTTGATGGCGGGTCTGATAGGATTAGTGAGGTATATCAGGTCGTTCTTCAATATCTTTTTATCATACAAGCGGTTAATCTTGTTGATGTAATCACGCTTTTCACCGTCAGGCATTTCCTGCATCCGCTCGAGCGTGGAGACTATCGTCTTGCGGTAACTGTTGAAGAGTCTCTTGGACTTCTTGCGGGCAGCAAACTGCCCGCGGCTGTGAGACGACAGGCGAATCAGGACAGAATACATCACGCGGTTGATGGTCAGGCAACGGCGATTGTACAGCACCGGCAGCATGAGTTGCCAGTTCTGGCCAGCATCGTGCTCGGTATATATCTGCAGGTCCGGAATAGCCTCTTTCAGCACCTTGGTTTTCATCATATATCCGCCAGGATTATACCAGTAGCTGTTCTGGCCATACAAGCAGTCTTCAAACAGAGATTCAGCGTATTGACGCTTGGCGTTAATCGTGCGGTTTACCGTGAGGTCTTCCTCATTGAGATACTCCAGCAAGCACCTGGTCATGCCCACGGTTTCGTCGGTATCCTTCAACGAGTTGACAAGCGTTTCAATGGCATCATCGGTCTTGTAAAAATCATCGGCATCGGGCCAGACAAAGTAATCACCGGTAATCATTTTCAGGTGATTGTTGATGGCGGCCGATTGTCCCTGGTTGGTCTGATAATGGTAACAGAGCCTGTATCCACGCTGCTCAAACTTGGAGACATATCGCTGGATGATCTCCTTCGTGTCGTCCACGCTGCCGTCGTCGATGACGTGCATCTCGATGGCTGGATAGGTTTGTCGCAGAACCGAATCCAGCAACCGGTGAATATACTTGCCGCAATTATATGTTGGCGTGAGAACGCTAACCAATTTTGACATATTTCAGAATTCTTTTCTTGATTAATTCTTGTACTTCAGCCTCGGCCGTGGTGTAAGTAATCGCAAAGATGACAATCGTGGACGAGAAGCCTACTATGATGAAACGGATAAATCCCTCCTGATAGAAAAGCCTGGGCAGATATGCCACGCCTAATGCCACCAGCGTGATGGGAATAATCGGCAACAATACCTTCTTGAGAAAACGGCCAAGGGTAATCTGCTTCACTGTAAGGCCCAACGTGTACACATTGCACAAGCATCCGACAAATACCGCCAGAGCATTATAAATGAAGGCTGAATAGAGGTTGCCATTATACTTGTACATGATGTACGACACAGGTATCACACTCAAATACAACGTTCCGTTGATCAGGCTGACTCTCTTCACTTTACCCGTTGCATGAATGCCCATGACCATGACAACTGACATTAATGCCGAGAAATTGAAGATAATCATCCACCTCACGAGCCAAACGGTGAAATCAGGTACAATCTTGAGCCACAACTCAAGGACAAAATGAGTTTCCATGAACACCGGGACCGACACAAGCAACAGTAACAGATAAAGGTACTTGGCCGACATGTAAACGAGTGACGACATCCTGTCATAGTCTCCCACAGAGAAGGTCTTGACAATCTGAGGCCGCACGGCGGTAGAGATGCCTGAGGTGAATTTCATCACGATGCCCTGCACGGTGAAGGCAATCGACACTGCAGCGTTGGCAACAAGTCCGAAAAACAGGTTGACAAGTACTATCACACCCTGGGTGCGTGCCATATTGCTCAGATTGCCATACAGGTCCCACCCCGAGAAGCTGAGCATGGGCTTCAGGATATCCTTGCGCCAAATGAAGTGGAAATGGGACTCAGGATAATGCCTGATACAATAGATGCGGTACAGGCTCATCATGAAAATGCTCACCGACAAGGAGAGAATGGAATACAGAATCAGTTTATCAAAATCACCGATGACGAGCAAGTACAGTATCAGCAGCCTCAACGTCACGCCCAGGATATCGAAATAGGCATAAATGTTCATCTTCTCGTGGGCGATGATGACAGCATTATAGGGCACCTGGGTGATGTGCAGCATCGCACCGATGATATTGGCCTGATAGACCCATCGGGCAGCCACCATTCGCTCTGGAGGAATCACCATTTTATTCTCGAGGAACCAGAGGCCAACCGTTTCGCCCAACACGAAGACAAGCAACATGATGCCCAGGTGAATTATCATCGCACTGCTGAAGGTGTCGGACAACTTCTGCTTATCGTTACGGCCCAACTCAAAGGTCAAGAAACGGCTGGTAGCACCGCTCATTGACGCCTTGAGGAAGCCCATCATCGTGACGATGCTGCCCACGGCTGAATTGATACCATAATCATCTACACCCAGAACATTCAGGATGACACGTGAGGCATAGAACCCCACTGCCATGGAAATGAACATCCTGAAATAAAGAGCGATGGCATTCTTGGCCACACGCTTTCCGCTGACAATGGGTTCGGCCCGTTCTTCAACCTGTTCCCCCTTAGGTTGATTATCGCCTCCCGTCAGCGGCTGCTCTTTTCCAGTCAAGTCAGATGATGGATTGGTGCTATTCTCGTTTTCTTGCATTAATTGTCTAGTTTACCGAATTCAGCCCCTCAGGAACCCACGCAAAGGGCTAAAGTACAAAGGTAACCACATTCAATGATATGACAAAATGTTTTAGCGAAAAATTGGCCAAATGATTGTTTTTGCCATGATTCAAAAAAAACCATGCCGCAGGGGCTTGATGACCCTTGCGGCATGGTGATAGATGTTGATTAATGAACCTGAGCGGGTTAGTCACTGCACTTGGCGCAGATGAACTCGCGGTTCAGGCGGGCGATGTTGCTCAGCTTGATGTTCTTGGGGCACTCGGCGGCACAGGCACCGGTGTTGGTGCAGTTACCGAAGCCCAGCTCGTCCATCTTGGCAAGCATGGCCTTCACGCGACGCTTGGCCTCGGCACGGCCCTGGGGCAGCAGTGCGAACTGGCTCACCTTGGCGCTGAGGAACAGCATGGCCGAACCGTTCTTGCAGGCAGCAACACAGGCACCGCAGCCGATGCAGGTTGCGCTGTCCATGGCCTCGTCGGCGGCCTCCTTGCTGATGGGGATGGCGTTGGCATCCTGGGCACCGCCCGTCTGGAAGCTAACGTAACCGCCGGCCTGCTGAATCTGGTCAAAGGCGTTGCGGTTCACCATCAGGTCCTTAATCACAGGGAACGCTGCCGAGCGCCAGGGCTCAACGGTGATGGTGTCACCGTCCTTGAAGCGGCGCATGTAGAGCTGGCAGGTGGTTGCACCCGTTGCGGGGCCGTGGGGGTGTCCGTTCACATAGAGCGAGCACATGCCGCAGATACCCTCGCGGCAGTCGTGGTCAAAGGTCACAGGCTCCTCACCCTTCTCGATGAGTTGCTCGTTAAGGATGTCCATCATCTCCAGGAAGGAGGTGTCGGTGGGAATGTCGCGCATCTCGTAGGTCTCAAAGCGGCCCTCGGCATGTGCGTTGGCCTGACGCCAAACCCTAAGTTTGAAACTTATATTCGTATCCATTGTATTCGATGAATTTTTTAAAGGGTGGTTGATTATGACTTGTAGTTACGCGTCTGGACCTTGATGGCCTCGTAGTGGAGCGGCTCCTTGATGAGCGTGGGAGCGGTCTCATCGTTGCCGTTGTACTTCCAGCAGGCGACATAGAAGAAGTTCTCGTCGTCGCGCTTGGCCTCGCCTTCCTCGGTCTGGTGCTCCTCGCGGAAGTGGCCACCGCAGCTCTCATGACGGTTCAGGGCGTCATAGGCAATCAGCTCGCCCATGGTGATGAAGTCACGCAGGCGGAATGCCTTATCCAACTCGACGTTCATGCCCTCTTGGGTGCCGGGGATGAACAGGTTGGTCTCGAACTCCTTGCGCAGGTCTTTGAGCTTCTGCAATGCGGTCTCCAGGCTCTCCTTGGTGCGTGCCATGCCCACGTAGTCCCACATCACGTTACCCAGCTCCTTGTGGATGCTGTCCACCGAGCGCTTGCCGTGGATGCTCATGAGGTTGTCGAGGTTGGCCTGAACCTTCTTCTCGGCGGCCTCAAACTCGGGCGCGTCGGTCGAGAAGTGAGGCACACTGATCTGGTCGCTCAGGTAGTTCTGGATGGTGTAAGGCAACACGAAGTAACCGTCGGCCAGACCCTGCATCAGTGCCGAAGCACCCAGGCGGTTGGCACCGTGGTCGCTGAAGTTGCACTCACCGATGGCGAACAGACCCTTGATGCTGGTCTGCAACTCATAATCTACCCAGATGCCGCCCATCGTGTAGTGGATGGCGGGATAAATCATCATGGGATTGTAGTACTTCACGCCGTTGATCTCGTTGGCGAGCTCGCCGGGATTGACGTCGGTGATTTCCTCATACATGTCAAACAGGTTGCCGTAGCGCTGGCGAATCACGTCGATGCCCAGGCGGTTGATGGCCTCGCTGAAGTCGAGGAACACGGCCTTGCCGGTGTTGTTCACGCCATAGCCCTTGTCGCAGCGCTCCTTGGCGGCGCGGCTGGCAACGTCACGGGGCACGAGGTTACCGAAGGCGGGATACCTACGCTCCAGGTAGTAGTCGCGCTCCTCCTCGGGGATGTCACTGCCCTTGATTTGGCCTGCCTGCAGCTTCTTGGCGTCCTCGATGTTCTTGGGAACCCAGATGCGGCCGTCGTTACGCAGCGACTCACTCATCAGCGTCAGCTTGGACTGCTTGTCGCCGTGAACGGGGATGCAGGTGGGGTGAATCTGAACGTAGGCGGGGTTGGCGAAGTAGGCACCGTGGCGATAGCAGGCCATGGCAGCCGAGCAGTTGCAACCCATTGCGTTGGTGCTCAGGAAGTAGGTGTTGCCGTAACCGCCGGTGGCGATAACCACGGCATGGGCGGCAAAGCGCTCGAGCTTACCGGTCACCAGGTTCTTGGCGATGATACCGCGGGCACGGCCGTCGATGATGACCACGTCGTGCATCTCATAGCGGTTGTAGCTCTTCACCTTGCCAGCGTGAATCATGCGGTTCAGGCTCGAGTAGGCACCCAGCAGCAGCTGCTGACCGGTCTGACCCTTGGCGTAGAACGTGCGGCTCACCTGAGCGCCACCGAACGAACGGTTGGCCAGCAGGCCGCCATACTCGCGGGCGAAGGGAACACCCTGTGCCACGCACTGGTCGATGATATTGTTGGACACCTCGGCCAGGCGGTAAACGTTGGCCTCGCGGGCGCGGTAGTCACCACCCTTGACGGTGTCATAGAACAGGCGGTAAACCGAGTCGCCGTCGTTCTGGTAGTTCTTGGCTGCGTTGATACCACCCTGTGCGGCAATCGAGTGAGCGCGGCGGGGTGAATCCTGGATGCAGAAGTTCAATACGTTAAATCCCATCTCGCCCAGCGTGGCGGCTGCCGACGCACCTGCCAGACCAGTACCCACGACGATGATGTCGAGTTTGCGCTTGTTGGCGGGGTTGACGAGTTTCTGGTGAGCCTTATAGTTGGTCCATTTCTCAGCGATGGGTCCCTCGGGAATCTTGGAATCGATGGGCTGAGCGTTGATTTTGGTTTCTTCCATTTGTCTAAGAAATTTAATAGGTTAATACTCAGCGATTAGAGGGCAAAGAACCAGGTAAAGTAGCAAGCCTCTACAGCAAACAGGATAAACACGATGCTTGCCCACCACCTGGAGATGCACTGCCAGCGGGGAATCCACTTGTCGTTGGCAGTTCCCAGGGTCTGGAAAGCGCTCCAGAAACCGTGGCTGATGTGGAACCACAGGGCGGCAAAGCCGATCAGGTAAACGGGCAATACCCACAGGTGGCTGAAGGTAGCCTGCAGGTAGCTCGTGCCGTTCATCACATGGTCACCCATGAGCTCGGGCAGCTGCATCTTGGCCCAGAACTGCACCAGGTGGAGAATCATAAAGCAGCAGACGATGATACCCAGAACGAGCATGTTCTGTGACGCCCACTCTACTTCTTTGGGCTTGGAGGTCACATTGTAGCGGTTGTTACCGCGCGCCTTGCGGTTCTGCAACGTGAGCCAGAAGGCGTAGATGATGTGAATAGCAAATCCGCCTGCCAGGATCAACGTACCCAGCACGGCATACCAGTTGGCACCGAGGAACTCGCAGATGGCGTCATAAGCGTCAAAGCTAATGAGGGCCACCGCATTCATCAGCGCATGGAAAGTGACGAATAGAACGAGGAAGAGGCCGGTAACCGACATCACCACCTTACGTCCTACAGATGAATTAGTTAACCACATAAAAATTGATGATTTTTTAGTTATTAATTGATTGTTGTTTCGTTAATTCACACATTATCCCGCAAAGGTAACGATTATTTTTCATTTTTCAACCCCAAAATCCCAAAAACCTGCCCCAAGACCGATTTTCCGAACAAGAAAAACCGCCACCAATTGGCCCGAATCGACATTTTTTCCCAATTTCGGACAAATAAGAACCCTCTATTCCCAAAATTTTACCAAATTTGGGGATTAGGAAGATTTTCTACTAAGCGGATGTCCAAAGGATGTCATGGAATGTCACTTGTCGCCGTAATGACCTTTCAGCGAGATGACAAATACGGTGATGATTTCATCCTCAATTCGATAAATCAGCCGTGAACTCTTGTTGATTCTACGGCTCCAATAGCCTTCAAGGTCGCCCCTTAGCTGCTCGACCTTGCCCGTGCCTGTTGTGGGGTGTTCACACAATTCCTCGAAAAGCGCTGCAATCTTGAGCAGTGTTTTCTTCTGGCCGGATTTGCGCCATTCGTCAAGATGGCGCTCGGCTTCGGGCGTGAGGACAAGTTTGTATCTCATAAGCCCAAACGTTCGCGGATTTCATCCATGGTATAGGCTCTGCCCTGGCCCTCGTTCATCTCCTGAATGCCGCGACGGACAGACTCCATATTTTCTGGTTTATCAAACCACTTATCGTCTGACGGAGAAGGGTTTTCATGCACTTCGACCGAAATGCTGTTGGCCTTGGCAATCAGTATTTGCTCAATGTAAGCCTTAAGGCTACGGCCCTGAGCCACAGCCATAATCGAAAGTTTCTGCAACACCTCAACCGGCAGGTCAATGTTTTTCCTCTTAATCGTCGTTTCCATATTGTCAATCATCTTTTCTCGCTGCAAAGATATATAATATATTTTATATACACAATATATCTCCAAAAAAAAACAAAGATTTTGACAACAGAAACCTCAACAAGGACAACTTTTGGCCATTCCTGTCATGACAAGCTGCAAGCAGGTTTGACGCCATCATTTGTTCATCCACAGGCACTTTCAACCAGTGGCAAAACGATGACACAACACCGAGAAACAAAGAATGATATTTATATCAACAGAACAGCCCCTTTGATGTAAGTGATTCTTTTATATCCTACTTCCCTTTACTATGGATTTCGAAATGCTCTTTCAGAAATCTCGCGACACCATCATAACCAGGAAATATGGTTGAAGCATTATATCCCATTTTTTCAATATGAGAATAAATATCATTTGCAGCATCTTGTGGGATAGTTATTTGGTAAAGGTAAGTCCTTTCTTTAGCCTTTATTTCTCTCAAATAAGAATCAAGTTGTTCATCCAGCGAATGCCTATCGATTTCTGGCTTAAGATGCAGTTTCATCTTCCCATCATCGTCTAACATTCCTGGATAGACAGACTTCCAAAATGTGAACACTCCCTTTTGCGCACAAAGATTATCATTATTATGATATCTCGGCTGAATGATATGTAAACGATCTTTTGATGGTTTTACTATTACCACATCAATATTCAAAGCCCAAATCTCCATATTATATTTTGGAGAATAGATTTCACCATTCTCTTGGGCCTTTAATGCATTAATTGGGTCGAAAATTTCCTTTGGATCATTGTAAACACCTGTAGAAGCAAAATATAAAGCGACATAAATGTCATGAGTCCAATCAAGCAAACGAGTCTTGACTCCATGGTGTTGAGCAAGTGCAGCTAACTCCCAATACTTTTGGGGAATCCATTTTGATTCAAGCAATAATGATTCAACATCAATACCTGGGATGAAAGAATTACGAAGCGACTCAATATGAGGAATATATAAACCACAAGTATCACAAGCCCTAAAGAAATCTTGCAATAATCGATACTCTTGTTGAACTTGGGCTAACTCAGTTAAAGAAAGAAGAATCAATTCTTTTTGCTCAACATCTGAAAAGGATTCAAAATTCTTTATGTTTTCAAGAACTAAATTGCCTCTAAGAGCAGTAGGAACTAATTTATATTTTTCAGTTGAATGCCCACGAAAAATAAAATGTTCATCAAATAAATCATACAACTCTCCTTTGTAAGAGATGGCTTTAATAAAGTCATCTGCATTCTCATAATGGATTGTCTTGATATATGGAGACTCTTGTACGTGTAGCATAGTTCATTTTAGTTTAGTTTATCATACTATCACATTTGTGATTTCTGTATTGCTTCTAACCATTTTGCAAAATACTTGGCATCATCAACTTGTCGACAATAAAAGTCGGCTACAACAGGATGAAAAATTGCTCTAATTGATTGCTTGATTGCTTGAATGAGAAACTCTCTCCTGATGTCATTTATATTGTCATTTTCCATAATATATCATAGTATAATGGAAACAAAGGTACAGATTCAGTTTGGAATTGCACCATAAAAGTCAATCATTTTATTAACAATTTATTGAATCAAAAGTTGCATTTACTATTGTACTTCACTCATTTTTCACCATTATTTATGCATCGCGACGGTCATTGGCTATAACCTTAAAATCAGCAATATGCGGCAATAATAACAATAACAAAAACAGATGCGAGAGTCCTTGTATCCCATATCATCGCTTACCTTGAATTACTCACAACATCATAGGGTAACATGAAAAAAAGACGGCGTTAGGCCGTCTTTTATAATGAATAACTGGCGTTCATGCTGCTCATGAAAGCATTTTAGTTGATTAGAACAGGTTGCTAATTCTGCGGCACACGCACCGCACGCACGGAAAACCCGCCGCAGCGGTCGAGGTAGTCTCTGTGCACACCATCCGAATTGAACCACACGTAATACGCGTAGTACGGGCTTCTAGATTCAAGCGTGCGCGACCAATAGTAGCCGAACGACCTTGCGTAGTAGAGCGAGCTGTCGGTGCGGTAGCCCGCGGCGGGCAAGAACAACGTGTTACCGTTGGGACCGGTCAACAGTCGACCGTTCACGCCGTTCTGTGTCGTCCACGTCCAGGTGCACTTGGTCTGTAATTCTGTCTGTTGGTCAAGAGTTGGCATGCGCCAATTCTCGCCCCAGTTGACGTAGGCCGCATCGTCCTCGATATCTAACTCCGTCTTGCTATCGACAGTGCCATAAGAACTGTTGGTGCAGTACTTCGTCAACGTGTTGTAAGAGCCGTTACACCACTTGTAGTTGGCCCAGTTGTAGTCCGCCTTGGGTTCGGTCTCGCCCCAGGCAAAGTAGTCGCCATATTCCTCAGGGCTGCTGGCACCCACGTTGCAGGTCGCCCACAGCGTGCCACTGGGCAGACCCAGATCAACCCATTCATGTTCATCAGGAGTCGAACTGTTCTCTGGGCTGAGGGCGAGGCGAAGTCCAAGGGAGAAGTACGCGTCCGACGGTGCGCTGCCAATGCGGGACCACACACGACAATACTCTTGATCGGAGCCCCAGCTGCCACCTCGCTCCACGCGGGTAGCGCCTGTTAAAGGACCAGCAGGGTTTATCTGAGCTTCGCTGCTGTAACTGCCATACCAATCTTGGCACCACTCAAACACATTGCCCGACATGTCATACAAGCCCAACTCGTTGGGTGCTTTGCCGGCAACAGCATGAGTTCCGTAGTCTAGACTACTGCTACCCACTCCACTACCAGCATTGTCTTTATTCCACGCTACATCACCAATCAAGTTACTGCCCGAATATTTATAACCTTTGCCCTTATTGCCCCCACGGGCAGCGAATTCCCATTCCGCCTCAGTGGGCAGGCGGAAGGTCTTACCCGTCAACTGGTTCAACTTGGTGATAAACGTCTGGCAGTCATTCCATGAAACCGTCTCCACAGGACGCTGCAGATTAGTTCCATACCTGGCACCGTTGAAGTAACTCGGATTCCTGTCCATCACAGCCAGCCATAAGGCCTGAGTTACCTCAGTCTCACCGATACAGTAGCTAGACACAGTCACTTGATGAGCGGGTTTTTCGTGATAGTATGCATCTGGGTCATCATCGCTGGCGCCCATCATGAAAGAGCCTCCCTCGACAGCCACCATTGTGAATGACACGCCATTCACGGTGAAGGTTTCGGTTTGTGGCTGTAACTCTTCCCATGACCAGTGGCCTTCGAGCAGGTAGTCGATTAGTTCGGTTACATCGGCGATGTTGACACTTCCGTTCTTGTCGGTGTCGGCGTTGGTTAGGTTGATTTGGGATGAATCGCCACTCAACAGGTAGTCGATTAGTTCGGTTACATCGGCGATATTGATATAGCCGTCGCAGTTTGTGTCACCCAATTCGGTATAGACCGTGACGACGCACTCGTCGGGGTTGCCCCAGCCGTCGGCGGCATTGACTGTGATAGTTGCGGTGCCTTCAGCAACGCCTACCACCATGATGGTGCCGTTTACAAGGCGGGGTATAGCGACGCCTGGATTGCTTGATGTTACAGCCAAGTCCACGTCTATGGGGGAGCAAGTGGCTGTTAGCGTCAAAGTGTGGTTGGGGAGCAGACGAGCCTCGTGGGTATCGAGGGTGATGGTCACACGAGGATTCACGACGGTCACGTGGCAAACAGCCACCTTATCGACGCATGTAGCCAAGATATCACATTCGCCCGTAGCTACCGCATTCATCGTGCCGTCACCGCTTACCGTGGCAACTGATGCGTCAGTAGAGGACCAGTAGACGGTATTTGGCGTAGCATTGCCTGGGGCGACCGTTGCTGAGAGTGACAACTGCTGGCCGATTTCCAACTCTGCATCGGCAGCGCTCATTGTTACCGACAGCGGCTCAATTGCATCCGAGAGGATGTTGTTGAAATTGTACCAGTAGAGCGTGGTGAAATAGGATACCATACCCGCAGCAGGTACATGGAGGGTGGCACCATAGCCTGTGAAGGTGTTCGCCATGCACGCAGGTGGAATTGTTGCATAGCAGTAAATCTCACTGGGGTTGACCTGCAAGTCACCGAGCGATGTCACGCCGCTGCAGATGTATAGCGTCGAGCCGTCTTGATAAACGCCGTCGGCTAACTGAACGTATTCGGCATTCGCCATCAATGGCAGCATCGCTACCATCAGCAATAGAGAGATAATCGATTTCTTCATAATTTATCGGTTTTTCTATATTTTGATTTCATCATAAAAACAGCGTGGGCTGCTATTTATGCCACGCTTTGTGATCTGACGGTCCTGAGAAACCCAATACACAAAAGGGGATAAAGTGAGACAGCCCACGCCGTAGCGCGGAAGCCGTCGTGTCATCCTCTTGTGTATTTATGAAAATTCTCAGGTTTTCAACTTACAAGAATGAGCATAACGCTTCGTGATTCCAAAATGTCTTGGATTGGCCAGCAATCCAACCACAAAGATAGAGACAATTCTCCACTCTACAAACTAATTTGAGGTTTTTCTAAACAGAAAGTCCCATTTTTGGGTTTACGTCCGAAAAATGCCAATTGTGGCATTTATCTGTCATGAAAAAATTGAACCCCAAAAGTTTTTGTCCAACTTTTGGGGTTCTCGATTATGTTATTGGTCAATTAGTCGTTGAGGATGAGCATGGCGTCGCCGTAGGCACCGAAGCGGTATTTCTCCTCGACAGCCACATCATAGGCGTTCATCGTCTGCTCGTAGCCGCCAAAGGCAGCCTGGGCCATCAGCATGATGGAGTAAGGCATGTGGAAGTTGGTGACCAGTGCGTCGCAGGTGGTGCACTCGTAGGGCGGGAACAAGAACTTGTTGCTCCAGCCGCCGTAGGGCTTGATGTGGCCGTTCATGCCCACGCAGGTCTCAAAGGCGCGGAGCACCGACGTGCCGATGGCGCACACCTTGTTGCCGTTGTCACGCAGACGGTTGACCTTCTCGGCCAGCTCGACGCTCACGTCCATCTCCTCACTATCCATGCGGTGCTTGGTCAGGTCCTCGACGTCGATGTCGCGGTAGCTGCCCAGGCTGATGTGCATCGTGAGGAAGTCACGGTCGATGTCGCGGATTTCCATGCGGCGCATCAGCTCACGCGAGAAGTGCATGCCTGCGGCAGGAGCCACCACGGCACCCTCCTTGCTGGCAAAGATGGTCTGGTAGCGCTCGGCATCCTCGGGCTCGGCCTCGCGGTCGATATAGTAAGGCAAGGGCGTGTTGCCCAGATTGTACAGGTCCTTCTTGAACTGGTCATGGTCGCCGTCATAGAGGAAACGCAGCGTGCGACCGCGCGAGGTGGTGTTGTCGATGACCTCAGCCACCATCGAGTCGTCAAAACCGAAGTACAGCTTGTTGCCGATGCGGATTTTGCGGGCAGGCTCCACCAGCACGTCCCACAGTTTGTTGTTGGGATTGAGCTCCCTGAGCAGGAACACCTCGATGCGGGCACCCGTCTTCTCCTTGTTACCGAACAGCTTGGCAGGGAACACCTGGGTATCGTTGAACACGAACAGGTCGTGCGGATTGAAATACTCAAGGATTTCCTTGAAGACGCGGTGTTCGATTTCACCGCTCTTCTTGTGCAGTACCATCAGACGCGACTCGTCACGCACGGGAACGGGATGTGAGGCAATCAATTCCTCGGGCATTCGGGTATTGAATTCTGAAAGTTTCATATTATTAAAGTTCTAAGTTGTCAGTTTTAAGTTTTAAATATGATTACTATCGCCTTAACGGCTAATCGCTTATTTGATCTGCGAGATGCGCTTGGGTGGCGCGTCACATTTCTTGGCCTGCTTGCGGGCCTGGCGCTCGGCTTTCATGCGAGCGGCTCGCTCGCGGTTCTCGATGCGTTCGCGCTCCAGGCGCTCGGCGGCAGCCTGTTCGGGCGAGACGTAGGTCTCAGCATCCAGTTTCTCGACCAGCCCTTCGAGCGTCAAGCACTTGTCGATGGTCACGTCGCCCACACGGGTGCGGCGCAATCCCGTCAAGTGGGCACCGCTGCCCAGGGCCACGCCGATGTCGCGTGCCAGGGCGCGGATATAGGTGCCCTTGCTGCACACCACGCGCAGTTGCAGCGTGGGCTCGGCGGGCAAGCCGCATTGCAGCACCTCGATTTCGTCGATGACGAGGGTCTTGGGGCGGATTTCCACATCCTGACCCTTGCGTGCCAGCTTGTAGGCGGGCTTGCCATCGACCTTGCAGGCCGAGAACGACGGCGGCACCTGCTCGATGCTGCCCGTGAACTGTTCACGCAGCACGCGGTCGATGAGGGCACGGTCGATGTGTTGCCACTCATAGGTGGCGTCCACCTCGGTCTCCAAGTCATAGCTGGGCGTAGTGGCTCCCAACCTGAGGTCGGCGATATACTCCTTGATGCCCGCCTGCAGTTCATCGATGCGCTTGGTGGCGTGACCGGTGCACAGCAGCAGCACGCCTGTCGCCAGCGGGTCGAGCGTTCCGGCGTGCCCCACCTTCACGCTGCGCGTCTTCAAGTGGGTTCGCAGCACGGCGCGCACCTTCTTGACCGCAGTGAACGAGGTCATCCTCAGCGGCTTGTCGATGCAGAATATTTCGCCTTCTATCGGGTTAAGCATTATATAGTCCTTAGTCCTTAGTCCTTAGTCCTTAGTTTCTAGTTGGCATCCGCCATCTAATATCTGTTATCTCTTACATCGCGGGGGCAGGCATCAGTTGCGACAGGGCGATGGCGACAAGGCCGGCGATGATGCAATACACGCCGAACCACACCAGTTTGCCCTTCTTGACGATGTTAATCATCCACTTGCAGGCCATGCAGCCAGCCAGGAAGGCGGCGATGAAGCCCACCACCAGGGGCAACGTGTCGATGCCGCCAAAGGCCTCCTCGCCCTTGACGACCTTGAGGACGTCGAGCAGGGCCTCGCCCAAGATGGGCGGGATAACCATCAGGAACGAGAACTGAGCCAGCGACTCCTTCTTGTTGCCCAGCAGCAGACCCGTGGCGATGGTGCTGCCCGAACGCGACAGACCCGGCATCACGGCACACGCCTGGGCGATACCGATGATAAAGGCATCCTTCCAGGAGATTTTTTCCTTTTGGCGCGGCTTGGCATAGTAGGAGAAGATGAGCAGCGCGGCGGTCACCAGCAGCATGATACCCACAATCAGCAGGCCGCTGCCGAAGACTTCCTCCACCTTGTCCTTAAAGAAGAAGCCCACGATGCCCACGGGAATCATCGACACGAGGATATTGAGGAAATACTTGGTCTCGTCGTTCATCTTGAACTTGAACAGGCCCTTCAATATCCAGTCGATTTCGCTCCACAGGATGACAAAGGTGCTCAGCACCGTTGCCACATGCACCAGGATAGTGAACGTCAGGTTATCGGCACCCTCAATGCCAAACAGGTAGCTGCCAATCGCCAGATGGCCACTACTGCTCACGGGTAAATACTCGGTCAGACCCTGGACGATGCCCAGAATCAGTGCTTGCAGCCAATCCATCGTGGTTATTCGTTATCTGTGGGTTCGTTCTTGTCTTTCTTGCGGTAGATGATGGCAAATGCCATGAGCACAAAGCCCAGGAAGGCGATGATGGGGCCCGTGGTCACGCGGCTGCTCTCAAACAGGTCGTTGTTGAACTTGTCGCCCACGTTGGCACTGCCGCCCATCAAGGCAAAGCCGATGATGATCAGCAACAGGCAGACGGCCATCATGATGAAATTGATTTTTCCCAGGGGGTAGGACACCTTGTCCTTCGGTTTGTTCTCGACTGGAGCTTTCTTTTGTTGTGTTGCCATTAATTTGAATTGTTAGTCCTTAGTTGTTCGTGCTGTGGAGATGGGATTGCAATGGCGCATACCACTGCAATGTGATGCAAAAGTACAACATCAAGGGCCCTTTGTCAATACTTTTAACCCATTTTATGATTTACAGCACGATAAATGCCCCCTATTCCAGGACGCAAAACTTTTTTCAAACAACTTTAACAGCATGCAACAACATCGCTAGTAACAAACCGCTTAGTAACAAGTTTGTTACTAATTCAATAATTTATAGGAAACCAATAGTGTCCGCTAAAAAGAGATACAGCAAGCACATATCATTAAGTTTCAATGCTATAATTGTGATTTCTCAAAAAGGGGCTTGCTTTTAAGCCCGTA
>CACZNH010000019.1 GCA_902782465.1 uncultured Bacteroidales bacterium
TTGTTGTTACCGGTCAGAGCGTGGGCATCCCGCCGCTTCCCGTTCCTGGAACAGAGCCCTAAGCGTCACCACGGCGATGGTCAGCGACGCGGGAAGGCGTAGGTAACCGCCCCCTAAGAGAGGTAATGTCAGCAATGATGTTGCCTCTCGTTTTTTATAGACGCTATAGAGACTATAGAAGCTATAGATGCTATAGGGAGGGTTGGGATGGAGTTGAGGGTGGGTGATTTTTTGTTAAAAAAGAAAATTTTCTTTAAAGGCTTGTTTGCTCAAAAAAATAGTTATAATTTTGTAGATTGAAATAAAATGATGAGGCGATTGTTGGTTATATTGGCGATGGTGCTCACGCTGGGGCTGCAGAATGTGGCTCTTGCTGAGGTGCAATGGCGTGAAACCAACCGTGAGGCTCAAGGCAAGATTTGGAATGACCCTCGCACGAGCGATGGTATTGAAATCTATGGCAGCAACGGCACGATAACTATCGTGACCCCTAAACGCATTGTGGTGCGGGTCTATACGATTCTGGGGCAGATGGTGTCGCAAGCGACGTTGCAGCCAGGCACTTCAGAGTTGCGGTTGGGCACACGTGGCATCTATCTTGTGAGAATCGGGAACATCACCCAAAAGGTGGCCATTTGACCCACACGACTTACCCTTATCGATGAGAACAATGACTAAAACCATTTAATAACCTTAACTAAACATTAGTAATATGACTAATTTAGAAAACATTGATTGGGCACATCTGCCTTTTGGTTACATGAAAACCGACTACAACGTGCGTTGCACGTACAAGGACGGCAAGTGGGGTGAAATCGAAGTCACCCAGGACGAAACCGTTACCCTGCACATGGCTGCCAGCTGTCTGCACTATGGTCAGGAGATTTTTGAGGGTCTGAAGGCTTTCCGTGGTCAGGATGGCAAGATTCGTCTGTTCCGTCCCGATGAGAACGCCAAGCGCTTGCAGAACAGTGCTCTTGGTATCAAGATGCAGCCGCTTCCCGAGGATATCTTCCTGGAAATGTGCAAGAAGGTCGTTAAGCTCAACGAGCGTTTCATCCCGCCTTATGGCAGTGGCAGCTCGCTCTATCTGCGTCCCGTAGAAATCGGTATCTCGCCCCGCGTTGGTGTGAGCCCCGCCGATGAATATATGGTCATCATCTTCGTTACCCCTGTTGGCCCGTACTTCAAGGAGGGCTTCCAGTGCACCAGGGTGGCCGTTTACCGCGAGTATGACCGTGCTGCTCCCTGCGGCACCGGCCGTTGGAAAGTGGGTGGCAACTATGCCGCCGGTATGGGTGCTACCGCCCGTGCCAAGGAGGCTGGCTACAGCGCCGCTCTGTTCCTGGATCCCAAGGAGAAGAAGTATCTTGACGAATGCGGTCCCGCCAACTTCTTTATCGTGAAGGGTGACAAATACATTACCCCGAAGTCTGACTCCATCCTGCCGTCAATCACCAATATGAGCCTCCAGCAGATTGCCCGCGACCTGGGTATGGAAGTTGAGGCCCGTCCCATTCCCCTCGAGGAACTTGCCGAGGCCGATGAGGCTGCTGAGTGCGGCACCGCTGCCGTTACGGCTCCCATCAGCGAGGTAGTTGATATGGACAATGACGTGCACTATGTTATCCGCAAGGATGGCACTGTAGGTCCCAAGGTAACTGCTCTGTATAACCGCCTGCGTGCTATCCAGATGGGTGACTATCCCGATGAGCACAACTGGGTAGTCTTTGTGGACTAATGCTGGATTGCCTATCCATTATTGAACGATACTACACACCCGGTAACGACGATTACCGGGTGTTGGTTTCTCATAGCCGCCAGGTCGCTGACCTGGCTGTCGCGCTGAGCCAGCGCCTGATTGACAAGGGCGTTCCCATCGACATTGAGTTTGTTGAGGAGGCTGCGATGCTGCACGACATCGGCATGTGCCGCACCGACGCGCCTGGCATCCACTGTCACGGCACGGAGCCCTACATCCTGCATGGCATCATCGGTCGCCAGATGCTTGAAGGCATGGGGCTGTTCCGCCATGCCCGCGTGTGTGAGCGTCACACGGGCACCGGCTTGACCGCTGCCGAGATTGTTGACGAAGGACTGCCCATTGTGCCGCCGCGCGACCTGCTGCCCGAGAGCCTTGAGGAGAAGGTCGTGTGCTATGCCGACAAGTTCTTCTCAAAGAGCCGACCCGAAGAGGGCGCCAAGACGCTTGAACGTGCCCGCAAGTCGCTAGCCAAGTTCGGTGGCGATACGCTGGCAAGATTTGACGAAATGACCGCCCTGTTTGGTGACCCGGCAGAGCTGGGTTGAAGCCTGATGTGCGAGCTGGCAGCTCGCAATACATTGACAACACCTCGGCAACACGCCGGCTACTTCCTAACGGGATAGAAAACAGAACACCGTCGCGACCTTGAGGGGTGCGGCGGTGTTTCTTGTAGGGTTTTCTGTTCGCTGATTACTTGCGGATACCGAGTTCCTTCTTTGCGATGAGGGCGCGGTAACGGTTGATGTCTTTGCGCATCAGGTAATCGAGCAATTTGCGACGCTTACCAACGAGCATCTTCAACGAACGCTGAGTCGTATGATCCTTCTTGTTGACCTTCAAGTGCTCGGTCAAGTGGGCAATACGGTATGAGAATAATGCTATCTGGGCCTCGGGAGAACCAGTATTACAATAAGTTTTTAAAAATATTTTCGTAAAAGCGGTGCAAAGATACAACGATTTTTTGAGATAGCAGCAAGAATGAGGAAATTTTTTATTGAAAAAACGGATGAAATGGAGATAACGGAATTAACGGAGGAGACGGATGTTACGGAGGAAACGGAACGAGCGGGTTTACTGGATATTGAAGAGGGTGTTGACGTTGCGGTCGGTGGTGTCGCTGACCTGCTCGGGGGTCACACCTAACGCGTTGGCTACGAATGCGTTGATGTGAGGGATATTAGCACTCTCGTTGCGCTTGCCTCGGTTGGGAACGGGGGCGAGATAAGGGGAGTCGGTCTCGAGCAGCAATCGGTCGAGCCCGATGACGGGTAACATCTGGGCGACGGTGCTTTTCTTGAAAGTGACAATGCCGTTGACGCCAAAGTAGAAGTCGCCGCGCTGGCGAATGCGCTCGACGTCGTAGGGGGTACCGGTGAAACTGTGGAAGACGCCTTGCGGGACGGGGCAGTCAAGGTTGTCGATAACGTCCAGGATGTCGTCCAAGCCGTCTCGGCAATGGATGATGAAGGGCAGGTCGCGGTCATGGCACCAGTGCAGCTGGATGTCGAGAGCATGGTGCTGCTGTTCTCGCCAGGTCTTGTCCCAATAGAGGTCGATGCCGATTTCGCCGATAGCGACGAGAGGATACTGGTCGAGCATGGGCCGCATCTTGTCAAGCACGTCGAGGTAGTCGTCATGGACATCCTCGGGGTGCAGCCCCAGCGTCATGGAAATGTAGTCGGGGTATTGCCCATGCAGTGCTGCAAGTCGTGGGACACTCTCCAGGTTCTCGTTGGGCAGGATGATGTGTCGAACTCCTGCATCACGAGCACGGGCGACGACCGCATCACGGTCCTCGTCGAAGGCATCGCAATAGATATGGGAGTGGGAATCAATCATTTTTAATAGTTGCGGCCAGCGAGACGGTTGGAAAGAGCGATAAAGGCTTGCTTGTCGTCATCGCTCATTTTGACCTGGCTGAAGGCGTTGACAGCGAGGTCGTTGTAGCTGGTAATCGCTTGTTCGGCAAGTTCTCTGACGCCGAGGCGCTCATACAGGGCTGTAACACCAGCCACCTTGTTGTCGCGGGTGGCATACGGGTCGTTGAGCCAGTGGCGCAACTCGTCGGCATCGTCGCCTTGTGCCAGCTGCATGGCGTTGATGAGCAGGAAGGTTTTCTTGCCCTGCATGATGTCACCGCCGATTTCCTTGCCGAAGGTTTTGGGGTCTCCCCACACGTCGAGGACATCATCGCGCAGCTGGAACGCTAGTCCCATGTTGACGCCTGCCTGATAGAGCAGTTCGGCATCCTGTTCATCGACGTCGGCTATGAGTGCTCCGGTCTTGAGCGCGCATCCTAACAGCACCGATGTCTTAAGTCTAATCATATTGATGTATTCCTCGACAGTAACATCGTTGCGCAGCTCGAAGTCCATGTCCCACTGCTGTCCCTCATAGATTTCGATGGCTGTTTTGTTGAACAGGTCCATCACCTGCCAGTTGGCCGTGCGGGCGATATACTGTGTGGCGATGGTGAGCATGGTATCGCCGCTCAGGATGGCGGTGTTGTCGTTCCAACGGCGGTGCACGGTTGGCTTGCCGCGTCGCACGTCGGCATTGTCCATGACATCGTCGTGCAAGAGGGTGAAGTTGTGGAACATTTCCAGTCCCACTGCTGCGTCAATAGCCTCATTGATGTCGCCTCCCATGGCATCGCATGCCATCAGCGTGAGTACGGGACGGACACGTTTACCACCCAATGCCATGTGGTAGCTGATGGGCTCATAGAGCTGGCTGGGTTGTGAAGGGTAGGGAATGCCGGCAATTGCCTTGTTGATGGTGTCGAGATATTCTTGGAAAAATTTCATATCGTTTCAGGTAGAGTTAATCGTTGGTTATTTGTTTTTCTTGAGAGCGGTGCGATAGGCGTCCTCAAAGGTTTTGAAATCGGCGGGGATGTACATCTTACGCAGCAGTTTGATGCGTGCGTTGATGTCGTTGGTGTCGGCATCGGGCTGGTTGGCATCGTTGGCGAGGGCTGCGCCCAGCGCTGCGGGTCTTGAGGACTGGACATAGACATTCATCTGTTCTTGCAGCGAGTAGCCGTTAACGATGGCCTGCATCGTGCTGTCGAACACCTGGGCATGACGCTCATAGCCCACGGTGTTGCAGAGCCAGTGAATGAGCGAGAGATAGTCGGCGGCCGAGTCGGTGTCGAACTCACGTTTCTTGAGCAGCTCAATCATGGGAGGAACCTTGAGTTGCGCGAGCTCACGGGGTGATAGGACGATGACGTGTGCCGCCTGGGTGAGCGAGTCGCGGCCATCATCGAGCAGCACGCTGGCAAAGGCCCGATTGGCCGCTTTGGCTTCCCAAGGCCATCGCAGGCTGTCGCTGCGTAGGGCATTGAAGTGCGCTACCGCTTGGCGCATAGCTGCGGTGTCGCCCCATGCAGCAAGGAATTCCCGTCCCGCCGCCTCGCCTCGTCTGCTGGCACTGTCACAGGCTGTCAGCATCACGATGAGGGCAATCAATATCAATGGCAGTCGTTTCATTTCTTGTCTTCAGGGAAAATCGAGTTGTACAACGGGCGGTCCTTTTCCTTGAGGTAGGAGCGGAACGCTTCGTCAAATGCGCGCACCGCTGCCGAGTCGCGCTTGAGGGCATAGACGCTCTGCTTGGCCTTGGCATCCATCACCGCGCGCTCCATCGACATGGTGTCGGTGTGGTCTACCGCCACCAGTGCTGCCGCCGCCCTCATGCCGCTGTCGCGTGCCTCGGCGTCGAGGAGAGACTTCTTCTCGGCACAACTGCCTAGCATCAAGGTAATCGCTGCTGCGATATATAGGAGATATCTCATAGTGCTCTATCGGTTATTTGTGGCGCAAACTTACAAAAAAAGTCTCAATCATCTGCATTGTTTGAGTGCAAATGTGTATCTTTGTGGGCAGATAGTCAAAACCATTTGAATTCAATAACTAATGAAAAAGATTACGATAGCCATTGACGGTCATTCGTCAACTGGCAAGAGCACGATGGCCAAGGCATTGGCCAAGCGCATCGGCTATGCCTATGTGGACACGGGTGCGATGTACCGTGCGGTGACGCTGTTTGCCCTGCGCAACAAGCTCATCAAGGGCGACAAGGTGGATGAAAAGGCGCTCAAGGAGCACCTGAAGCATGGTGACATCACCATTACCTTCCGCCCGACCAAGGAGGGCAAGAGCGTGACGGTGCTCAACGGCCGCAACGTGGAGCGCTACATTCGCTCAATGCGCGTGAGCAACGTGGTGAGCATCATCGCTGCCATCGGTTTTGTGCGCAAGGCGATGGTCAAGCAGCAGCAAGCCATGGGTAAGGACAAGGGCCTTGTCATGGACGGCCGCGATATCGGTACGGTGGTGTTCCCGGATGCCGAGATGAAGGTTTTCGCCACAGCCAGCGCCGAGGTGCGTGCCCAGCGCCGCTTTGACGAGTTGCGCGCCAAGGGCGACACCACTACAACCTTTGACGAGGTGCTTGCCAACGTTACAGAGCGTGACCGCATCGACAGCACGCGCAAGGAGAGTCCCCTGCGCCAGGCCGATGATGCCATGGTGCTCGACAACTCGCACATGACCATCGAGGAACAGAACGAGTGGCTGTACCAGCTTTACCTCGAAAGGGCAAACCGTTAGGAGTTAAAAGTTCCTGCTAACGTCTAGAGTCTATAATCTGAAGTTACAGTGGCGATTATCGAGATCGATAAGGGTTCAGGGTTCTGCTTTGGGGTGACGACTGCCATTCGCAAGGCCGAAGAGGAACTTGACAATTCAGGTCACCTCTACTGCCTGGGCGACATCGTGCACAATACTGCCGAGGTTGAGCGCCTTGCCAATCGCGGTCTGGAAACCATCACGCATGAACAGCTGGAACAGCTGCATGACGTGAAGGTGCTGCTGCGTGCCCATGGTGAGCCCCCCGAGACCTACGAGACGGCACACCGCAACCGCATCGAAATTATCGACGCCACTTGTCCCGTGGTCCTCAAGCTGCAGCAGCGCATCAACACCACTTATCATGCCGCTGATGACGGCAAGCCCGCACCGCAGATTGTCATTTATGGCAAGCGCGGCCATGCCGAGGTGTTGGGACTTGTGGGGCAGACGCAGGGTCGCGCCACTGTCATCGAGAACATCGGTGAGCTCGATAAAATTGATTATAGCCGAGACATTTACCTCTACTCACAGACCACCAAGAGTGTGCAGGAGTTTGGATGCATCGTCGAGGAAATCAAGCGCCGGGTGGGCGAGGGGGTGACCTTCCGCAGCTTTGACACCATTTGCCGCTCGGTCGCCAACCGCATCCCGCAGATTCGCGAGTTTGCTGCCCAACATGAGCTGATTCTGTTTGTCAGCGGAGCCAAGAGCAGCAATGGCCGCATCCTGTTTGCCGAGTGTCTGGACGCTAACGCTGACTCACACCTCATCAGTGGAGAGGGCGATATCGACCCCTCGTGGCTCGTGGGCAAGGAACGCATCGGCATCTGTGGCGCCACATCCACTCCGCGATGGCTGATGCAGCGCGTGAGCGATGCTGTCCAGGAACTGATAGAATCAAAACAAACAGCCGCAAACTGATAAAGGCTGACCGTAAATAATCATATATGACCAAAAGAAACCTCATCATTGTCATCATCCTGCTTTCAGTCATCGACCTGGTGGCGGCAGGCTGGTATATGTCACGCCGCATCGAAACGGGCGATAAGGGTGAAAGCCTCTTTGGCGGACGTGATTCCACCGAAGTGATAACCGAAGCCGATACCGTTGTCAGCACTTCTGAGCCCGATGTGTTTGACAAATTGCAGCACAACACTTACTACTATATTGCCAACTCGCCATCGGTGAGCGGTGACAAGAGTTCCAGCTATACAAGCATAAAGCATGTTAAAGTGAAGTGGCCGCTTAAGGTCAATGGCAATGATGCCTTGGAATCGTTGAACAAGGCATTGATTAGCAGGGCATTCGGCAACAGCCAATCCCAGATGAAGGATGGCCGTTATGTCTATCTGAACACGCCTTCCTTCAACAAGCCGATGGGTGATGACTATCACTCGTTGACTAAGGCACCCGTAATCGTGCCTGTCTATGGTAACGTGAGCCAGGTGCTCGTCTATCCCTATATGACCTCTAACCGCTTGCTGGTAATGGAGATAGACAAAGTAGAGTATAACGGTCATGCGACGATAGAGGATGCCTACTTCATCCATTATGACCGCGCCAGCCATCGCGTCCTCTCACGCATCGATATCCTGAGCGCAGACATTTCCAATGAGAACAAGCTGTTGAAGCTTATCAACAAGAAGATTGACAACCTGAACAGCGGCCGTGGTGACAGCAACCGCCTGCAGCACGCCCTGAACGTGCCCGCTGAGCTGTGTTGCGGCAAGAACGGCATCATTTTCCAGTTCAGGCAAGGTTCTATATCCTCAGGACCTGTCGAGGTGCAAGTGAATTATGACGACATGAAGCCGTTCCTGACAAACAGTTTCGCTCAACTGTTGGAGAATAATGATGACTATCAGGTGTTTAAGGATGATATCAAGCCTGAGCCCGTCAATCCTTCACGGCAGCAGTCTGCAGCAGCCTCATTAAGCGCCCCTGTGCCTGAGAAGAAACAAAGTGCCACCGGCAGCTCCTATGGAAAGGGCTACCAAAAGAAGAGCGGTAAATACAACGGCAACTACTACAAGAAAAGCCGCTATCACCGTAACGGCTATTACAAGAAAAGCCGTAACAACGGTTACAGCAACGGCAGCAATGGTGGCCAACAGCAATCAGTTAAGCAAGGATATAAAACTCGGAAACATTATAGCGGGGCAAAACGCAAAGCTGGACGTTACGGTCACTCTGGGAAGCGGCGTTGGAGCCATCGCCGACGCTGAGCCCGCGAGCCTCCAGAGCCTGACGCATGGTGTCTAGGGCAATCGCCTCGGTGTTGTTGTCCTTGCTCAGGTGGCACATGAACACGTATTGCATGTCGTCGTGATAGTTATCGGCGACAAACTGTGCAGCCACTTTATTGTCCAGGTGCCCCTGCTCGCCTCTCACGCGGTCCTTGAGCATTTGGGGGTAATGCCCCTCGGTGAGCATCTTTAAATCATAATTGCACTCAATCATCAGATGATTGGCGCGGCTCATGTAGTGGGCGGCGCGCTCGGTGATGATACCCATGTCGGTGGCGACGACAAATCGCTCGCCCTCATATTCAATGCTGAATCCCACACTTTTCACGTCATGGCTCGTCTCAAAGGCCGTAATCTCCATATCCAGCACGCGGAAGGGTATTTCCTTGAAAATGGGTACATGGTGGTCGCGGATGCGGCCGGAGATGCGGCATCGCTGTAACATCTGGGCCATGACGCCCATCGTGCAGAAGACGCTGCAATGGCAGCGACTCACGGCAGCATACAGGCAGCGCATGTGGTCCTGGTGGGCATGGGTGAGCAGCACACCCTTGATCATGTCGGGTGTGATGCCGTTGTGTTCCAGGGCGGTAAACGCCTGATCAAGCGTGGGGACGTCCTGTCGCTCAGGGTTCTTTTTCTTGCGGTGGTATTTCACAGGCTCCCTGATGCCGGCATCGATGAGAATGCCGCCACGCGGAGTGCCCAGATAGGCGCAGTTGCCACTGCTGCCGCTGCCGAAACTGATGAAGCACAATCCCTTGCCGATATCGGTGCGTTTCACAGTAGCAGTCTCCTGTTGCTGTATGGCGGCATCAGGCGTGTCGTTGCCGTCCACGTCGAAGGCAATTTTCAGCGGTTTCCCGTCATTGGTGTATCCCTTGTATTTGTGACCTGCCATAATACCTTGCTAGAATTAATTGAACAACAGGAAGATAGTGGGAATCTTGTGGTAATCATATTGTGCCTGACGCCACTGCCCGATGGTGCGGGTCACGATGCTCTGGTTCTCACCGGTGATGTCACTGGCCACGCACAGGCGCATAGACGTCGGCAGATGGCTTGCCAGGTCGGCGATCAGCTGGTTGTTGCGGTAGGGCGCCTCGATGAAAATCTGGGTCTGGTGCTCGCGCTCGATGCGACGCGTCATTTCCTTGAGCCGTGCCTGTCGAGCATGGCTGTCAACCGGCAAATAACCCTCAAAGGCAAAACTCTGCCCGTTGAACCCCGAAGCCATCAGACTCATCAGGATGCTCGACGGACCCACCAGCGGGAACACCTTGTAGCCGCGTCGTTGCGCAATGGCCACCAGGTCGGCTCCCGGGTCGGCGACAGCAGGACAGCCGGCATCGCTGATGACGCCCACTGCCTCGCCCTGACCGATGGGCGCCAGCAGCGCCTCCAGGGCTGCCGTGTCCTTGAGGTCGGTGTGCTCGTTGAGCTCGTTCATCGTCAGGCTGTCGATGTCGATGTCACGGTCGCATTTCTTGAGGAAACGTCTTGCCGAGCGCAGGCTCTCGACGACAAAATGCCTGATGCCGCGCACAATCTCGATATTGTGTGCGGGCAACACCCTGTCCAGAGCCACATCGCTCAACTGGGTGGGTATCAGGTATAAGCCAGCCTCCAGTGCCATTAGAATATGCTGTCTGTTGCAGACAACTTGCAAAGGTACATAAAAGTTTTAACTTCTATCTTTGAAGTTTTAAGTAAAATTACTCTTATCGGTAACTTTTTTATTCCAAGCAACAAAAAAGAATCAGCACTACTCTCACGAGCCATGCTGACAATCATGTTTAACCCTAAAAAACCTCCAAAAATTATGAGTTGCCTATAAGACTACAATTACTGTGCCAAGTTTAATGGCGAATTCGCTTTGAAATCTAAAAAAAACTAAATCCACCACAATGCAATTGTTGTGGTGGATTGGTTTGATGTGGTTTAATGTGGTCTAATTATTTAGATACCAGTGGTATAGGGTGGGGACTCCGTCCTCGAGTTCCATGGTGTGGTGCCAGCCCAGGGTGTGCAGTTTGCTCACGTCGGTGAGTTTGCGCAGGGTGCCGTCGGGCTTGGTGGCGTCCCACTCGATGGTGCCGCGGTAACCCACGGCGGCTTTGACCATCTCGGCGAGCTGGCGGATGGTGACCTCCTTGCCGCTGCCGATGTTGATGTGGCAGTTGCGCACTTCGTCACCGTCACCGCGCACGTCCTTAAAGTCAATGTGCTCCAGACAATAGACACTGGCGTCGGCCATGTCCTCGCTCCACAGGAACTCGCGGATGGGTGCTCCGGAGCCCCACAGGCGCAGTCTGTCAGGCAGGATGCCGTATTTCTCGAGTGTGGCGATGATCTGCTCCTCGACGGCGTTGCCGTTGACGTGTTCGACGGGTCGGCGCATCAGGTCGGTGCGGATGCCGTCCATATTGCCCTCGTTGAGCATTTTTGCCAGGTGCATTTTCCTGATCATGGCGGGCATGACGTGGCTGGTCTCAAGGTCGAAGTTGTCGCGCGGGCCGTACAGGTTGGTGGGCATCACGGCGATGAAGTTGGTGCCGTACTGCAGGTTAAAGCTCTCGCACATCTTCAGGCCGGCGATTTTGGCGATGGCGTAGGGCTCGTTGGTGTATTCCAGGGGTGAAGTGAGCAGTGCGTTCTCGCCGATGGGCTGGGGTGCCTCGCGGGGATAGATGCAGGTGCTGCCCAGAAAGAGGAGTTTCTTCACGCCGTGACGCCAGCTCTCGCCGATGACGTTCTGCTGGATGGCGAGGTTCTGGAAGATGAAGTCGGCGCGGTATTTCAGGTTGGCCATGATGCCGCCTACGTGGGCTGCCGCGAGCACGACATATTCGGGCCTTTCCTCGTCAAAGAAGCGCTTTACCGCCGCGGCATCCATCAGGTCGAGTTCCTGGTGTGTGCGTCCGATGAGGTTGGTGTAGCCCTTGCGCTGCAGGCTGTTCCAGATGGCGCTGCCCACGAGTCCGCGGTGGCCGGCGACGTATATTTTGGAGTCTTTGTTCATGACTTTTATCTTAAACTACGAATTACGCGAATTTAACTAATTATCTTATGACTAATTAATTATTTATGTAATTCGTGGTTTTTTATTTCAGATGGTAGATTTTTTTGATGTGCTGCAGGTCGTATTCCATCATGATGCGCACCAGGTCCTGGAAAGAGGTCTTGTGCGGGTTCCAGCCGAGTTTCTCCTTTGCCTTGGTGGGATTGCCGAGCAGCTGGTCCACCTCGGCGGGGCGGAAATATTTGGGGTCAACCTCGACCAGCACCTTGCCGGTAGCACGGTCAATACCTTTTTCGTTGATGCCCTCGCCTTGCCACTCCAGCTCGATACCGGCATAGTGGAAAGCCAGGGTGCAGAACTCGCGCACCGAGTGATACTCACCAGTAGCGATGACAAAATCGTCGGGTTCGTCCTGTTGCAGGATGAGCCACATGCACTCCACATAATCGCGGGCATATCCCCAGTCACGCAGGGCGTTGAGGTTGCCCAGGTAGAGCTTGTCCTGCAGGCCGTGGACGATGCGTGCTGCAGCGACGGTGATTTTGCGAGTCACGAAGGTCTCGCCTCGGCGCTCACTCTCGTGGTTGAACAGGATGCCGTTGGCGCAGAACATGCCGTAGCTCTCGCGGTAGTTCTTCATGATCCAGAACGAGTATAGCTTGGCGCAACCGTAGGGGCTACGGGGATAGAAGGGTGTAGTCTCGCTCTGGGGGACTTCCTGCACCTTGCCGTAGAGCTCGCTGGTGCTGGCCTGGTAGATGCGGGTTACCTTCTCGCGTCCGGCAATGCGCACCGCCTCGATGAGGCGCAGTGTGCCCACGGCATCAGTCTCGGCGGTGTACTCAGGCACGTCGAACGATACCTTCACGTGGCTCTGGGCCGCCAGGTTGTAGATTTCGTCGGGCTTGGTCTTCTCGATGATGCGGATGAGCGAACTGCTGTCGGTCATGTCACCATAGTGCAGGTTGATGAGTCGGCGCTGCTTCATGTCGCGCACCCACTCGTCGAGGTACAGGTGTTCGATGCGGCCCGTGTTGAAACTGCTGCTGCGGCGCAGGATGCCGTGCACCTCATAGCCCTTATCCAGCAGGAATTCTGCCAGATAGGAGCCGTCTTGGCCCGTGATGCCCGTGATGAGGGCGACTTTCTGGTTGTTATCGTTCATTGTCCTAAGTTTTAAGTTGTTAGTTTTAAGTTTTAAGTAATAATACTATAGCCTCATGGCTCATACCTAAAGCCTAACTCCTAACTTATAATGCGTTGTCTAATCGTTTCTCGTCGGGTTCGGTGATTTTTTCAATCATCGAGGGGTGGACATAGGTGGTAGCGACAGCCACAACGCCCTGTACATTGATGAGCACGCGGCGATCGCCCTTGACGCGCACAAAGACGCCCTCGGCGCCCGCAAAATCACCGCCGATGATGCGAACGCGTTCCCCCTTGGCAAAATCGCCCGGCTCAGGATTGAGGTAGATGAGTTTCTCGTCATAGGTTCCGGCGACCTTGATAAAGCTCTCCATCTCGTGTGAGGGGACGATGATGGGTTTGCGGGTCTCGCGGTTCATGATGTAGCGGATGGGCAGGTCGGTAGTCCTCTTGTATTCTGTCATCTCACTAGGCGTGAGGTAGATAAAGATGAGGTTGTGGACGCTGGGCACCAGTCGCTTGACCATCTGGCCGTGCCGTTCCTCGCGTCGGTACTGCATGGGCACAAAGCAGGTGATGCCACGGGCATCGAGGTCTTCCTTGACCTTGAGCTCGCGGTTGTAGGTCACGCGGATGGCGTACCACACCTTTTCTTCACGTCCCTTTTTTATGATTGTCCTTACTTCCACAAGTGCAAAGGTAGTCTTTTTTTTGAAATCAAGTACCATTCTGCCGATTTGCACGTTAATAATAAAACGAATGACCGATTCTTATGGCAAAGGAAATCAAGAAATGGATAACTCTCGAGAGCCGCTACGTCATCCAGCGGCCGTGGCTCACCGCGCGTGTCGATAAGGTGCAACTGCCTGACGGGCGCATCAACCCCGAGCACTATGTGCTGGAATATCCCGAGTGGGTCAACATCATCGCCATTACTCGTGAGGGCGAGTTCGTGATGGTGCGGCAGTACCGCCATGCGATGGATATCGTGCTGGACGAGTTGTGTGCCGGTGTGGTTGAGGAAGGCGAGACGCCCATTGATGCTGCACGGCGTGAACTGCTCGAGGAAACGGGCTACGGCGGCGGCGAGTGGCGCGAAATCATGACCGTGGGGCAGAACCCCAGCATCTGCGACAACATCACCCACTGTTTCCTGGCCGAGGGAGTGGAGCGCATTGACGAACAACACCTCGATGCCAGCGAGGACATCGAAGTGTTGCTGATGTCAAGAGACGAAATCGAGGTGATGCTGCGCGAGAACCGCCAGCTGCAGGCCCTCATGGCCGCCCCCTTGTGGCGCTACCTTGCCGAGAATCCCAGATAATTCAAGATTCCAAAGAGACTGCTTTGGAATCTTGAAGATTAGAGATTAGAGATTAGTGATTAGTGATTAGAGATTAGTGATGGTTGCTATACACTATACACGCGGACGATAGCCCGCAAATACACCATACACCTATATTACCTTATCACTTTGGTGAACACGGGAGCTTTCCCTTTCTCGACAAGCACATAGACCTTTATCTCGCTTGCGGGCGGCATGTCGGGCTTGTCCTCACGGGGCATGTCCTTGGCGGTGAATAAGTATTCGGTGCCATCATCTTGAAGAGTGCGTGATGCAACTGATACAGCCTTGGCGTTTAGCATCGGGTAGCCGTCAACAGCGGCATTGAAGATAGCCTCCTCATCGGCATTGACGGGATGCTGCTCGGGAAATTCTGCGGGCATGAAAAACCCACCCTTGATGAAACCTAAGGACTTCAAGAATACGTCAACCTCTTTGGGCACAGCATCCATTCTTGCAGCACGAACACCGTAACCGGGAAGAATAATCGCAACATTGGGCTGTTTCTCGGCCAAATCCTTAAAACTCGATTCCAGTCCACCGCTGCCAAAGGTGCAGAAGGGAACGATCACCTTGCCGCTCAGGTCCACCTTGTCCAGGAAGGCGGCCATAGGAGGCGCATAAGTGCCGAACCAAATGGGATAGCCAATGAAAATCGTATCATACTTGGCAATGTCCTTGGTCAAGGGCTTAATCTCGGGAAGGATGCCCTGCTCGCGCTCTTTCATGCAGCGCTCAATCGTAGCTTGGAACGCGGTGTCATAGGGCTCTACAAGAGTGATCTCCTCCATGTCGGCATTGAGGCACGTGGCAATTTCCTGAGCTACCGTCTTGGTGTTCGACGTCAGCGAATAATAGAGTACGAGCACATTGGAAGCCTCTTTCGCCTCTTTCTTGGGGCTGCAGGAGATGCCAAGCATCATGGCGAGAGCAAAACAAAATATCATCTTAAAAATTTTCATACTGTCAAGATTTAAAAAGGTTATTATTCATTCTACCAAATGTAGTGATTATCATTGTTGTTCTGGACTTGTCCAAAACTTCGGTGCATCGGTGGTGATGACCTCATCAGAATCTCTTCGGGACGGAGTGAAGCCTTCGGGTACGATATTGATGTAGCGTCCCGATTCAAAAGTCTTATCAGCACAGTCTTCCTGGAAGAAATGGAGTGTCTCCCAGCTTGAGAACCAATAAGTGTTCTTCGCCATGTATCTATAGTAGTAATCATGCTTGATGTTAGCATCCTTAAAGGCAGGATACATCACCATCTGCTCACCCGCAGCATATTTCTCACGCATTTCTAAGAGGTTGAGCGGCGTGCCGCTCTTGTCGGTACAGTAATGTCCGTCCATGTCGGCATCGATGTAGGCCCACTTACTGAGTTCAGGGAGCCACACCTCGTTCACCACATGACAGTCATTGTCGTCCTTGTCCTGTGGCAAGCAAGTCACATAACGAGCAGTCAAGCCTGCAGCCTGCATCAGCTCATAGTTGAGGATGGCATGCATGCGGCAGTTGAAGGCGGGACTCACGTCCTTGGTAAATTTCCACAGGTCTATCGCGTTAGGATGTTCAGGATTCTCATCGGGGTTATCGTGGGGGATGTTGCTGGCAACAAATTTGGAAATGGCAACTGCTTTTTCCCACGTTGTGGCATCAGAGCTATAGAGGGTATCTAATTTGAAGTATTCCCGAATTTCCTGAGCACGCGCCGAATCCCGTACAACACTAAAGTGATATTGAACGGAATCGGGCTTGAACGACGACTGCTTCAGCAGTTCTACACGTTCGGCGAACTGGCCTTCTCTGTTGACCATCTGAATGTCAATATCATAACCATGCGAATCAAGGTACCATAACCTGCCCACAACCAACATGCCAATAAGGGCAAAGATGCCTACAATAACATATAAAAGGTATTTCAAGAATTTCATCATATAATAATTACAATTGAATTACAACAAACGGCCGTGATCGGCGTAGCTGTAGTAGCGGCCGCCGCGGCACACGATGATGTGGTCCACCAGCTGGATGTCCATGACCTTGCAGGCCTGGTGGACGCGCTCGGTCAAGCGGTCGTCCTGCGTGCTGGGGTTGGGGTTGTCGCTGGGATGGTTGTGCGCCAGGATGATGCCCGATGACAGGCGCTCGATGGCGGGACGCAGAATCATCTTGATATCGGCAACGGTCATCGCTGTGCCGCCGCTGCTGATGCGCACACACTCCTCGACCTGCTTGGCATGGTTGAGCAGGACGACCATGATTTCCTCGTGGTCGAGGTCGTTCATGCGCGAGCGCAGGTATTTGTAGGCATCGCCGCTGCTCCCGATTTTAAAGCGGTCGTCAAATTCCTCCCGCTGGTAGCGGCGCGCCAGTTCCAGTGCTGCAAGGATTTCGATGGCCTTGACCTCGCCGATGCCGTGATAGTTCTTCACCAGGTTGTTGATGCCCTTGCGGGCGATTTCGTAGAGTTTGTCGTTGTTGTCGCGCAGGATGCGCTGGCACAGGTCGACGACCGACTCGCCCGGCGTGCCCACCCTGAGCAGGATGGCCAGCAGCTCGGCAGTCGATAGGCTATCGAAGCCGTGCTTTTTGGCCTTCTCACGCGGGCGGTCTTCCTCGGGGACAGTCCCCTTGATGCTGCGCGTCCCCACCAACTTGCTATTTTCTTTTTCCTCCATCGTGGATGAAACGGATATAACGGGAATTACGGATGCTACGGAATAATGCTAACTCTCAACCTCTATTTGCCTTTGCGCATGGCCACCTCCTGGTTGATGTCACGACCGTGCTTCAACAGGATTTTCCACACGTAGGCCTTAATGAATCCCCAGCCGTAACTGCACAGCTGGGTGAAACTCGTGGCCACGGCGAGGGTGGCGATTTTCAGGCTGCGTGTCTCGATAAGGGCGGCCACCCACAGCATCGCCGCATAAAGCAGGATGGGCAGGATGAACCACCACTTCCACAGCGAGAGCAAGAGCAGCAACACGCAGCCGATAAGGAACACAGCTGGCAGGCAGTGCACAGCCTTGAGGCTGTCGGGGTAGAGCAGCTTGAGCGTGATGCGCGACATACCGAAGACGTAGGTCTGGCGGGCGAACTTGCTGAGGCTGGTGCGGCGCTTGTGATAGACAAATGCAGAACGGATGAGGCGGATGTCGAAGCCCGCCTGTCGCACTCGTGTGCTCATGTCGATGTCCTCGCTGAACATCTCGCGGAAGCCGCCCACCTTGTTATATACCTCGCGTGAGTAGCCCATATTGAACGAGCGGGGCACGAATTTCTCCATCTGCACCTTGCCGCCACGGATTCCGCCCGTGGTCAGGAACGAGGTCATCGAGAAGGAAATCGCCTTCTGCACATCGGTGAAGTCGTCGCTTGCCGCATCGGGACCGCCAAAGCACGGCACGTAGTTGTTGGCCAACTCGTCGCCCAGCGTCTTGAAGTAGTCGGGCGGGATGACGCAGTCGCTGTCAAAGAAGACAAAATATTGGCCCGTGGCATGCTCCAGGCCGAAGTTGCGGGCGATGGAGCGTCCCTCGTTGGCTTTATAGAAATAGCGCAGGTCCAGCTCGCTGCTGTAACGCAGGGCGATGTCCTCACACGGGTCGGTCGAGCCGTCCTCGACCAGTATAATCTCAAAATCCTTGTCGGTCTGCAGGGTGAGGCTCCTCAACAGGTCCTCCACCTCGTCACGCCGGTTATATACCGGCACAATCACTGAAAAATAAGGCATCTCAATTCCAGAGTTAAGTTTCTTTTCGCAAAAGTACAAATTTGCTACCACATAACATCTTCTTCTTGATAAAAAACGGCTTGTGATGAAAAAAAAAGGTCACTATTTGCTAGCTTTCGAGAACATGACTATCTTTGCATCGTTGATTGTGTGGCTCTATTCGATGCAACACATGGCATTAAAAAAGGGTAATTGAGACTTGGTAAGATTTGACAAGGAAATAACGAGGATAGTAAAGGGTTTTGCCCTTATCTTCATGATGCTATTGCATTGCTACAACAAAACCAATTATGACGTAGCATTGGATTATAGCTATTTCCCATTCTACGGCATTAACTACTCCTTCAAGATTTGTGTCGCCATGTTCACGTTCATGGTGGGATATGGATATGCCTTCTCCAGAACCAAGGATTTGAAGTATGGCCTGCAGCACACCAAGCGGCTGATTATCCCTTACTGGACCATATTGTTCCTGTTCTCGTTGCCGTTCTGTTTAGATGCTGTTCTTGAGAATGGCCTGAAAATCTTTATCTACAATCTCTTCGGCATCACTGATACCCGATGGGACACGGTGGTGTACCTCAAATTCGGGTGGTTTGTGTATTTCTATATCTACGCGATGGTCGTTATGCCCTTCGTCTCACGGTTTATAGATAAACGCCCTGTCCTGAACTCCATCATCGCCATCATTGCTTTTTTGGGCCTGGGTTATGTTGTTCATTCCATACCGCAGTTATTGGCATTAACAGGTATCGTTGTTTCTCCTATAGGCAAAACCACTCTGCCGTTATCCTTCTTTTATTGTCTGATTATGACACCCACGGTGATTTTGGGCTATCTGTTTGCGCATCAAGGCTATTATGAGAAGATTAACATTGGCCGTCTGCCCAAATTCCTTGTTTGCTTGATTTGTGTGTCAATCATAGTCTTGATAATCGCCAAATTGCGTCCTTTCACGCTGAGGTTCTATAATCCCTTCAATCTTGATTTCTTTTATGCGCCGATTATGATTGGTGCGATTGCTGTCCTGTTCAACACATACAAATGGCCGTATCTCAGGACAGTTTTCTCCAAGATAGGCGAGCTCAGCATGTATATGTGGTTCCTCCACGGCCTGTTTTACACCGAAGGCGTCAGAAGGTTCTATCAGCCTGCAATCACCATTTTCAATGACGTGAATCTGGTGGTCATTTGGACAATCACGCTAACCTTCTTTGCCGCGTGGTTGTTGAAAACCATCGTTGACGCGGTATTGAAACGGCTGTCAGTCAACTGATTTAAAATCGGCTATTTGCGCTTATTCAATGGTTTGTTTGTGTCGTCTCGGGCTCTTGTCGGGAGAGTTTGAAGCGTTGCATGATGATGACGGCGACGAGGAATGAAGCTAAGTCGCTGGCGGGCAGTGATGCCCAAACGCCGTCGAGTCCCCACATAGCCGAGAAGAGTAACAACATCGGTAACAGGAAAATCAGTTGGCGCGAGAGCGACATGAAGATGCTGATGCGCACCTTGCCGATGGTCTGGAAGAAGTTGGTGATGACCGCCTGATAGCCGATGACGGGGAAGACGAGCATGTTGATGCGGATGCCGCGTACGGCAATGTCGATTAGGTTTTGATCATCACTGAACATGTGCACGCAGGCTTTCGGGAAAACCTCGCCGATAATCCAGCCGACCGTCATGGCGATGACCGAGGCGGTGACGGTGAGCTTCAGTACATGCTTGACGCGGTCCATATTGCGGGCACCGTAATTGTAGCCGGCGATGGGCTGGAATCCCTGGCAGATGCCGATGATGACCATGAAGAAGACGAAGCCCAAGCGGTTGGCGATGCTGTAGGCTCCCACGGCAAGGTCCCCGCCATATTTCATCAGGGCGTTATTCATGAAGATGGCGACCACGCAACCTGTGATCTGCATGGCAAACGGCGAGATGCCGATGCTCACGATGTCCTTGACGATGACCCGGGCCGGCTTGAGGAAACGCCACTCCAAGTGAAGCAGTTCGCGCTGACGGCTGAATTGCCACAGCTGCCAGCTTAGGACAATGACTTGTGCTAGAATAGTAGCGATTGCCGCGCCCTTGATGCCCATGTGCAGGGGCCAGATGAAGATGGGGTCGAGGATGGTGTTCAACACCACTGTGACAATGGTGGCTATCATGGCCGCTCGTGGCTTGCTGGCTGAGCGCAAAGCGGCATTCAGTCCCAGGTAGAGGTGGGTCACCACATTACCTGCCGACAGGATGAACATGTACTCCCGTGCATGGGGCAGCGTCTGCTCGCTGGCACCGAAGAACGTCAGAATCTCGTCCAGGAAAATGATCGACACGATACCCACCAGCAGACCCGTGATGATGTTCAGGGCGACCATGTTGCCCAGCACATTGTTGGCCTTGTCATACTGGCGCTGTCCCAGACGCAGCGACATCAGGGTGGAGCCGCCGATGCCGACAGCCGCGCCAAATGCGGCGCCGATGTTCATCAGCGGGAAAGATATGCCCAGTGCAGCCAGCGCCATCGAACCCACGCCGTGGCCGATGAAGATGCTGTCCACCATGTTATATAGCGACGATGCCGTCATCGCTATCACTCCGGGTAGTGCATATTGCCACAGCAGCTTGCCAATGGGCTGCGTGCCGAGAGCTAATGTCGCTTCTTTGTTATCTTTCATTTAATTCTAGATGATCTAGAATCTCTAGTTATTCTAGAGTTAAGTTCGTTTATCTTCTATTCTTCGATGCCGAAGCACTGCTTGATGGCATGACGGATGGCGGTAGCGTTCTCGCTGTTGCCCTTGAGGATGTTCAGGATGCCGCGGATGTAGTCGTCCTTGCTCTTGTAACCGCACAATGTGGCGACATCGCTCTCACCAATCATCTGTTTCTGGTTATAGACTTTGAGGATGCTCTCGTAGTCATTGTTGTCCTCATAGACGTGGAACTCCCGACACAGCTGGTCATACAGGCCTCGAGGGTTGATTTCGCTCACCAGCTCCACCATGTGGTTTTCAAGGGCATTGATGCTGGTGAACTTCATGTCGATGCGCATCTCCACGTCGCGTTTCACGCGGTGGCGCACATGCATGAGCGCCTGTTGCTTGAGCTCCTTGGTAAACATGATGATGACACGCTTTTTCACCTTGGGAAATACGATGTCCGGGTTGCGGTGCTTGTGGCGGGCAACGGCACGGATGACGCCCTCAAGCATGAGGATGTTTTCCACCTCGGCTACTTCGGGCACGAGGATGTTTTTCCTGCGCAGGTATTCCACCTCCTGGTCGCTGCGGCGGTCGCGGTCCACAATGCCGCGGCTCTCCAACTGGTGGAAATTCTGCAGGTCGCCAAACGAGCGCACCGTCTCGATGACCTTGTTGCAGCTGCCCAACGGCTTGACGGTATATTCCGGGAAGATGAGCGGATAGAGCCTGCTGTCGATGCTGTGTTTGTCGTCACCCTCGATAAAGAGGACAGGCTTGCGGCTGCCCAGCAGGTCAAGCAATGCCGTGTCCAGTTCACGGCTTGAACTCATCACCTCATAGTCCCACGCCATCGCCTCGGGGTCAAACTCCTTGACCCACACACACTGATTGTCGATGCGCGAGCTGGCGAATTCCACATCATGGGTGTTGTAGATGAAGGTGCAGTCGGGGCGCATCTGCTCCAGCACATTCCACAGCGTGCGCATGATGCTGCTGTGGATAAACGTCTCGGGATCATCGACCAGGATGGCGGCATCGGGCATGGCATAGAGCACCGCCCCGATGTAGTAAAGCACTGACTTCTCGCCGTCACTCAGCCTCAACAACGGATACTTGTCCTCATAGCCCTCGCTGGTGAACATCAGTTTGCCGTTCTCGCGCAGCACCTTGTTCTTGGGGAACACCTCCTGCCACTTCTTGACGGTGATGTCGAGCTTGGTCTTGGGGAATTCCATCTGCTCATCCATCAGCTTGTGGGCCTTGAAGTTCATCAGTTCGCGGAACTCGTCGTTGAGCATGATGTAGAAGAGCTTGTCAAACTCGGTCTCGGCGATATTCTTGACTTGAGGGTTGGCGGCATTCATGCGGTTAAACAGGTCGTCGATAGAGCCCGGCATCACTTCAGCATTGGGCTGGGACGGGAAGAGTGCCTTTAGCGCCGAGATGCGGTAAGCCTTGTCACCCAGTTCTTTGACCAGCGCCGAGCAAAAGCGGCTTTTGCCAGCACCGTTGGCGCCTATGATGGTAATCTGTTTGGACTCAATCAGCACTTCGGGCTGATGGCCGTCCATCCTTTTGGGTAATCTGATGTCCATATTGTCAATCGTTTTGTTCCAATCGGGTAAAATTAGACATTTTTTCCCATAGCACCAACGTTTTTGCCCCCAAAGTGCCGAAAAGAGCATTTTTTCACGTCTTTTGCCATATCCCAAAAGCATTTTACACTACCTTTGCCTTCGTTATGATGGAATATGTGAATGCTTTTGTGTCGATGTTGAACGGCATGTCGCCGTATCTGTTGTTGGGTTTCCTGATAGCGGGGGTGCTGCATGCTTTTGTGCCGTCAGCAATCTATAGCCGCTATCTGGCGGGAACGGGGCTGCGGTCGGTGGTTACTGCGGCGGCTTTCGGCATCCCGTTGCCGCTGTGTTCGTGCGGTGTGCTGCCCACGGCGGTAGCATTGCGCCGCAGTGGGGCCTCGCGTGCCGCCTCGACATCATTCCTCATCGCCACACCTCAGACGGGTGTCGATAGCATTGCAGCGACCTATTCGATGATGGGTCTGCCCTTTGCCATCCTGCGGCCTGTGGCGGCGCTGGTGACGTCGTTGATAGGCGGATTGGCCGTCGGCCATTGGGAGCGCAAGGGCGCACTCGGCGATGTGCAGGAGGATGCCAACTATGAGTTCAGCGAGTTGCCCAAGGGCTTCTGGAACAAGGTGCTGGAAACGCTGAAGTACGGCTTTTTCGACATGATGCAAAGCATCGGGCGCTGGTTGCTGTTGGGCTTGGTCATCGCCACGCTCATCACCGTGCTGTTGCCCGACAACTTCTTCTCGACCTACGCCCGCTGGCCGCTGTTGAATATGTTCATCATTGTGCTGGTGGCTGTGCCGATGTATGTCTGCGCCACGGGGTCCATCCCGATTGCTGCCGCGTTGATGCTCAAGGGAATGTCTCCCGGCTGTGCCCTGGTGTTGCTGATGGCGGGTCCTGCTGCCAATGTGGCGTCGATGTTTGTCGTCAACAATGCCTTCGGTCGAAAGGCTACTATCGTCTATCTGCTTTCCATCATTGGCGGGGCAATGGGCTTTGGCATCATTGTGGATTACTGGCCAGGGCTGCGCGAGGTGTTTGTCAATGCTTTGCCCTGCCATGTCATGCAGCATCACATGGATGTCTCATGGTTCAATACTGCCTGCAGCATCTTCCTGCTTGGCATGATTGTAGTGGCCTTGAACGCGAAATACTGGAAATCTTATCAAATCAAACGTCATAAAACCAATACAATGAAGGAATTTAAAGTAAAGGGCATGATGTGCCCCCACTGCAAGGCCAATGTGGAAAAAGGCCTTTCCGCCCTGCCCGGTGTGGAAAAAGTAACTGTTGACCTTGCCAAGGGTACCGCCCTCGTCGAAGGCTTCGTCCCCGACCAGCTCATCATCGACTGCATCGAGGACCTGGGCTACGAAGTAGTTAGGAGTTAGGAGTTAGAAGTTAGGAGTTATGTCAGATAGTGTTATTCGTGAAAAAAGTAAGCTATTTGCCATTCGCATAGTGAGGTTGTATCGTCATTTGTGTGATGAAAAGAAAGAATGGATTCTTTCAAAGCAAATGTTGCGTAGTGGTACAAGCATTGGAGCCAATGTGGTTGAAGCACAAGCTGCTGTAAGCAAAAAAGACTTTCTTGCCAAAATGTATATTTCCTTTAAGGAGTGCTGCGAAACAGAGCACTGGCTTGAGCTGCTTCACGAAACTGGTTATCTTGCCGATGCTGAATTTGAGTCAATCAATCAAGACAACATCACTTAAAAGAAAATGCTCAGTAGCATCACCTTCACAACTTCTAATAATCTAAAAAAAGACAACTCCTAACTCCTAACTCCTAAATAGATGGTGCAGACGCCTAGGGTGAGGCGCTTGCAGGTGGCGTCGTGCAGGCCGGCGTTACGCATCAGCTGCAGCATGTCGTCGCCTTGCGGGACGGCGGCGATGCTCTCGGGCAGGTAGCGGTAGGCGCTCTTCTCGCCGCTCTTTTTGGAGCCTATCCAGGGGATGATGTGCAGGGTATAGAGGTCGTAGAACCAGCGGATGATGGGATTGGTGGGCGTGGAGAGTTCCAGCACACATAATATGCCGCCGGGACGCAGCACACGCGCCATCTCGCTGTAGCCCTGCTGCAGGTGCTCGAAGTTGCGCACACCGAAAGCCACCGTCACCGCGTCAAACGACGCGTCTTCCATCTCCAGCGCCATGCAGTCGCCTTGCTCAAAAGAGATTGCGTTTTCCAACTGTTTTTCCTTGACCTTGCGGCGTGCCTCGTCGAGCATCCCCTGCGAGAGGTCGATGCCCGTGATGTGCTGCGGATGGAGTGATTTGTACAGCTGGATGGCAAAATCGCCCGTGCCGGTTGCCACGTCGAGGATGCGGGTAGGGGAGAGGCGCCTGAGCCGCTTGACCGCGAGCCGCCGCCACCAAATGTCGATGCCCAGCGTCATCGCGCGGTTCATGAAGTCGTAGGCCGGTGCGATGGCGTCAAACATTTGCCTGACCTGCTCGGTTTTGGCCGTCGCCTGGTCGCCGTAGGGCGTCACCTGCTCGACCCTGTTGCTGCTATTACTATTATTGTCTCTCCTCACTCCTCGTTCCTCGCTCCTCTTTTTTGAAAAGACTGTCTTCCTCGTGGAAGCGCTCGTAGGCCTCAACGATGCGCTGCACCAGCTGGTGTCGCACGATGTCCTTTTTTTCAAATTCCACCTTGCCGATGCCACGCACACCGTCGAGCACGCGCAGGGCGTGAATCAGGCCCGAGGTGGTGCTGCGCGGCAGGTCAATCTGGGTGGTGTCGCCCGTGACAATCATCTTGGAGCCCATGCCCAGGCGGGTCAGGAACATCTTGATTTGGTGCGTTGTAGTGTTCTGTGCCTCGTCGAGCACGATGATGGCGTCGTTCAGGGTGCGGCCGCGCATGAAGGCCAGCGGCGCAATCTGGATGACGTTGTTCTCCATGTACTCCTTGAGTTTGGCCTGCGGTATCATGTCCTCGAGGGCGTCATAGAGCGGCTGCAGGTAGGGGTCGATTTTGTCCTTCATGTCACCGGGCAGGAAACCCAGTTTCTCGCCGGCCTCCACTGCGGGGCGCGACAGGATGATTTTGCGGGCTTCGCGGTTCTTTAACGCACGCACTGCAAGAGCCACAGCCAGATAGGTCTTACCGGTTCCCGCAGGTCCCAGCGCAAAGGTCAGGTCGTTCTCGGCAAAGGTCTGCACCAGCAGTTGCTGGTTGGGCGTACGGCCGCTGATGGGCTTGCCGTTCACGCCATAGACGATGACGTCGTCCATCTTCAACTGCTTGGGCGGTGCGCCCTTGATGGTGTCGATGATGACATCCTCGGGCAGCGTGTTGTAGGTCGCGCAGTAGTCGGCGAGGGCATGGATTTTCTCCTCGAACTGGGCCGTCTCGCTGTCGTCGCCGATGACCGTAATGACACTGCCCCTCGCTGCCATGCGCAGTTTCGGGAACAGGTTGCGGATGAGTTGTATGTTGCTGTTATTCACCCCGTAGAAGGTCACGGGGTCCACGTTGTCAATAATAATGTGCCGTTCAATCATTCAGTCCAGTGTTTTATCAGGCAAGTCGTTAAAGATTGAAGCTAGCTAAATGGCTGTAGCCAAATATTTTGCTATATCCAGAAACTAATTACCTAACTCTTTTTTGTATCACAAAGATAGACCAAATTCACTTCCCCTGCAAATATTTGGAAAATTATTTCATAGATGCGGCTGTGAAATGATTAGAGGGGGGAGTGTTAATGAATTGTTAATCTGATTGGGTACATAGCTGGGGATGAGGTGGTTGCAAGCCGTTGGTTTGCAATGGCTTGACTGGGGATTCTTTGACGGCGGCAGTGCCGCCGCCCACGGGACAGTTGCTGCTGTTCACTCGACTGGAGGGACGGTCGGTGAGAGCGTAGCTGTTGGGTACTTGGGTGAGTTCATTGTCTTGGGTGAACTGTGCTGCTTGCCAGGCATCGTCGGTGCCCTGGCAGTTGCTTTGACGGTAGTGATTGATTTCCATGGTGTTTTTCTTGGTTTTATGGTTGATAATAAAAGGGACGGCGATGGTATCGCCGTTTACTTGAACAACAGGGTCGCTGGTGGTACAAGCCAAAGGCTTGCATTACCTCGACCAGCTGGTGGTGCAAAGATAGTGAATTATTGGTCGTTTGTCAAGGGGTGTGGTGAAAAAAGTGTACCCGCGAGTGGGGCGTGTTTTTACTGAAAAAACAACGGGCGGCCGCGGTAGGTGTTGCGGCAGCCCGTTGTGGTGGGATGTGGGTAATCTATTACCAGATGATGGCGCGGTCGGCGGGGTCGAGCCACATTTTGTCGCCGGGCTGGATGCCGAAGGCGTCAAAGAAGGTGTCGATGTTCCTCAAGGTGGCGTTCACGCGGTAGCGGCCGATGGAGTGGGGGTCACTCTTGGTCTGCTGGAAGATGGCCTCCTCGGTCATGTTATCGGCCCAGATGCGTCCATAGCTCAGGTAGAAGCGCTGAGTGGGAGTGAAGCCGTCAATCTCCTTGCCGTCGCGGAACTGCTGTGTGGTGCGGAAGGCATCGTAGGCGATGCGCAGACCGCCCTGGTCGGCGATGTTCTCGCCCAGGGTGAGGTGACCGTTGGCATGCTGGTCCTTAACAACCACAATTTCGTCGAATTGTGCGGCGAGTTTCTCGGCGGCTGCCTTAAACTGCTCGCTGTCCTCCTCGGTCCACCAGTCGGTCATGTTGCCGTACTGGTCGAACATACGGCCCTGGTCGTCGAAGCCGTGGGTCATCTCGTGGCCAATCACTACGCCGATGGCACCGAAGTTGGTGGCATCGTCGGCCTCCACATCAAAGAAGGGAGGTTGCAGGATGGCTGCGGGGAAGCAAATCTCGTTGGTGGTGGGGTTGTAGTAGGCGTTGACGGTCTGAGGAGTCATGCCCCATTCGTCCTTATCCACGGGCTTGCCCATCTTGTCGAGGTTGCGGCGGGTCTCATAGAGGCTGGCAGCCTTGATGTTGTCATACATGCTCAGCTTGGGATCCACCTTGAGGCCGCTGTAGTCGCGCCACTTGTCGGGATAACCGATCTTGACGGTGAAGGCGTTGAGCTTGACAAGGGCGTTGATCTTGGTCTGCTCGCTCATCCAGGTCAGTCCTGCGATGTGGGCGGCGAGGGACTTGCGCAGCTCGTTAATGAGCTTCATCATCTTCTCCTTGCTGCCGTGGGCAAAGTACTTGTTCACGTAAATCTCACCGACAGCCTCGCCCAGCAGTCCGTTGGGCAGACCCAGGGCACGTTTCCAGCGGGGCTTGCGCTCCTTCTGTCCGCTTAGGGTGCGGCCATAGAAGTCAAATGCGGCCTCGCCGAAGTCGTCACTCAGGTAGTTGGCAGAGCCGCGGATGAGCAGACCGGCCATGTAGTCGCGCATCTGCTGCTCGCTGAGCTTGGTCATCAGGTCGTTGGCAACAGCCATCACCTTGGGTTGGGTCAGGATAACCCATTCCACGGTGGGGGTGCCCATCAGCTTGAAGTACTCCTTCCAGTTGATGGCGGGGTAGTCGGCCTGCAGCTGGTCGAGGGTGCGGATGTTGTACAGCTTGGTATAGTCGCGTGCCTCGGCGCGGTCCATCTTGGCCTGGGCAAACTTGTACTCGATATCATAGATGGTCTTGCAGGCGCGGTTAGCCTCCTTCTTGCTGTAACCGGCGAGCGTGAACATCTTCACCAGGTAGTCCTTGTAGGCCTGCTGGATTTTCTTGCTGTCGGCATCGGTGTTCAGGTAGTAGTCCCTGTCGGGCAGGCCGCTGGTACCGGCTTCGAGCCACATCACGTTCATGTCACTGTTCTTGAGGTCGGTCTCCACGCCGATGCCGAAGAACGGGTTGCTCAGCGTCAGGTGCTGGTCGGCGATGAAGCGGGTCAGGTCAGCCTTCTTGAAGGCTTTCACCTTTGCCAGGTCAGCCATCAGGGGCTGCGCTCCCTCGCGGTTCAGGCGGTCGCTGTCCATAGCCATCTTGTAGAGGTCGGCAACTTTCTGGTCCACGGTGCCGAACTTGTGGTCGGTCTTGCCCAGTTCCAGGAACATGTCGCGCAGGCGGTTCTCGTTCTCCTCGGCGAGGACGTTAAACACACCGTAGCTGGCATACTCGGGGTGCTTGCTCAGCGGGTTGGCCTTCATCCATCCACCGCCGGCATACTCATAGAAATCGTCACCCGGCTTCACGCTCAGGTCCATGTCGGCACGGTTTACGCCGTGCGTCACTTGTGCCTGTACGCCAGGCACTGCAGCCATCATTATGGCCATAGCTAATAACATCTTTTTCATTATAAATAAACTATAGTTTAGGTTATATGTCAATTTCCAAACCGCAAAAGTAACAAAAAATCCGTAAATCATGGTTTATCTTAAAAGAAAAACCACGATACAAATAGAAAAGGCTTTAGGTTTTAGGCTTTAGGTTTTAGGCGTTAGGCTTTAGGTGTTAGGCTTTAGGCGTTAGGTGTTAGGGATGCGGATGCCGCCTAAAACGTTATCGCCTTCTGAGGGTCTCGACGATGCGGGCCATCTGGTTGGGGATGCGGATTTGCTGGGGACACTTCGACAGGCAGGTCTCGCAGTCGGTGCACTGGGTGGCCCAAGTGGAGGCGTCGGGCAGGGCCTTGCGCAATCCCTCGGCAAACTGGTCCTTGCGTGCCATATAGTCAGCTGCCTGCTTTTCGGGCAGCGGGAGTATCTTCTGGGCAACGGCCTCGTTGTAGTAGGCGAAGTTGCCGGGGATGTCAACACCGTAGGGGCAGGGCATGCAGTACTCGCAGGCAGTGCACGGGATGACGGGGAAACCGGCCATGACGTCGGCTATCTCTTCGAGGACCTTGTTTTCGGCCTCGGTGCACGGCTCCAGGGGCGAGAAGGTGCGCACGTTCTCTTTCAGGTGGCTCATCTGGTTCATTCCGCTCAGGGTGGTGAGGATATTGGGATGCGAGCCCACCCAGCGGAATGCCCATGATGCCGGGGTGTCGTCGGGGCGCATAGCGGTGAGTCGCTGATTGAGTTCGTCGTCAAGGCTTGCCAGGGCGCCGCCACGCAGCGGCTCCATCACCACCGTCTGCACACCGGTCTTCTCCATCTTGCTGTAGAGGTACTCGGCATCGGCATCCTGCCTCCAGCCCGACTTGTTGAGCGAGGCATGGCGCCAATCGAGGTAGTTCATCTGAATCTGTGCAAAGTCCCAGTGGTACTCATCCTGATGGTCGAGCAGGAAGTCAAAAACGCTCACGTCGCCGTGATAGGAGAATCCCAAGTGGCGTATGCGCCCCGCCTCGCGCTCCCTCAACAGGAACTCTAGCATGCCGTTGTCCAGGAATCGGGCCTTGAGGGCATCCAGGCCACCGCCGCCCACGCTGTGTAGCAGGTAGTAGTCGATGTAATCCACCTGAAGTCTGCTGAATGAGTTCTCGTACATCTTGCGCCCCTCATCAAATGCCCACAGTTTTTCATTCTGCGTTGACATCTTGGTGGCCACGAAATACTTGTCACGCGGGTATCGGCTCAGGGCTGTGCCCGTCATGGTCTCGCTGCGACCACCCTTGTACATGGGAGCGGTGTCGAAGTAGTTCACGCCGTGGGCGATGGCATAGTCCACGAGCCTGTTCACCTCGTCCTGCTCATCGGGCAAGCGCATCATGCCGAAGCCCAACAGCGAGACCTTGTCGCCCGAGCCGTGCTTGACACGATAGGTCATCTGATTAGGTACATTACCGCTATCGACGGTTTGCGGTCTGGTGGTTTCTCCCGCAAGCACTCCCAGCGGATTGGTGGCCACTACTGCAGCGCCCAGTCCCAGCTTGTGCAGGAACTGTCGGCGGTTCATATCTGATTTCTTGTTGCCCATAATATAGTTTTTAGTTTTTAGTCCTTAGTCCTTAGTTTTTAGTTTTTAGCATCATGCACGGGGCTGAAAGCGCTTGATTTCTAAATTGCAAAAATACACAATTAAATCTAATTATTTCACGTCATACTGAGGAATTTTTGCAAAACACCCAAAACCAATCAAAAATAATTACTACCTTTGCCTTTAATTATTAAAATCTGAACTCACATGAAAACATTTAGACTGACATTTTTAGTGCTGATGCTGTGCCTGGCAGCCGTGTCTTGGGCACAGACGCTGGAGCCCAATCTGAAGTGGGGCAAGCCCACCGACGCAGAGTTGAAAATGACAACTTATAACCCCGACCCGGAGGCCGAGGCTGTGGTGCTGTGCAGCCAGACCGAATTTCGCTATGACTTGTCCTCGGGTTCGTTCAAGGTGAGAATGCTCACCAAAGAACGCATCAAGATCCTGAAGGAAGAAGGCAAATCCAAAGCCAATGGTGGCATATCATATATGTATAACGGGCACCGTTTGGGCGAGTGCGAAGAATTGGTTAAACTCAAAGCGATGGCCTATAATCTGGTTGACGGGAAACTGGTCAAGACCAAAATGGAGGGTGACATGGTCAACCATGAGAATGTGACCAAAACGATACGATTGACCAAATACACGGTCCCGCAGGTCACCGTGGGCACCGTCATCGAGGTGGAATATGAGATTTACAGCGACTTTGTTGGCGAGATTGACGACTGGCAGGCGCAGTGCGACATTCCGGTCATGTACACGTCATTTGATGTGACTGTGCCCGAGTATTTTTCCTTCAGTGTCGATGAGCGCGGCTCCTATCCGCTCGAAAAGAAGATTGAGGACATCAACATGACTATGTCTGCGGGGGCAAGTGAAGGCATGCTGCAGTGTAGCGGCAGGCATTATCTGTTTGTGGGCCGCAATTTGCCGGCACTGCGCAAGAAGAATCTGCTCTTTGCTCCTGAATCCTATGGTCAGCGAGTGTCGATGGAGTTGCGTGCGTTCCAGATACCAGGACGTATGACCAAATATTATTCTACCGACTGGAACGACGTGGACAAACTGCTGCTGAAAGCCGAAGACTTCGGCGGGCGGATGGGTAAAAACCCGCTCAAGGCCGAGATGCAGCAGGCCGGTGTGGCTGATATTGCCGACCCTCAGGAGCGTACCATGGCCATCTACCGTCTGCTCAAGGAGCGTGTCAAGTGGAATGAGAAATACTCCATCGATGCCGAAGATGCCGGCAAGGTGCTCAAGGAACGCTCGGGCAGCAATGCCAGCATCAACTTCATGCTGATTAACATGCTCAGGGATGCCGGCCTCGAAGCATATCCCGCATTATTGCGGTCACGTGACCGGGGATTCTTGACGGTCACCCGTGCGACCATCAAAGAGTTCAACACGTTTGTTGTAGCGGTAAAGACGGGTGACACCTATTCCTACTTGGACGGCTCGATAGAGGACGGTTGGCTTGATGTCCTGCCCGCCCATCTGCTGGTGGACCGCGCTCGTGTCATCGGCAAGGACAAGGTTGCCGAATGGGTTGACTTGACGCGACTGTCGGCAGCCAAGACACGAAGTGTGGTCACGGCCGACCTTCAGCCCGACGGCACCCTGCAGGCCGACGTGCAGTCGAAGTTGACGGGCTCAGCAGCAGCCTACCTTCGGAAAGAATTTCGCACGGCTACCGACAGCGCCACTTATGTGTCAGAGCAGGCTCAGGAGTTGAACTGTGAAATCGAGTCGCTAACACTTACCAACCATCACGGCATGGGGCCGGAGGTGGAGCGCAAGATGCACTTGACCAGGCAGTGCGGCATGGCGGGCGACATGATTTACCTCAACCCGTGGGTGCTGAATGTGTTGGACGAGAATCCGTTGACCGAGGAAGAGCGCACGTTGCCGGTTGAGTTCCCGCAAATCTCAACCGAGAACCTTACCACGGTTGTGACTATCCCCGAGGGATATGAAGTAGAGGAGCTGCCCCAGCCCTTGGTCATCAAGAGCGACGATGGCACACTGAGTTGTCTCCTTGCTTCGAATGTTGAAGGCAAGAAGATTTCGTCGAGGTGCCAGATTCAGGTCGGTAAGCTTTTCTTCGCTCCCAATGAGTATCACTTTGTGAAAAGCTTCCTGGACGAGGTGTACAAGCGCCTGCAGGATGTCATCGTCATCAAGAAAGTGTCATGAGACCACGGATTTTCATACTCTTGTTGTTGGCTTGTGCGATGCCTGCCTGGGCGCAGACGGTCGATGCGGTCGTGTCGCAGTCAAGCACCGAGGTTGACTGCCGCGACATGCGCAATACCCGCATCAGCGAGCATCGCGTCTATCAGTTGCTCCATGAGCGGGCCAGCGACATGGCGCAGTTTGAGATAGGGTGCAACAAGTGGCAGAAGCTGACCGACTTTAATGGCCAGGTGACCGATGCCACCGGCAAGGTAATCCGCAAGTTCAAGAAAGGCGAACTCAAGCGCAGTGACCTGAGCAGCAGTTTTGCCGATGACCTGTATACGTTAAGGCTCGACTATACACCGCCCAGCTATCCCATTACGATAGAATTCAACTGGGTCACCGAGGGTAACAACGGCAATTTCGGATTCCCGACCTTTGCGCCCGTTGAAGCCTTCAATGCCAGGGTGGAGCACGCCAGTTATGTGCTCACGGCACCGGCCGAGATGGCCTGCCGCTACCTGTGCCTCAATACTGATGCCCAGGTGACGCAGAGCACTTTGAGCGATGGCCGCATCCGCTATGAGGCGCACATGGATAACGTACCTGCCATCGACGACGAGCCCTATCTGCCATCGGTTCGTGAAATCCTGCCGCACATCATGTGGGCGCCAGGCAAGTTTGAGTTCCATGGCGTTGGCGGCGACATGTCCACGTGGCAGGGGCTCGGGACCTGGAACCAGTCGTTGCGCCAGGGACGTCAGGAACTGTCGCCCGAATTCAAGGCGCAGCTGCATGCCATGACCGATACCTGCTCCAGCGACCGCAGCAAGGTGGATGTCATCTACCGCTACCTGGCTCAGACCACGCGTTATGTGAGTATCCAGCTGGGCATCGGCGGTTGGCAACCTTTCCCCGCGAGCGAGGTGTGCCGCACCGGATTTGGCGACTGCAAGGGCTTGTCCAATTACATGTGCGCCATGCTGCAGGAGGTGGGCCTACCTGCTAACTATGTGGTCATCGCCAACAACCGGCGTCACCTCACCACCGACTTCCCGTCCAATCAGTTTAATCACGCCATTACCCAGGTGCCGCTGCCCGGCGACACCCTGTGGCTCGAGTGCACCGCTTCGGCCTTTGTGCCGCTGGGCTATGTGCATGAAGGCATTGCCGGCAACGATGCCCTGTTGATTCACGACGGTGGCGGCCACTTGGTGAAATTGCCCCGCTACACTCCCGAGCAGAATGCGTCTTACAATCGGGCACACGTCACGTTGCAGGCCGATGGCAGCGCTACGGTCGATGTCAACCTGCGCTATGAGTGCCGGCAGTATGAGGACATGCTGCCGCTGGTGTCCCGCACCGAGCAACAGCGCCGGGATGATATGCTCAAGCGCATCAACATGCAGACCGTCACGCTTGGCGATTTCACCTTCGCCGAGCACAAGCAGAGCTATGCCGTGCCGCACATCGATGTCTCCATGCAGCTCAAGGCACGCAAGCTGGCGGGCATCACAGGTTCGCGCATGTTTGTCCCTGTGGGCATCTTCCGCAATGTGACCGTGCCGCGGGCTCTGCAACAGCGAGTACAACCCGTCAACATCGATTATGGCTATGTCGATGTTGATACGCTGGTTCTCACCGTCCCCGAGGGCTATGAGATTGAGGCCGTGCCCCAGCCGGTCCACGAGGAGACCCCCCTGGGCGAATTGTCACAGACTTATGAGGTCAATGACGGCACCGTTACTGTTGTCACTCGCCACCTGATGCGTGACGGCAGCTATCCTGCCTCAGAATACGCCACCTTGCGCGGTCTCAAAACGGCCGTCAAGCGGGCCTGTGACCAACGCATCGTCCTGCGCCGCAAGTGAAAACTGACAACTGAAAACTGAAAACAGAATATGAAGATAATAGATGATAAACTGGTGGATGCGCTGGCCGTGCAGGCCAAGCAGTCGCCCAGACTGAGGATGAATTACAATTTCCATCAAAGCCTTGAGGACAAGTGCCATCGTTTCCTCAATGCCCTGGAACCGGGCACTCAGGTGCCTGTGCATCATCATCCCACCAAGGACGAGACCTTTGTCATCCTGAAGGGTAGGGTGAAGGTGTTGATTTACAACGATGAGGGCGAGGTTGTCGAGTCCTGCATCCTGAGTCACGAGGACGGCGTGTACGGAGCCGACATCCCCAAGAACGTGTGGCACCGCCTTGAGTGCCTGGAGCCATGCGTGCTGCTGGAATGCAAAGAGGGTCCATTCGTCGAGCACGAGGTGGATGGCATCCTGGAAATAGTTAGAAGTTAGGAGTTAGAAGTTAGGGGTTAGAAGTTTGGGCCTCGCCTTGGTGTGGCCGCAGCCTCATTAGGGGCGGCAGAATGATAGGCAGGCCTATAGCTTTCTAAGCGGAAACTGAATAAGCGCAGTATTAGGGAAATATGAAGAAAGGGACGTAACCGAGGCCATGGAGATATGGAACGAGGTGGTGCGTGATGGCATTGCTAATAACATTTTTTTCATTATAAATATTAACTGTTTAGGTTATATGATTGGGTTGAGACCGCAAAAGTAACACAAAATATTCCACAACACCTCGATGCTGCGGAATATTTTCCTTTTTCGTTTGAATATGAGCGCCAAGTGCCTGGATGCGGTCCTATTTTACGGCATCGTACACCTCGTCGGTGACAGGCTCCAGCCACTCGTTGGAGGCGCCTTCCTGCACGTCCTTGTGATAGGTCAGGTGCTGGAACCAGCTGTCGCTGGCCGCACCGTGCCAGTGCTTGGCCTCGGCAGGGATGGCGATGACGGCGCCGGGAGTCATCTCGACGGCAGGCTTGCCCCATTCCTGATACCAGCCGCGTCCGGCGGCGCAGATGAGCACCTGCACCTGCTTGTGGTGCACATGCCAGTTGTTGCGGCAGCGGGGCTCGAAGGTGACGTTGAACAGGCCACCGCCCATGTCGGCCAGGTAGCTGTTGCCGATGAAGAATTCCCCGTAGGGGTTGAGCTCACCCTTGGGCCACTGGCTGCGCAGGGTGTAGCCCTGCTCGTTGAGCCATGCACACAGCTCGTCCACCAGCTGCTGGCTGTTGCCCATGTTCACGGCGCCCTGCTTGTGTGCCGCCAGCTGCGGTGCCACGCCCTCAAAGCCGCTCAGTGCAGCCACGGTCACGATTTCGCGGTCGGCGGCGTTGAGCTGGTCACCGGCAAAGATGTCGCCAAACAGATGGGCCTTCAGGTAATAGTCGTCCTGGGGGCAGAAGGTGTAGTCGAAGGGGCGTCCCGACAGCTGCGTCTGGTTCTTCTTGCCCAGCTCGAATGCCTTGCGGGCATCGTCCCACTCGGCGGGACGTGTCCAGGGCTTACCTTCCTGCCAAGCAGGATTGCGGTTTTCCAGGACCTTGCCCAGCACGTCCAGCGCGTTGAGCGAGCGCGGGAATCCCGTGTAGGCATAGAGTTGTGAGAAAGCCTCTTTCAGTTCGTTGACGGTCACACCGTTGTCGAGTGCCTGTCGCACCGCCGGTTCCAACCTTACCAAGTCGCCCTGTGCCATCAGGCAGGCACAAGCCGCCAAACCCTGCTGACGTTCGGTCAGCGTCTGTCCGTTTACTGTTGCCATAGCCAATAATGCTAAAAATAATGCTACGATTCTCATTTCAGATTATCCTTGAAGAATTGTTCCATCTTGTCGTAGGGAATCCTGCCGTTCAGGTCGTCATACAGGTCGGTGTGCACCGCCCCGGGGATGATGAGCAGTTCCTTGTTGCCCACGGTCTTGCTCACGCCCTCGACCTTCACGCCCGTCATCTTCTCGAACGCGTATTCGCTGAAGTAGCGCGAATGGGCCTTCTCGCCGTGGATGAGCAGCACGGGGTTCTCAATCTCGTGGGCCCACGCCAGCAGCGGCTGGTTCATGAACGACTGGCAACCGGTCACGTTCCATCCGTCGGTCGAGTTGCCGCTGCGCTCGTGGTAGCCGCGCTTGGTCTTGTAGTAGTCATAGTAGTCCTTGACAAAGAAGGGAGCGTCCTCGGGCAGCGGGTCAACGACGCCACCGGCACGCTTGTAGGTGCCAGCCTTGTAGTCCTCGGTGCGCTGGGTGGCGATGGCGCGGCGCTTGTCCATGCGCTGCTCCTTGGTGTCCTCGCTCTTGAAGTAGCCCTCCACGTTCACCTTGCTCATGTCATACATCGTCGCGGCGACGGTGGCCTTGATGCGCGGGTCGAGGGCAGCGGCATTGACTGCCATACCACCGAAGCCGCAGATGCCGATGATGCCGATGCGCTCAGGGTCCACATTGTCCTGCACGCTCAGGAAATCGACGGCAGCAAGGAAGTCCTCGGTATTGATGTCGGGCGAAGCCATGCGGCGCGGTTCGCCACCGCTCTCACCGGTGAATGAGGGGTCAAAGGCGATGGTCAGGAAGCCACGCTCGGCCATGTGCTGGGCATACAGTCCGCTCGACTGCTCCTTCACGGCGCCAAACGGTCCGCTCACGGCGATGGCGGCCAGCTTGCCCGTAGCGCCCTTGGGGGTGTACATGTCGGCAGCCAGTTCGATGCCGTAGCGGTTCTTGAAGGTGACCTTCTTGTGGTCCACCTTGTCACTCTTGGGGAACGTCTTGTCCCACTCCTGTGTCAGTTGCAATGTCGTATTCATGTCTTGTTCGTTTTTTTCACTCTGTTGTGTGCAGGCGGCGAGCATCAAGCTCAACATCACTGTGGCAAATATCAGTTTCTTCATCGTGATTATATGTTGTTACCTAATTCGTAAGCCTCTTGCAGCTTGGGATTGCCTTCAATGTCGCGGGCACCGTTCACCCCACCGCAGAAGAGTGTGCCGGCCAGGCGGCTCTTGGGATAGCAGTCAATCCATCCCGTCAGGCCAGCCTCGGCGCGCTTGGGAACCTGCTCCTCGTCCTCGGCGGCAGTGGTCATCAGATAGATGTCGCGGAACTGATAGTCCAGCGGATACATCGCGTTCATGCGGTCGATGAGGGTCTTCATCTGTCCGCTCATCTCGTAATAGTAGATGGGTGTTGCCCAAGCCACGACATCGGCCTTGAGCACCTTGTCCATGATGCCGTTCACGTCGTCGTTGATGACGCATCGGCCCAGCTGCTGGCAGGCCAGGCAACCCTTGCAGAACTGGATGTCCTTGCCCACGAGGGAAATCTTCTCCACCTCGTGTCCGGCAGCCTGGGCTCCCTCAACAAACTTATCGGCGAGCAGGTCGCTGTTTGAGCCATGGCGCAGGCTCGTTGAGATGACAATCACATTCTTCATCATATTTCCTTATTTTTTGTTTTGTTTGTTTTGTTTGTTTAGTCTATGCGCTTGATAAATTTGGCAGGGACGCCGCCAACGATGGTGTTGGGCGCGACATCTTTGGTCACGACAGCTCCGGCAGCGACGATGGCACCGTCACCGATGGTGACGCCGGGCAGCACCGTGGCATTGGCACCAATCCACACGTTCTTGCCGATGTGGATGGGCGCGTAGGTCATGCCGGCACGTTCCTTGGGGTCCATCATGTGGTTGAGCGTCGCCAGCACCACGTTGTGGCCGATGAGTGCCCCCTCGTCGATGGTGATGCCGCCCTGGTCCTGGAACTTGCAGCCCATGTTGATGAACACGCGTTCGCCCACCACGGTATTCTTGCCGCAGTCGGTGTGGAACGGCGGGAACATCCCGACGCTATGGGGCACCTCACGTCCCCATAGCTGCTCGAGCAGGTCGTGCAGCGCTTCGGGCGTGTGGTACTTGCCGTTGATTTCGGCCGTGATTTGCAGGGCCTCCTGCGACAGCTTGTGGAACATCATGTGCACCTCCGAGCCGCCCTCGATGGGCTGCCCCGATGCCATGTAGTCCCTGAATTCCTGTATTGTCATGAAATCACTATTATTGCGATGGTTGAGATGAATGCATCTTGAATGCAGTGCAAAATTAGTCAATCTATTTGACAACGCTGTTACACATATTAGCTGACAATCTACCAATTTAGCCGAAAAATGATGCTGTCGTCAGTTTTTGATACCATTTTTGTCTTATTTTTCGGTTTTTTTGTATTTTTGCAGGGTTAGTTCACGAATAATCACGATGGCGATGAAGAATATCCTGAAAGTTGACAACCCCAACGATTATGCCCGCTTTGTGGATGCCCCCGAGCTGCATCCGCTGGTGAGCGTCATCCACTACGATGAGTTGGCACCTTTTCGCCACAGCCTGAACAACTACGGCGTCTATGGGCTCTTCATCCAGCGCCAGTTCCCCAAGTCGCTCTCTTACGGCATGAAAACCATGCAGGTGACCGATGCCTCGATTATCGCTGTCGCGCCGGGGCAGCTGGGTGGACTGGAGGACAACGGCGAGCGCATCTCGTTGAGCGGGTGGGTGGTCCTGTGGTCGCCCGAGCTGCTGCATGGTTCTGAGCTGGAACACCACATGGACCGCTATCAGTTTTTCTCTTATTTCTTCACCGATTCACTGCGCATGGAGCCTGCCGAATGGCTCAGCATCACGCGGCTGGTCGAGCAGATGCGGCAGGAACTGACCGAGCACGACGACTCGCCCATGCTGCGCAGTATCCTGATGGGTTACCTGCGCCTGCTGCTGGAATACTGCAACCGCATCTACCAGCGTCAGCTCTCGCAGGAGGATTTAGCGGGCAACGACCTGTTGAAGCGGTTTCACGGCCTGCTGCAGCGGTACTTCAGCGAGGGACGCCAGCTGTCGCAGGGTCTGCCCACCGTGGCCTATTGCGCCTCGGAGTTGGCCTACTCGCCGCGCTACTTTGGCGACGTCGTCCGCAAGGCCACGGGCGGCACCGCCATCGGCTATATCCACACCTACGTCATCAACCAGGCCAAGAGCCTGCTCATGCACGGCCACAACATCAGCGAGACCTCCCACCTGCTGGGCTTTGACTACCCCCACCACTTCACCCGCCTGTTCAAGAAGGTGACAGGCCTCACCCCCAGCGAGTACCTCGGTAAATAAGGCTTTCCCTTATCCGTAGTTCTCAATCAGGTATTTCACGAACTGCGGGTCGCCGAAGCTGATGGTGCCCGTGTCGTGCTGGTTGAGTGTGGCAATCTGTGCCATGTCGTCGTCGGTCAGCGTGAAGTCAAAGATGGCGAAATTCTGTGCCATGCGCTCCTTGTGGCTCGACTTGGGGATGGCGACGATGCCGCGTTGCGTGAGCCAGCGCAGGGCCACCTGAGCCGCGTTCTTGCCGTATTTTGCGCCAATGGTTGCCAGCGTCTCGCTCTTGACGATGCCGTCAACACCCTGTCCGCCGAGGGGGCCCCATGCCATCATGCGTGTGCCGAACTCAGCATGCGTCGGCTCGATGCCCGTCTGCTGAATCATCGCGTTGCACTGCAGCTGGTTGACCATCGGCTTCACGTCCACATAATGGGCGAAGTCAAAGAAACGGCCTGCCTGGAAGTTGCTCACGCCGATGGCGCGCACCTTGCCGTCGCGGTAGGCCCGTTCCATGGCCCGCCATGAGCCGAACACGTCGCCGTAGGCCTGATGGATGAGCAGCAGGTCGATGTAGTCGGTCTGCAGTTTGCGCAGGCTCTCGTCGATGCTGCGTGCGGCCTTTTCCTCACCCGCATTGCTGATCCACACTTTGGTCACGAGAAACAGGTCCTCGCGCTTGATGCCGCTCTTGCGCCAGGCATTGCCCACGCCTTCCTCGTTCTGATAGGCCTGTGCCGTGTCAATCAGGCGATAGCCCACGCTCAGCGCATCCGTCACGCATCGTTCACACTCGTCAGGGCTTACCAGAAACACGCCGTAGCCCAGGGTCGGCATCTCAACGCCGTTATTCAGTTTGATGGATTTCATTTGTTCAGTTGTCAGTTGTCAGTTTTCAGTTGTCAGTTGTCAGTTTTCAGTTTTCAGTTGTCAGTTTTCAGTTCGATAGCTAAAGCCTTCAGGCATTTAACTGTTCACTATTAGAGGTTTTTGAGCCATTTCTCGACCTTGGATTTGCCGGTGCGCACCTCGTGGCCGTAGATGCTGAAACCCTTTTGGACCTTGGCGCCGGGGAAGGCGGCTTTCACGTCCTCGACACAGCTGGCCAGGCCGCTGCCCTCGTGGGTGGTGAAGGGGATGACCGTCTTGCCCTCAAGGTCGGCTGCGTGGTTCTTGAAGAAGGTGAACATCACCTGGGGATAGGTGCCCCACCACACGGGACCGCCGATGAAGACGGTGTCGTATTGGCTCAGGTCCACGTCGCCCTCGTACTCGGGCAGCTCGCCGTTGTCGGCCTCTTGCTGTGCCAGCTTGATGAGCGGGGTATAGGCCATGCCGTCGTACTTGTGCGTCACAATCTCAAACTGGTCGGCGCCGATGATTTCGCTGATGTAGTCGGCGACAATCTTGGTGTTGCCCACCTCGATGTTTCCTACCGAGTAGTTGTCTCCCGCATGCGAGAAGAACACTACCAATGCTTTACCTGTCGTTTCCATATCTTTTTTTTGTTTTGTTTGGCCGCTGCATGCCGTCGGGATGAGCAATGCCAATACGATTGAAATAATGTTTTTGATATTCATCATTTATTTTGACCTAAAATCCTTTCTGTCTTATAAACGATGCAAAATTACTGCCCATTTTTGGGATGGTGGTTTCACAAAAAGCACTACAATTTTCACTTTTTGCACAAATCGTTAGTTTGGTTCAAAAATAGGATGTATTTTTGCCAAAAATTCAGTGATATGAAGGCTGATTTCCAATATTCCGACGATTTCTACGGGATGAACGCCCCGCAGTTGAGCCACACCTGCATGCACCTGCTGTGCCTGGCGGGTGAGGGCAGCTTTGTGTTCAACGAGCGGTGTTATCACATCGTGAAAAACGACCTGGTGGTTATCCCCATGCCCCACAGAATCAAGAACCTGGCTGCACCACCCGAGATGCAGGTCGAGTGGTTTGCCGCCGGCTACAAGTTCCTGCAGAACCTGTTGCCCGCTAACAACTACAGCATCGGCGGCAGCATCTCGCTGAACCAGGATCCCGTCATTTCGCTCACCGATGAACAGGCCCGGCACCTGCTGGAGGATTTTCACCGCTTGCGGGAACGTATGGAGGACCGAAACCAGCAGTTCTACCACCAGCTGATGGGCAGCCTGTGCCTGACGATGATGTACGACATCTTTGAGGCCCATGCCCAGCGCGAAGCCACCGACACGCATACCGACCGCACCGCCTACATCGTCAAGCAGCTGATGGCCCTGCTCGCTACGGGCATCAGCCGCACCGAGCGCGACGTGAGCTACTATGCCGAATGCCTGAACGTGTCGCCCAAGTACCTGTCGGCGACCATCAAGCGTGTGACAGGACACAGCGTCACCTCCTACATCGACCGTCACACCGTGCCCATCCTCAAGGAACTGCTCAACGACGACCGCCTGTCGCTCACCCAGATTGCCGAGCGGATGAATTTCGCCTCGTTGTCCTACTTCAGCCGCTACTGCACCAAGCACCTGGGCCAGTCACCCAGCGCCTATCGCCAGAGCCTGCAGCCACAACAAGGAGGATAGGAGAAAAACTATGGTTGAAGGCATGCCCGAAAATGACGGGGAAGGGAGGGGAAATTTTGTTTGAATTTTTTGCCTTATATATATAATACAAACAAATCAAACAATTCAAATAATACAAATAATTGGTGTGTCATCTCAAGTTTTGACACAACAATATTATTTAAATATATCTCTACTCATCTTTTTCCGCTTAGTTTGTTTTTTTTGTTTTTTTTGAATTGTACACGCAAAACAAAAAAAATCATGCCTCAAGGTTTTTAGGTCTGCAAGAGTTTTTGTACATTTGCCGATTGAAGACGTGTGAGTTTTTTACGTTAAATATATAATAGAGAAATTATGATTATCAAAGCAATCCGCATGTTTGACGGCGGCTTCATGCATCAGCAGTTTGCCTTCGGCGGTGAGGGCAACGAGGGTACCGACGAACAAATCATCTACCGCAGCAGTCTTCAGAATTTCCTCATCGACATGGGCGGCGAGGTGATACTTGTCGATACGGGCTTTCAGAACGATTATAAGGCGCCGGTCAAGAAACTTGGCGGGCCACTCTATATGGGCGAGAAAGTACACGACTTCATGGAGGCTTTTGCCGCGATGGGTTACAAGCCTGAGCAGGTGACTAAAATCCTCATCACCCACAAGCACCCGGACCACACTGCGGCACTCCAGTATTTCCCCAACGCCAAAGTCTATATCTCACCGGAGGATGCCGACGCGATGAAACTGCCCGAGGGCGGCAACATCATCCGTGCCGAGTACAAGGAATCCTATAAGAACTTCCCCCGTGCCGAGCAGGTGGCTGAGGGCGTCTGGTTCATCGAGGCCAAAGGCCACACCAAGGGCAACAGCATCGTCATTGCTGAGCTGGATGGTCTCTATTACATGATGCACGGTGACGTGACTTATTGCGATGCTGCCCTGAAAGCCAACAAGCTCTCGATTATCTTCGAGGACGTGGCGGCGGCCCGTGAGACCCTCGACCGCGTGCGCCAGTTCATCCAGGACAATCCCACGGTTTATCTGTCCACCCATTGCCCCGAGGGCTATGAAAACCTGGAACTGAAAAGGGTGATGCACATTTGATGTATCTTTCCTCACAGAACCGCGCCGAGCGATCCCCTCAACAAGGGAACCGCCCGGCTTTTCTTTTTGCCCGAGGTGACATCAAGAATTGTTCTCACAGTCACGTAGCTGTTTTATCTCATACTGATATTTTTTCTATTCGTTTGATTTCACGCTCAATATCATCCATGGCCCATCTCAACTTTACCTCTTTCACCATGAATGGAAGGGATATGATTAAAATAACACCGTAAATGACACTCGTTGTCTTTAAAGCGGCAAACACAAACAATATAGCCCCGTCGGGGCAGCACTAATTCCTTGAAATACAATCTGTCGCCCCGATGGGGCTATGTTATTGGATGTTATGTAAACAGGGGTTACGCTTCGCTCCACCCCTGCCTATATGAAGTGACCCCAAAAAGTTGGACGGGTTATTGATTAAGGAATAGAGTTCGGTATTGCACCGGGCTCTTTCCATTTAACCGTAATTTGATTCTTTTATT
>CACZNH010000020.1 GCA_902782465.1 uncultured Bacteroidales bacterium
CTTCAGCAAATCGAGTAAACTCGTTTGCCTTCAGTTTGCACAAGCTTTCCCGTGCGAAAGCACGGTTATATTACCATGTAGCAATTATGACACAGCGCCATTATCTGATTAGACCATGAAGGACACATCATATAATAGTATTGATGCGGTGCTGGTTGAGAATGCGCGGCGACGGGCGGCACTCGACGGGGAGCATTATGACCCGATCAAGGGCGAGGGCTGCTGGGGAGAGCGCGTTGAGGCGGGCGGATGCCTGGTGCCCAAGAAGGTGCTCGACGACAATCCGCTCTACGCGATGATGGAGCCGCTGCAGCAGGAGCGGCTGCGCATCGTCGAGGATTTTGAGTTCTGGTGTGCCCGCTGCGTGAAGATTCATGACAAGATGAGCTGCCGCAGCGTCCCCTTTGTCCTCAACCGCCCGCAACGCAAGCTGCTGGCAGTGATGGAGGAGCAGCGCACGGCAGGACAGCCCATCAGGGTGATTCTGCTCAAGGCGCGACAGTGGGGTGCCTCGACGATGGTGCAGATGTACATGGCGTGGATGCAGCTGGTGCGTCACAAGGGATGGAACAGCGTCATCTGCTGCCACAAGCAGTCGACCAGCAAGGCCATCAAGCGCATGTACAACCTGATGATAGAGCATTACCCCAAGGATATGCAGGATGACGATGCCCAGGACCACCCCCTGCGCTTCACCAAGTTGGAGGGACAACCCAACGTGCAGCAGATTGAGGCCCGGGAGTGCCTGCTCATCACTGCCAGCTCGCGCAGCGAGGATGCCGTTCGCGGCTATGACATCTCGATGGCGCATCTGAGCGAGGTGGCCTTCTGGCAAGAGAGCAAGATGCACAACCCCGATGACGTGTTGCGCAGCGTGTGCGGCAGTGTCACCCTCAAGCCTGAGTCGGTCATCGTGCTCGAATCGACCGCCGACGGTGTGGGCACGTATTTCCACGACGAGTGGCTGCGTGCCACGCGTGGCACCAGCGACAAGGTGCCGGTGTTCGTGCCGTGGTACGAAATCGGCATCTACAGCCGTGAGGTCGAGGACGTCCAGGCACTGTGGGATGCGATGGACGACTATGAACGCGCGTTGTGGGACGACGGACGCACGCTGGAGCAGATTTACTGGTATCACTGCAAGCGGAGCGAGCAACGCGAACATGCGTTGATGATGTCAGAGTTTCCTAGCAGCGCCAGCGAGGCCTTTGCCACCAGCGGGCGGCACGTGTTCTCGCGCGAGGAACTGGACCGCCTGGCCAAGGGCTGCAGGGCGCCGCTGGCGGTGGGCGAGGTGCAGGGTGCCGCCATGAGCGGACATCGGGCAAAGGAGAACGTGCGATTCTACGAGTCTAGCGCTGGGCAACTCAAGGTGTGGGATATGCCGGTGACACGGTCGCCGTCACCCGTCAGGTATATGGCGGTAGTGGATGTGGGCGGGCGTTCAGACGGTAGCGACTACTCGGTGGTTGCCGTGTGGCGCGTCGGCGACGAGTTCAACAAGCCGGCGATAGTGGCGCAGTGGCGTGGCCACATCGACCATGACCAGCTCGCCGTCAAGGCGATGCAGATTGCCGTGTTCTATAACAAGGCGCTGCTGGTGGTCGAGAGCAACACCCTCACCAACGAGGCGGCAAGGGCAGGGGAGAGCGACTATATCCTCGAGCGGCTGAAACAATTGTATGGCAATGTGTATCAGCGCAGCCGCAACAAACTCGGTTTCCACACCAACGTGAAAACCAAGTCGATGTCGGTCGCCGAGCTGGTGGCCGGCGTGCGCGAGGGTTCCTATATCGAGCGTGATATCGAGGCGGTGAACGAGATGCGCTGCTACGAGGAGCGCAACAGGAGCTTCAGTGCCGCCAAGGGCAAGCACGACGACATCCTGATGACACGCGCCATAGGCCTGTACCTGATGCGCAGCGAGAACCTCTTCAGCCAGGAACAGACTCCCGACCCGTCGTCGATGTCCTGTGACGCCTTCCTATACTAAAAAAAGCCGCGGGCACAGGGCCTGCGGCTTTTGTTGTTTTGGATGTAAGTGTTTCTTACTTCATCACCTTGCTGGTGCTGGTGGTACCATCGCTATAGGTAACGACCTTGATGTTAACACCGTCGAAGGGAACGTTGCTCTCCATACCGGCAACGTTGTAGTACTTCACGTTGTTGATGGTCTTCTCACCCAGGGTCTCAACGACGCTGCTGGTGCCGTAAACGCGAGCACGGTTGTACAGCATGAACAGCTGGCTCTCGTTGTTACCGCCAGTTGCATAGTTGAAGGTGCTCTTGTTGGCATCCCACTCAGCAACGTTAGCCTCACGGAAGTTCAGGATCTGGTTAGCGATAATCAGGTCATTGGTGTGGTTGTCAACGTTGTTGTTCTTCATATAAAGACCAAATACGGTGTAATCCTTCCAAGATGCCTGACCGGCCTGAACGAGGTCATAAATCTCGTTGTACTTCTTGGCGTTCTTACCAGCGATGTGGCTGCCGTACTCCTCCATGTTGTAGCACAGGATGGTGTAAACGTCATACTCTACCTCGTCGATGGTCTTGGTGGTTTCCTTCTTACCCCACTTGATAGCGGTGGCCTTGGGCATACGGTCGCCCTGCTCGAAGGAAATCTCCTCACCTTCCTCGTCCTCGCCGTTAACGATAACGAAGCCCTGGGGAACATAAAGGTCGCACTGGAATGAGTTGTAAGCTACCTCGTGGTACAGATCACCTGCCGAGTTGAGAGCAATGGGAGTCAGAGCCTGAACCTCAGAATTCTGATAAATCTCATCGTCATTGAGGTAGAACCAGATGCACTGGGTAGCGCCAGCATTGATGTTGATCACGTTGTCCATAACCTGATCATTGTAGGTGCCACGGATGAAAACGTGGTCCTGGGTTGCCTGACCTGACATCTGAGGGGTAACGCCGTCACCCTGGAAGCAGAGCTCGCCAGTTGCCTGACCGAAAGCAGAAATGCTCATCGTTGCAGCAGCAAAAAGAAGTAAATTTTTAATCTTCATAATCAAATGAGTTAAAATGTTAGTAATAATGTTAATTAATATTTTTGTTGTTTTTGTTTGTCTATTATTTGCTTCAATCAATCACGTCTCACGAATTGACGACGTGAGTGATTTGGGCTTAATATATTGAAAGTTAAGTACATACGCATAAAATGCGTAGTTTCCTCCGCTTTTCAGAGTACAATATTACGAACAATTTTTGAACTGACAAAATTTTTTTGAAAAAAGCGCCAAAAAAACTATTAACAACCCCCATCAGTGGCGGCTTTGTGATATTGGTAGAGACGAGAAATCTTGCGCCTCCCAAGTTGTCACAATTTAATTCTGAAGGGTTTGTTGGCCAAAGATGCCAATTGGCGGAAACGCTTGTACCAGTCGGGCTCGTTTCCCGGCCAAATTTTTGGGGCACGCGCTCTCTTGCGCCTCGCATTGATATTGAACGATTTCTTAACCATAATCCCTAAAGCCTAAAACCTAACGCCTAAACGTATAATAAATGCCTAGCGAGAATCCCAACGAACTGCTGCGAGGACCGTAACCAGGTATAAACCACGGCTTTGAGTGTTCGTTCTTGCCATAATTCAGTATGCCGTGGTAACGAATCATCCAACCCATTGACAGACGGTTCCACAGCTTGACTTTCAGGCCCACGCCAGCCTCGCCCCACAGGGCATGGGAGCGCTCGCCAGTGATGTCGTAAGTGATATCTTCGCGCCAATAGCTGTTGACATAACGTGCGTCGGTCACGTCATAGCCGAAGGTGCTGTAACCCAGCCTGATGCCGACAATTGCCTGATAGTCAGGGCTGTTCTTGAACAGGAAATTGTAGTTGGCACCCACCTTGAAATAGGGCGACGGCTTGCCCTTGTAGGTGAAATTCATGCCGTCGGGGGTGTTGTGGGCCCATCCCAGGCCCAGCTCTACGGTGGGCTGTAGGCGGTTCCACATGTTCAGGGTAGCGTTCACGTCGGCGCTGGCATAGCTCTGGCCGAACGCCATCAGCAGCGGTTCAATGAAATTCACGCCAATGGACAGGTCGGTCAATCGCGGATAATGCTTATAGATGCGCCGCAACGAGTCCTTGCGCAGCTGGGCAATGGCGGCAGCACTGTCGCCGCTGATGTACTGCTGGATGATTTCCTCGTCGGTGCCCTTTGGGGGCGGTTTCACCTGGTTGGTCTGCGGGATGACAGGCGTCACGTGACGCTTGTCGGGCTCCTGAGCATCAGCCTGTAAGGTGCCGAACAACACCATCATCAAGGTCATCAGGAGAAGCGTCCCTTGGATGGCAATTTTCGGGGTGCTATGTCGGTGAAACCTCATGGCGTCAAGGTGGTGAAATGGATGCGCAGGGCCGGGGTGCGCGCGTTGGTTACCAGCGGGGTGAGCAGCACCACCGAGTCGATGCCGTGGGTAGTGTAGCTAACCTTGTGGATGTCAAAGTTATACATTACTCCGCACTCGATGGAATGGAAGTATTCAACGGCCTTGTATTCGAGGGTCAGCGTGTCGCTGACGGATGTCTTGCCGTCGGCCGACGGACGCCACAGGGCGTAACTGGTCGTGGATGTGCTGGCACGCAGGGGCAGATAGGCCTCGTTGACGGACATGCTGTCCACGAGCAGGCTGTCGCCCGGAACACCGATTCCCATAATGCTCAACGTGCTGATGGACTGCTGGTTATTGCCAACATAGAAAGTCGCCAGCGGCAGGCTGTTGCCGTTGTCGCTGCAGCTGTCGTTGCTGCAAGCCGTCACTGCCGTTATCAGCAGGATGAGCGCCACTATGTGGAGCGGGAATCTCATTTCGTTTCATCGGTGATTTCTTCACCGATTTCGTAGTGGTTGCGGTCGTTGCTGTGACGGATGATGAGCTCTCCCAGGAAGCCCGCCAGGAACAGTTGGCAACCGATAATCATCGACGTCAGGGACAGATAGAAGTAGGGCGAATCGGTCACCAGACGGTAACTGTGGCCGCTGTACATATTGTACAACTTGAGGGAGCCCACGATAATCACGGCGATGAAACCGAGCAGGAACATCAGGCTGCCCAGTAGACCGAAGAAGTGCATCGGCTTGACACCGAACTTGGCCTGGAACCACAGCGTGAGCAGGTCCAGATAGCCGTTGACGAAACGGTCAAGACCGAACTTGGTCGTGCCGTATTTGCGGGCCTGGTGCTTGACAGGCTTCTCGCCGATGCGGGTGAAGCCTGCAATCTTTGCCAGATAGGGCACATAGCGATGCATGTCGCCATAGACCTCGATGTGCTTCACCACCTCGCGGCGGTAGGCCTTGAGGCCGCAGTTGAAATCGTGCAGGTTGTGGATGCCGCTCACCTGACGTGCCGTGGCGTTGAACAGCTTGGTGGGCAGGGTCTTGCTCAGCGGGTCATAGCGTTTCTTCTTCCAGCCGCTCACCAGGTCGTAACCGTCCTTGGTGATCATGCGGTATAGTTCGGGTATCTCGTCCGGACTGTCCTGCAGGTCGGCGTCCATGGTGATGATGACATTGCCCTGGGCACGGTCAAAACCGGTGTTCAGCGCCGGCGACTTGCCGTAGTTGCGGCGGAAGGAGACTCCCTTCATGCGCGGGTTGCGGGCATGGATGTCCTTGATGACCTGCCAGGAGTCGTCGGTGCTGCCGTCGTTGATAAACAGTACCTCGTAGGAGAAGGCGTTCTCCTCCATCACGCGCTCAATCCATTCTGCCAACTCGGGCAGTGATTCGGCTTCGTTAAACAAGGGTACTACTACTGATATGTCCATATCTTTATTTTGGTGTATGGTGTATAGTGTATATTTCGTTGATTTCAATTGCGCCTTTTAATGCTTCGCCGTGCCAGTATTGCCGTGATGGCACTCGTGATGCACCCCCAGAAGGTGACGAACCAGAAGGCGTTAAACACCGTCTCGATGGGCGTGGGCAACGCCTGCCGCTCCACGGCGTTTTTCATCACGCGAAAGAGTTCGCTGTCGCGCAACTCGGGTATCTTGCTATAGGCATCGATGGCGTGCTGGACCTGGTCGTAGGCGAAATCGGGTCTGCCGAACTGGATGACCAGGAACATAATGAAACTGGCCAACACCGTTCCGAAAATGTAGAGCATGATGCCCAGCATCCACAGCGCGGCATACTCGGCAAAACCGTTCTCCTCGATGAAATAGCGGCGCTGGAAGTAGTACACCACCAGCGGCGATGCCACCAGCAGCAGCATGAAAACGAAGCCCAGCGGCGGGAACCAGTCGGCAAATACCGACGACACACCGGCGCATGTCAGGTATAGCCCGAACGGTACACCCCACACGGACGCTTTCTGGTAAATGGTTGGACGTTGCTCTTTCATACAAACTGCAAAATTACGCATTTTTTGGTGACAAAACACCTCGAAGCGCCCAAAAAACGAGTTTTTTTGACGTGAAGCCACAAAAAATTCTTGGTATAAACTCAAATGGGGTTTATACCAAGATTATTCAGGTCGAGTTTAGTTGTGAAACAAACCTAAACTCAATTACTCGTGCGACAGCACGATTAAAAATATTATTTTTAAAAATTAGAAAGCGGTGACGATGCCCATGAAGTCGCCAGCCTTCAACGATGCGCCGCCGATGAGGCCGCCGTCGATGTCGGGCTTGGCAAACAGTTCGGGAGCGTTGCTGGGCTTGCAGCTGCCGCCGTACAGGATAGTGGTGTCGTCGGCCACCTGTGCGCCGTACTGGTCAGCCAGCAGGCCGCGGATCAGGGCGTGGATTTCCTGTGCCTGGTCGCTCGTGGCGGTCTTGCCCGTGCCGATGGCCCAGATGGGCTCGTAGGCGATGACGATGTCCTTCATCTGCTCAGCGGTCAAGTGGAACAGGGAGTCGCGGATTTCAGCACCGATGACCTCCTTGAACGAACCGTTCTCGCGCTCCTCAAGGCTCTCGCCGCAGCAGAAGATGATTTTCAGGCCGTTAGCCAGTGCAAGGTCAACCTTTTCTTTAAGCATCTCGGCGGTCTCGTTGTAGTAGCCGCGGCGCTCGCTGTGGCCCAGGATGACGTAGCCCGCGCCCGTCGATGCAACCATAGCGGCCGAAACCTCACCGGTGTAGGCACCGCTGGTGTGGTCGGCGCAGTTCTGTGCAGCCAGGCCCACGTTGGCATCGCCGATAACCTCCTTGACGGCCATCAGGTGGGTAAAGGGAACGCCCAAAACGACGTCACACTTCAGGTTAGCCTCTGCAGCAACAGCGGCACACACGTCCTTGGCGAGCTGTACGCCCTCGGGCAGGGTGGTATTCATCTTCCAGTTGCCCGCAACAATGTTCTTTCTCATTTTTCTTTCTCGGTTAAACAAAAATAATGTGATTTGATTCAATCCCGCAAAGGTACAACATTTCCCGAAACTATCAAACAACCGCCTCTTTTTTCAAACAACTGCCTCTCGATTCATCAAACAACACGAACAACTGTGAACAACCATGCAACTGATTCAGAATATTTCAGATTCTTCAGTTGTCATTTGGAGCGTAGCCCATTTTAAAGAGAGGCTACCTATGCTGTTTTCATTCTTTGCGGATAATGATATTGATGATGAAGTTCAGGTCGGTGACGTTGACCAGACCGTCGTTGTTCACGTCGGCGGCGGGCATGCGGCTGTGGCCTCCGTTGCCGCCCATGATGACGATGTCAATCACGCTGTTGGCATCCGAAATGTTGACCGTTCCGTCACCGTTCGCGTCGCCAGGGATTGATATTCCTTTCTCAGTGAAATAACCGGGATTGCTTGGGCCACCGTCGATGTGGGCGTAGGCCGCATCGACATGATTCTCATCATAAGAAGTACCTTGGCCTCCGACAAGACTGGCGCAGCCATAAAACATGTAGTCGGAATATGTTAGGGCAACTGTACTCCAATTATTGCTGGCAAAGATTGTTTCAAGATGATTGCAGCCAGAAAACATGCCTCCCATATCTGTCACATTCGAGGTATTGAACCCACTCAGGTCTAGGGTTACCAGAGATCTGCAGCTATGGAACATGCCACTCATAGTTGTCACATTTGAAGTGTTGAAGCCACTCAGGTCTAGGGATGCCAAAGCTCCGCAGTTTGAGAACATTTGACACATGCGCGTCACATTTGAGGTGTTGAAACTGCTCAAGTCAAGGGTTGTCAAGATTCGACAGCCATTGAACATGCGTTCCATGTTCTGCACATTTTCGGTGTTAAATCCGCTCAGGTCAAGCGTGGACAATGATTCACAGTTAGCGAACATGCCAGCCATGTCTGTCACATCAGACGTGTTGAGGTGTTCGAGGCCCGTTACTGACGGCATGTTAATCATTTCAACAAACCAAAGATAGGTTGATGTGGGACGGGCAGCGGCAAACGAAGGGTCAAACACCACATGGGAAACATTGTACCTATTCTCAAACCAATCGGGAGTATTGGCACCCGTATTCAGGTCATAAGTTGTCCCTGAGCGGGTACTGCGCAGTTCATCGTAGAAAAACGTCAGCGTGCTGTCAGCCTCAGTAAACACAGCGTAAGCCTCTGGCGTCACATCACCGATGATGGTCAAGAACTGTCCCCAGTTGGGATCAGCCTTATAAGCCCTTTCACAGCCCACAGGCACATGCAGTGGGGCGTGGTTAAAGACATTGACCGTGAACATATCCGTATTATACCAAGAAGGGGGTGTCGTTGCCTTGCAAGTCACTGTTTCAATTAATGGTGTGTTCTTGAAAGCATCTTTACCGATGCTCGTGACGGATTTGCCGATGCTCACACTCGTCAAGCCGGTGCAGTTATAAAAAGCCATGCCGCCGATTTCAGTAACTAAATCAGGAATGTCAATGCTTGTCAAGCCCGAGCAGCCATTGAAGGCGTTTGCACCAATGGCCGTGACAGTTTTGGGAATCTTGATGCTCGTAATGCCGGCACAGCCCGAAAAGGCATATGTGCCGATGCGCGTAAGAGCGTTGCCTAAAGTCACGCTTCTAAGGCCGGTACAGCCTTCAAAGGCGACACTTCCTATCTCGGTGACCGAGTTGGGGATGATGATGCTTGTCAGTCCCGAGCAGCCTTCAAACGCATTGTCGCCGATAGACGTGACAGTATTGGGAATTGTCACACTGGCAAGTCCGCTACAACCCTCGAATGCAAAGTCCCCAACCTTGGTGATGGACTCAGGAATGATTAAATCGGTCACTTCGGTACCATTCAGATAGAGATGGTGGGCATAAACAAGTGGATTGGAATGCATATCAATCTTGCACCATGCTTCGATATCAGTGATGTTTACGCGCGTCAGTCCTCCGCAATCGTAGAATGCACTACCGATGGTAGTGATAGACTCGGGAATGGTAATACTTGTAAGACCTGGACAATGAATGAACGCATAGTGGTCAATGATGTTGACTGGATAAGTCTTGCCTTCATGGATAACGGTAGTGGGAATAACCACGTCACCTGAGTAACCACCCCAATAAGTAGAACTGTAATAGCCCTTGAAGGTGACAACAGCTGTGCCATCTACAATCTTGTAATAGACGCCGTCCACCATGAATTCGTAGTTGTCGAAGTCCTGTGGGATGGCAGTGGCAATTGCTGGCAGCATGAATGCCAGTATCATCATTATCAGTTTCCTTGTCGTGTTCATGATGTCAATTCTTGTTTTAAGTGTTTTTGTGATTTTCTCGACTGCAAAGGTAATATGAAATAATGTTAAATCGACCAAAAACGGTAAACATTATGACCTCATTTCGGAAAATGTAAGGTGCTGAAAATCGTGCATCTAAAAAAATAAATTCTCATTTCTCTCTCATTGGGGCAAAAAATGAGCCGTAAATTGTTAATTTTGCATCAGTAATTAACCGTTTATTTGTGTGGAATACCGGAAATCCGTGACCAAATCGATGTCTCAAATGAAACATTTCAGCAACATCATCATCCCGCTTGCGGCTGCCTTTTCACTCATGCTGGTAGGTTGCTCGCACGATGGCGCCGTGATGCAGGAACTCACCCACATTGACTCGTTGGTCTATCATCAGCACGAAAAAGAGGCTTTGGCCGCGTTGCAACAGATGGACGACAAACATTTCGGCAAACAGGAGCGGGCCTATCATGCGGTGCTGCTATCCATGGCGATGTACAAGAACTACATCCCCTGCACAAGCGACTCGGCCATTCGGGAAGCCGTAGGCTACTTCAAGAAGAAGGGTGATGACTTGATGTATCTGAAGGCACTCATTGCCCAGGGGTGTGTGAATGAAGACATGGGGAAACTTGAACAGGCGGTCGAGAGCTACCATCAGGCCGAACAACTGCCGCTGGCCACCGACAGCTCGATGATTGCCTACGCAAAACTCAGGCTGGGCACGCTCTACCAGTCCCAAGTCGTGGGCACCAACACCATCGCCCTGCAGAAGTACAAGGAAGCCTTGCCCATCTACAAAGCCCTGGGTGACAGTCACTACGAGTTGGTGTGCCTCACAAGCCTGGGCGGCATCTATCGCAATATTGATGAAAAGCACGACTCGGCCGTGACCTGTATGCAGGATGCTATCGCGTTGGCACAAAGGCTTGGCGACCAGTACCATGCGTTTGCCAACCGTTATCTCCTGTCAGAGTATTATCTGGTTCGCGAAAAGAATTATCCGTTGAGCAAGCAATATGCGCTGCAGGCCATCGGGGCCGACAAATCCATCATCGACCATCCGCGGGCCCATTACCGCCTGGCCTCCTCTTACCTGTACCTGGGGCAGCCCGACTCGGCAGTCTATTACCTGAAGGCTGCTCCTCAACCCGCTAGCGCAAGGGACAGTATCGCATATTTTGAGCTGATGTCAGAACTGGAGCAACGGTATTGGAAAAATGACGGGGAATCCAAGTCCTACCTCCAGCAGGCTCATGCCATCGCCGATTCGATGACCATCAATGGCCTCAATCACCGCCTGCTGGCCGTGGAGAAAAAGTATGATGTCCAGTTGGCCGAGTTGAATCAGGTCAAAAATGAATCCCGCCTGAAGAGCACTCTGCTGGTTGCTGCATTGCTGGCGATCGGTTTGCTGGCCTCGGCACTGCTGGTGTGGCGCTACAGGAACCAGTTGAGGATGAAGCAGAACGAGGCCGACCTGCTGAAAGCCGACCTCGACGGCTCGCTGGCCAGTCTGCGCCAGATGCAGGCCCGCCTCGACGATTACGAGCGTCGCCAGTTGGCAGGCGACAACAAGCCGCACCATAGTCACCAGCTGCGGGACATTATCAGTCAGCAGATTGATGATGTGCGACAGCTCATCGAGTGGTCCTATCAGTTTGACGGCGACAAGTTTGCCACCAAGTTCAGGGAAGTGATGTCCTTGCCTAACAATGGCAACGACAGCACCTACTGGTCCAATCTGCAGACCCTGGTCAACGACCTGCACGATAACATCCTTGTCAAGGCTCAGGAGACCGCCGACAACACCCTGAACGACAGTGAACTGAACTTGCTGGCGCTATACTGTTGCGGCTTCTCTCGCACGGTTATCATGTTGACCATGGGCTACAAGAACATCGGCACTGTCTATAACAAGAAAATCCAGATAGCCAAGAAACTGGGGGTGAACGACCTGGACGAGTTCGTGAAACCCCTCATCAATCGGTAACCCACATCTGGGAACCGCTCCAAAATAAGACTATCCCACCTCACGATTCAGACGCCCAGAGGGCGGCCATCTGGGTAACCCCGTGTGATGCAATCAGCTGAGCGATAGCGAAGTAGATTGCATCACGCGGGGCAATCAATGCTAGCGGATATCACCGATGGCGCCCCCAAAATATAGATACAGGGAAAGGGGTCGCCGCAGGCGACGAGGACAGATATTGCGTTATACCCTCAGTGAATCAGACTCCCTCGCTGCGCTTGGTCATCTGATTTACTGAGGGTTACGCAAAGGTACAACATTTCCCGAAACTATCAAACAACCGCCTCTTTTTTCAAACAACTGCCTCTCGATTCATCAAACAACACGAACAACTGTGAACAACCCATGTAACTGATTCAGAATATTTCAGATTCTTCAGTTGTCATTTGGAGCGTAGCCCATTTTAAAGAGAGGCTAAACCGCCAAATCCACATTATTAAATTACTTTAAGGGGTAGGAGTGGGTGTTTTTGGGGAAAAATTTGTACCTTTGCGGCGTTTTTGTGCGCAAATCGCACAAGTCGTTGTAAATAAAAGAAATATCAACGTAACAACCATAAATTTGAAGAAAAACATGGGTTTAAGAATCATTGTTCTGGCCAAGCAAGTGCCAGACACCCGCAATGTGGGTAAAGACGCGATGAAGGAGGACGGTACCATCAACCGTGCCGCCTTGCCCGCTATTTTCAACCCCGAAGACCTCAATGCCCTGGAACAGGCGTTGCAGCTCAAGGATGCCCATCCCGGTTCGACCATCACGCTGCTGACGATGGGTCTGCCCCGCAGCTCCGAGATGGTGCGCGAGAGCCTGTACCGTGGTGGTGACGACGGCGTGGTGCTGACCGACCGCCCCCTGGGTGGCGCCGACACCCTCGCCACGAGCTATTCGTTGGCTCAGGCCATCCGTCACATGGGCGAGTTTGACATCATCGTGGGTGGCCGTCAGGCCATCGACGGCGACACCGCACAGGTGGGTCCGCAGATTGCCGAGAAGTTGGGTCTGCCCCAGGTGACCTATGCCGAGAGCATCCAGGTTGCCGATGGCAAGGCTACCATCAAGCGCCGCATTGAGCGCGGCTTCGAGACTGTGGAGTGCCCGCTGCCCCTGGTGGTGACCGTCAACGGCAGCGCCGACGCTTGCCGTCCCCGTAACGCCCGCCTCATCCAGAAGTATAAATATGCCGTGACGCCCAGCGAGAAGGCCGCTCTGCCCGCCGACCGCCAGGCGCTCGTGGATGCCCGTCCCTACCTTGCCATCAAGGAATGGGGCGTGAAGGAGATTGAGGCCGACCCCGAGCAGATCGGTATGGCCGGTTCGCCCACCAAGGTGAAGACCATCGTCAACGTCGCCTTCCAGGCCAAGGAAGCCCGCCGCATCGACGCCGCTGCCGACACCGAACTCGAGGGCCTCGTGAAAGAACTCATCGCCGACCACATCATCGGGTAAAAAAACAACTTGCAAAAGCAAGTTGTGAGTAGTGAGTAGAGATTAGTGATTAGAGAAATTTATCTAGACAACAATGGAAGACAAGAATAATCTGATAGTCTATTGCGAGTATGACGAGGGCCGCATTGCCGACGTCAGCCTCGAACTGTTGACCAAGGGCCGCCAGCTCGCCACCCGCCTGGGCTGCAAACTGGAGGCACTGGTGCTGGGCGACAAGCTCGACGGCATCGAGAAGGAGCTGTTCCCCTATGGCGTTGACGTGGTCTATAAGGTACAGGACGAGCGCCTGTTCCCCTACACGTCGCTGCCCCACAGCAGTGTGGTGACCACGCTGTTCAAGGAGATTGAGCCGCAGATTTGCCTCATGGGCGCTACCACCATCGGCCGTGACCTGGGTCCCCGCGTGTCGTCGTGCCTGCACAGCGGTCTGACCGCCGATTGCACCTCGCTGGAAATCGGTGACCACACCGATGCTGCCAAGGGCAAGGAGTACAAGGACCTGCTGTACCAGATTCGTCCCGCTTTCGGCGGCAACATCGTTGCTACCATCGTCAACCCCGAGTGCCGTCCTCAGATGGCAACCGTGCGCGAGGGCGTGATGAAGAAGGAGATTTTTGATGCTAACTACAAGGGTGAGGTCATAGACCTGGATCCCGACAAGTACATCGACCCCGCCAGCCTCGTGGTGAAGATCATCGACCGCGAGATCGAGCAGAGCAAGGTCAACATCAAGGGCGCCCACATCATCGTGGCTGGTGGCTACGGCGTGGGCAGCAAGGAGAATTTTGACATGCTGTTTGAACTCGCCGACGTGCTCGGTGGCGAGGTGGGTGCATCGCGCGCTGCCGTCGATGCCGGTTTCACCGACCATGAGCGCCAGATTGGCCAGACCGGTGTCACCGTGCGTCCCAAGCTGTATATCGCCTGCGGTATCTCGGGCCAGATCCAGCACATCGCCGGCATGAACGAGAGCAGTATCATCATCAGTATCAACACCGACCCCGAGGCTCCCATCAACGCGATTGCCGACTATGTGATCACGGGCAGCGTCGAGGACGTGATTCCGCGTCTCATCAAGCACTACAAGAAGAATTCAAAATAATAGTTCTCAGTTTTCAGTTTTCAGTTGTCAGCGGCATCCGCAATTACTGCCAACTGAAGACTGAAAACTGAAAACTGCCAACTGAAAACTAAGAAATGGCTAACTTTTATACCGACAATAAAGCGCTCCAGTACCACCTGCGTCACCCGCTGATGAAGCAGATTGTCGCCCTGCGTGAGCGCGATTATACCCAGAGCGAGAAATTTGACTATGCTCCTCTCGACTTTGAGGACGCAATGGACTCCTATGAGCGCGTGCTGGACATCATCGGCGAGGTGTGCGGTGACATCATCGCTCCCAATGCCAAGGATGTTGACCTTGAGGGTCCCCACCACGAGAACGGCCGCGTGCGCTATGCCAGCGGTACCGAGAAGAACCTCAAGGCCCTGAACCAGGCTGGCCTGATGGGCATCACCTTGCCCCGCCAGTATGGTGGCTTGAACATGTCGTCGATTCCCTACATCATGGCTGCCGACATGGTGAGCCGTGCCGATGCGGGCTTCGTCAATGTGTGGGGTCTGCAGGACTGTGCCGAGACCATCAACGAGTTTGCCAGTGAGGACCAGAAGGAGCGTTTCTTGCCCCGCACCTGCAAGGGTGAGACCCTGGCCATGGACCTTACCGAGCCTGACGCAGGTAGCGACCTGCAGTCCGTCATGCTCAAGGCCACCCAGGACGAGGACGGCACCTGGCGCCTGAATGGCGTGAAGCGCTTTATCACCAACGGTGACGGTGACATTTCGCTCGTGCTGGCACGCAGCGAGGAAGGCACCCGCGACGGCCGCGGCCTGTCGATGTTCATCTATGACAAGCGCGACGGCGGCATGACCGTGCGCCGCATCGAGGACAAGATGGGTATCCACGGCAGTCCCACGTGCGAGCTCGTGTTCAAGAACGCCAAGGCCGAGTTGTGCGGTGACCGCAAGCTGGGCCTCATCAAGTATGTGATGTCGCTGATGAACGGTGCCCGCCTGGGTATCGCCGCCCAGAGCGTCGGCGTGAGCGAGGCTGCCTATCAGGAGGCTATCGCCTATGCCCGCAGCCGTGAGCAGTTCGGCAAGGCCATCATCAATTTCCCCGCCGTGAGCGAGATGATTGCCAACATCAAGGCCAAGCTCGACGCTTCGCGCACCCTGCTGTATGAGTGCACCCGCTTTGTGGACATGTACAAGTCGCTGGAGGCCATCAGCCGTGAGCGCACCCTCGCCCCCGAGGAGCGCAAGACCATGAAGGCCTATAACCGCTTGGCCGACGCCTTCACGCCGCTGGCCAAGGGCATGACGAGCGAGTTCTGCAACCAGAACGCCTACGACTGCGTGCAGATTCACGGCGGTAGCGGTTTCATGCGCGATTACGCCTGTGAGCGCATCTACCGTGACGCCCGCATCACCAGCATCTACGAGGGCACGACCCAGTTGCAGGTGGTTGCCGCCATCCGCCACGTCACCACGGGCACCTATCTGAACCAGATTAAGGAGTACGCCGCCCGCGAGTACAGCGACGCCGTTGCTCCCATGCGGGCCAAGCTTGAGGCCATGACCGCCCTCTATGAGGAGACCTTTGCCAAGGTTCAGGCTGTCGAGGACCCCGAGTACATCACCTTCCATGCCCGGCGCCTCGTCGAGATGCTGGGTCACATCATCATGGGCTACCTGCTCATCGGTGACGCCAGCCAGGAGCCCGACCTGTTCATGGACAGCGCCAAGGTCTATGTCAACATGGGCGAGGCCGAGGTAGCACGCCACGCACGCTTCATCGGCAACTTCAACCCCGCCGACCAAGCCGCCTACATGCGCCAGTAATTGTCAACTACGAATTCACGAATAAACGAATCATTTTTGCTTAAATGTCTCATATTATGAAAAAGTACATTTTTTCATTGATGGTCATGCTGCTGGCCTTGTTTACCGTTGGCTTGACCGCCTGTAGCGATGACGACGAGCCCAAGGCTGCTGACATCGTCGGGACTTGGCAATACAATCATACTGATGATGATGAATGGTCTGATGAATGGGATATCTATTATCAATTTACCAAAGAGGGTAAGTTTCATATAGTGGAGAAATCTCATGTCGAATATTATTATGGCCATCCCAGCGTTATTGTTCATCACGGAACATATACCGTATCGGGGAAGAAGTTGATAATCACCTTCGATCCCGACCCCAAATACAATCCCGACCCCGAGCCCTCTGAATGCGAATATTCAGTGCAGGGCGACAAACTGATGTTACTCGGCGGAGAATACCCCACATTCATCCGTGTGGAGGACAGTGTGATAGAACCTTATCTGAATATAGTTCCTCATCCTTGCTGACAATATACTGTGTCCCTGCCGAGGTCCATCGGCGGGGACACGGCTTTTTAGCGTGTGGAATTGGCAGGCTTAAGTAGAAGGACTACCTTTGCGACAACTATGAACCGGGAGAAGGAGATATACAAGGTGACGCTGGTGGGCAGTGCAGGCAACGTGGCGCTGCTGACCTTCAAGTTCATCGCTGGTGTGATGGGCCACAGCTCGGCGATGATAGCCGATGCCGTCCACTCGCTGTCGGACTTTATCACCGACATCATTGTGCTGGCCTTTGTCCACGTGAGCGCCAAGCCTCAGGACAAGGGACATGACTATGGCCACGGCAAGTATGAGACCTTTGCCACATTCATCATCGGTCTGGCGCTGTTGGCGGCCGCCACGGGCATCATCGTGTCGGGCGTTGCCAAGCTCATCGACTGGGCGGGCGGCAAGCAGTTGGCGGCACCCGGGTGGCTCGCTTTGGCAGCAGCCATTATTTCGATTATCGTTAAGGAAATTCTCTATCAATACACCGTTCGCCGCGGCAAGAATCTAGACTCTCAGGCGCTGGTTGCCAATGCTTGGCATCACCGCAGCGACGCCCTGTCGTCAATCGGTACGGCAGTGGGCATCGGTGGCGCCATCCTGCTGGGTCACCGCTGGACGGTGCTCGACCCTCTGGCGTCGGTTGTGGTAGGTGCCATGCTGGTCAAGGTTTCCATCGACCTGCTGCGTACCAGTATCAGTGAACTGACAGAGTCTTCACTCTCGGGCGACATTGAGAAAGAAATTGAGGACATCATCTGCTCTTTCCCTGACGTGAGCGAACCGCACAACCTGCGCACGCGCCGCATTGGCAACCGCTTTGCCATCGAGGCCCATGTGCGCATGGACGGCGACGTGTCGCTTACTGCTGCCCATGACCGTGCAACCGCCATCGAGGAGCGCCTGCGGGAACGCTTCGGCCACCAGACCCACGTCACCATCCACATGGAACCGGTGAAGTGATATTTACCAAAGAATGACATAAAAAGTGAGACGCAAAAACTTGCGTCTCTACTTATTGTCTATTGAAGCATGTTCCTTAATTGTATTTCAGATTGTTGGCCTCGGAAGGAACGCCGTTTTCAGATAATTTGAAACCTTTGGAATCACCGCTATATTTATCTAACGTGCTGACGACTTTCTTCTTGGCAACAGCTTTTTCATCCATGATAACAATCTTTTGAGGATTTGCTGATGCCCCCTTGTTAGTTGAGAAACTGAAAGTTACATCGCAATACAAGTCGTATTTTTCTTTTATTAATTCTGCGTCAGGCTTGGTGCCGAAATTGTACATAACGCCAAACTCGGCAGGGAACTCGTCACTGGTAACCGTCTTGGTCCACCAGGTTGAAGTGATGGGATCAAAAGTGACTCTTCCGTTTTCAGCTTTGTAATAGACGATTATCGAGGCTGCTTCAAGCAAATCCTGCGAGAAGGACATGTGGTAGGTTGTCGTGGCTATGGTCTTCACCTTGGGCTCGTCATCATCTCCGCAGGAAGTGAGAGAGAAGGCAGCAACCATCATCAAGGCTGCCATGATTAAAAATTTCTTCATTTCTTATTTGTGTTTTGGGTTAATGTTGATTCAATCTTCGCAACAGGAATCAATGGTCGGCGACCTCCTCGAGTTTGGCGAGGAAGGCGACGCGGGCACCCTTCAGCAGGCCGATGGCACGCGGCACGATGTCGCTGAGCTCAGGGGTGCTGTCTGCGAGGATTTCAAAGGCTACCCACACACTGGTTTCCTTTGTCTTGCCGTCCTCGTTCTCCATATCCATCGTGTAAAGCTTCACGACCTTGATGTTGCCGTTCACATCGTTCATCACGCGCATGATGGTTTCCTCGTTGTCCTCAGTGACCTCAAAGATGGCCGGCATCATCAGCCTGAAGTACTGCTCATCTTCGGGGTCGTTGAAATACAGGAAGTTGATGCCCTCATACTTAAAGGCGATGCCGAAGGGGGTCTCGTGGGGACGGAAACCTTCCTCGGCCAGGTAATCCATCATCATTTTGTTTAAATCCATATCTTATTGAGTTTTAAGTTGTTAGTTCTTAGTTTTTAGTCCTTATTTTTTAACTATACACCATACACGCGGGCGGCAGCCCGCAAATCCACCATACACTGCGCCAAAAGGCGCACCTCCACGCGGGCTTTAGCCCGCACCTCCACTGCGCCGCAGGCGCATCAATCAAAGGTAGCCGACGTGGGGCAGGGAGTTGGTGCGCTCGACGCCTTCCATCTTGTCCTTCATGTCCTCATACTCCTTGAGCAGCTCTTTGTTGACCGATGGCTTGATGCCCTCGATGGTCTTGATGAGCAGTTCTTGGGTGATGGGCTCACGGTTGAAGGCGGCGATGGTGGCAGCCTCGTTGACCACGTAGGCGATGTCGCTGGCGACATAGCCGTCGGCCTTCACTGCCAGGGCATCGCTGTCAATCTCACCGCAGGGGCGGTCCTTGAGGTAGAGCTCAAACATGAGCTTGCGGGCCGTCAGGTCGGGCATGGGCACATAAATCTGCTTGTCGATGCGGCCAGTGCGCAGCACGGCGGGGTCCACCTTGTCGGGGCGGTTGCTCGTGGCGATGACAAAAATGCCGCGCTTGGAGCAATTGTTGAGCTGCGAGAGGAACTCGTTGACCTCACCGGCCTGGTTGCTGCCCACGTTGTCGCCCGAACGGCTGGGAACAAAGGCGTCAAACTCGTCGAAGCACAGCACCGTGGGGGCGTTTTCCTCGGCCTTCTTGAACAGGTCGGCGATTTTGCCCTGTGAGCCATGGATGTAGATGGAGCCCAGGTCGCTGGCCTTGACCAGGATGAAGTTGAAGCCTGTTTCCTCGGCAAATTTCTCGGCAAAGAAGCTCTTACCGCAGCCCGGAGGGCCGTAAAGCAACATGCCGTTGGGGGGCGTGAGTTTGTATTGCTCGGCAAGTTCCTTGTTCTGCAGGATAAGGATGACACGCTTGCGCAGCATCTCCTTCAGCTCATCCATGCCGGCAATGTCGGCGAAGCCGTTGCCTCCGCCTTTCTTGATTTCGACGTCGGCGCTGGTCTCGCTGGCAGCCTGTGAGCGGTCGCTGCTGCTCGGCATCTGCGGGTCGTCGTCAACGACGGCCTCCTGTTGGCGGGAAGAGAGTCGGTTGCGGATTTCCTGCGCCACCTTGCTGTCGTCGCCGTCGATGAGGTCGTTGAGAATCTCATCGACGCTCTCATAGCGCTCGGTGTATCCCAGGGCCATACCACAGGCGACAATGGCCCGCAACTTCTCGTCGGCGATGTCGTCAACGTTGATTTCGCCTTGTTCCGAACGGGCTTTCTGCACCATGCGGATTTTCTCCTTGCGGCTCAGTCCAGGGGCAAATTCCACGTCCCAGGGTGTCCTGCCCGTGAGCATCGTGTAGAACACGCCCGTGGCGGCAAAGATGTCGTTCAACTCGTCATACTTGCCCAGGAAGGACTGACCGCTGGCATAGCGCGGGTCCAGGTCGGACGTGTCAAACGGCGGAGTGCCCATGAAGCATGACGACACATGGCCCATGTCGATGAGCTCGGCCACGCCACCCGTCTTGCTGCTGAGCATGACGTTGGTCGGGTTGATATCGTTGTGCAGCAGCACGCCAGGTTGCTCATGCAGGTACTGCAGGCCTTGCAGCATCTCGATGAAAATCTTCACGGCAGTCTTCTTGTCGAGTTTTTTTCTCTTTTTACGCTCGAGCATCTCGCTCAACAGTTCACCACTGAAGTAGGTGGCGACCATGTAGCGGCATTCGCCTGACTCGTCGTTATAGACGCCATCGTCGATGTAGCTGACGATGTTCTTGTGGCTCAGCTGACGGCAGGTCGCAATCTCGACCACTTCGCCGTCCTTGATGAGCTTGTCGGGCGTGTTCTTGAGGCGGTAAATCTTCATGAAGTAGGGGTTGCCGCCCTCGTCCTCGACACGGTAACTCTCGGCATAGGGGTTTTCCTTGATAAGGTACACCACGTGCCACTTGTTGCCAATCGTTTGTCCTTCCTTGAGTATCATATTTTAGTTTTTAGTTTTTAGTTTTTAGTTTTTTATAGATGCTATAGAAACTATAGAAGCTATAGATACTATAGATGCTATAGAGGTGGTTCATTCTTGTTGTGACTTGCTTCTCTTAAGCCGCCTTTTATAATAGAAGTACCTGATCATGAGGTGACTGCGGTTGATGACCACCAGCACCAGCATGGCGGCGAGGTAGATGAGCATCAGGTCGGTCATGATGTCGTCGCCATTCAGGTCCTTGCCCATGTCGCTCAGTTCCACAGGCTGCTCCACATCGTCGAGCGACGAGAGGGTGCGCTTCCACACGATGGCGCCGTCCTCGAGATAGACCACCGCCGGATTGCCGCGGGCCACCATCTTGAGTTCGCTGTCATCCATATAGTAGATGGGATAGCTTGCCATCGACACGTCCTTCCAGTGGTCGACCTCGGCCGGTGTAGCCGGGGTGAGGCCGATGACGTCGGCATCGGCAACCAGGGCGGCATCGGTCAGCTCGTTAAGGGCAAATGAGTTGACAACGCCCACCTGGGACAGGTCGGGGAAGAGCAGCAGCACGGTGCGGCGGCTGTCGGCCAGCACGTCGAGGGTCACGTCATTGCCATCCTCGTCCATGATGGCGATACCGTTAGGCTTGTTGCCGTCAAGCATGATGACTTTGCCGTGAGGGCGGCGGGCATGGTAGCGGGTCACATATTCCCAACCGTCTTCCTCGTCGGGGAGGCTGTCGATGGTGAACTCCTGCTCCACGCCGTCCTTGCTGTAGATGAAGATGAACTCATCCTCGTCCTCATCGCTGTCGTCAACGGTGGTGGCGCTCACCAACCGTGTGCCGATGGGGTAGGGACGGTAGTCGATGAGCGGCTGCTTGAAGTAGCCGTAGTAGGCCACTGCCAGCACAAACGCCAGCGACAGCGCCATTACCACCCATTGTACGGCAGGCCCATATACGCCCCGCAACGACTTGTTGAAGCACAGCAGGTAGATGATGCCCAGCAGCAACAGCACGTTCTTGCCGAAGGTCGCCCAGTTGCTCAGGTGCAACGCATCGCCAAAGCAGCCACAGTCCGGCACAGCGTCCGTCAGGGCAAGCCATAGCGTCAACGGGGTCATCACCAGCATCATCAGCAATGCCAGCACGGGGGCGCTGCGGCGGTAGGCTCCCACAACGATGAGGATACCTAGGATAAACTCCAGTGCCGCCAGCGACACGGCGAAGAACAGTGACGTATCGGTCCAGCTTCCAGCGCCCATCGCATTAAGGTAGTCGGTGATCTTGTAGCACGCTCCCCAGGGGTCTACCGCCTTGGTGAACCCTGAGAAGACGAACACGCCGCCCACAGTGAAGCGCATCAGCAGCGTCAGCACTTGACACCACTTCTCGCCTTTTACCGCATTGATGAACGCCTTGATTGTCATTTTTTCTTCAACTATTATAGATGCTATAGTTTCAATAGATACTATAGACTTTATAGATGCTACAGTTAACGATTCTTTTCCTCGTTGTGCTTGATCAGAGCAAACACGCTATAGTTAATCATGTCCTGATAGTTGGCGTCGATACCCTCGCTCACCAGCGTCTCGCCATTATGGTTTTCAATCTCCTTGGTGCGTTGGATTTTGGTCAGGATCAGGTCGGTATAGCTCGAGATGCGCATGTCGCGCCATGCCTCACCGTAGTCGGTGTTCTTGGCAATCATCAGGTCCTTGGTCTTCTGGATGAACTCGTCGTAGAGTTCCAGGGCGCGCTCACGGCTGATGTCCACCGTGTCGCTGTAACCCAGTTCGAGCTGGATGAGCCCGATGATGCCATAGTTGATGATGCCGATGAATTCGGGCCAGATGCCTTCGCCCACCTTGGTCTCGCCGTTCAGCTCCAGGGTGCGGATGCGCTTGGCCTTGATGAAAATCTGGTCGGTCACCGAACGGGGTCTGAGGATGCGCCACGACGGGCCGTAATCCTTCATCTTGTTGATGAACAGTTCACGGCACTGGGCAATCGCCTCGTCATATTGTTTGCTGGTATTCTGCATAGTCAGTTGAATTATCGTTTAAACCTACAAAATTAATGTTTTTTCCGTTGACATTAGCCTTGCGGTACGTTTTTTTTCATCTAGAGGCTGTGAAGGCACAGAAAAAGGGGAGCCGAAGCCCCCCTTTTTCAAAATCATCATAAATGTATCTTGCGCTTAACGCAGGATTTTCTTGCTCGTGCGGCTGCCGTCGCTGTAGGTGGTGACAACGATGTTCAAGCCGTCGAAGGGCTGGTCGCTGCCGACACCCATCAGGTTGTAGTAGCGCACGTTCACGATGTCCTTGCTGGTGGGCACGTACTTGACCTCCCTGACGGCGGTCACGTTGCCGATGTCATCACCATCAGAGTCCTCACTGCTGCCCAGCAAGGGGAAGACGATGAACTTGCTCTCGTTCAGTTTCTTGTAAGGTGTGGTATCCATGTCTTCCCAGCGGTCGTTGCTGCGGCGCGGAGCGTTGGCCACGTGGTCGCCGGCTCCCTCGTTGTATTCACCGTCGCCGTAAACGCCTGCCGTGTATTCGACGTCACTGAGCTTGTCACCGTGGGCGTAGCGGATGACGGCAAGAATCTTGTAGGCCTGGCCTGGTTTGAAAATCTGGTACCAGGGTTTCTGGGGCCTGTTGGTGTTGGATAAGGGAATCTCCATGCCCTCGAACAGCGACCAGTTGACCTGGAATGCGGCATACTGCATATAACCATTGCTGTAAGGACCATAAGTAGTGCCATAGGGAACTCCGCCATTGGTATCGTCTGCGGGATTGCTTCCATTCCACAACTGACCGGTGCGGTCCCAGTTCATGGGAGCGTGGAACTCACCAGGCGAAGAAGGCTCGGTCTGGCAACTGCTGGTGCCGATGCCGCTCTGAGTGTCGGGATGGGTGAAGACAGCCCATGTAATGTAGGCCACCTCCTGAGGTTTGGGAGCCACATAGAACATCTTGGTGGGTTCGTCGTCAATCCTCATGTGGTCAACGAAGGTTTCGCCTTGGTCGTTGGTAGCCAATACTGGCAGCGTCCTGTAAACACCGTCATAAATGCCGGGGCTCCAGTCCTGATGCACGTAGCTGAATACTACGGAATCATTGAAGTGGCTGGTAACATAGACGTTCTTCTCGTATTCGGTGGCTGCCACAGGCATGGCGATGTTGGTGATGTGCATCTGCGGGTTGACCTTGTTCACCAGGTTACCCGACATCGAGCCACCGGGGATAATCTTGCCGACATACTGCTGCAGATAGGGACGCTCGTTGGCCGTGGCCGACTCGAAGTCATCGTGGTCGAACAGGTCCTTGTTGTAGGTCACGTCGGTGTTCTGCAGGTGGTTGTTGTCAAAGTTGGGCGACAGCACAATCTTCACCCAGTTGCTCTGGTCGTAATGGTCACGCTTGATTTGAATCTGAGAGCCGCCGGGATAATCGGTGGTCTTCTTGTGAGCGCAGACCTTATAGACGTAGTCAACGGTTCCGTCGGGCTGAACCGACTTGGCCGAATAGTTCTCGAAGTCCTTGGCATAGAGGGCACCGCGAACGTCAACGTGCTTGGGCTGGCCGTTCTCGTCCAGAATCGGGTGACCTGCCATGTCGGTCTCCATAATCGTGGTGATGGCGTTCTCGTCATAGTAAACACCAATCAGGTTGTCCTCGACGGTGTACTTGGGACCGTTGACGATACCGGTATTGATGATACCGTTCAGCGAGCTGCCCAGATAGACCATACCCAGATAGTCGTAGCAGGCACCGTTGTCAAATACCATGTCACCGGTCTGTTCGCGGGTGTTGTCGTCGTTCATACCGTTGTCAAAGATGACATGCTCGGGAATGATGTACTCGCCATCGTCGTTGGTACCGTAAGTGCGGTGGAAGTCTTCCATCAGACCGAAGTCGTAGCACCAAACCTCGTAGCCGTCCTCGTCGTAGCCCACGAAGGTGCACTTCTTGCCTGGATAAACGCCGTTGTACTCAACGAACGGGTTGGAACTCCATGCATAGCAGTAAACCGAATCCCAACCGGTCGTGTTGGTGTAATAGACGTAGTAGTGGTCCTCGAGCATCGTCGAGCAGTCGCTCACACCGCTGGCCGTCACTTCGTAATACTGGGCGCTCACATCCTCCAGGCGGTCGTTGTGTTGTGCATCGTCCTGACGGTCGGTGTCGGCATCCTCGTCAACCCAGATGAGCCAAACCTCGCCAGCACGGCGCATAATCTTCTGCGACTTGTAGTCCGTCTTATTGTTGCGGATAAAGTAGAACTCGCAGATGGAGTTGCCGATGCTCCAGGCATACCACTCCTTGCCATCGACGGTGGTGGTGTCGCTCAAGTCTTTCAGATAACCGTTGCCGCCATAATCGGGCACCTCACCGTCATAGGTGTAGTTGGTGGGACCATGGTCAGGTGTCATCTGGTAGGTGCTGCCTGCCTCTTCAAGGTTGAGCTTGTTCCAGGCGTAGATACCGCCGCGCTTACCCTCGACGGGCTGACCGTTATAGGTGCCGCCAACGGGGTTAAGCGTCACGTTGGAGGTCTTCTGCAGGAAGACCTTGGTAACGGTGACATCGGTGGTCTTGCGCAGGGTGACGGTCTTTTTCTCCTTGTTGACGACTACGATATACTTGCCCGGTGTGCCGGTGAACTTGTAGTTTTCGGTGTTGCCAGGAACGATTCTCTGGGCAAATCCGATTCTCAAGTCGTTGATTTCGTAGGCATCTTCGGTGGCACCCCAAGCCGAAGCATCATCCAATGCCGTTGAGAACAGGAAGTAGTCGCCCTGGTTGAGCGTGATGGTGGCCTGATAGATGTTGCCATCCACCGTGCTCATCTGCAGGCTGTTGTTCTCATAGCTCCAGTTGACACCGTAGGAGATATACATGTTGCCATGAGGTTCAGAAACCATGATTTTGTGGGTGTTGGGGTTGACGTAAATGTCATAGGCACCCGCATGGTCAACATACCAGTTGTGATCCTCGGCAGAGTAGTTAACATAGTCCAACCAGGTGTTTAACAACGGTTCATTAATCAAATAGTTGCTGTTGCCTAAAGAACTCAGGCGGTGGCTGTTGACCGTCGTCCAGTCGTCGCTGTTGCTGCCCAGTGTGGTGGCAAAGGCAAACTGGCTGTTGGCGGTCAAGACGACGTTCTCCAGCTTGTAATAGCCGTTGGTCTCATCCCATTCCATCTCGATACCGGCATTGGCGCCCCACTGCTGGGAACCGGCATTACCGATGATGTACATCTTGGCTACGCTGATCAGTGTGGGAACAGCGGTGACGTTGCCTTGGTTATCGAGCGTGAATTCTACGGTATAGGTGCCCGGCGTGGTGACGTTGAAGGTGGCATTGCCATCGGCAGGATACCAGGTGCCGTCGTCGCCGTGAACCTTGTACTCATAGTTGGTGCCTGCAACGAGTTCCACTTGGCCCGAAGTCCATGAGTAGGAGTCGTTGGTGCTGTCATAGGTCATCTCAGTATCGCTGCCCGTATTCCATCCGTTGGGGAAGATGTTGGTATCCTGTCCCACAACATAGTAAGTAACGGGAGGCATGGCACCCTCGACCTTGTACTGCATGTTGACAACGTCAAGGTAGAAGGTGATGGTGCCTGCACCGGCATAGACGCTGTAAGAGCCGTTGTCACCTCCAGCCATCTGGGTGGCGGTGTAGCCGCTGTTGATGGCGTAGGTCTCATTGCCGTTGGCGGGACCGATGCGGTAATTGCCGTTGAAGTCGTTCCAGTCGCTGCCCTGGCCGTTGGCGAACACGAAGTTGATGGTCGCGGGCTGGGCGAGCGTGGCGGAGTAGGTGTAGATGCCGTCACTGGTATAGGTCATGGCAAGGCTGGGCTGCTCGGTGAAACCGCCCAGGATGCCGTCACCGTCGATATAAACGGCTGCCGCACTGATCAGGGTCAACGTGTGGCTGACGGTGCCGTCGCTGTTGAGCGTGATGGTTACATCGTAGGTGCCGCTCATGTCAGGCGTGAGGGTGGCATTGCCGCCTTGGGGAGCGCCGAACCAGACGCCCTCGTTGGTGTTGTCATCGCCATAGACCTGGTAACAGTAGGCTGTACCGCCAGTGAGGCTGACGCCAGTGAAGGTCTTGCTGTAGGAACCGTCACCGTTTGACGTCATCTGGGTGCCAGTGGAGGTCCAGCCTGCGAAATCACTCTCAGCATAGTAGGTGATAGCGGGGTCGGCTTGGGCATTGGGACCATAAGAAGTGCTGCCGCCACTGTAAGTGAAGTACGACGTGCCGGGAGCCACACCCAGGTTTTGGGTCTGGGCCGCATTGCTGCCCTCGTCGAGAATCATGCTTAATGAGGCGAAGTTTGAACCTGTCACGACATACTTGTAGTAAGTATAACCGTTAATGACCTCGGTCGTGAAGGTATTGGCGTCGGTCAGTGCCGTGCCGGGAAAGGCACCAAGCAGGTTACCGTTATTGTCCCACATATACATGTAGGGCGTGGCGTTGCCCTTGTAGCGCACATAGATGGTGTAATCATAGGTGGGCGCGGGCACGGGTGCCTGGGTGTCGATGGTGTAAGTGTTGTCGTTGACGTTCCAGCGGATGTAGTAGGTGTCAGGAGCCAGATTGGTGATGTCCTGGGTCTGGTGACCGTTGCCGCCGTTGTTGACGATGGCATTCATCAGGTCGGCATAGAGTGCATCGGTGTACTTGTACCAAGTGTTGCCGTCGGCAAGTTGCTCGGTAGTAACCATGGTGGTGCCAGGCCAGTCGCCAATAGGATGATAGCTGTTATTGTTGGTGCCCCACAAGTATAGGGTGGGGGTAGTTCCGTCATCGGGCAGAACGTAGAACGTGTAGTTATACGTCGGGTCGGCCTGATCGAGTGTCGCCACTGCGTTGACGGTGCCGTTACTGCTATCGATGGTCACCGTCACGGTGTAGTTACCGGGAACTGCGACATTGAAGGTGGCATTGTTACCACTGGGATAATAAGTGCCATTTGAATCAAGCACCTTATACTGATAATAGGTGCCGGCGTCGAGATGCATCAGCCCTGAGGTCCAGGTGTAAGTGCCGTCGTTGTCGTTGTCGGTCATCTGGGTTGAAGCACCGGTACTCCAACCGTTGGGGAAGATATCGCCTATCACGTAGTAGTCAGGGATGATGACGGGAGCCGTGCCCTCAACCATGAACGTCATAGCCGTGGGGTTGAAATGGAATGTCACAGTACCGGCTGCAACGGTAACCTGATAAGCGCCGTGGTCACCACCTGCCAATTGGGTGCTATGATAGGTGTTGAGCGACACCGCAGTGTTGCTAGTGGTCGGACCAATACGGTAAGTGTTGTTGAAATTGCTCCAGTCGGTGGAGTTGCTTCCTTGACCATTAGCAAATACAAAACTGTAGGTGCCGTCGGCCGATGCTGTTGACGTGTAGGTATAGATGCCGTCCTCGTCGGGGTCGGTCAATTCCAGCGTAGGAACGCAAGTAAAGCCTCCAAGTCCCAGATTATTGTCGCCCGTGATATAGTAGTGAGGAGTGGGAGGGGTAACCGAGGTTGGAGTAACGGTGACACTAACCGCATGAGTAATAATATTGAAGGAATAAGTGACGTCATATTCGCCAGCCTGCGGAATATTGTATGACACATTATTTCCACTGCTGTTTCCGTACCATTGGTTTCCGTTAACAACAACTTTAAATTCTTTGTTGCCTGCCCCGCTGTATTGTACAGTTCGGGTCAGCGTGTAAGTAATGCCGTCGCTTGTTGTGGTCATTGCGTTGTTAGCGTCATTGCCACTCCAGGACGAGTTAAGCGCATCAGTGTCATTGCCGGCTACCACAGTATTGATGGAACCGATACAATCGACTGAATGGGTGCTCGTGTTGTAAAGGAATGTGATGGAGTGAGTACCGTTACCGGTAAACGACAAGTTGTTACCGCTAGGATACCAACTGCCGTTGTCCACAACCTTGTACTCGGTCGTGCCTGATAGGCTGACATTGATTTTTGCAAGATAATAGTAGTTTGTACCACTATATGCGTTCATCTTGTTGGCTGAACTGGAATTAGTACTCCAGTTGCCGCCGAACAGAGACGAGTTGCTACCCGCAACAACGATATCCGCATGAATCTGCGGTACGGATGCAGCGAGGCAGAAGATCAAGGCCAGTAGCTTGAACTTCTCCTTGGTGAATAGTTTAAAATGTTTCATCTTAAAAATTTGGTTATAAAAACTTTATATTGATGGTCTTTTTGTGGGCATCTTCAATAAGATGCAAGATTTGTCCATTAGTTTAATTACTCATCCCAAAACTACCTGTTTCATCACTGTAATGAGGCAATGAGCCCGCGAATTTATTGCGTTTTCTTTTTAATAATGTGTAAATCAAGCAAAAAGAGATGTATTTTTTCACGCAAACGATTGCGTGAAAAAGGCGGTGTGTCATAATTCAATTGATGGAACTGTAGCCGCCCGTTGGGCGGGAAATTAATCAAATTATAATTAAATTTCAGCATATTAATAATTTTAATTTAATCATTTGTTTAATTTCCCGTGCGGCAGCACGGTTAAGTTACCAGGTCAGTTTTATGACACACCGGCATCATTCATGGTACTAGATAGTAAGGTTTATGTGGCTTGCAGCAGGGCGGCAATCTCCTGGGCGGTGTCGGGGTGCTCGATGAGGAACTGCTTGGCGGCCTCGCGTCCCTGTCCCAGGCGGCCGTCCTGCCAGCTGAACCACGCGCCGCTCTTCTTGATGATGCCTACATCGACACCCATGTCGAGGATTTCGCCCTCGCGGCTGATGCCCGTGCCGTAGATGACGTCAAACTCGGCCTTGCGGAAGGGTGGGGCGACCTTGTTCTTGACGACCTTGACGCGCGTTTGGGCGCCCAGCACGTGTTCGCCGTCCTTGATATGCGCCAGGCGGCGGATGTCGAGGCGCACGCTGCTGTAGAACTTCAGCGCGTTGCCGCCGGTGGTCGTTTCGGGGTTGCCGAACATCACGCCCAGCTTCTCGCGCAGCTGGTTGATGAAGATGCAGCAGGTGCGCGTCTTGGAGATGGTCGAGGTGAGTTTCCTGAGCGCCTGGCTCATCAATCGTGCCTGCAGGCCCATCTTGCTCTCGCCCATCTCGCCCTCGATTTCGGCCTTGGGGGTGAGGGCAGCGACACTGTCGATGACGATGACGTCGATGGCTGCCGAACGGATGAGCTGGTCGGCAATCTCCAGGGCCTGCTCTCCGTTGTCGGGCTGCGAAATCCACAGGTTGCGCGTATTCACGCCCACGGCCTCGGCATAGGAGCGGTCAAAGGCATGTTCCGCGTCGATATAGGCAGCGATGCCGCCCATCTGCTGCGCCTGGGCAATGGCATGCAGCGCCAGCGTGGTCTTGCCCGATGACTCGGGACCGTAAATCTCGATGATGCGCCCGCGGGGATAGCCGCCCACGCCCAGTGCGCGGTCCAGCCCGATGGAACCGGTGGGGATGACGTCAACGTCCTCGATGCTCTCGTCGTTCATGCGCATGATGGCACAGGTGCCGAACACCTTCTCAATCTTGGCGACGGCATTCTGCATCACTTGTAGCTTCATGGGGTCCACCTCGACGGCGCGCGGTGTGTGGGGTGCGCTCTCGGCAACGTGGTTGCTCACAATGTCGGGCGTGGCGATGCTCAATACCTGCTGCCCGTCAATCATCACTTCCTGTTTTAAAATCTGCTCAGTCATAGTCGTATAAATTTAGTTGTTAGTTGTAAGTTTTAAGTTGTAAGTAATTTTACTATCGCCTAACGGTTCATTCCGTTTGACGATGCAAAGGAATGACAACGAAGTGCAAGAATATGGCACTAACAACTAAAACAAAGTTAATTCAGGTCAAGTCATTTTGTCTTTCCCTAGAATTACTTGACAGATTTGAGAGCGATTAACTAAGTTGGTTTACACTAATTTTATCGTTCGCCTAAACCGGGTTGACAGTTTGGCGGTTTTATCACTGAATGGGTTTACAGCGTGTCTTTCTCTAGAAAAGAAAGGAGACGCCATAAGCATCTCCCTTCTTTCTATTATAATGCTATCTAAGTGATTACCAACTGCCTTTAAGCATGTAGTCGATAAGTGCGGTTGGATCACCGATGTTGATGCTTCCGCTCTGGTCACAGTCGGCTGCATTGACGTTAATCACTGATGCGTCGCCGTTCAGGAGGTAGTCGATGAGCGCAGTCAAGTCGCCGATTCCCACGTTGCCGTCACCGTCCACGTCGCCACGGATGAAGGCAGGCTTGCTGATGACTACTTCCGTGTTCTTGACAACGTTGCCGTTGTAGATCACAGTGCCATTACTATTGAAGTACGCGCCGGCGGGAGACGTGATGGCAAGCCCGTCATTCAGGGTGGTCACGAGCTGGTACAAACTGCCGTTATTAGAGCCTTTAGCCGTCAGTTTGGTATTGGCTCCGCTGATGGTCATTCGGGATGAAGTTGTATATCCGTAGATGCCATACGTCATTCCAAGGAATTTCACTTGCACACCACCGTTGATGGTCAAGGTCTTACCGGTATATACCATACATCCTGCTGATTCTGAAGCACTTGCGTTGAGTGTTCCTGTACCTGTGATTGTGGTATTATTCAGGAGATTAAGCGCTAAGTAGTTATTTGCCGTGGACTTGATGTTGTTGGTGCCGATGACCTTAATGGTCAATCCGGAGATGTTGTTACGGATCGGGTTGGCGCTGGCGGTGGTAATCGTCGCGCCACTGAGCGTCAACGTGTTGGTCGACGGGCTATAGGAAACGGTAGTGCCGCTCACGCCTTCAATGACCTTAAGGTTGCTGCAGTTTTCACTGGTCACCTGGGTGCCGTTGATCCACAGCTCATAGGTCGTGATGCTGCTGTTAATATAGACGTTGGAATAGCTGGATGCCAGCTGGACGTAGGCCTCGCCGCTAAGGACTATAGCCGTCGAATTCACTCTGTTGAACTTGTCGGTGCCATCAAAGGTATAGTAATACGGCCCGGTGTTCGAATAATTGAGCGTAACGCTGGTCGCACCGGAGACGCCCTTCAGGTAGTTAGTCGATGGTGTGACGTAGGTATAGCTCGACACGGCGTCGTTACGCCTGAAGCGGTAAACAGTGCCCGGTGTCCCCTTCATTAACATGCCTTCACCGCCCTTGATACCCTTGGTGTTCAGCAGTTGGGTCTTGCCCAGCGAATAGTTGCCACTGTTGAAGGACGACGCGTAGTAGAATTCGCCGCTGGCGGGCAGCAGGATGTTGTCGCTCACGGGAACCGAGATGGCTGACCATTCGGACGTGGGTTTGACGTAGGGCAGCAGCAGGCGGTTAGACGCCGTGTTGGGCAGCCACGAGCTCGTCTGGTTGGCGATATTGTAGAACTGCCTCAACGGCACATACAGGATGTTATTGCGTGAGGTGTAGAACATGTTGTAGCCAATAATTGTGGATTGGCCGTCACGGTTCAGGAACACGCTCGACAGGTTGGTGCAGTTCCAGAAGGCATAGGTGCCGATTTGAGACACCGTCGAGGGAATCGATACCTCGCCCGTGATGCCCGTGCAGTCCTTGAAGGCGTAGGCACCGATTTTGGTGATGTTGCTGGTGCTCGGGAAGGTGACTGAGGTCACGCCAGGACGGTTCACCCAACAACTGTCGCCAACCTCGACCATCGTGTAGGTAATGCCGCTGTTGTGGTCGGTCTTTGTATTGGCCACATAGACAGATGTGCTGCCGGTGCCCCAGTTATAGACATACTTGGCGGTCTTGGTCGTGGGGTTGACCACCGTCATGCGGTACATCGTGCTCCAGAAGTCATTGCCGGTAGTGAAGTCGAAGGCGCCGCACTGGATGTCGCCTCGGCTCCAGCATGCCTTGATGCCAGGGTCATTGCGATACTGCTCCAGCTGCCCTGCGGGCACATACAGTTTGTGGCCGCTCCAGTCATAGGTGTTGCTGGCATTCAGGTCAAGGCGGCGGAACCAGTCACCTTTGACCGAGGTAAACACGCCATAGTTGACATTCAGGAAGATGGCATCGAGGTGTCGTGCCAAAGAAAACGCGTCAGAGGCAATCGTAGTGACGGAACTGGGAATAACCACCACGTTTTCGCGCACAGGCTCATCCAAGCCACCACCGTAATCATCGCTAAAGAAGGCTTGGCTGCCAATCTTTTTCACACCATAAGGAATCACAATCCAGCGTGCGCTGCACCATCCCAAGCCATACATGGGAATCTCGGTGATGTTGGGCGAGAGACGTATCGAGTCAAGCTGATGGACGCCTGCCACAATGCGGGCTCCGATTGAGGTGACGCTAGGCGGCATGAGCACCTGACGCACCGCACTCTGGCGGAAGGCGTCATTGCCGATGCGCTCCAGGCGGTCTCCTAGGGTGATGGTCGGCGTCCAGCAGTTGAACAGCGAGGAGTCGCCGAATTCCACGGGGTTGGGGATATTGAAGCCCTGGGTACAGCCCGTCAAACCGGCGAACGAGAGCGCGCCGATCTTCTTGATGCCGGCACCGCCAGTGACTTTCTTGATGAGTGTCTGGTTGCGGAACACCTCGCGCTGCACCTCGCTGACAATATAGGTCTTGCCGCGCAGGGTGATGGTGTTAGGCAGTGTTATGGTGCCGTTGAAGCCTCCCTCGGTTCCTGCATAGCCATAAACGATGCACATCTGGCCGTCGGCGGCTGTGCTTTGCACCTTGGTATCGGTATAGCTGCCCACGCTGCTTACCGTGAAGCCCAGGTAATAGTCGAGACCACCACTACTATTGTTGTAGGTCTTCATGTAGTCGTAGGAGTCCTCATACATGCCTCCTGTGAAAGTATAGGACCACGGGCTGGTGCTGCTGTAGAGTTGGGTGCGCCATTTGGGAATGTGCAGCCTGCAGCCGCTGCGGATGTTCTGGAAGGCATAACTGTCGTTCAACACGCTAGGGATGCTCTTCAAGTTGAAGTAGAGGTCCGTGAGAGCAGACATGTTCTGGAACGTGTTCCAGGTGAACGTGGTGACGGAACTGGGGATATACAGCTTCTTCAACGACGTCATGTTGCCGAATACCTCGGCCCTAAGCGTCTTTACACCGTAGGGCACATGCAAGTCACTGGTTACAGTGTTGCCCCTGAAGGCGTAAGCGGTGATTGTGGTAAGGGCGTTAGGTGCCTCTTCATCAAAGTAGCTGGCATTGCGGCCCGAGGGATACTGATACAGTATCGTGTTGTCCTTGCTGTACAAGGCATAGCCTGTTGAAGAGGAGGTCGTGAAATATGAGTTGCTGCTGCTCACTGAGAACTTCGTCAAGTTCGGGCAGGAGTCAAACGCACCAGGATTGTAGGTTGTCAGACTTGTAGGAATATAGACGTTCGATACTCTGGTGTTCCTGAAGCATGCTGTGCCTAACGTTTGTACACCGTAAGAGGTCTCGTTGTAGCCATAGAGCTTCACACTCGTTAGATTGGTGCAATTATTGAAAGCGAAATTGCCGATGGTCTTGGCACAAATAATCGCTGAGGTGAGGCTGGTACAATTCTGGAACGCACAGGTGCCAACTCTGAAATTGGTGAGTTCATAGAGACGCAGCACCTTGATGGTTCCGGTGTTCTGGAACGCATAGTCGGCAATCTCGATAGGGGCATAAGTGCCTAAACCAATTGCATCTAGATGTGTGTTGTATGGAACCTCCAGCGTGCCCGTGGTGTTCTGTGAAGCGAGTTGGGCATAAATGATTTTGCACTCGCCACCTTGGGACGTTGAGGGATTGCATTTGGTGGTGACTATGGTATAAACGGTGCTTCTGTAATTAGGCGAAGTGGAACCGATGTATCCAGTAATATCATAGGCGGTCGTGGGACTGTGTGCCACACTGAACTTGCCGGTGATGGTACTGTTGCTATTGGCGGCACTGACACCCGCACTCGTGCCTTCACGCCACCAGCGGGTGCCGGAAACCGTTTTCATCTCATCAAGCGCGTAGGTGCTGAACGTGGGCATGGTCTCGGCAGCGCAGTCGATGTATTGGATGGGACAATTATAGAATACATAATTGCCCATCTGCTTTAACGTACTGGGAAGTGCCACTGTCGTCAGGTTATAGCAACCATAGAAGACATAGCCATACATGATTTCCACACCAGGTTCGATCCTGACCTGAGTAATCTTGGTGTTGTTGATGAAGGCAGAAGCGTCGATGGTTTTTACCTGAAAGTACTTCTGGGTACTGGCGTTAAAGGTGTAGCCTGGAATAGTGAGGCTTGTCTTGTTGGCTCCGGCAGAGCTCAAACCTTTCAGAGTAACGACGTTAGCTTCAGAAGTTGTCGTGTAGACGAAATCACCTTGAGTGAATTCTTCTGCATGGAGTAGCATGCCCATCCATGCCAGCAATAAGAATAGTAGTATCTTTTTCATAGCGCTATAGGTTTTATAGAGTTAATAATAATGTGAACTGTCACGGTTAAAATTTCAGTTTGTGGCAAAAATAGCAAAAATTTTCATAAAAACAAATTAAATCGCAAGAAATAATGAAGATAAATCATATTTTTTTGCAATTTACTGTCAATCCGTCTTTTCGCATGGCATAAAAGAGACCAGCCGCGGCAGCATATAAACTGTCGCGGCTGGCAATATCACGGAGGCAAAAACCTCACTAATCTCTAATCTCTAATCACTAATCACAAGTGGGCTTGCCCACTTGTTAACTAGAATTCAGCGTTGTTGGGCGTGCGCGGGAAGGGGATGACGTCGCGGATGTTGGCCATACCCGTCACGAACAGGATGAGGCGCTCAAAGCCCAGACCGAAGCCACTGTGGGGCACGGTGCCGAAGCGGCGGGTGTCGAGATACCACCACATGTCCTTCATGGGAATGCCGCGGCGCTCAATCTCGCTCATCAGCTTGTTGTAGTCGGCCTCACGCTCACTGCCGCCGATGATTTCGCCAATCATGGGGAACAATACGTCCATGGCGCGAACGGTCTTGCCGTCCTCGTTCTGCTTCATGTAGAAGGCCTTGATTTCGCGCGGATAGTCGGTCAGGATGACAGGGCGCTTGAAGTGCTCCTCGACGAGGTAGCGCTCGTGCTCGCTCTGCAGGTCCACACCCCAATCCACGGGGAATTCAAACTTCTTCTTGGCGTTCTTCAGGATTTCGATGCCTTCGGTATAGGTCAGGCGCACGAACGGTTCCTTGAGGACGCTGTGCAGACGCTCGATGAGGGTGTTGTCATACATCTTGTTCAGGAACTCCAGGTCGTCCTGGCAGTGCTCCAGCGCGTAGTTCACGCAGAACTTGATGAACTCCTCGGCGAGGTCCATATTGTCGGTGATGTCATAGAAGGCCATCTCGGGCTCAATCATCCAGAACTCGGCCAGGTGGCGCGGCGTGTTGCTGTTCTCGGCGCGGAAGGTGGGGCCGAAGGTGCCGACACGGTCAGGCTGGTGGATTTGCCGAAGAAGTCCTTCGAGTAGTCGGTCTTGCCTTCCTCGGTCTTGGGCAGGTCGCCCAGGTCGAGCGTGGTCACCTGGAACATGTCGCCGGCACCCTCGCAGTCGCTGGCGGTGATGAGCGGCGTGTGCAGGTAGAAGAATCCCTTGTCATTGAAGAACTTGTGGATGGCAAATGCCAGGTGATGGCGGATGCGGAACACGGCGCCGAAGGTGTTGGTGCGCATGCGCAGGTGAGCCTTGGTGCGCAGGAACTCCAGCGTGTGGCCTTTCTTCTGCATGGGATAGTCATCGTCACAAGTGCCGTAGACCTCGATGGTCTGGGCCTGTACCTCTACGGTCTGGCCCTTGCCCTGTGACTGGACAAGTTGTCCCTCGACGTGCAGGCTGGCGCCTGTGGTGATGGGACGCAACTCCTCCTCGCTGAACTTCTCCAGGTCGATGACAATCTGCAGGTTGTTGATGGTCGAGCCGTCGTTCAAAGCGACGAACTGGACAAATTTATTACCGCGACGGCTGCGAACCCAGCCTTTTACACATACCTGTTGACCTACCAGTGCGGGGTCAAAGATATCAACGATTTTAGTGCGTTTCAAAGACATTGTTATTTCGGTTTTCAGTTTTCAGTTTTCAGTTTTCAGTTTTCAGGGTTTGCGGATGCCGCTGACAACTGAAAACTGACAACTTGGTTTATTCAAATGAATTCTGTTTCAAGAAGTTAACCTCTTCCTGGGTCAGGTAGCGCCAGCGGCCACGGGGCAGGTTCTTCTTGGTGAGACCGGCAAAGTAAACGCGGTCCAGCTTCACCACATGATAACCCAGGGCTTCGAAAATGCGGCGTACGACGCGGTTGCGGCCCGAGTGAATCTCGATACCGGCCTGCTTGCGGTCGGTGGGGGAGACATAGCTCACAGCATCGGCGTGGATGGGGCCGTCATCGAGCTCAACGCCGTCGGCGATGTGCTGCATGTCCTCCTCGCTGATGGGCTTGTCGGTCCATACCTGATAGATTTTCTTCTTTACATATTGGGGGTGGGCGAGCTTGGCAGCCAGGTCACCATCGTTGGTGAGCAGGAGCACACCGGTGGTGTTGCGGTCCAGGCGTCCCACGGGATAGATGCGTTCCTCACAGGCACCCTTCACCAGGTCCATGACGGTCTTGCGGCCGTTGGGGTCGTCGCTGGTGGTAACGGTGTCCTTGGGTTTGTTGAGCAGGATGTAGCACTTCTTCTCGGTGGTGACGATTTCACCGTTGTACTTCACGATGTCCTTCGGGGTAATCTTCATACCGAGCTCGGTGACTACGACGTCATTGACCATGACGAGTCCCTTCTGGATATATTCATCAGCCACACGGCGCGAGCAGATGCCGGCGTTGGCCAGGAACTTGTTCAGGCGAACCTCCATGTTGGGGTCGATAGCGGGCTCCTCATAGATGATGCGTTGGGGCTTGGGCGTGAAGCGCATCTGGGGCTTGGGACCCTGGCGCTTGGGGCGCTGCTGGTAGCCACCGGGGCGCTGCTGATAGCCGCCGGGACGCTGCTGGTATCCACCCTGACGCTGCTGGTAGCCGCCGGGACGCTGCTGGTAACCACCCTGACGCTGCTGGTAGCCGCCCTGCTGATAGCCACCCTGTCGCTGGTAACCACCCTGCTGACGGGGCTGATAGCCGCTCTGGCGCTGGTAACCACCCTGCTGACGGGGCTGATAGCCGCCCTGGCGCTGGTAGCCGCCCTGACGGGGCTGATAGCCACCCTGGCGCTGGTAACCCTGGCGCTGCTGGTAGCTGCCCTGCTGCTGTTCGGGATTCATATTCTCGCCTTCGGCATTCTCGCCGTTCTCAAGTGCATTTTGGGGTTGCTGGTAACGGGGCTGATAACCGCCCTGGCGCTGGTAACCGCCGGGACGCTGCTGGTAGCCGCCGGGACGCTGCTGATAGCCCTGACGGTGATAACCGCCGGGTCGCTGCTGGTAACCGCCTTGACGGTGATAACCTTGCTGACGGGGTTGGTAGTCTTCTTGCTGTTTGTAACCCTCAGAGTTTTCGGGTTCATCACCCTGATGCTGCTCATGGGCGCTATATTCTACCTTCTCATAGCGACCATTGTCGAATTGTTCATCAAGATTGCCATTGCTTTCACCGATTCTGGGTCTTTTCGGTTTCTTTACGTTCTCGTCCATCGCTAACAAATTTAATAGAGTTAATTAAAATTCTAAAGTCCGTAGTTCATGGCCTCTCGGCCACGGGTTTAATGATTGTATGTTCAATTAATAATCTCAAAACTGCTCAATTCTTTGTGAGACAGTTCATGTAATCTTTCTATGTGGTGGGCAGTGAGGGATTCGAACCCCCGACCCTCTGCTTGTAAGGCAGATGCTCTGAACCAACTGCGCTAACTGCCCGAAATGGGGCTTCTCTCGCGAAAAGCACGGCAAAATTACTCTAAAGTTTCTGATTCCCCAAACTTTTAAGGTATTTTTATAGAATGTCAAGCCCGAGTTGCCGTCTCGGTCGTCGGGCTTGACATGTTTGTCTTTCTAACTCCTTACAGAATCAGAGGTTGGGGTTGATCTTGTTCCACTCGCTGATGGGGGGCACGATGCTGAGCTCTACCAGCTCGTCGCGCATCTTGCACAGGTGCTCATAGCTGGCATCCAGCTTGGCGTTCTCCTCGGGAGTGCCTTGCGGTACCTTGTAGCTGGCGCCGTTCTCATCGAGCACGGTGTCCATGGCCATCATGATGTGGTTGTACTTCTCGTTGCAAACGTAGGTGCCCACGGGGAAGCGGAACTTCTCACCGCCCATGACCGAACGGATCATCTCTACCGACAGGTAAGCCGGGCTCTGGAACGAGCTGCGGCCACGCAGCTTGATGATTTGTGCGCCACCCTTGGTGACGTCGGTCTTCATCTGCTCCCATTCCTCCTCGGTGAACTCGGGGGTGCCGATGATGTCGGTCAGCTTGCGGCCGTCAATCTCGACGTGGCTGCCGAACACGGCCATCTGCTCACCGTGGCCGCCATAGGTGGCACAACCGGTGATTTCACTCTGCATCACACCGAACTTCTTGGCCAGCGCACTCTGCAGGCGCGTGGTGTCAAGGGCGGCCAGGGTGGTCACCTGGTTGGGCTTCAAGCCACTGTAAAGCAGTGTTACCAGACCCGTCAGGTCAGCGGGGTTGAAGATGATGATGACGTGCTTCACGTCGGGGCAGAATTCCTTGATGTTCATACCAAGTTCCTCAGCAATCTTGCAATTGCCTGCCAACAGGTCCTCGCGGGTCATACCCTCCTTGCGGGGAGCACCGCCGCTCGAGATGATATACTTTGCGTTGGTGAATGCTTCCTTGGCGTCGGTGGTTGCGGTAATCTTCACATCACCGAAACCGCTCTGGCGCATCTCTTCAGCTACGCCCTCGGGCGAGAATACGTCATAGAGGCAGATGTCAGTAGTCAGGCCCATCATCAGGGCGCTCTGTACCATGTTTGAGCCGATCATGCCGGCAGCGCCGACGATGACCAATTTGTCGTTAGTTAAAGCCATGATGTTATCTTTTATTTCTTAAATTATTTTTACTTCTTGAAATTTTACCACTGCAAAGGTAGTCATTAAACCTCATCGATACAAGCAAAATGCAACTTATATAATTTAAATATTGTGAAATAAGCACCTGACAGTGACAAAATGACTACCTTTGCCCTGATTTCAATAGAAGGGAATGGAACAGGAGTTTGCTTCACGGTTATTGGAAACGGCGGTCAGCGAGTTCGCCAAGCTGCCGGGCATCGGGCGCAAGACGGCGCTCCGACTCGTGCTGCACCTGCTCAAACAGGACGAGCAGGAGGCGGTATCCTTCGGCGAGGCCATCATCAGGCTGCGCCGCGAAATCCGTTACTGCCATGTGTGTCACAACATCAGCGAGACCGAGGTGTGCCCCATCTGCGGCAACTCGTCACGTGACGCCTCCACCATCTGCGTCGTCGAGAACGTCAAGGACGTGATGAGCATCGAGAATACACACCAGCATAACGGTCTCTACCACGTGCTGGGCGGACTCATCTCGCCCATGGACGGCATCGGCCCTGCCGACATCGAGGTCGATAGCTTGGAAGAGCGTGTCAAGGCGGGCGGCATCAGGGAGGTAATCCTGGCCTTGAGCGCCACGATGGAGGGCGATACCACCAACTTCTACATCTTCCGTCGTTTGGCACCTTATCCCGACGTGAAGATTACCATCCTGGCGCGCGGTGTGAGCGTCGGCAACGAAATCGAGTATACCGACGAACTGACGCTGGGCCGCTCCATCATGAACCGCACCCTGTTCAGCGACACTTTCCACAAAGAATAAACTCCGTCACTCCATCGCCTCCGTCAATTACGTTATCATCCGTCAATTCCGTTATCATGGCCGACAACGACTTTGCATATCGCCAAGAGGACGCCGAGAAGCGCCGGCGCCGCCGTGAGGCAGAGCGTCAACGCCGCCTGCGTCGCGCCCGCGAGGAATACATCAAGAAGAAGGACCAAGGCAAACCTTAGTCCTTCTTTTTTTGTTATTGGCGGTTAACAGTTGCCGTCATGTGCCGTACTCCGAGCCATTGGCTCACAACACAGCCGTCTCACGCTGGCATCACCCGATTATCATGTCGATGATGACGGTGCCGTCGCCGTATTATCCTAATATATCTCTTTTCTTTTGTTCAAATAAAGCCAAGATGGCGGCAACATTTTTTATCTTCCTAATTGATAACAATTTATAGATTAAACATTCTTCAAATCATGAAGCCAGCACATGTTACAAAAAGAAAAGCGCAGACCTCGTCCATTATCTCTGCCGGGTCTGCAACAACCCTTAAATCCAATGGTAAAGCCTACGATTGTGGCGTACGCCCATGGATTTGAGTTTGCTCAACAAAGTCTCTTTTCGAGGTTGCAGTTCGGCAGAGAATATGAGCATCAAATGTCGTATTCAGAGAATACAATGCAACATTACAATGAATATTTCAAAGAATTATAAATAGAAATAACTGTTTTCAGTTGTTTCTTACATGATTTGCTATGTTTTTTCGTGTCATCTTTTGGTTTTTGTTTCTAAAATGATGTAATTTTGCAGCGTTTTAGAAACAAAATTGTGAAATATCTAGATTTTCATAGGACTTTTTCAAAACTTGGTTGCTTTGACGTCAATCAGGTTAGGATGGTGCAACCTGACTTTGACAGGACCGCTTTAACCCGATGGGTGTCTAATGGGTATGTCGTTCAACTCAAGAACGGTATATATGCTTTCAAAGAGTGGTTGTCACAGCCTGGTGCTGACATGATTGCTGCAAATCTCATGTATCGGCCATCTTACATCAGCCTATATTCGGCGCTTGCTCATCACGGAATGATTCCCGAGTTTGTAGCTCACACAACTAGCGTGTCTACCCTCAAAACCACATCGTTCAATAACGTGATAGGCACCTTTGACTATCGTCACATCAAGGCTGAATTGTTCTGGGGGTATCAATTGATAGACTGTACCTTTCCTCGCAAAATTCTCATGGCTTTGCCAGAAAAGGCTATACTTGATTTGTTGTATCTATCACCAAACTTGAAGAGTGAGCATGACGTGTTCCAACTACGGCTTGATGAAGATTTTATGGCAGAAGACTTCGACTTCGACAGGGCGCACCAATTTCTTGACCGTTTTAGCTCCAAGGCCTTGAATCGTCGTTTTGCCCTATTGCAAAAAATATATAATAATGATTGACCTGCAATACATTCGCAATTTCTATCCCGCTAGTTTCGCACAGAATCAGAGATTCGACCGCTTGATGCTAAAGGAATATCTGCAACTGCTCATCTTGGATTATTTAGAGTCGTCCAAATATGCTCCGACACTGACGTTTATCGGCGGTACCTGCTTGAGACATGTATATGGTATCGACCGTTTCTCTGAAGACCTTGATTTTGACTGCAAGCAGTTGACCCAAAACGGTTTTATGGCTATGACTGACGATGTGATTACTTACTTGCAGCGCCATGGCGTTAAAGCAGTGGCACGCGATAGGCAAAATCCTAAACTTACTGCTTTTCGTCGCAATATCTATTTCCCTGAATTATTGTTTGAGCTAAATCTCTCAGGCCATCGCGATGAGAGACTTTTGGTAAAGATAGAAGCGCAAGACCAGGGCATAGATTATGAACCGCAGATTGTCACCATCAACAAATTAGGATTTACCTACCTGTTGAGATGTGCTCCTGCCGACGTTATCTGTTCCATGAAGATTGCAGCATTACTAGGTCGTGGCAAAGGTCGTGATTTTTATGACCTAATGTTTCTGTCATCAATTACCAAACCAAATTACCGCTTTTTGTATGAGCGATGTGGAATCGCAGGCAAAAGCGAACTGAAAGTCGCTATAAATGAATTATTGAAACATACTGATTTGAAAATTAAGCGCAGTGACTTTGCTCATTTAGTCATTGATACTCATCAAGCAGACAAAATCCTGCTTTTCCCCAACATCATCGACACCCTCTGCCAGTGAAGTATAGAGTAATATTTGCAACAATAATCGGCCCAAAATCGCATGGATTCTGAGCCGATTATTGCTATAATGGGCTCTTTACCCGATAATCAGGTCGATGATCACGTTGATGTCGGCGATGTTGACGGTGCCGTCGCCGTTCACGTCCCCATTGGGAGAGTAGGTGCCGCTCAGAATCATGCTGATGACGGCGTTGATGTCGCTGATGTTGACGGTGCCGTCGCCATTGACGTCACCGCTGATGGCGGCATTCTCCCGATAGACAAACGAGATGACAGGGCCATAGGCCGTGGTGTGGCTGTTGCCGTCAAAGTCCAGATAGCTGGTTCTGCAGCGGGCGTAATAGGTGGCGCCGTCCTCAAGCAGTTTGTTGTTTACCTTGATTTGCTCAGCGGGCAGGGTAGTCTCGCTCTGGCCGTTCTTCAGCGTCTCGATGAATCGGGAGCGTCCCCAAGTGGTCTCGCTGTGCGATACCTCGATGACATAGGTCGTTGCCCACTGCTGGGCCTTCACGGCGATGTGCTGACCCTTGTAGAGCACGCCACCGTCAACGGGAACGATGAAGCGGGCTGCGGCATGGGCCACCGAGAAGCGCACCACGTTGCTGGTCATCATCTCTCCGTCAGCGCTGAGGGTAACGCGCATAAAGTAGGTGTTGCCCGCTTCCAACACGTCATCGGGGATGACGAGCGAGCCGGTCGCTGATGTTCCTGTATAAACTGGATTGGCAAAGCTGTCGTCCATAGCGACCTCCAGCGTGGCGACCTCGCTGCTGCCGCAGGTGTACCACTCGACGGTGACGGGCACGTCAAGGTCCTCAGTGCCGTCGGCTGGGGCGGTGATGGTAAGCAGCATGGGGGTAACACGGCGCACCTCGCTCACGCCGCTGTAACAGTCGTCGGCACGCGACTGCACACGCCAGTAATAGGTCTCGCCATGCGTCAGTTTGTGGAACTGCAGCACGCTGGCCACCGTGTCGGTCACGCTGACGCGCTCCAGCACGTTGCTGAAGTTGGCGCTGGTGCATACCTCGACGTCATAGCTCGTGGCGCCTTCCACTTTGTACCATTTGAACTGGAACGGGGCGTCAACCGTGGCGCCGTCCTCGGGGCTGATGAGCACGGGGTTGTCGAGCTGCTCGAGCTCCACGCTCAGGAAGGCGGGTTCCCACTCGTTGCCCACACGGTCGAGCACGCACACCGCAAACTGGTAGCCCTGCTGGTACTGTTCTGGAATCTCAAATGTTGTCTCGTAGCTCATGCCCAACAGGTAGTCGATTTGGCCGATAAAGGTCGTCGTGTTCATCGTGTTAGGGAAGGCATAGACCGTGTAGCGCACGTTGTCATAACCAATCCAGCGGATGCTGTTGCCCGTGCGTTCCAGATTCCTGACCGCACCGGGGTTGTAGCCCTCCTTCCACGGCATGACGGGCGGCAGGGCAGGCTTGTTGAACACGGTATTCTTGAGGTAGTGCGCTAGCGAGTTGCGGTTGATGGCATACAGGTACTTGCACGAGTAGAAGATGGCTCCGGGGTTGCCGTCAACCGAGCTGGTGCGGTTGAACTCCACCTCGTCGGCATACTCCTTGTACTGAACCTCGGTCGAGGAGCCCGTCAAACCCGAAATGGACGAGGAGATAAACACCTGGCGGCCGAAGTGGGCAGCAATCTGTCCCCACCAGCCGGAAATCTTGCCGTAGTCGTTGGTGCTGTGGCCAAAGGGCCAATACACCTGCGGCGAGATGTAGTCGATGCTCTGCGACGAGATCCATGCCAGCGGGTCGCTGAAGATGCTGTTGTATTGCCAGTCGCTGCCCGTGGGACAGGGCTCCACGCCATACTTGTCGGCAACCGTCCGGCTGCTGGCGGCGACACCGGCGGGCGAGATGCCGTAGCGCACCTCGGGCCTGGTCTGCTGAATCATGTCATAGACGGCACGCACCATGCGGTTGACGTTGTCGCGGCGCCAGTCTCCAAAGGAGAGGGAAGTCCCCGAGGCCTGCCACTCGCCATAGTCCTGTGCGCTCGCATCGGCAGGGATGCCGCTGGGATAGAAATAGTCGTCATACAGGATGCCGTCCACGTCATATTTGGTGATGATTTCCTTGCACACCGCCACGATGCGGTCGATGGTGCGTTGCTGGCCCGGGTCCAAAATGATGGTCGTTCCGTAAGTCAGCAGCCAGCCGTTCTCCTTGAGCTCGCGGTCCTGGGGCGTGTTCCAGTCCGTTCCCGTGCTCCAGCGGTAGGGGTTCACCCAGGCATGGCACTCCATGCCGCGCATGTGGCAGCCCTCCACAACATACTGCAGCGGGTCAAATCCCGGGTTAGCACCGCGCGTGCCGGTCAGGTAACTCGACCACGGCTCATAACTCGACTGGTACATGGCGTCGCACATCGAGCGCACCTGGAAATTTACCGCGTTGAAGTTGTTGGCCTTGAGAGAGTCGAGCAGGCGGTCCATTTCGGCCATCTGTTTGTCAGGACCTGCACCTTGCGAGGGCCAGTCCAGACACCACACTGTGGCGACCCATGCCGAGCGGAACTCACGCTTGGGCATACCCCAAGCCCACACCTGCGACATCACTGCCGACAACAGCAACAAGAAAACGAGACAAGATAAATAACGTTTCATATATCCTAAAGTTTTGTGGTTAATCCTTAAAAAATGTTTTTGCTCGGCAAAGATAATATAAACTAACCCGGCAACAAACGATTCCGCTCCACATTATAAATTATTAACGAAAAACCACCCCAATGGCTACTGAAGAGTAAGGGCAGTCTCACCCGAAGGGTGACCTTTGGGTAACCGCCAGTAAATCAGCTGAGCGAGCATTAGCGAGCAAAGATGATTCACTGGCGGAGAAGCCAAAAGCCAGCCTGTCGCCAGCGGCGACCCCATTAATCTCGAAAACGGGCGCCCTAAAGGCCGAAAATCAAAACAAATCTAAAACAAATTCACACAAATCATTTATTAGTTTTGGTTTGTCATGGATTTGTTATGATTTTTCGTGCGGCAGCACGACCTGTCTTTCAGTGAACCATGGAACGTTAAGGACTTCTGGTGAGGTTTTCTTGTAAAAAACAGCGTTGGATGACATCAGATTGAAGACTTTTCATTAATTTTGCCACAAGAACAGTAACCTCAAAAATCATTGACAAATATGAAACGATTCATCCAAACAACCCTACTGCTGCTAGCCCTCCTGCTCCCAGCAACCGCTCACGGCTTCGAGGTCGATGGCATTTTCTACGATATCACCAGCGATACAACGGTAACGGTTCTAGGTGGTCAAGGAAGCGACATTGTCATCCCCGAGACCGTAACCTACAACGACACAACCTACACTGTCACTGCCATCGGCGACAATGCGTTTGCAACAAGTGAAATAACAAGAGTAGTTATCGGGGATAGTGTGAAATCGGTGGGTCGGTATGCTTTCGTAAATTGTACTGGACTAAAGAATGTTACTATCGGCAAATCTGTTCCTACACTTAGATATAGGAAAGGTGCTGCTTATTTCTATGCATTTAAAGGCTGTGACAATATCACCTCATTGACATGGAATGCCGTTAATTGTACTGATATGGGTAATATGGGCACGACAAATATCGAACAGGTGACCATCGGTCCCGAAGTGCAATCGCTTCCCAACAACTTTGTTAAGGAGTCAAAGATATGTGAGGTAAACATTCCCAACTCGGTCATTTCCATCGGCAGTAGCGCATTTCAGCAATGTTATTACCTGGAAAGGATGAATATTTCCAACTCAGTCACGACCATAGGCAGTTCAGCGTTTGCAGAGTGTTATGGACTGACAAACGTTGAAATTCCCAATTCGGTCATTACTATCGGCGGTGCAGCATTTGCCTCATGCTGTTACATTACGACGTTATCAATCGGTAATAGTGTTACCACAATAGGAAGCAAAGCATTCTTTGAATGCTATTCTCTCAGAAGCATCGACATACCCAATTCGGTCACCACTATTGGTGATGGCGCATTTGCGAATTGCTACTCGATGTCAGGTGTCACTATTGGGAACTCGGTGACATCCATTGGAGGTGCGGCATTTGCCGACTGTAAGAGAATTGAAGAAATCAATATCCCTAGTTCTGTAACTCAAATTTCTAGTGGGGCTTTTAGAGGTTGTGAGAACTTGTCAAAAGTCCATATTACAAGTCTCGAAGCATGGTGTAGTATTTCATTTGATTATCCTTCTTCTATGTCTGAGAATTATAGAGATGGTACTTCCAATCCGCTCTATTATGCGCACCACCTCTATCTCAATGGCCAGGAAATAACGGATTTGGTCATTCCTAACTCAGCCACCGCCATCAACGGGTTTGCTTTCATTGGTTGTAGTGGACTGAAGAGCGTGACTCTCCACAACTCCGTTAATTCAATTGGAGAATCGGCGTTTATGGGATGTCGTGGAATTAATAGCCTTACCATCCCCAATTCTGTTACTAGTATCGCATATTGGGCTTTTAAGGATTGCACTGGATTGACTGATGCCATTATCGGTAACTCTTTAGCTGGTATCGGAGGAAACGCGTTTTCTGGTTGCTCAGAATTGAGAAGCATAATTGTGGCGGACGACAATTCCGTCTATGACTCCCGTGAAAACTGTAACGCAATCATTGAGACTGAATCTAATACTTTGATAGTAGGATGTCAAGGCACAATCATTCCCCGGTCCGTCACCAGCATAGCTCCAGAAGCATTTGAAGGCCGTGGAAACCTGACAAGCATATTCATTCCCAAGACTGTCACTTCCATCGGTATTGAGACTTATTTGGATTATTCATACAATCAAGAGACTCACAGCACTGACACGGTTTATCGCTATTACTATTATAATCCATTTGCTGCTTGTAGCGCACTGGCGTCTATCATTGTCGAAGAAGGCAATCCTGTCTATGATTCCCGCGATAACTGTAATGCCATCATCGAAACGGCCACCAATAAGCTGATTGTGGGCTGCAAGAATACCATCATACCCAATACCGTCACAGCCATCGGTGGCGGTGCGTTCAGAGGGTGTACAGAATTGACCGAGATCAATATACCTAATTCTGTTACAGCCATCGGAGACCGTGACGATTTTTACGGCGCATTCGGCGGTTGTACTGGTTTGACAAAGGTGACCTTTGGCAATTCAGTAACAACTATTGGAGATGGCGCTTTTATGAGTTGCACAGGACTGACGAATATAGATTTGCCATCTTCTCTTACAACTATTGGCGACATGGCCTTCGCTGGTTGCACAGGACTGACGAGCGTTACCATTCCCAACTCGGTTAATTTCGAGTTTTCGAATGATTATTACGATGTTCAACAGTTCTATAGGTGTACGGGACTGACAAGTGTGACGATTGGTAGTGGCATTACCGAAATGGGTGTCACGTTTTTGGAGTGTCCAAATATCACTAATGTGACTTGTCTGGCGACAACACCTCCAACATGCCATAGGTTTCAAATGTATGTCAATGGCGAAAGAATAATTGTCGTTGACTTTGACAGTGAAGTTTTTGACCAGGCAACACTCTATGTGCCTGCGGCATCACTTGAGGCCTATCAAACGGCATCTGTATGGCGCGGGTTCCAGCACATCGAGCCGATTCCTGCGGTGACGGGTGATGTGGACGGTGACGGCGTGGTGGGTATCGCTGATATTACTGACCTCATTGATATGCTGCTCAACGGTAATGTCAGCATCGAGACCTGTCCAGCTGCCGACGTGGATGGCGACGGCATCATCGGCATTGCTGACATCACCGAACTCATCGACACCCTCCTCAACGGCTAAAGTCAAGAAGACAAGAAAGACAAGAAGGACAAACTATTAACGTACAACGTCATTAATGGAATTGTCCTTCTTGTCTTTCTTGTCTTCCAACTACAACCAGCCGGATGGCTTAGTATTGATTGTACTTATTGGTCTTCCTTTTTCAGAGTTTGTCGAAGGGGATGCGGGCGAGCAGTTGGCCGAAGCGTTCGGCGCCTTCCTTGAGTTGACCCTCGACCATCTTGCGCAGGAAGAAGGGCAGTTCCAGCTGCAGTTCGGCGGTGCTCATCGTCGTCTGGTCTTCCTGGGGTTCCAGGTTGACGACCATGTTGATGGGCACGGGTGACGACGACGCGGTATAGACCACGCGCTCGCCCTCGATGCTGTTGTTGTGGTCCAGCGACAGCGTCACCTCGCCCATGGGAGACTGGATGGCAATGGAGTCTTCGCTGAACTTGACGGTGTCCAGATGCTGGCGTGCCTCGTCGTCGATGCGGTCGGCATTGGCCTCGATTTGGTTCTTGATCAACGAGGGGTTGGTCAACTTGCTGTATATGGTTGCCGCGTCACACGCGATCATGTGGGGATTGCTCTTGAATGATTCCATTATTTTGAGTTAACGGTTAATAGTTAACAGTTAGTAGACGATAATAGGCAGTTAATCTACTGAATCAAAGCCGGCTGGAGCCCAGTTCTCGGGGTCGGTGTGCCACTGTTGCAGGGTGTCGGCATCAGCCTGTGTGATTTGGCCGCTGTCCATGGCCACATCAATCATTGTCTCAAAGTTGGTGAGCGTGATGATGGGCAGCTTGGCGCGTTTCAGCGCCTTGGCAGCGCTGGAGAACTGATAGTCAAAGATGACGATGGCACCCAACACCTCACCGCCCGCATCGCGCACGGTGTTCAGGCACTTCATGCAGTTGTTGCCCGTGGACAGCTGGTCCTCGATGAGCACCACCTTTTGCCCCGGCTTGATATCGCCCTCGATGAGGTTCTCAAGGCCGTGGTCCTTGGGCTTGGAACGCACATACACCATCGGCAGCGCCAGTGAGTCGGCGACAAGGGCGCCATGTGCGATGGCACCGGTGGCGATGGCGGCGATGACCTGTGCATCGCCAAAGTTCTCCATGATGAGCCTGGCCATTTCCACCTTGATGAGGTTGCGCACCTCGGGAGAGGAAAGAGCCATTCTCAAGTCGGTATATATCGGCGAGTTCCAACCGGTTGCCCACGAGAAGGGGCTGTCAGGTTGTAACTTGATGGCACTGATTTGCATCAGTTTTTCGGCAAGAAGGGTGTCTAATTTCTTCATTTGTGGATATTAATGGTAAAAAAGTCGGGCGAAATTAGCAAAAATCTTGCGTTTCTCGCCATTTCTTGGCAAGAAAAAACCAAAAAACTTGTTAAAGCGGCTACTTCACCGCTGTAACCCACTGTTTTCGACTAATAGTTCATGGCGACCCTGAAGCCTAGATAGTCTTCTTTAGCCAGCGGGTCGGCCATCAGGCGGAAGGCGTTGCGGCACTGACTTGCATAGAAACTCCAGGCACCGCTGCGATAGACGTTGTCATAGCCTGATTCAGGGCCGACGGGATTGATAAACGCCCCCTCGAGATAGCCCGAGTACCAGTCCTGGCACCACTCGCACACGTTTCCGCTCATGTCATAGATTCCTAGCTCGTTGGGCATTTTGCTGGCGACGGCATGGGTGGTCTCGCCGCTGTTGTCGATATACCAGGCGACGTCATCAACGATGTTGCTGCCCGAGTATTTATAAGCACGGCTCTTGGTGCCGCCACGAGCGGCAAACTCCCATTCGGCCTCGGTGGGCAGACGGAACGACTTGCCCGTGATTTCAGACAGCTTGTCCACGAACCGTGCGCAGTCAAACATCGACACCATCTCGACGGGCCGTTTCGGGTCGCCTGTGAATTTGCTGGGATTTGTGCCCATGACCGCTTGCCACAACTCCTGTGTGACTTCAGTTTCACAGATGTAGTAGCTCCACACTGTCACCTCGTGGACAGGACCCTCGTTGCGGAATACGTCGGGCCATTGGTCGGGTGTGCAGCCCATCTTGAAGGTGCCGCCTTTGACAAACACCATCTTGATGTCCACGCCGTTGATGGTGAAGGCCACGTCTTGGTCCTGAGGCGTCGATGGCATCATCAGCAAGTCGATGAGGGCCGTCACGTCCGATATGGTCACGAATCCGTCACCGTCCACGTCACAAACCATGTCAGCTGCCGTTTCATAACTACTTAACAGGCAGTCAATTATCGTGGTGATATCAGAGATGCCGACTTTCCCGTCCCCATCTACATCCCCGGCAATATTCGAAGCCGAGGTATCTAACGGCCATGACAGCATCATGGCGCAAAATGCTATGAGAAATAGATTTTTCATGCTTCGGTTGATTTAGTGGTTATGTGTATGTGAATTATTCTCCACAAATATACGTCTTTTTCTTAAAAAATCCCTATATTTGCCAAACTTTTTTCGTTTTATTCACTGAATATGGCTAATTCAAGGATTGGACTTGTACTCGAGGGCGGCGGCATGCGTGGCATGTACACCAGCGGCATCTTGGATGTCCTCATCGAGAAAAAAATAAATCTCGACGGCATGGTTGGCGTGTCGGCGGGCATTGCCTTTGGCTGCAACTACAAGTCGCGGCAGGTGGGCAGGGCATTGCGCTACAATGTGCGTTTTGCCCACGACAAGCGTTACAGCGGCATCCGCTCACTGTTGAAAACAGGCAATTACTACAATGCCTACTTTGCCTACAAACTGGTGCCGACCCACTATGACGTGTTCGACTTCAACGTGTTTGACGACTCGCCCATGGAGTGTTATGCCGTGTGCTTTGACGTCAACACGGGCGAGGCCGTCTATCAGCGCCTTGACAAGGTGGACCGTGACTTCTTTGAGTGGATACGTGCATCGGCATCGATGCCGGTCGTGGCGCAGCCTGTTGAAGTGGGAGGACGCCTCTTGCTCGACGGTGGACTCGCTGACAGCATACCCCTGGAATTCATGATCAACAAGGGATATGAGCGCAACGTGGTCATACTCACGCGCGAGGAGGGCTTCCGCAAGACCGCAGAGCATGGGATGTGGCTGATGAAGCCACTGCTGCGCAAGTGGCCCAAGGTCATCGAGGCCTTGCAGCACCGCCCGGCACATTACAATCGGCAACTGCAGTTCGTGCGAGAGCAGGAACGCGCGGGACGCGCCTTTGTATTCAGACCTGCCAAGCCGCTGGACATCAGCCGTACGACCCATGACCCCAAGGAAATGAACCGCGTCTATCAGCAGGGCAGGGAAGAGGCGCTTCAACGATTGGATGAACTTAAGGCGTTTATTGACGGCGAGAACGATAATCTGATACAATCACATGAATAAACCCAAACAGCCGCTCACGGCCAGTCAAGCACTCAACCGTGCCGCGGCCTTGTGTGCCCGCAGCGAGCAGTCCTCGGGTGACATCCGCGAGAAACTGCTCAAGTGGGGACTGTGCAGCAATGATGCAGCTCACGTCCTGCAGCAGCTGGTGGAACAGGGATTTATTGATGACAGCCGTTATGCCAGGGCCTTTGTCAAGGACCGCTTTGCCTTCAATGGTTGGGGGCGCATCAAAATCGCACACCAGCTTCGCACGAAGGGCATCCCCAGCGATGCCATCGACGAGGCGATGACTGCCATCGACGAGGAACGCTACCGCGAACGGTTGGCGGAACTGCTCCAAGCCAAGTGGCGTACCGTCAAGGACCGCGAACCCCGTGCAGCATGGGCGGCGATGATGCGGTTTGCCGCATCCAGGGGCTTCGAGGCGTCAATAGCGGGAGAATGTGTCAAACAAGTGACCCGGATTGATGTGGAAGACGATTAGACAATGGCTGGGGGCTGCCACCGACGTGGTCTTGCCGCGCATCTGTCCGGTGTGCGGGCAAACGCTTGACGGCGACGAGGCATGGCTGTGCCGCAAGTGCCTGGCAGGATTGCCGCGTACGCGCTATGAAGAGGTGCCGTTCAACAGCATGGAGCAGCACTTTGCCGGCAAGGTGCCCATCGAACGAGCCACGGCCTACTTCTTCTACGAGAAAGGCTCGCCCTACGCATCTATCCTTCACGACATCAAGTACCATGGTATCCCCACCATGGGGCGCTGGCTCACCTCTCGCGCGGTGCAAGACATGGCCGCTAGCCATTTCTTTGACGGCATCGATGTGGTCACCGCCGTCCCCCTGCATCGCAGCCGTCTTGCCCACCGTGGCTACAACCAGAGCAAATACCTCGCCTGCGGCATCGCCGATAGCCTGAACATACCATATGTAGAAGCCTTAAAAGCCGTACGTCCACATACCACTCAGACCCATAAAGGCGCCCTTGAACGCTGGCAAAACATCCAGGACAACTACGTCCTGAAAAAAGACGCCGACCAGTTGGCCGGCAAACACATCCTCCTTGTCGATGACGTCGTGACGACCGGTTCCACCCTCACCGTCTGCGCCATCCTGCTGAAAAGCATCCCTAATGTGAAGGTTTCACTCTTCACTCTCGCCGCTGCGCGACTCGAGTAAATTTGAAACAGTGGAGGAATTTTTCATTGTCAAAATGAAAAATTGTGGAAAGGTGGAGGAGTTTTTTATTGCATCGCAATAAAAACTGTGGAGAAGAATAATTATGTGACAGTAAATATAGTTTTAAACACAAGATAAAAATTTAGAATATGGACATGATATATCATTTTGAACGGCTTGAGGTCTTTAAGCAAGCCCGCCAGTTGGTGAAGGAAATCTACAAACTCAGCATGAAATTTCCTTCAGAAGAGCGTTTTGCGCTTTGCAGCCAGCTGCGACGCGCTGCGATTTCAATCCCATCGAACATCGCTGAAGGTGTGGGCAGGCTGTCACCAAAGGAAACTACACATTTTCTTGAAATATCTTATGGGTCCTTGATGGAAACCTACTGCCAGTTGCAAATAGCATTAGATCTCATGTATATTACAGAAGAGGACCTAAATCAAGTTAAACCCATGATTTTTGCAACATCCCGAATGCTTAATGGTCTGCACAAATCATTCTTGTCCAAGCAGTAAAAAAGGAAGGTTATTTCTTCTCCACAGTCGTTGCGCTACAGCGCAACGACACCTTAACCTTTCCACAAAAAAAACGGCACCAATAAGGTGCCGTTTTTGCCTCCACAGTTAACGGCGCCCCACTTGGGCGCCGTTAACTTATCAAAATTCCTCTTTTTCTTTCGCCAGGTTGCGGTAGGCGAGTTTGTCTTCCAGATATTCTTGGGTCGCTATCAGCGTGGGCTTGGGCAGTTTCTCGTAATACTTCGAGATTTCTATCTGCTCACGGTTCTCGCTGATTTCCTCAAGGTTGTCGTTCAGGGTGGCAAACTCCTGAAGCTTCTTCTCAAGGTCCGACTTCATCTCGGCGGCAATCTGGTTGGCACGTTTGCTGATGATGCAGACGGTCTCATAGATGTTGCCCGTGGGTTCTGCCATCTCGATGATGTCATGAACGGTAGTGGTGAGTGGCGCGTTAGTCTTCTTGTAATCCATGTTTTTGTGACTTGAATTAATTTATAATGTGTTGTTGTTTTCGCTTGACGGGTCAATTGCCGTTGACGTGGCGGTTGGCAATCTTGAAGATGTTGTCGGCCTCCTTGCGCATCTTGCTGTCAGGGTAGTCGTTGATGAACGAGTAATACTCGTCGATGACGGTGCGGAAACGTTCTACCTTCTTCTCGGGAACGCTCTCGCTGGCCTCTTTGAAGCGGGCCTTGAGCACCAGCATCTCCAGTTCCTCTTTATACTTGCTGTAAGGGTAAGCCTTGATGGCGTTCTGGGCAGTGATGACAGCGCTCTCGTAGTTGTTGCCCATATAGTTGCCCAGGTTATAGTACAGCGTGGCATTCTGCAATTCCTTGAGCACCAGTTTGTCCTGTAACTCAAACAGGGCGCTTTGGGCCTGTGATGCCTTGTCGCTCGACGGGAAATAGTCCAGGAAGGCCTGCAGCTCTTCCATGGCGCGGATGGTCTCGGTCTGGTCCAGCTGGGAATCGGGCGAATCCAGATAGAAGCCGTAGCCCCCATAGAATCTTGCCAACTCGGCGTACTGGCCGCGCGGATAACGCTGGTAATACTGCTTGAAATAGGAACCGGCGCTGATGTAGTCCTTGTTCTCATAGTGGCTCAGTCCCAACAGGTAGAGCGACTCCTCGGCGTTAGGGGTGCCGCGGAAGATGGGAACCAGCTCGGTCAGGATGGTAGTAGCCTGAGCGTAACGTTTGTTCTCAAAGGCCTTCTTGGCGTAGGCATACTTGTATTCAAGGTCACTGCTCTTCAGCACCTTGTTATACTCGCCGCAGCTCGCCATCACGCAGGCCAGAGCCAATATTATCGTCAATTTCTTGATCATCGAACCGTTTTTTCGCAATTAGCCTGCAAAATTAGACATTTTCCACGACACTGCCAAACCCAAACCCAAAAACCCCAATTATTTCGCAAAATTTAACGCAAAACCCCATGCTAATCTCAGAGGAAATGGTCCATCGGGATTTATAGATTGTATTTTTTTGTTTTTCTTGTCGTTAAAAAAAACTTAGCGCCTTTGCGGCTTAGCATGGGGTGTGGGGTGGTGTTGTGGGAAAGGATGGTGAGCAGGGAGGCGGCGAGGCCGTAATAGACCGCGTCACCGGGCAGGGAAGTGAATTTGGCCAGCAGCATGGCGCCGACGCCGATGGGCATTGACAGCAGCACACGGCTCGGCTGGAAACGGCCGGGGCACCACAGGGCGAAACACAGCGGGAACAGGATGGCGACGGCACGCAGACCCAGCGACAGGAAGCCCAGGTCGTTGATGAAGGTGCTGCGGAACAGCAGTGTGGCGATAACCGCCATGGCGAGGATGCCCACGATGGACAGGCGCGTCTGTGCAAGCTGTGACAGCGGCGATGCGGTCATGCCCATTCGCCGCTTGAAATTGCCATAGACGTCGCGCACCAGGATGGTCGAGGCGCCCAGCGACAGGCCGCTGCCACACCCCAGGATGTTGATGAGCATCGTTCCCAGCATCAGGCCGCCAAGCCAGGCGGGCAGGTGCTGCAGGATAAAGGCGGGAAAGGCTTGTGCCGAGTTCTCGATGACACCAAGTCCGTCAGGGAGGGTTTCTCCTGCGGCTTGCAGTGCCCTGAGCTCGTCGGCAGTGACATAGTGGCCGCGCATGTAGATGCCCACGAGGGTGCAGGCGGCACCGATGATGGGCATGAACAGGGCACACAGCAGGGCGCCGCGGCGTGCCTTGGGGGTGCTGGCAGCCGACCAGATGCACTGGGCATAGCTCTGGGTGCACACCACGCCCAGCACGAGCGACAGACAGCCGCCCAGGTCCTTGAAGGCCCCGCGTGCCAGCGGACTGCCGTAGCGGTGATGGATGCTCTCGATATCGGTGAGGCCGTTGAACTGGGCAAGGGCAGGGGAGTGATAGACGGTATCCACACCGTCGCGCAGCCCCGACAGGCCGCCCGCGACGTGCCACACCACGATGCCCGCTGCCAGCGAGCACAGGTACAGCAGCACCAGTTTGACGATGCCCCCAGCGCCTGCGCTGCGTATGCCGCCAAACAGCACCATCAACAGGATGAGCACGGCGCCCGTGATGGAGGCCCACAGCGTGGACATCCCGAACAGGCTGCCAATCATCGCCGACGACGACAGCACCTGCGACATGATGCTGATAAAGATGCCGATGAGGAACAGTATCGACCCCACGGTTTCGGCCTTGCGGCCATATTCACGACTGACAATCTCGAGCAGCGTCGAGCACCCGCTGCGGCGCAAAGGCCCCGCATAGAACAAGCCCAGAACCAGCGCGCCCAGACCAGCCCCGATGGTGAACCACCATGCCGACACGCCGAAATGGAATGCCAGCTGTGCAGTGCCGATGGTGCTCTGGCCGCCAGCCAGTGTGCCCAGCATGGCGCCGCACACCATCCAGCTGCCGCTCTTGCCGCCGATGCTGAAGCTGTGCGCGTCCTTGACTTTGCGACCTGACAGCCAGCTGACAACCAATAGCAGTGCGATGGTCAGCGTTACCCCGATGAGATGTACAATCGATACCATTTTCTTCTATCTTCTTACCCGTTTCGGATAAATTCGGCGGCAAAGTTACATCAAAAAATTGCCAAAAGAGTAAAATTGTTAATAACTATTCATCATAAAGTTGTTGTAATTGGACAAATATAGTGTAATTTTGTGGGTTGATATTTTTCCCTACAATGGAACGTGCGGTAACTGTTCCTGTTTTGATTACAGAATTAACTAAATATTGATTAACATGAGATTAACTACACTTTTCTCGTTGATTGTCTTATCAACAATGACGGCGTTGGCTGGTCCGCGTCAGTATGCTAGTAACATCATCGGGGATGTGAATGGTGACGGTATGGTCACCATTGCCGACGTGAACGTGGTTGTCGGCGATATCCTCGGTGGCAAGTGGAACCCTGCCAGTGATGTCAACAATGACGGATCGGTCACTGTAGCCGACATCAACATGCTGGTGAACATCATCCTCAACGGTCCTGAAACCCCTGTTGCCGACACTGGCATGTACATGGGTGTTCTGGGTTACAACCAGTTGCTTACCATCAAACCCATTGCCCTGCTTGACTCGGCATCGGTTGGCGAATTCACCTCCTTCGTTAACGATTTGGACACGCAGCCCGGAAGATTGCTCTATCACTCGGTAAATAAGGCGCTTAATGACCTCGGAAAGGCCATCTGCCCCGAGAATCTGCAGAATGTGGCCATCGTCACCTTTACCGGAGGTCTTGACCAGGGTTCGCTGATGATGACCGACCTGTATGACACCGAGGCCGAGTATGCCCAGGCTCTGCATGAGCGCATCCTCGACCAGCGCGTCTATGGCCGTGCCATCAAGGCTTACACCGTTGGCCTGCTCAGCGATAACGTCAAGGACGAGACGCAGTTCCTGGCCAACCTCGAAGCCCTGTCCAGTGACGCTGACAAGGCAATGGTAGTGAACAACATGGCCGAGGTGAACACCCGCTTCCAGTCCATCGCCGATGACCTGGTGCGCCGCAACATGTCCGAGACGCTCACGCTCGTCTTCCCCGGTGTGGGAACGGGCACCCGCATCCGTTTCACCCTTGACGAGGTGGATGGTGCAACGGTCGACAACTCCCAGGTCTATATCGAGGGCACCTTCTCGCTCAAGAACAGGACCCTCACCGACATCACCTATCACGGCCTGACCTGCACCGCCGGCAACAAGGTGACCGCATCGAGTGTTGACGGTATGTTCGTCACGATGGTCTTCCCCGGCATCCAGCTCGACAACGAGGAGCGCATCGACAAAAAGAACATCCAGGAATGGTATTTGGTCGAGGGCCAGAACACCTGGCAGCCCAGCACCGAGTTCCAGGCTTCGCGTCTGCCCGACATCGAGAGCACCTACTCGAGCGCACTGGTGATGCTGCTGCTCGATTGCAGCACGGTAGTGGGCGAGGACTTTGAAGACCTCCAGGCTGCTGCCAACTCCTTCATCGAGCGCATGGAGAACTACAACACCATTCCCGGTATGTTCACCGTTAACGGTGTTTCGTTCAGGATGATTTCGGTTGACGGTGGCACCTTCGCCATGGGCTCTGACATGGAGACTGCAATGGCTGGCGATGCCAACTTCGACGAGGCTCCCGCACACGAGGTGACCCTCTCGCCCTACAGCATCGGCCAGACCGAGGTGACCCAGGAGCTCTGGCAGGCTGTCATGGGCAGCAATCCCAGTGGTTTCACCGGCGACCTGCAGCGTCCTGTTGAGCAGGTGAGCTGGGAGGATTGCCAGGAGTTCATTGCACGCCTCAACGCCATCACCGGCAAGCAGTTCCGTCTGCCCACCGAGGCCGAGTGGGAATTTGCAGCCCGTGGCGGTATCAAGTCGGCAGGTAAGACCTATGCCGGCAGCAACAACCTCGATGAGGTGGCATGGTACTATGGCAACAGCTATGGCTTGGGCGCAGATAGCCCCGATTATGGCACGCATCCCGTGGCCACGAAGTATGCCAACGAGCTGGGCCTCTATGACATGTGTGGTAACGTCTATGAGTGGGTCAACGACTGGTATGGCGCTTACAGTGATGAGCCCCAGACCGATCCTCAGGGTCCCGAAACCGGTTTGCGCCGTGTAACCCGTGGCGGCAGCTGGTACAGCAACGAACTTGACAGCCGCGTGAACTGCCGCAACTACGAGTCGGTCGGCAGCCGCAGCTACTCGCTCGGTCTGCGTCTGGCCCTCTAATTGGCGACATTTAATCACATTGCACCCGATAACTGCTTCTCCACGGCATTATCGGGTGCATTTTAGTCAAAATTCAACCCGTTATATTTCTGACTTATGCTACTTATCATTATAACCGCTTTGTTGCCTGCAGTCATCCTGGGGTGGTGGATTTACAGGAAGGACTCGGCACGTCCCGAGCCCTTGAAGCAGCTGTTGTTGGCATTCTTTTATGGTGTGGGCTCCACGTTCGTTTCGGTCCTTATCGTGGGCGTCATGAATGCGCTCGGCCTTATGGTCTATAACCTGGAAACCTTTGCTGGAGCGGTGTCAACGGCGTTGCTGGCAGCGGCGATACCCGAGGAACTTGCCAAGCTCGCCATGCTGTGGCTCTTCTTGCGCAGGAACCAGCACTATGACGAGTACCTTGATGGCATCGTCTATGCCGCCTGCGTCGGCCTGGGCTTTGCGGCAGCCGAGAATGTCCTCTACCTGCTGCAGAGCGATAACTGGGCGCTCACGGGCGCCATCAGGGGACTCACCGCAGTGCCTGCCCACTTTGCGATGGCCTGTGCGATGGGTTACTTCTACAGCAAGCGCCACTTTGGCGACCGCAGCCGTGTCACTGCCTGCTGCATCCTGGCGGTGCCCGTCATCATCCACTGGACGTGGGACGCACTGGCCTTCAGCGAGGGCGTACTGCCGGCTTTGTCGGTAGTGGTCAACATCCTGTTCGTGCTCCTGATTTATTATCTCTACAAGAGCACCAACCAACGCATTGACGACTTGACCCAACAGGACCGCAAGCGCATGACACCCCCGCCCATCAACAACGGCCCTGGGGCACCATTGCCCCCGCCGCTGCCCGGCAATCCCCCTCATGATACTCCTCCTCCCCTGGCATGACGCCATGTCACTGCAACAAAAAATCAGGCGAACCGATTTCGGTCCGCCTGACTTTTTTCTAAAAGCTAAAAGCCTAAAGCCTAATAGCTTACTAAAAGCATAATTACTTCATCACCTTGTTGGCAACCTTGGTGCCGTCGGTGTAGGTGGTAACGACGATGGTCATGCCGTTGGGCTGAGCCATCTCCTGACCCATAGCGTTGAAGTAGCGTACGCCGGCAACAGCCTTCTGGCCATTGAGCTCGCTTACTGCGGTGCAGTCCGATACGATGAACTCCTCGGGAACGATGCCGGAATTCTCCTTCTCGGGGCTAGTAGCGTAAGCCTCGATGTTGTAGTGGCCATTCTCCGTGAACATCATCTTGCCATCATATACAGCCCAATCGCTCCAGGTGCCATTCTCGAACTGAACGCGATAGTAGATAACTGCATCCTCATCCACGCAGGTGATCTCAACATACTTCTCGTTGTACTTGCCGGTGGTGATGTCGTACTCGGGAGCGGGGGTAATCTCACGCGTGGTGGTGAAGATGGTGCTCTCGGTCCAGTCACTCTCCTTCTCTTCGTTATAAGCCTGTACCTGTACCTCGTAGGTGGTCTCGGGAGTCAGACCCTCGATGGTATAGAAAGGCTCGTCAAGGCCGTTAACATAGGTCCACTCGCCCTCGGGATTGCCGGGAATTACAACGCTGATGTCATCCAGGAAGAAGTAGTACTGGTCTTCACTGTCAAAGTGGCGGAAAGCAAAGCGGGCATTACCCCTCAAGTTGGCATACGGAGTCAAGTCAATGGTGTAGTATTGACCAGCGCCCTGGTAATAGCCATCCACAGCTTCGGTCTCGCCCATAATCTCAACCCAGCTCTCAGTGTTATCCACATCGGGAATCAGGTAAACGGCAAAGTTCTCAGGGAAGTAGTAGGTACCGGCCCAGAAAGTCAGCATGCCGCCTTCCTTGATCTCAACCTCGGGAGTGATCAGGTATTCGTCAGGATTGAGGGCACCGTCATTACCGACGCTTGCCGAGTAGAATACTCTTGTGCCATCAGGAGCACTCTCACCCAGGGTGGTAATACCCCAGCTGTTGCCGTCACCGTCAGCGTCCCAGATCATCCAGTCGTCCAGGCTCTCATCGGCCTCGGCACTCCAGTGGATGGTACTTGTTGTATTGGGATCGTAAACCCTGTAGCGCAGGTTCCATGCAGCGTCGTCGGTGTCGGTCCATTCTACGTCAGCATAGACATCGCCGGGATAGGCAGTCAGCTCCTCGGGAGTCGTGGGATCGGGAACATATACCTCGTCGGGATCGATGGTGATGTCATCGACAACCAGGATGAATTTGTCCGTCACGTTGTAGTGGCGGATGGCGATGCAACCCTCCTGACCGGCATAGGCGCTCAGGTCAAACTTGTACTCGGTCATTTCGCCGGTGGTGGTCACGTCAACACCTACCTTCTCAAAGGCATCCATGCTGGTCGGAGTGCCAACGCAAACATAAATAGCGAATACCTCTTCGGCATAGCTGGGATCCTGGCCACAAGCCCACAACGTCAGGGTGCCACCCAGGTTCACAACAGGCGTAATCAGCCAGTTGTCGGGCGTAAGAGCAGTACCGCCTTGAGTGCCGTCGTCGTTGTTGTGATAGCTCTCAGAGGCAATAACACCGTCACCGCCGTGGGTGGTGAGGTTACCGCTGCCGGTATTGATGTGCTGGTACCAGTTGTAGCCGTCACCGTCGTTGTCGAGAGCCATCCAGTTATCCATCTGGGCTTCGTCCTCAAAGTCCCAAGTCACGGCGTTCTCACCCTTGGTCATCGACATGTACTTGCCAATCTTGCTAAAGTCCGAGGACTTGATTTGAACGCTTGCAACCTGGCCGTGGCCACGAGTTAACATTAGAGGCAGACCGGTCTTCTCAATGGCCTGCGTCATGGGGATGGCCAGAGCGGCCATCAAAACACTAAATAAAAATTTCTTCATACGCTTAAAAAGTTAATTAATTAAATGAATAAAAATCTAATATCGTATTTGATTGCAAAAATAGACAAGATAACCATATTATGCAAGATAACGCCAAGGTTTTTTTCGATGTTTTTATTAAAAAAATAAGGAATTTTCGTGTGTGAATTCCTGCAAATGCAGCAAAAAAATCAGGCGGCCCGACTATGGGTCGCCTGATAGATTTGATAGCTAGTCGCTAATAGCTGATAGCTAATCGTTTACTTCATCACCTTAACAGCGGTGGTGGTGCCGTCGGTGTAGGTCGTTACGACGATGGTCATGCCGTTGGGCTGAGCCATCTCCTGCGCGGAGTGATCTCGAATTCCTCCTCGGCAATCTCCGACATGGTCTTCTCGGGAGCGATAGCACGAGCTTCGATCACATACTCGCCGTCTTCGGTGAAGGCCAGTTTGCCTTCATAAACCTCCCACTCGGTGGTTTCGCCATCAAAGGTGTAGCGGTATTGGATAACAGCGCCTTCCTCGGCAGTGATTTCAACATACATGGTGTGGTCACCATTCTCACCCTCGGTTACCTCGATCTCGGGCATAGCGGTCTGCTCAATAACAACCTCCTCGGCGGGAGTGGTGAAGATTGCGCTCTCGGTCCAGTCACTCTCAACGCCGTTCGGGTTGATACCCTGTACCTGTACCTCGTAAGTGGTTTCGGGAATCAGGCCCTCCATGAGGTACTCGGTTTCGCTGAGGTTCTCAACATAAATCCACTCGGGCTGTTCAACATAGACGATCTCGATGTCATCGACGTTCAGACGGAACATGTCGGTAACGCCATAGTGACGGATGGCAACATAACCCTCAGCACCTTGGTACTCGGTCAGGTCATAAGTGTACTGGGTCATTTCGGCATTAGCAACAAGACCTTCTTCCAGCGCAGTCCAGTTCTCACCATCGGTCGAAACATATACGCCGAATACCTCAGAAGCCCAGCTGGGATCCTGGCCTGCAGCCCAGAACTTCAGGGTGCCGTCAAGCTGAATCATGGGTGATACCAGCCAGTTGTCGGGGAACAAAGCACCACCGGCATAGCTAGCCGAAGTCACATGACCGCTTCCGCTGTGGTTGTTGTAGGTGGAGCCGTTCAGGTGGTACCAGTCGTTGCCGTCACCATCGGCGTCAATGCTGGTCCAGCCGCCGGGCAGCTCGATGTTCGTGTTGTCATCGGTGCTCTCCTCGAAGTCCCACAGCAGGTTGTATTCAGTACCCTCTACAACGGGACGATAGCGCAGGTTCCAAGCAGCGTTGGTGTTGTCCTCCCAAGTCGCCTCGGCCGTGGTAGGAGTGATATTCTCGGTGGCAACAGTCAGGTTCTCGGGAACGTCTACGACTTCATCAAGATAGATGCTGATGTCGTCGATGTACAGGTGGTACATGTTGTAGCTGTCCTGGTGGCAGATGGCGAAGCAACCTACCTGGCCCTGGAACTGAGTCAGGTCAAAGGTGAACTCTTGCCAGCTGGTGCCGGGAGTGCAAGTACCAGAAATGGCAACAAAGTCATCAATCGAGGTCAGCTCGCCAACGCAAACGTAAACTACGAAGTTATCAGCAAAATAGCTGCTGTAGTTCATGGCCCAAATCGACAGGGTACCGTTCAGGTTGATGTCGGGCGAAATCAGCCAGTTTTCAGGATCCAGAGCACCAACGCCACCGCTGATGTAGCTGTCAGATACCAGACACCAGTTTCCGCTGTAAGATTCATCGGTAGTGGAGCCCCAGCTGTAGCCGTCGCCGTCAGCGTCATAAGCGCCCCAGCCTTCATAGCTATCATCCTCATCCCAGTTCCAGAGGTACATGACTGTGCCTCTCTTCATCTGAGCAGTTTCACGAACGCCCCACTGGGTAGCCTTCATGGGGTTGGACTTGGTGATAACACTGCGGTCCATCGAACGCATAGCACCAGCCTTGGTGGCATCAAGCTGTGCATTCATCATCGGGATGGCCAAGACGGCCATCATAACAGCAAATAAAAATTTCTTCATAAGCTTAAAAATTTTAACAAAATAACTAAAAATGGTAATATAAACGGGTTTGGAATGCAAACATAGCTATAATTCGTCAGTTAGACAAGAAAAAATCTCATAAAATAAAAATCTAATACTATACTAGACTGCAAATATAGACAAGATAACCAGATTATGCAAGAAAAATTCATGTTTTTATTAAAAAAATATGGTGTATTGTATGTTAGTTTCCTGCAAATGCAGCAAAAAAATCAGGCGGCCCGACTATGGGTCGCCTGATAGATTTGATAGCTAGTCGCTAATCGCTAATAGCTAATCGTTTACTTCATCACCTTAACAGCGGTGGTGGTGCCGTCGGTGTAGGTCGTTACGACGATGGTCATGCCGTTGGGCTGAGCCATCTCCTGCTCGTTAACAGCGGTGCGCGGAGTGATCTCGAAGTCATAATCCTCAACGTCTGACGGGAGGAAGTCGGGAACGATAGCATAGGCCTCGATGATATACTCGCCATCCTCGGTGAAGCTGATCACGTCATCATAGAGAATCCACTCGGTCCACTCGCCGCCGTCCTTCTGATAGCGGTAGTAGATGTCAGCGCCTTCCTCAGCCTCGATGGTCACGAGGTGAGCGTGATTGCCATCAACACCGTCCTCACCAGTGATAACGGGATTAGCAGTCTGCTGAATCTCGGTCTCCTCGAGCGTGGTGAACTCGGTGCTGGCAGTCCAGTTGCTGGCAGCGCCGTCATTCATAGCCTGTACCTGTACCTCGTAGGTGGTCTCGGGATTCAGGCCCTCGATGGTGTACTCGGTAGCATCAAGGTTCTCAACATAGATCCACTCGGCGGGCTTAACGTAGGTGATAGCGATGTCATCGATGTTCAGACGGAACATGTCATAAGAGTTGTAGTGACGGATAGCAACGTAGCCCTCAGCACCCTCGTAACCAGTCAGGTCGTAAGTGAACTCAGTCATTTCACCAGGAGCCTCGATGTTTTCCTCCAGGGCTTCCCAGTTCTGCATGTCGGTCGAAACATATACTGCGAAGGTCTCAGGATAGTTTCCATCCTGTGATGCGGCCCAGAATGAGAGCTCGCCGTCGAGCTTAACCATGGGAGATACCAGCCAGTTGTCGGGATCAAGGGCGCCGCTCATGTAGCTTGCCGAGGTAACGTGGCCAGTGCCACTGTGAGCCTTCAGGCCGGAAACGCCATAGAGGTGATACCAATCATTGCCGTCGCCGTCAGCATCGATGCTGGTCCAGCCACCGGTCAGTGAGATGTCGGTGTTGTCAAAGGTGTCCTCCTCGAAGTCCCATAACAGGTTCTCCTCGATGCCGGGAACAACCTCCCTGTAGCGCAGGTTCCAAGCGGGATTCTCAGTGTCAACCCAAGCAATGTCGGCAGTGGTGACATCTGGATCAGCAGTCAGGTCGGTGGGAGCGCTAACAGCGGGACCCTGGATGCTGACGTCATCAATGTAGACCATGTAATTGTTGTAGCTGTTGTAGTGACGGATGGCGATGCAACCCTCCTGGCCGGCATACTCGCTCAGGTCATAGGTGTACTCTTGCCAATCGTAGCTGGGGGGATAAATGTTATCTTCAAGCAGCACAAAGTCACTCAGGTACTCAGGCTCGCCTACGCAAACATAAACGGCAATCATGTCAGCAAAGTAGCTCGAGTAGTTCAAAGCCCAGAACGACAGGATGCCATTCAGGGGTACGGTAGGCGAAATCAGCCAGTTGTCAGGGTCATAAGCGCCTTCGCCCGAAACGTAGCTGTAAGACACCAGGCAGACGTCACCACTGTGGGCAACACCGCTGTCATCAATCATCCAGCCATATCCATCGTCGGAAGCTTGATATGCGCCCCAGCCTTCGAAGCTCTCATCGGACTCAAAGTCCCACATGTAGCTGCCACCAGCCCTCAGTTGAGGGGTAGCAGTGGCATGGCGAACGCCCCATTCCATCATCTGCATGGGTTGGCCTTTTAGCACAGCGTTGCGTGTGGTCTGGTCGCGCTGACTAAGTGCCTTGGTGGCTGCAAACTGAGCGTTCATCATAGGGATGGCCAATGCAGCCAACAAAAGGAATAATGTTAATTTTTTCATACAATAAAAATTTAAGAATTTAAACAAAACACGATTAATAAATAATGAATACTTGAATTTTGCCTACAAATATATGTTTTTAGATAGAATCTGCGTGAGGAAAACAACAAAAAAAACCATCAATAAAATCAAATTGATGGTTTCCAGTAGGCGATGCCTATTGCGGTCGCTAGTAAAAATGTAAACTCAGTTTTTCCTCATGGGAAAATGGTGGATAATTATTCCTTATCGTGCTTCTTCACCAGGCGCTCATATTCGGGATTGCCCTCGAGCAACAGACGACGGCTGCGCTCAGGGTCGTTCAACAGGTCCATGGCAGCCTGCAGGTCGCGGTTGCGGTGGTTGATGATGACGCTGTAGGCACTCTGGTCGCCATACACGTCACGGGCAATCAGTCCCTTGATGATGGCCTTGAGCAACTGCTCGCTGGTGCGGTACTTCTCCTCGTCATATTTCACGCTGTCCTGCTCGCCCATGGCGATGAAGTCGCGCATCATCGCATCGGTCACGGCAAAGCCGTTGTCAAAGTCCTTCACCGTCTTGTACTGGCCCAGCAGTTGCTTGCGGTTCTTATCGACATACCTGATGGCATACTGGTTGAGGATGCCCTTGGCGGTGAGGTCGCGGTAATAGGTGCTGTACTCGCTGGTGTCGACGGGCACAAACACGTCGGGCATCACGCCGCCACCGCCGTAGATGGTGCGGCCGTTCAGGCGCGTGGTGTAACGCAGCGAGTCGTTGAACTGGATGCTGTCCAGGCTGTAGTATTCGCCCTCGTTGTAGCGCTCCAGCAGTTCGTTCTCGTAGGCCTTCTTGTCGCCACGGTTATAGGGTTTCTGGATGCAACGGCCGCTTGGGGTGTAGTAGCGGGCAACGGTCAGACGCATCATCGACCCGTCGTCAAACTTGAAGGGGCGCTGAACCAGACCCTTGCCGAAGGTGCGGCGGCCCACCACCAGGGCGCGGTCCCAATCCTGCATCGCGCCGGCAAAGATTTCGGCGGCCGATGCCGAATACTGGTTGACCATCACCACCATGGGCAGGTCCTTGTAGTCGCCCCAGCCGTTGGCCGTGGCTTCGTTGCGCGGGGCGTTGTCGCCCTCGGTATAGACCATCAGCTGGCCGCGCTCCAGGAACTCGTTGCACATGTCGATGGCAGCATTCAGGTAGCCGCCGCCGTTGTCGCTCAGGTCCATGATGAGCTGCGTCATGCCTTGTTTCTTCAGTTCCTTGAGGGCGTCCATCATCTCCTCGTGGGTCTTGGCGCCAAAGCGGGAGATGCGCAGGTAGCCCGTGTGCTCATCGAGCATGTATTGGGCGTCGATGCTGTGCAGCGGGATGTTGTCGCGCGTGATGCGGAAGGTGATCAGGTCAGGCACACCGGCACGTTTCACCTTGATGGTGACTTGGGTACCCTTCTTGCCGCGCAGGCGTTTCTGGATGTCGCTGTTCTTCATCTTCACGCCCGCAATGACCGAGTCGTTCACCATGATGATGCGGTCGCCCGCCAACACGCCCACGCGTTCGCTGGGGCCGCCGGGAACGGTCTGGATGACGTACAGGGTATCCTTGTTCATGTTGAACTGGATGCCCACGCCGCTGAACTCGCCCTGTAGCGGCTCCTCAAGTTCCCTGGTTTCCTTGGCGTCGGTATAGGATGAATGCGGGTCCAGGCTCTCAAGCATCCCCTTGATGGCCTCCTCGATGAGTTTGTCCTCGTTGACCGAGTCCACATACAGCGTCGTGATGGCATACTCGGCATTCAACAGTTTCTGCATCCCTTGCGGCATCGAGCGCTGCGCCGTAGTGGTCAATGACAGCGCCAAGCACAGCCCCGCAACAAATAATATCTTCTTCATTTCCAATTAACTCCTAACTCCTATCTCCTAACTCCTAACTAACTCCGTTCCCTCGGGCAGGTAGCGGCTCACGTCCTGACCGTAATGATACAGCTCGCGCACGATGCTGCTGCTGATGTGGCTGTACTCGGGCAGAGTATAGAGCAGAATGGTCTCGATGCCGGTCAGGTCGCGGTTCACCTCGGCCAGGTGCTTCTCGTTCTCGAAGTCCTGGATGAGGCGCACACCGCGCACGATGAACCGGGCGCCTACTTCTTGTGCCACGTCAATGGTCATGCCCGTATAGGAGATGACCTCAATGCGAGGGTCATCCTTGAAAACCTGCTCTATCATAGCCTTGCGCTGCTCCGTCGTCAGGAATGACCGCTTGTCGGCATTCACACCGATGGCGATGACAAACTTGTCAAACAGCGGCAGCGCGCGCCGCACGATGCTCTCGTGACCTCGGGTAAAGGGGTCAAACGACCCGGGGAACAGCGCCACGCGCTTTCCCTCGTTGTCAATGCACTGTGATGTCTTCATCATCCTCGTTCACTAGGTTGTCAATAATGAAATTCTGGCGTTCCATGGTATTCTTGCCCATGAAGAAGGCGAGCATCTGCTTCACGGAGTCCTCCTTGCGCAGCGACACGCGGTCCAGACGCATCTCGGGGCCGATGAAGTCACGAAACTCGTCGGGCGAGATTTCTCCCAGTCCTTTGAATCGCGTAATCTCGGCATATTCGCCCAGCTTGTCGAGGGCGGCCAAACGTTCCTCGTCGCTGTAGCAGTAGTAGGTCTCCACCTTCTGCGGCTTGGCCTCACGCTTGCTGGTGCGGTTCTTGCGCTTGGCGTCCTTCTTGTTGAGCACGCGGAACAGCGGTGTCTGCAGGATGTACAGGTGGCCCGTCTTGATGAGCTCGGGGCAGAACTGCAGGAAGTAGGTCAACAGCAGCAGGCGGATGTGCATGCCGTCAACATCGGCATCGGTGGCGATGATGACCTTGTTGTAGCGCAGGCCGTCGATGCCGTCCTCGATGTTCAGTGCCGACTGCAGCATGGCAAATTCGGCATTGGTGATGACCTTCTTGGGGTCAAGGCCGTAGGTGTTAAGCGGTTTGCCGCGCAGCGAGAACACCGCTTGGGTCTCCACGTCGCGGATTTTGGTAATCGAGCCGCTTGCACTCAGACCCTCGGTGATGAAAATCGAGCTCTCGCCACGGCGGTCATTGTCCTTGGGTGCACGCGAGTCGTTGAAGTGGACGCGGCAGTCGCGCAGCTTGTCGTTGTGCAAGGCAGCCTTCTTGACGTTCTCGCGCACCTGCTTGCTCACGCCGGCGATGGCTTTGCGCTCGCGCTCGTTGTCCTGGATTTTCTTCAGCAGTACCTCGGCGGTCTCGGGCGCCTTGTGCAGGTAGTCGTCCAGCTCCTTCTTGATGAAGTCGTTGATGTACTTGTAGATAGTGGGGCCGTCCTTCCACATGATGCTGCTGCCCAGCTTGATTTTGGTCTGGGACTCGAACACGGGTTCCTCGACCTTGATGCTGATGGCGGCAACGATGCCGTTGCGGATGTCACTGTACTCGAAGTTCTTGCCGTAGAATTCCTTGATAGTCCTCGACAAGGCCTCGCGGAAGGCACTCTGGTGCGTGCCGCCCTGGGTGGTGTGCTGGCCGTTGACAAACGAGTAGAACTCCTCGCCCAACTGTGCGGCGTGGGTGATGACCACCTCGATGTCGTCGCCCGTGAAGTGCATGAGCGGGTACAGCGGGTCGTTGGTCATGTTCTCCTTCACCAGGTCGCTCAAGCCGTTGCGCGAGTGGTACTTCTTGCCGTTGAACGTGAGCGTCAAGCCCGTGTTCAGGTACGAGTAGTTCTTGATCATCTGCTCGATGATGTCCTCGCGGAACTCGTAGTTCTTGAAGATGCTGCTATCGGGTTTGAAACGCACCAGCGTGCCGTTTTCCTCACCCTCGTTGGCAGCGATGATGCCACTCTCCTCCTTGGCAACGCCCTCGTTATAGAGCACCGACGAGCACTGGCCGTCGCGCACGCTGCGGATGTAGAACTCGGTGGACAGGGCATTCACAGCCTTGATGCCCACACCGTTCAGACCCACCGACCGTTTATAGGTCTGCGTGTCATACTTGGCACCGGTGTTCATCTTGGACGAGGCCGCCTTGACCTGGTCCAGGGGGATGCCGCGGCCGTAGTCGCGGATGGTCACGGCTCCGTCCACCACGTCGATGTCGATGGTCGGCTTGGCGTAGCCGGTGTTGAACTCGTCGATACTGTTGTCGATGACCTCCTTGATGAGGACATAGACGCCGTCATCGTTCTGCGAGCCGTCGCCCAGCTTGCCGATGTACATGCCGGGGCGCTGGCGGATGTGCTCACGCGGTGAGAGCGTCACCAGGCGGTCATAGCCGCCAAAGTCGCTCGCAACGGGTTGTCCCGCATCCACGGCGGGCTCTTCTATCATTTGATTCTCCTTGTCTTGGGACATATTTCTGGTAAATTCTGCATTTTAACTTGCAAAATTACAAAAAATCCCGCAAACTCCATGCCACAGCGCCTAACAATAAGTTTTATTAACGAAAAAAACGCCCCCTCACCATTCGCCCGCCGGTTCATGTAATGCAGGCCTTTGGCTTGTACATCCCGCTCATCCGTGAATTTTGCCCTCATTGATGTAATATAACACCCTGCAATGCCGTTTTATTGACAATGAGAAGAATTACCATATCCTCCATGTGGCTGTCGCTTTTCGCAGTCATTACCGCCTTAGTGTCGTGCAACCCTGTGTCGTCGGTGGACTATACGGTGCTCAACCTGACCGAGGACACCGTTACTGTGTCCATGTATAAGGAAATCCTGACCTCGGACTATCAGGGATATGTTATCGAGGAGGGCGACAGTGTTATTGTGCGATACGGCGAGAACGACAGCATTACAGTGGCCGTCTTGAAACCCAAACAGGCGCTTCGGGTTCACAACGATTGGGATGGCCTGTATCGTGAGGAAAGAATCGTCCCCCTATGGAAATACATCAAAACAATCACGGTAGGGGACACCGAACGCGCCGCCGACACATGGGACAACGAGTCGGCATGGTACCTGAAGAAAAGTGGTGGCGGCAGGTTTGAGGACGAATCCCGACACTATTTCCTCTACATCCGCAACAAGTAACCGCTTGTGTTTTTTGTTTTCTTTTTGTTATACGTTTACCGCTTTTTGATGATGGCGACGTAGGTGATGAGGATGACGTTCATCATCAGGGCATAGATGATAGCGGGTATGGCAATCACGTCGTTGTTGAACACCAGCGGGCTGCTTGCGATGGCGATGGCCTGGGCCGCATTCTGCATACCCACCTCGATGACAATCGTGCGGCGCTCCATGCCCGTCAGGCGCATGGCACGGCACAACAGGGCACCGCTGCCCATGGCGAGCAGGATGAGCACGCTCACCGAGAGGCCCAGCTGCCCGAAGCTGTCGATGATGGCAGCACGGTTCTGGATAAAGAATACTGTAGCCAGGAAAATCAGGGCAGGGAAGGCAATGCGCGACAACAGGTTGTGCATCTTTTCAGCAGCCTTTGCCCATTTCTTTTTCACAGCGATACCCACCACGATGGGCAGGAACATCAGCACAATGTTCTGCATCAGCAGCTTGCCAACGGGCAGGTGCACATCGACGGCACTGCCGGCAGCCAGGGTCACCCATTCCATGATGAGCGGCACGGTCACCAGCGTGATGATGCTGCTGCACGCCGTCAACGACACCGACAGGGCGACATCACCCTTGGCAAGCATCGAGAACACGTTGGACGAACTGCCGCCGGGACAGCAGGCAATCAGCACAAAACCGATGAGGAAAATGGCCTCCAGACCAAAGGCCTTGCCGATGAGCCACGCCAGCAGGGGCAGTACGATAATCTGACCTAACAGACCCGCCAGCACAGGCTTGGGACGAGTCTTGAACAGTTTAAAGTCCTCAATTTTCAGGTTCAGGCCCAATTCAAACATTAGCAGCGTCAGGATGGGCAATACAATCCAAATGGTGTTCATAGTCAGTTGTTCTGGTTCTTTAGTCGCTGCAAAGGTACTGCTTTTTTGTTAAATGAAAAAACAAGGGGAACGCCATCCCGGCGGCCCCCTTGTACTAATGCAAAGAGTTTTAAGATTATAATTGTATTTATCCTATTTCTTTACTTGATGACCTTAGTGGTCGAGGTCGTGCCATCGCTGTAGCGGGTTACGATGATGTTCAGGCCGTCGAAGGGTTTGTCACTCTTCATACCCTGAGCGTTGACGTAGGTGATGCCAACGATAGCCTTGCCGTAGTAGAACTCGTTGATGGCTGTCTCAATGTCCTTGGCAGAGCCTTCTACCTCAACGATGTAGTACTCCTCGGAGTTCTCATCATCACCGTCGCGGTTAGCGGTACGCATGTTGTTGGCAGCTACCTCGTTGACGGTCTTCTTGTAGTAGAAGCGTACGGCAATAGGCACATTAGCGGGATTCTCGTCGAATGGAACACCGAAAGCCCACTGCAGACGGGGACCACCAGTCCATGCGGTGCCGATGTGACCGATAGTATTCTCGGTAACCTCAGTACCCAGCAGGTAAGGAATCGTCAAGGGACCATTGTCGGTCAGGACGCCAACCATAGTACCATTACCATTGTCTTGCATCACATGCTTGAAGTCGCGAGCGCTCTCATACAAGCACCATGCGCGGTACATGTAAGGAACATAGGTGGAAACGTCACCGTCGTTCTGTACCTTCTCAGCGGGAGTGATACCATTAATGGTAATGATGGGCGTGTAGATGCAATAGTATTCATCGCCAACCTTGAACAGGCCTTCCCAACCGTTGTGGGTAGCTTCCTCAAGGTTGTCGCCACCGCTCCTCGAGCCGGAGATTTGTACGGTTACGTCACCAAGGGTTTCGCGCTTGATGTCCGAGCCGTAGCTGTTGTTCTTACCATCGCCACGGGCAGTGTAGAGACCAAATGTCCAGATTACGGGCACATAGGAGAGCTCGTCACCGGCTTGACCGATTACATAGTCGGTGTCGACACGCTCAGCGATTCCAGTGCCGAGGTGGTCATACATGGGCATGATATCCTCCTGGTGGTTCTCGAAGAAGAAGTACTGGACTTGGTCGCCAACCAATTCGTCAAACTTCTGGAGCTGTGAAATGCGGTGAGGCACGTCAATCACGGGATAAGCAGCATTCTTATCACCGCGGTAGAGGCTATGGTACAACGTATTGCGGTCGGGATGTACGTAGTAGTCCATCTCGCTGTTGATGGCATTTGCCTTCAAGTGCATGTCCGTGTCTTCGTCAATCTGGGCTTTGGTGTAAAGACCCTGGATTGATGAGTTGGTCTTATAGACGGGGATGTTCACGGCGTTACTGCTCTTCTCCTCGTTATTAATGGTCTCCCTCAGGGTATAGGTATAGCCGTCGGGATGTTCATTATCAAACGTGGATTCCAGGAACTGGTCAATCAGCATGATTTCCTTACCCTGATATTCAAAGCTGAGCAGGTCATTAGGATTATTGTAGGTTCCGTCCATGGGCAACCAGTCGCCACCACCCATACCGGTAACGGTGACTTCCTCGGTCGCCGTTTCGCTGACAGCCTTACCATTCTCCTTAGCGGTGGCGGTGGCGGTTACAGTGTAGTCCGACATGTGCTGGGGCAGCGTAATGCTTGCTTCGCCTTGATCTTGAACAGTCTGGTCGCCAATGGTCAGCGTCACAGTACCGGCACCTGTAGCGGTAACTGTCACACTGCCGTCAGCATTGGTGGTGGTAGTGATTACGGGAGTTGCCGTTTGCAGAGGAGGAATGGTGACAGTAACTACAGCCTCGGGACTCTCGAAGTAGTCGTCGGTCTCCTCGGTGTAAGCATGTACAGTGACAGTATATGCGGTCTCGCCACGCGGGAAGGTAAGATCTTGCACATGGTTACCGTTGTTATCAACGTAGTAAACCAGATCACCGTCGGTGTTGGGGTCGGGCGTGATGGTGATAACCACGTTATCATCATTTACCTGATTGGTTACCGTGGGAGCATCGGGCCGAATTTTGTTGCTTTTGAAAATCAACTGAACGGACAGATCACCAGGGAAGTTCCATAACCACCAAGATCGCTGATAATTAGGTACTGACGTTGAAGATGCGTCAGCATACATAAGTGCCATGTGATCGTGTCCAGTACTATTGGGATTGTAAGCAATGGGATATAGTTCAAAGTCGGTGCTGCCTGAAACTTGCTGATAGTAGCTATAGCCAAGGTAAAGTTTGGTTACATCGCTAGCAACATTGAATTCTACAGGCTCTGCCAAGCGATATTCATGCCACTGGCCACAATTAAGAATCTGATATGTAGGTGTAGAAGTATTGGTAACGGTAACAACAATCTCTGTGCAGCGAACCTGACTAGTACAAGTGAAGTTTACACTGGAAGCATTACCAGTCCAAGTTCCATTGTTGCCGCTGGGAGTCAAAGTACCAGTACTAGCACTCCAATTACTTACGGCATAATTTCTTACACCAGTAAACTCAATCCTTGTAATCGTGCCGGATGAAGTAGAAATGGTTGTTGTTGAATTAGCATAGAATCGATATTGATTATAACTCTGGGCCAAATTACCACTAGTACAGCTAATGGTTACATCATCCTTGGTCACTGATGTGGTACCATAGTCATTTGCCTGGTTGAAAGTGACGGTTGATGTAGTTGTGGTCGGCTGATTCCATTCTTCCATGCCCCACTCCTTCATATTATCTTGGTCAAAATAAATAGAAGAACCATCATCATGATAGGGAAGCATAGCAAACTCAAACACAGGCAGTTGTCCAGAGCCTGCAAGGGCAAAACGGAAACCGACAATTTCTTCGCCTAAATGTTCTTCAAATTCAGAACGATTAAGTATCACACCCAAAAGAATGCTTTGATCTTGATTGTACTGATTGCCAAAGCCAAGACCGTTATTGCTGAAGTCATCAGTTGTGTACGGACCAACATAGTACTCCCCATCACTCAAGGCTTTGAGTGGTGCTCTCATACTCTTGCCATGATTGGAAGTAGTTGAAGACGAAACATTATTATGCTGTCCATTTCTCAGTTCAGTGAACTGAGTGGGATTGGTCTTGAGTTTCTGGAACTCGGGCAGCAGTTGCGCGTTAAGCGACAGTGAGAGCAGCGCGATGGCTGCCATAATCATATATATCTTTTTCATCGCTTATATCGTGTTTAGTTGTTAGTAGAAGTTCTTTCACCATCCTCGTTATAACCAGGCTCGATTTTCTGGGTATTGGGCCTATACTTGATGCGGTAATAGGCTTTGTTGCCGTCCATCATCAGCTCAAGATCAATGACGGGAATTACGTTGCCGTTATTGTCGTCACGATACAGGGTCAGGGTGCGGCCTGCGGTACCCACATTGCCGGCTGTGATACCTGTTTCGCCCTGCACAGCTAGTGCATGCGGAGCCAACCAGTTGCGGTAGTAGTTCACCTCCTGGTTGATGCCGTCATCGGTCACATAGTCGCTCTCGTAGCGCCACCACTGCAGGCCTAAGAAGTCTTCCTTGCCCGGGATGGTCACGTCGTCAGTGTTACTCTTGGCAAAGAAGGTATCCTGATTGGTGGCATCGGTGGGTGTGCCGATTACGTAATAGTGAAGGTCATAGTAGGTGGGATCACCAACGGGATAATCTTGTGTCCAAGTGGTATTGGGACCCTCGTACACCAGCGTGGTGTCGTTCTGGCCGGTTTGCTCATTGTACCTAATCTCATACAGCTTATAGGTCTGCGGGATATTGTCGGTATGGGTAATCTCATCAAGATTGTCATACCAATCGACCGTTACCGTATAAAAGTCGGGGGTTGAAGACGGCTCTACATCGGCATAGAGGTCAATCATGTACATACCCACAGTGGGCTGATGCTCAGGATCGTAGGTTTGCTTTTGTCCATTTACACCGCGATTGTCAGGGATGTAGAACACAAGGCTATTCACACGGTTCGCTTGATCACCCTCTTGTCCTGTCATTGCAAACCAGTGTTCCATGTAAATCACACCTTCACAGTCATGGATGATAGGATAGGTCACGCCTTGCTTCATCTTCTCATAGAAGTCGGCATGGCTCTCAACACCGCCTGATACGTAGGGGCTGAATTCTTCATACATGCTATAGAACGGTGCCCTATCCGCGGCATATTTGTTCAGCGAATTTAAGAAGTACATTTTACCCTTGCCAATAAAGTAGAACTTGTTCAGGTCACCAGTATAGGCAAAAACGGTACCGGCATCTGCAGTACCCTCATCGACTCGCATACCGTCGGTAAGCAACTGGATTTCCTTGATATATGTCTGGAAGTAATTACGCAGTTCTGCTCTTGAGTAAGTGTATTCAGGAGCTCTCTGCTCAAAATTATCCTGTAGCTTGACCAGCATCACGGTATAGCCCGCATCGTCGGGTGCATCAACGCAACCAATGACCTCCGTGTAAGTTCCTTGCCATGAGGTGGTAACATCCCATTCATCTCCATTAACAGTTATTGTGGTGGCTGCCTCGGCTGCATACCAAACAACTAGCTGAGCAACTCCACCAACGGTACGGTTAACAAATGAACTTGGATCAATGGTGATGGTGCCACCAGAAGTCCTGGTACCTATATATGCGCAATCTTGATTACTATAAGAGTAAGTTCTAATAGTGGCATTGCATGACCAACCTTGTGGAAGAGTGGTGCCATCATCTCCAGGGAACCAGCTTGCGATTATATTTGAAGCACTGTCTCGAACAGCAATGCCATAAATATAAGTGTCATAATTCCTTGTTGTGATAGTAAAAGGCTCGTAGTTCATGCCATAGATATCCCAACCTTGCTGGATGGTCTGGTAAGGAATATCACATTGAAGGGGTTCGGAGTACTTGAAACCGGGGATGGTCTTATCGGTGTACACGCGCTCTACAAGTGCCATCATGCCATCTACGTTAGTAAATGGCTCGGTGATGTTCTGGCTACCGCCGTCCCAGGTGACATCGGGTAGGGCCTGATACCACGACTTGGGATGAACGGTCGGTGAGGTCACACTAAAGGTCTGGGAACGTCGAGGGGCCCTAAGCTGTTGGCCCTGATTCTTAGCAGGGGATTCTTCCTGAATGCCTGCATGACGCCCTTTCTCCTCGAGTATAAAAGACGTGTAGTCTGCGCAGGTTGCATTCTTGGGCAGAGCTTGTGCAGCCGCATCAACGGTCCAGCCTACTAGCAGCAGGCTGAACAACATACAGTTAATAAATTTTCTCATGTTCGTTTTTAATATTAATATTAATGAAAAATTGAGTAAACACTTGGATATCAATGCTATTAACCTGTTAATAAACATAACTTGGGAAATGGTAATCAATCATCCTGAAAACCATTGCGGTGGGGCTGTAAGCTATGAATACAAACGCAAAGTTAATGTATTGGTGCGAGTGTAGATAGATTTTTGCATTATTTGTCTATAATACTACCAAAAATCGGGATATTTAACAAAATTTTTTGAATATTTTAGGTGGTAAGAAAATTTGTTGAAAAAAAACAAGGCGCTTGTTCCCGGTTAGGGAACAAACGCCTCGTTGGTCGTTTTTGGGGAGTTGTTACATCTTGGCTGCGATGGCGGCGGCGATGGCCTGCATCTCCTCGGCTGGGAGGGTCAGCTTGGGACCGCCAAAGGCCATGTCTTTCTCGCTCTGCAGCGGCACCAGGTGGATGTGGCAGTGGGGCACTTCCAGTCCCAGCACGCCGATGCCGATACGCTTGCAGGGAATGGCCTGCTCCAGTGCCATGGCAACCTTGCGGGCAAATGCCCACAGTCCCATGTATTCCTCCTCGTCGAGGTCAAACATGTAGTTCACTTCATGCTTGGGGATAACCAGGGTGTGGCCCTTGGCCATCGGGTTGATGTCGAGGAATGCGAAATAGCGTTCATCCTCGGCGACCTTGTAGCTGGGAATCTCGCCAGCGGCGATTTTGCTGAATATCGTTGCCATAACGTTATACTTCGATTTTGAGGATTTCAAACTTCATCAAGCCGGCAGGAGCCTGCACCTCGACCTTGTCACCCACCTTGTGGCCCAGCAGGCCCTTGGCGATGGGGGTAGAGATGGAAATTTTGCCTTCCCGCAGGTTGGCCTCGGTCTCGGTGACGATGGTATAGGTCATCTGGGCCTTGTTCTTAAGGTTGCGGATGGTCACCTTGGTGAGCAGCTGGACCTCATCAGTGCTGATTTTGCTCTCGTCGATGATGCGAGCCGATGCGATGAGCGACTTCAGCTCGGCAATCTTGGCCTCAAGCATGCCCTGGCGCTCCTTGGCGGCATCATATTCTGCGTTCTCTGAAAGGTCTCCCTTGTCACGAGCCTCGACAATGGCACGTACGACCTCGGGGCGCTCGACATTCTCAAGGTGGGAAAGCTCTGCCATTTTCTTGTCATAGCCTTCCTGTGTCATGTAAGTAATAGCCATGCTAAATACTGTGTTTTTAAATTTTTAAGATTCAAAAAATTAGAAGAATCTCGATACCTTAAATGGTGAGATCCCTCGCGGTTAATATTTATTATCGCTGCAAAGATATATAAAAAAATTGAATACAGCGCCAGATTGTTAATAAATTGGCATGATTTTATTGAAAATTAACCGTTGACCGTAATAAAACCTACTTCTAACCCCTGATGTTACCGTCGCCACAGCACAATCACTTGTCTGACGCCCACGGCGATGCTGACGGCAGTGATGGCGATGGCCAGCGGCAGCAGCCCTCCCTCCATGGCCGCCATCACGCCGGCAGCGACGGCCAGCGTCCACAGCAGGTTGTACAGGCTGGCCCGTGTCACCGACAGGCGGTACTGTTTGAAATAGACCACTGCCACGATGAGTGTGTACAGCAGGTAGGATACCAGGAATGCAACGCCCAGACCCGTGAGTCCCCACCAGCGGTAGAAGACGATGTTCAGCACCAGGTTGATGACGGCGCTGGCCGCCTCGGTCCACAGGTAGGTCTTGCCGTCGCCCTTGGCAAGGATAGTGAAGGCCAGGCACCACGAGACGGTGCGCAGCACGGTGCCTATCATGCCCCACGAAACGAACGTGAGGATGACGTTGAAGTCGGGTGTGTAAAGTATCCACACCACCACCTCGCGCAGCAGGATGAACAGCGCCACCACAGGCGCCATGATGGCGATGGCGACGTTGATTTCCTGGGAAACGAAGGCTCGCAGGCGCAGTCGGCTGTCGGCCACTTGCGACAGGCGAGGGTAGTACTCCATGCCCAGGGCAGTGAGAATCAGTCCCGTGTATTTGTTGATGAGGGTGTAGCCCGCTTGATAGAAACCCACCTGTTCGGTACCCGCATTGACGTTGAGCCATGCGTTGAAGGCATAGCTGGCGAGGATGGTCGCGAAGTTGCCCAGCGTCATGAATATGCCCAGCTTCACAAATCCCTTGCCCATGTCGAACGTGTCACGCGAACTCACTTGCGCAGTGGGGTAGTCGCGGTTGCGGAACACCCAGGCGAAAATGGCAAGTGCTGCGGCATAGGCAATAATTGATGGCAGGATACTGCGCTCACGCAGCCAGTAGAACAGCGGGATGGACACCGCCAGGCCGCAGATGGTGCCCCACAGTGTCACGCTGGCCAGACGCTTGAGGCGTGCCGTGCCCTGCAGCACGGCGTATTCACCGTTGGTCAACGCGCCCAGCAGCACTGCGATGCTCAGAGTCACAAAGCCCCAGATGTGTGTCGAGTCGCCGAAGGTCAGGCGGCTCAGCAACGGTGCCAGCGAAAGCGTGATGAGCGCTCCTGCCAAGCCGAGCCACATCGACCACTTGCGCACCACGGTAACCATGCGGGCCACCAAGCTGGAATCATGGCTGCCCAGCGCCTGCGAGATGTCGCGCACACTGCTTGAACGGATGCCCAAGTTGGTGCCCGTCGAAATCATCTCCAGCGCGTTGTTGAACAGGCCGAACAGGCCGATGCCCACGGGACCAATCCACATGGCGACAAGCTTGGTGCGGATGATGGAACACAGGATGCCCATCACCTGCACGCCTCCGAACAGGCCCATTGCCTTCATTGCCATGCGTGATATGTTACCGCGGCTAGCTGCCATGACACATTATAATAATATAAAGTGGTTAGAAGGAAATCTCAAGTGTATTGTAAACGATGCCGCGACCGCCCAGGCGCGACTTTTGCCGCACGAGGCCCTCGTTCAGATATCGGCCGTGGTCCTCGTTGCTGATGCCGAAGTCAAAGTATCGGTAACCCAGCTGTTGATGCACGGTTATCAGCTGGTCGAACAGTAGTGTCAGTGCCTTGCTGTCCTTGCCGCGTGGCGAGGCGCCGATATACTGGCAATGGGCGACAGGCGACGACAGGTACATCACCACTCCCGCCAGCAGTTCGCCGTCGAGTGTGGCGGTGTACAGGCGGATGTTTTCTGGGAAACGTCCCTGCAACAGCCGCATCTCGTCGAGCGTGTGAACAGGGCGGGTGCCGTAACGGGTGTCCAGCAGCGACGACAGCAACTGCCAGTAGCCTTCCCAATCCTCGCTCGGCCCCACGTGGATGCCGGCTTTGCGGGCGGCGTTGCTGCCGCTCTTGTTGCCCCGGTCCAGCGGCAGCGGGCATGTCAGGTCGATGGTCGTCGAGATATTGGTCTCTGTCAGTGCTGCGCCATGCCTGAACAGGGCATACAGGTCCTCCTCGCACGGATAACGGTGATAGATGTGCGGCACGGGCTTGTAAACCAGCCGTTTGATGCCATGGGCGCGCATCCATTCCACGGCGGCATCCATCACCTCGACCATGACAGTGGCGTCAAAATGTTTCAACGGCAATAGCCATGCACCATAGGTGAGGCCGCGGTGGGAATAGAGCGTGTCGCCGTCGATGCAGGCGGGCAGCAAGGCGCAGGTCTTGCCGTCGCGCTTGGCGACCAATGAGCAGTCGGTGAAACGGTCGCTGTGATAGTCCATATATCCCCGCATGTGCAGGAACGTGCCGTTGCGGCTGTTTCTCACAAACTCATCCCACTGGCTTGCCATCGTGCCATGATATGTAACAATCTCTACCATTTTCAGGAATCTGATTTTCTAGGGAATCTACGTTCTCTCTGTTTGCTCCGTGATATCCGTCTATTTAAAACGCAAATTTAATAATAAAAAGTATTACCTTTGCACAAAAATTATCCTAAATCACATGAAACGATTCAAGATTGGCAAGATTGGTCTGTTGCCGCGCGTGATTATAGCCATCATTGTGGGTATCATCTGTGGCGCCTTTTTCCCCGAGTGGGCTGTCAGGTGCTTCATCACGTTCAACAGCATCTTCAGCAACTTCCTCTCGTTCCTCATCCCGCTGATTATCGTGGGACTGGTGACACCAGCCATCGCCGACATCGGCAAGGGTGCAGGCAAGCTGCTGCTCATCACTGCGCTCATCGCCTATGGCGACACGGTGTTCTCGGGACTGTTTAGCTTTTTCACCAGCACGGGTATCTTCCCGTCGCTCATCGACCGCAGCCAGGCGGCTGCCGCCGTTGCTACGGCCAACGAGCTGGAGCCCTTCTTCACCATCGAGATTCCGCCGCTGCTCAACGTCATGAGCGCCCTTGTGGCGGCATTCGTCATGGGATTGGGCATCTCCTTCTTTGAGTCCACCTATTTGAAGCGGGCCTTTGACGAGTTCCGCGACATCATCGCCAAGACCATCGAGGTGGCCCTCATTCCCATCCTTCCCGTCTATATCTTCTCGATATTCCTCAATATGGCCTACACGGGCCAGGCATGGCGCATCATCAACGTGTTTGTCGCCATCATCGGTGTCATCTTTGTGATGCACATCCTGCTGCTGGTCTTCCAGTACTGTGTTGCCGGCGCCATCTCGCACCGCAACCCCTTCAGGGCGCTGTACAATATGTTGCCGGCCTATTTTACCGCCCTGGGTACCTCATCGTCGGCAGCGACCATCCCCGTGACGCTTGCCCAGGCCAAGCGCAATGGCGTGAGTGACGGCATTGCGGGCTTTGTCGTGCCCCTATGCGCCACGATTCACCTGTCGGGCAGTGCGATGAAGATTACCGCATGCGCCGTGGCGCTGATGCTCATGCAGGGCATGGCGATTGACCCCGTTCAGTTCCTGGGATTCATCCTCATGTTGGGTGTGATGATGGTGGCGGCACCCGGTGTACCCGGTGGAGCCATCATGGCGGCACTGGGCGTGCTGCAGACCATCTTGGGCTTCAACCCCGACCAGCAGGCGGTGATGATAGCACTCTACATCACGATGGACAGCTTCGGCACGGCCTGCAACGTCACGGGCGACGGTGCGATAGCTTTGATTGTGGACCGACTCTATGGCAGCAGGGCACAGTTATGATATCGAAAAAGTGCAGTTTTGAGGGCATAATCCTTGTTTTTAGAGGTTTTACAGGCAATTTTTAACCATTAAACGTTTTTTTTAGAAAAAAATGCGAAAAAAATTTTGTGGGTGAAAAATTGATATTATCTTTGCAGTGCATAAAAGGGAAAAATCTATTCTGATTTATCAAAGAGTTTCGGATTAACTATACTGTTGTTATAATAGAGTGGTTAATCCATTTTTTTGTACCTACCCATTATCATAGCTCACCCTCTATCATGGGTTGTGGCGTATGTTTTGGACAAGATAAAACTAAGGAGCGCGGTACCAGATGTCCGCGCTCCTTTTATTCGATTGTCAGCCAGGAGGGCCGATAGGTTCGTCTTAACCCAGAATTATAGCAATCACCACATTGATGTCGCTGATGTTCACGGTGCCGTCGCCGTTTACGTCGGCATTCGGGTCGCTCAGGTTGTCCCTGAGAATCATGTCGATGATGACGTTGATGTCGGCGATGTTCACGCTGCCGTCACCGTTCACGTCACCCTTGAGACCGCTCTTGATGACGGTGACAGCGCAGGTGGCCTTAATCTCGGGATTGGCATTCAGCGCAGCAGTGATGGTGGCTTCACCGGCTGCAACGGCGGTCACAACACCATTCCCGTCAACAGTGGCGATGTCCTCGTTGCTGCTGCTCCAGGTAACGTTCTTGTTGCTCAGGGTCTCAGGCAGTACAGTGGCCTCGAGTTCCTTGGTTTCGCCCACCTTGAGCTCGATGGCTGCCTCGTTCAGAGTGATGGTGGGTTGTACTACATCGAGCACCACTTTACCGCACACGCCATAGGCCTCTACGCCCTCGACGATGTAGCTGATTTCGGTGGGCATGGTGCCGTCTGCATTGGGCTTGGCGGCGATGCACTTGATACCGCTCTTGTGCAGCGGATTCTCGGGATTCAGAGGCACGCTCTTACGGATGGCCTGCTCATCGCTGGCCGGTGCGATATAGCTCCAGTAGATGTACTCGCCGTCGCTGTTGATCTGGGCGACGTTGGCAATCTCACCGCTGTCCTCGGCACCCTCGACCTTGATGGGAGAGTCGTCAATGAGCTCACAGTCGGCGATGCGCAGGTCGGCGTTACCCTCTAGGTCATCGCCGTTCTCCATGTTCTCAATCTTATTGAGCGCGATACGGTAGATGCCGGGCACGCAGCCGTAGGGGTCGCTCTGTACCTGCATGTACAGGTAGCCGTTCTCGTCGTCGAGGTAGAAGGTCTTGATGATGACATCCTTGAACAGGGCGTTATAGTGCTTGGGCTTGCCGGCACCGCCATCGGGATAGATGTCACCCTTGGTGAAGCGCAGCAGGCACAGGCCGTTGAATTTCTTGCTCATCCAGAAGATGCCGTGTTTGTCCTGGGTGAAGCCACCGGTGATGGAGCCCCAGCTGATCTCGTCGTTGTAGTAGGGCAGCCACTGGTTCTGCAGCAGGAAGGGCTGCGAGCCGTACAGGCCGGTGGTATCGGCATTCATTTCGTGGATACCCACGTTGCGGTCACTGATGTAAATCTTGTTCTCGTTCTCGTCGATGAACATGGTGAAGGGGTCCTCGCTGGGAGCATAACCCACATTATTTAATACGGTCACGCGGTAGAAGATGCCGTTGGTGTTGTTCACGTAGAACAGCTCACCGTCACCCAGGGGCTGGTTGGGATCCTGATAGGTGAACTTGCTGCCGGCAACGGCGACATACACGCGGTTCTTGTAGCTCTGCAGCGTGAAGGCGTGCTGACCGGCATTGAAGTTGGTGTTCACGATGTTGCCCATCTCGTCCTTGTACATCAGGTCACCGGTGGTGGTGGCGAAGTACAGGCCGGTGGGGCAGCCCAGGGTCGAGCCTTCGCCCGAGATGGTCTCGTCGGCAACGATGTTCAGGTAACGCCACTGGTTTGCGTTCTTGTAGGCGTCAACCGAGCCGGGAGCAACCTTGCAGATGACATCGCCCTGGTTCTCGTTGAACACGCCTGCTGCCAGCGCGGGAGTGTTCACGTTGAGCACGCGCAACTCCTTGATGGTAGCAGGAACAGAACCCGGCTCCATGTAGTTAACGTTAGCAGGAATCTCCATGTTCTCCAATGCAGTGCAGCCCTCAAAGCAGTTGCGCATCATGTTGGTGGTGGTGCTGGGCAGAATTACGTTGGTGAGCTGCAGGCACTGTGCGCACAGGCCCTGAGGAATCTCGTTGCGGCCCTCGGCAATGATGATTTCCTTCAGAGCCGAACCTGCAAACAGGTTCTGACCAACAGTCACGGTTGGCTCAAGGGTAAAGCGCTCGATGTCGCTGTAGGCAAAGCCGTAGTTGCCGATGTTGGTGAGCGCGGGCAGGTCAACGCTGGTGAACGGAGCATAAGCCAGACCGTAGTTGTCGATGCTCGTCACGGTAGCATTGCTGTAGCTTGTCGCCATCTCTCCTTCATGGGCGGTTACCAGCAGACGGGTGCCGGCAGCATTCAGCAGCACGCCGTTGTCCATTAAGAAGTTGGGGTTTTCCATAAGAGTGATGCTGGCCAGCGTGGGAATCGGGGCGAACGCACCTTGTCCGATGCTGGTTACACTGCCGGGAATATATACTCTGCTAATCTGAGTGCCGGCAAAAGCTTGGGTTCCGATGGCGGTTAATGCGGTGATTGCAGTGGCCTTGTCTCCACTCAGCACAAGATCGCCAGCCAGCTTGCTGTTCTCAAATGCGCTCTGTCCAATCGATGTCAAGGTCTTAGGGAAGTAGAAGCTTGTCAGGCCGGTGTTATAGAAGGCGGTGATGCCGATGCTGGTCACAGCGTCACCCATCGTGAAATGCGTCAGGTTGCGGCAGCCGTTGAACACGCTCTGCTCGATGGTGGTGACTGAGGCTGGTAGGTCGATGCTGGTCAGTGCGGTACAGCTGGCAAATGCGCTGTTGCCGATACCCGTCATCTTGTTGCCTTCCTCGAAGGTTACCGTCTCGAGTGCCGTGCAACCCTGGAACGTGGTACCCTGGATGGTCGTGGTCTCGCCACCAACGACCAGCGTCTTCAACGCGCCCATGTTGTGGAAGGGCTGCTCGTTGTTCAGGTAGGCACTGGCGTCCACGTTACGGCCCATGTAGATGTACTCGATGCTGTTGATGGCGGTGCGAGCTTCGGCATTGGCACCAAAGGCATTGACTTTCATCACCACGGGCGTCTCACCCTCGGCAATAATGAGTCGCTTCAAGTTGGGGCAGTTGGCAAACTCCTCACTCACAGGTTTGTTCCAGCCGGGAACGATGGTGATTTCCTCAAGGCTGGTGCAGCCGTTGAAGACACCTGTGTCCACCTTGGTGGCTGTCATGGGAATGGGGCTTACTGTCAGACTGGTACAGCCCTTGAAACAGTTGCGGCCGATGGTCACGCAGGTTGCGGGCAACGTTAGCGATGTCAATTCCTTGCAATCCACAAAGGCATTGGCTGCTGTGGCGACAACGGTGTACTCCGTGCCTTCGTAGGTGACCTTCTCGGGAATCACGATGTCACCGGTGTAGAAGAGGGTGTCGGCGGGAGTCTCGGCAGTCGCCTTGATGATAGTGTACTTGGCGACGGTGACGGTGCCGTCGCTCTTGGTCGTGTAGTTGATGCCGTCAACGGTGATGGTGGCAGCCTGTACCGCTACTAGCGTAGCAATGCATCCCATCATCAGCAGCAGACGACGCGACCACTGTTTTGAAGTAAATTTCTTTTTCATGAGAGTTTATGGTTATTGGTTATTAAAAATTGTTGCTCTGATTTATTCGACAAAAATAGCGAAAAATGTATCAATGACAAAAAAATTAGGTGAAAAACTTACAGTTTATTTTCTACGGACTGGATTTGCACTTTTCGGCACAAGTACGGCGGACATAAAAGAAACCTGCCGAATTCTCTCACGAGAATCGGCAGGCTGTGAATCGTTGTCAGGGACAAAACGCCCTTGACTGTCGTGCAAGCAAATTATTTCTTCTTGCAGGTCTTGCCACTGTTCACCTTAGCAGCGAGCTCGGCACCGGCTTTGAACTTAACCACCTTCTTTGCGGGGATTTTGATCTTAGCCTTGGTAGCGGGATTGATACCCTCGCGAGCATCCTTCTTGATTACCTGGAAGGTACCGAAACCAATGAGGGCAACCTTCTTGCCGTCCTTCAGGGCGCAGCCCATCGAGCAGAGCATTGCATCCAGAGCAGCCTTGGCTTGAACCTTGGTGAGACCAGCCTTCTCGGCGATTGCTTGTACTAATTCAGTCTTGTTCATAGTGTAAATTTTTTAATTAAATTGATTATGTGAATAAAATAAAAAGTTCGGTTTCCCCCGCAAATATAAGTAAAACAACACGTTCACCAAAAAAAATCGCAAAAAAAATGCTTTTTTTTATCGAAAAAACTGTTTTTTTGGGTTTTTTAGTAAGCAAATGGCTCTAAATAGGCACTTTTTAGCTACTTTTGCACAGCGTTTTAGATTAAAAGATTTTTGTCAATATGCAACAAACAAATCGCTCATTTTTGACCTCAATACCGACTGTAACCATGCACTTGCTCATCATCAATGTGCTGATGTGGTTGGCGACGGTGGCTTTTCAACAGGCGGGCATCATTGACCTGAACCGGTTGTTGGCATTGTACTTTTGGAAAGGCAGCAATTTCAAGATATACCAGTTTGTCACCTCTATGTTTATGCATGGCGGATTGGGGCACCTGTTCTGTAACATGTTCTCGCTGCTGTTCTTGGGACCGTTGCTTGAACGGGTGATGGGGTCGAAGCGTTACCTGCTCTATTATTTTGTATGTGGAATAGGTGCGGGATTGCTCCAGGAGCTTGTGTGGCAGTTCACTTGGCAGGATGTTCTGGCAAGCAGCGTAACCGGTCCGGCATCAGGTTCGGTGCAGGAGATCATCGAGGCCATTAACTCGGGGCATGCGGCATTCACCATGAACGATTTCTATAACAGTCTTGCCACCATCGGTGCTTCGGGCGCTGTGTTCGGTATCCTCTTGGCATTTGGCATGATATTCCCCAATCTGCCCCTGTACATCTATTTCATTCCGATTCCAATCAAGGCCAAATGGTTTGTGCTGGGATATGGCGTATTTGAACTGTTCTTTGGTGTCACTGGAACCATGAGCGGAATAGCCCACTTTGCCCATTTGGGTGGCATGCTCACAGGCATCATCCTGATTCTTTACTGGAAACATAACGGCACGCTGGACAACAGATATGGCTTTTATCAACGATATTAAACGGTATTACAACCAGAGCTCGATGTTGATGAGGTTAATCCTTATCAACGTCGTTGTCTTTGTGCTCGTTCGCCTCTTGGCTGTCGGTACATGGATGTTTGGTGGTGATAATCTGGCATTGATGCAGTGGGTGGCACTGCCCAGCGACTGGTGGCTGCTGTTGAAACGTCCCTGGACGCTATTGACTTATATGTTTGCACATGCCGGCTTGTTGCACATCCTGTTCAACATGCTGTGGCTCTACTGGATGGGACGCATCTTTATGGAATTCTTCTCCTCCAAGCACCTCACTGGACTTTACCTCTTGGGAGGGTGGGGCGGAGCAGCCCTCTATCTGCTGGCGGCCAATCTGTTGCCGCGTGTGGCGGGTGGGGTGCTGATAGGCTCCTCGGCAGCGGTAATCGCTATTGTGGTGGCGACGGCGGTCTATGTGCCTGACTATAAGATTGGACTTCTTTTCCTGGGTGAAGTGGCCATCAAGTGGGTGGCGATTGTCACAGTGGCCATCGCAGTGTTGAGCCTGGATGCGGGCAACGTTGGCGGCAACATCGCTCATATTGGTGGCGCTATCGTCGGCGCATGGTTCGCCCTGAGCATCAAGCAGGGACGTGACATAACTCGCCCCATCAATGCCTGTATCGACTCCCTGGTGGGGCTGTTCAACGGGCGCAAGGTCAAATTCCCCGATTTCAATAAGGGCAGTTTCACTACAGGCAAGAAACCGCAAGGTAGTGCACCGACAGGCCGTCCCATGGGCAACCGTCCCACCGATACGGTTAGCGAGGAAGAACTTGACGCCATCCTTGACAAAATCAAGGCAGCAGGTTATGATGCCCTCACCGATGAGGAACGTGACAAACTGTTTAAGGTATCACGGCGCAGGTAAATCAAGCGCCCTATGCTTTATTATATTTAATAGATAATGTGCCTTATTGAAGTGTTTTTCATTGATTGAATAATTTTTTCTGGATAAAGAGTATTGTATAATTTGTAAAATATGTAACTTTGCTGATTGATACAATGGCAAATAAGAAAGATAGATACCGTAGGAAAGTAAGGAAGATGCGCACATTCGAGTACGTGATGACTGGAATTGCGCTCTTACTCCTTGTGTGCGCCTATGCGGGCAGGGTGAATCCTAATATGTTTTTTCCCGCTCCCTTCCTGGGATTGGCATTTATGCCCATGTTCATACTGTCGGTGGTGATGCTCGCTGTCGCATTGTTCGCAAGGCGCCCGCTGGCATTTTGGATAATGGTGGCGGCACTGGTGTTGTGCCTGCCCGTTTCCCACAAGTTTATTCCTATCAACACCAGTGAAAACAAGCCGGCCATTCCGGTTGACAGGGCGGCGATGCTCAAGGTGATGACCTACAACGTGCTGGGATTCAACTACCATGAACCCTCTTTGGGCGATAAGCCCTCAGAGTCGGTCAAGCTCATCCTTGATGCCGACCCCGATGTGGTGCTCATGCAGGAGGGAAATGCCAGCGGCGTGGAATGGAATGAAATACCGTCGTTGAAACCATTTCAGCAGCAGATTGCGAACAAGTACCCTTACCGATACCAGAGCAATGAGGGACTCAATATCTGGTCCAAGTTCCCCTTTTCGACAGTTCCTTTGGGTAATGCGTCACAGGGCCGTTCAGTCCTGGGTTTCAACAGGAATCAGACATCTCACATCGCACGCGCTTATGACCTGCAGTTGCCTAGCGGAAAGCAGTTGCGACTCATCGATTTCAGACTTCAGTCCTATCACCTGAGTTTTGGCAAGAACATGAGTGTGAGGGTCTCGCCCGATGTCAAACCATCGGCATTGGAGCGTATGCGCCGTTCCTTCGCCTTAAGGGACGAGAATGCCTCGATGCTTAGGAGGGAAATAGACAAGTCGCCCGAAAATGTGATTGTCTGCGGTGACATGAATGATATCCCTGCATCACACGTTTACCGCCTCATCAGCGGTGCAGACCTTAAGGATGCTTGGGTTAAAGTCGGACTCGGTTATGGATACACCTATAACCGGTTCGGACTGTGTTACCGCATCGACCACATCCTCTATCGTGGAGATGTGCGCGCCTTGCGTGCCGACCGCATCAAGGGAGGCAGCAGCGACCATTACCCCGTGATGGTGACCTTTGATATCGACGTCAACAATGAATAAGGATAAATATCATTAACCAACTATAAATAACATTTTTTATTATTGACATGAAGAAAGTTTTATTCACGGTTCTCGCTCTGGCAGCCATCACACTGGTGAGCTGCAGCGAGAAGAAATCCAATGAGAACAATCCGTTTATGTCGGAGTATGCTAACGAGTACGGCATTCCGCCGTTTGACAAAATCTCCTACGCTGACTATGAACCCGCTGTGCTGGCTGGTATCGAGCAGCAGAATGCCGAGATTGATTCCATCATCAAGAACACGGCTGAGCCCAACTTCGAGAACACGATTCTGGCACTCGATAACAGTGGCGAAATCCTGAGCAAGGTGGGTGGCGTCTTGTATGCACTGTGCGAGAGTGACAATACCCCCGAGATGCAGAAGGTTTCTGAGAAATTATTGCCCATGTTCACGGATCAGAGCGACGGCATGTACATGAATGACAGCCTGTTCGCAAAGGTGAAAGCCGTTTATGACAATGCCGACAAGCTTGGCTTGGATCCCATCCAGAAGCGTCTCACCGAGAAGTACTACAAGAAGTTCGTGCGCAACGGTGCCCTCTTGACGGCCGCCCAGAAGGACAGCCTCAAGACCATCAACCAAGAATTGGGCAAATTCCAGCTCAAGTTTGGCAACAACATCCAGCATGACCTCAGTGAGTGCATCTTCTATGTTGACAATGAGGAAGAACTCAAGGGTCTCTCACAGGACATCATCGACAATGCTGCCAAGTTGGCTGCTGACAAGGGCAAGAAGGGCCAGTGGGCATTCAATGCTATCGCAGCAACCCGTCTCCCTGTGCTGACTTATGCTGACAGCCGCGACCTGCGTCGCAAGATGTACGAGACCTACACCACCACCGCCAGCCACGGCGACGAGTGGGACAACAGCGAGAACATCCGTCAGATTCTCATCCTGCGTCAGCAGAAGTCTAACCTGCTCGGCTTCAACACCTTTGCCGACTATGCTACCGATCCTTACATGGCCAAGACTCCCAAGGCTGCCGAGGACCTGCTGATGTCGCTCTGGCGTCCCGCCATCAAGAAGGTGGACGAGGAGGTAGCCGATATGCAGAAATATGCTGCTGCACATGGTGACACCGCCCAGATTGAGGCTTGTGACTACTATTACTATGCCGAGAAGGTGAAGAAGGAGAAATTCAACTTCAGCGAGGACGACGTGCGTCCCTACTTCGCACTCGACAGCGTTGTAAAGAATGGTATCTTCTATTGTGCTAACAAGCTCTACGGCCTCACCTTCGAGGAGATGCCCGATGCTCCCAAGTACAACCCCGAGGTTAAGGTCTATGACGTTAAGGATGCCGAGGGTAAGCACCTCGCCGTCTTTATGACCGACTACCTGCCCCGTGACACCAAGGCTCCCGGCGCATGGATGAATGCCATGCAGGAGGCATACAATTATGGTGGCAAGAATGTGCGTCCCATTATTTATAACGTGGGTAATATGGCACGCCCCTCAGGCGACACCCCCTCGTTGCTCACCTGGGACGATGTACAGACCGTCTTCCATGAGTTTGGTCACGCTCTTCACGGCATGTTGACCCGCGTTCCCTATCGCAGCCTCGCTGGTACCAACACCGATCGTGACATCGTCGAGATGCCCTCGCAGATCAACGAGCACTGGGCTTTTGAGCCTGAGGTGCTCAAGAACTACGCCCGTCACTACAAGACCGGAGAGGTGATTCCTGACAGCCTGGTGCAGAAACTCAATGAGAGCGCACAGTTCAACATGGGCTTCATGACCACCGAGTTGGTAGGCGCTGCCCTCATGGATATGTATTGGCACAAGAAGGTTTGGACGGCCGAGGATGCCAAGAACATCGATGTCAAGGCCTTCGAGCAGGATGTGAAGAACCAGCTCAACATGCCTGCTCTCGTCGAGTTCCGCTATCGCAGCCCCTACTTCAAGCATGTCTTTGCCAGTGACGAATATGCTTGCGGTTACTACACCTATCTGTGGGCTCAGGTACTCGAAGCCGATGGCTATCTGCCCTTCGAGAAGGCCGGCTGCTTTGACAAGGCTACTGCCGATGCTTACCGTGCCCTCCTTGAGGCTGGTGATACCGAGGATCCCATGGTTCTCTACAAGAAGTTCCGTGGCCAGGCGCCCACCGCTGACGCCCTGCTGCGCAACCGCGGCCTGAAATAATGCCCTCAATGTCGACGCTGTGTGATAATTGCTACATGGTAATATAACCGTGCTTTCGCACGGGAAAGCTTGTGCAAACTGAAGGCAAACGAGTTTACTCGATTTGCTGAAGTGCAGCCAAGCTTCGGGAAATTAAACAAATTATTAAATTAAAATTAATAATAAATGTATAATAATAAAAATTTCATAATTAATTTGCTTGATTTCCCGCCCGCAGGGCGGTTATAATCCTTGCAATTGAATTATGACACGGCCGCCCACCTAGATAAACTTATCGGGACCCTGCCACCCAACGGCAAGGTCCCGATTTCGTTCAATCCGAATGATTGTATAATTACAGTTGCATAATCTTGTCAATCAGCATGACAAGGTCACCGATGTTGAGGACTCCGTCATCGTCAACATCAGCACTGGGATAATCCACGACGCTGGCTTCGTTAAGAATAATATCGATGAGTCCTGTAACATCACCAATGGTGAGTTCTCCGTCGCCATCCACATCACCAGGAATAACGTTAATAAACGGCTCGGGGAAGTTGTCAGGGAATAGTGTGCTGTGACCATAGGCAAGATTTGCGTAATAACAGTCACTGTCGTCATACATTAGTATACCTAATGTTGCGTGACGGCCGGTCATCATCGTGAAGTAGTTGTTGTTTTGGTATAAAGGATTATACATTGCATATCCTTCTTCACAACCAACATAATTTTCCGATGGTCCGTATCTTACGCCATCAACAACAAAACAGAACCGGGCGTCATAAACGGTGAGACCTTCATAGATGTTCCCATCTACATAATAATCTCTGCTAGGAATGTCACCATCTATAGGACTATTGTCAGTGTAATATGGGGGGTTGTTATACGTGTAGCCGAAGATGTAGCAAAACAGACTGAAGGTTGTTGTATAACTGCCATCGTAGCCTTGAATCAGTTCATGCCACAGCTCATTATTATTGCGGTCGAGCATGAGAAGCCAGTAGCCGCTCATGTGAGCATCGGGTTCGCCGCCACCGATAGCAACGATGTTGGCAAAATTGCGCCATACATCAGCCGTTTTATAGGCTTCAAGGGCTTCGGCAGGAACATAAAGGGTGGCAGTCTCATAAGTGGTTGCATCAAAGCAGCTCTCGTCTTCATAGGCTACGGGAGGCGTTGTGCCCATGCAGGTGATGCTGGCCAATGCAGGACAGTTAAGGAAAGCGTAAAAACCGATGCTTTCAATAGTGTTCGGAAGGGTGACACTGGTCAATTCATTACAGTTGTTGAAGGCAAAGCTTCCGATTGCTTTGACCGTCACGGTCACCTCGTAGGGTTCTTCGTATTGGGGGTAAACCCATGCATTCACGCTACTGGGAATAACGATGTCGCCGCGATATTGGTCATAGACATTAAAATTCCCCCAATAATAGTCATAATCCATGTAAGTGACCTCGGCGGCATTGTTATCCATCAGATTGAAATGGATGCCTTCGCTCCAGAAATCCTGGCCTTGGGCCGTAGTGAATAAACACAGCAGGGCAGCAGCCAGCAGGCTGAACCGTTGATAAGAACGTAAAAATTTCATAAAGAGATACTTTTTTCGGACTTTGCAGCCCACAAAGCCCCGTGATTCAATAAAAGGCGTGAGCTGCATTGCATTTCACTGGTAACAAAACCCCGATGACTGGTCAAGAGCAAAAAACAAAACGCCTTTTGTGCCTAAAACAATGACAGAGGACGATATTTCCCCAATCACCTGCAAAATTACTGAAATTTTTATTAAAAACCTAGTGTTTTCGTTGAATATGTACAAAACTTAGCGCCTTAGCGTGGGGTCAGTTGCTAGGAGACCGCATCAGGCGCAGGGCGTTCAGGACGCAAAGCAGGGCGACGCCCACGTCGGCAAACACCGCTTCCCACAGGTTGGCGATGCCCAGTACGCCCAGTATCATCACCAGCACCTTGACACCGATGGCAAAAACAATATTCTGGAAAACAATGCGGCGCGTGCAGCGGCCAAGTGTCACGGCGTCCGCTACGCGCGAGGGCTGGTCGGTTTGGATAACCACATCGGCTGTTTCCACCGCCATGTCACTCCCCAGACCGCCCATTGCGATGCCCACATCGCTAAGCGCCAGCACGGGCGTGTCATTGATGCCGTCGCCCACAAAGGCCACCTGTCGACCCTCTTCTCTGATTTCGTTGATGTGTTCTACCTTGCCCTGAGGCAAGAGGTCACCGTGGGCTTGGCTGACACCCAGTTGTTTTGCCACCTCATCGACCAGTGCCTGTTTGTCGCCCGAAAGCATCACCGTCTCGACACCCATATTGTTCAGGGCACCGACGGCGCAGCCTGCGTCCTCCTTGAGTACGTCACCCAGTACGATGTGGCCTGCATAGTTGCCGTCGATGGAGACAGCGACAAGCGTCTTAGCGATATTCTGTAAATCAGTGGGATATTTTACGCCTTCGCGTTCCAGTAGCCGAGTATTGCCCACTAGCCACGTTTTGCCGTCCACAACGGCGCTCAGGCCGTAACCTGCAATGTTTTTGATGTCATTGACTGCCATTTGAGCGGGTTTGCAGTGGTCGGTGATGGCATGGGCGATGGGGTGGGGGCTGTCCTGCTCGATGGCAGCGACGATGGCTAGCTGTTCATCGGTCAGTCCCTTAACCTCGCTCACAGCAAACTTTCCTGTCGTCAAGGTCCCTGTCTTGTCAAACACGACGGTATCCACATTGGCGATGGCATCCAGGTAGTTGCTGCCCTTGAACAGGATGCCGCGACGTGATGCCGCACCGATGCCTGCAAAGTAACTTAACGGGATGCTGATGACCAATGCGCACGGACAAGAAATTACAAGGAACACCAATGCGCGGTGCAGCCATTCGGCAAAGTTGAACGCATAACTGGGCGTGAATAGCGAATATAGCCACGGCAAGGCAATTACCAGAACGGCAAGTCCTACCACAACGGGCGTATAGACACGAGCAAAACGGCGGATAAACAATTCGGCGGGAGACTTGCGCTCGGTGGCTTCCTCGACCATATGCAGGATCCGCGACACGGCACTCTCGCTGGCAGGCCGCAACGCTTTAAGCCTCACCACGCTCTCGCTGGCAATCATTCCAGCCAGTACCTCGTCACCCTGTTCAATGATGCGGGGCATGCTCTCGCCCGTCAATGCCGACGTGTCGAATGAGGCAGCCTCATCCGTGAGGGTACCATCGATGGGTACACGTTCTCCTGGCTTGACCTCCACGATGTCGCCCACCTTGACTTCGGCGGGACTCACCGTCGCGCGTTCTTCGCCCTTCACAATAATGGCATGGTCGGGACGGAAGGCAATCAGCGACTGGATGTTGCCCCGTGCACGGTTCACCGCGCGATCCTGCAACATCTCACCGATGCAATAGAGCGCCATCACAGCCACTGCCTCAGGAAATTCCCCGATGGCAAAGGCGCCGATGCTTGCCACCGACATCAGCAGGAATTCGCTGAATACTTCGCCTTCACGGGCTTCTTCAATGGCCTCATGCAGTACACCTAGCCCCGTCGGTAGCCATGCGACGGCATACCAGATAAGCCTCACCCATCTGTCCTGGAACCACGGCAAGCCAGCCGCATCCATGATAATTCCTGCCACCAGCAACGCTAGTGACAAGGCCGGTTTCCACCAGCTCATCTCCTCCTCGTGCTCGTGCTCATGCTCGTGTTCGTGTTGATGTTCGTGTGACATAGCCTTTGCCTCCTTTTATTATTTTCTGGCGGCAAAGTTACAGACATTCCCGTGCAACCGGGTTGCAAAGTTCAACACGATAACTGAAACTATAGCATCTATAATGTCTATAGCATCTATGAGAAAGGTGGTCAGTACAGCAGTCGAGCAATTCTCGCCGAGCCCCGCTTCCCGGCGGCAATTCTAGCGAACAGTCGCCTCGTCACCGGCCCGACGAACCAGCGCCAGCGACGGTTGTTGCCATAACTGTCGCGTAACGCATGATAGGCCTCTTGGCACAAAGGTTTTGCCGATTCGGGATGCCCCTCGCGCTCATACTGTGCGGCCAGCACAAGGCGGCGGTAATTCAGCAGTCGCTGGAATCGGAGTTTGTGCTCAGGTTTGAGTTTGGAGCAGACCACCTCGTTTTTCATGATGTCGATGACGTGTTCCCACTGGCCCTTGCGGCTGTGGAACTCGGTGCCTGTGATGGAATCGGCGCCGTTGTGGTTGATGATGACGCGCGACTTGTCGCCGATGTAGGCAACGCGTGGCGCTGCCAGCAAGAGCCTTAGTCCCACTTCCCAGTCGTTCCAGCCGGGCAGGTTGATGTTCCAGCCGTCGGTCGAGGCAAAGAACTCGCGCCTGACCGCATAACGCTGCGTGGCAAGCTGCCCGTGCAGGATGTGGTTGGCAAACAGGTCGCTCTTGTGGAACGGTGCCTGGCGCTCAGTGCCGTCGGGGAACACCAGTGTCGAGCGCACACTGATCAGGTCGAGCTCCTTGCCTTTGGCGGCAGCATTTTCGATTTTGCGGACATAGGACTCCACCAGGTCGGGCTTCATCACGTCGTCGCTGTCAAAGAACAGCACCCACTCCCCCGTGGCGTGCTCAAAGCCGCGGTTGCGGGCCGCTCCTGCCGTGTGGTGGCTCTCATTGGTAATCACCACATTGAATCCATCACCGGGATGCTCTTTCTTGAAGGTTTCGAGCACCTGCAGCGTGTCGTCGGTGCTGTCGTTATCCACCAGCACCACCTGTAGCGGGCGGTGCGTCTGTGCCACGACGCTCTCAAGTGTGTCGCGGACAATGGCGGCGCGGTTATAAACGGGTATGATGATGCTGACTTCCATAAATCGGGGTAAAGGTAATGCTTTTTTTGTGAAGTGCAAAAAATATCCTAATTTTGCAGTCACTATCTGCACCTGCTATGAAGATTCTGTTCGCTGGCGATGCCAGCAATATGCATAACTGCCTCGCCAGGGAACTGCGGCGCATGGGACACGAGGCTACGGTGGCATCTGACGGCTCTCGTTGGATGGACACCGAGCGTGACATTAACCTGTTGCGGCGTCCCGGACGTCTGGGCGCCCTGCGTTACCTGTGGGACATCCAGCGGGCCTTGCCGCAGATGACGGGTTATGACATCGTCGAGATTGCATCACCCATCTTCCTGCGCCTTAGGCCGCACCGCATCGCCCGCGTGTTTGACTACCTCAAGGCGAACAACCGCCACGTCGTTCTCTCGGCGCTTGCGACCGACATGGTGTATTACGACGCCTGCCACGACGGGCACACCTACCGCTACAGCGACTATATGCTGGATGACCAGCCTTCTCCCTACGTCGGTTCGGGCGAATACATCGCCCAGCAGCAGGACAACTGGAAACAGCCTTTCATGCGCGAGCACAGCGACCACATCCTTGCAGGCATCGATGGCGCTGTGGCTTGCCTCTATGAGTATTATGTGGCCTATAAGCCCGTTCTCGGAAACCGCGTGGCCTACGGTGGCATCCCCATCGACACGCAGGACTTGGACTTCCGTCCGCTGGAACAGGCTCCCGACAAGGTGCGCCTGTTCATCGGCATCCAGCGTGACCGTCACGTCATCAAGGGTACCGACAAACTCCTGGCGGCGATGAAACGCATCCATGCCCGCTATCCCGATGTCACCGAACTCGAGGTGGTCGAGAATCTGCCCTATGCCGAATATACGCGCCGCATGCGCGACTCGCACGTCATCCTCGACCAACTCTACAGCTACACCCCCGGCACCAATGCCCTCATCGCCATGGCGCAGGGTCTGGTGGCCGTTTCGGGTGCTGAACCTGAATACTATGACCTCATTGGCGAAACAGAGAATAAGCCTATCGTCAACGTCTCGCCCCTCGTCGAGGGCGACATCGACGACAAACTCGCGTGGCTCGTTGAGCACCGCGACCAACTGCCGCAACTGGCACGCGCCAGCCGCGCCTTCGTCGAGAAGCACAACGCCGCCCGTGTCGTCGCTCAGCGCTACCTCGACTTCTGGAGCACCCTCCTGTAAGTCCTGACAAAATACAACTTGAACAACTTGGACAATAATTCTTTTTGAGAACATTGTCACCAGTTGTTCAAGTTGTATTCTATCACGCCTTGGCGTTAGGCCGGAATCAGTTCAGTATCAGGTCGATGAGCACGGTCATGTCGCCAATATTTATCACACCGTCACCATCCACATCGGCACGTTGCAGCATGTCGGCATCACCGAATCCGTTTAATATCACGTCGATGAGCGTGGTCATATCACCGATGCTGAGGTAACCGTCACCATCCACGTCACCCTGCAGGAACGCATACTGGTCGGTGATGTTGCCGACAGTGTATTTGTTGCTGGTCGAGGTGATTTCCAGATAGATATCCCCAGTAATGCCTGTCACATCTTCGCTCTGATGCTGATTGTCGCCCTGGCTGAGTACCACGTTGAAGGTGTAGCCCTCGCTGGGAACGGTAAAGGTGCGGTAGTAGAACTTCTGGCCCTTCACCATCTTGGTGCCCGTAATCTGAACACCGGGCCACGTGTCATGGATTTCGCCCTCGCTGTCCCAGGCATATACCCACACGCTGCTCCAGTTGTTGGGCGCAACGGTCGGGTCCTTGATATAGACGGTGGCGGTGGTGGGCACGAAGCCGTGGAAGATGTACTCGCGCTGCACAACGTTGCGCACCTTGCCCTCAAACAGGATACCTGCCGTCAACACGGTATTGTCGGTGAAGGTGAGGCGCACCTGTCCGATTGCCTGGCGGCTGTTGGCGGTGGGGGTGCTGCCGTCGGTGGTATAGACGATAATGGCATCGCTCTCGCTGGCAGTGACGGTCACCGTCACGCTGCCCTCGTACTGGCCCGACGCCTTGTCGATGGTAAGGGTGGGAGCGGGCGAGGTGTAGTTGGTCACCTCGTGGTGCCAGTTGCCGTCGATGTAATAGCCGTGGTTGCGGAAGGTCAGGTCGGCGGTCTGCTGGCCGTCGGTGACAAAGATGATGCCTGTCGGGTCGCTGGTCAATGAGCCTTCATATTGCCACTTCCAGATTTTGCGCGTGCCGTCGCTGGTGGTGCCCATCAGCGTCATCGCCTGGCCCGGCCAGTTGCCGCCGGTGAAGTTGCTGCTGCTGTTCCATATCCAGGTCGTCACGCTGCTCACGCTCGTGCTGGTCTCCAGGAAGACGCTCATGTCATCCTCCTCACAGCTGGGCTCGTACACCTCTACGGGAACGACGGGTGATGTGCCGTTGCCCTCACCGTCGTTGCTCGACAGTTCCTCCTCGGTGCCGTCATAGGCCAGCGTAGCGCTGGAGGCTGGGCTGCTGGTGTACAGATAGGGACCGTCCTCGCCGATTTTGCCCGGAGCAGGCGTGAGGTTAGTCGAGAGCACGTAGATGCGCATGTTGCCCTTGCCGTTGCAAGCTGTGGTGGTCAACGTGCCGTTGGTCACGGTCTTGACGTCGCCCGTCACGCAGTCGGTATAGGTGCCGTTGAGCACGCCCGTAAAGGTGGCGGGGCCATTGATGGTCACGAGCACATAGCTGTCGGTCGTGCCGTCGGTATAGCGGCGCTTGAAGGCGTAACCGCCATTCGAGGAGCAGCCGCTGGTGCTGTACTGGCCTTTGCGCAGGGCGGGTACGGCCTGGCGGATGCGGTTCAGACGCTGCAGGTGCTGGACAAGGGGCCTGCTCAGGGTGGTGCGGAGGTTACCCGTGGCACCGCTGGCGACACCAAAGTCACTGGTGTTCACGTTGCCCTTGATATAGCCGCCGTAGTAGGCGCGGCCGCTGTCCTTCAGCGAGCCGTTGCCACCCGGGTCGATGGTTTTGCCTGCCTTGAACTCAATCTCACTGCCGTAGTACAGGCAGGGGATGCCGCGGAAGGTGAACATGAACGACAGGTTCTCGGCCCACTGGTTGGTACCCTCGTTGAAGCGGATGTTGTCATTAGGGCCGGGGCTGTAGTCGTGGCTATCGACATACACGACGTTATAGGTCGCGTCATTATAATATTTGTCGCCGTTAATGGCGAGGCTCCACACGCTCGAGATGTTGTGGAACGAGTAGTGTACGGGGAAGTCGATGACGTTCAGACCCGAGGCACGGCTCACGTCAGGGGCATGATAATCGTTGCCGTTGAGCACGGCATTGTTTGACGTGGGCATGGCGCTGCTGGTCTCATGGCTGTTGTCGGCATACATCTGCTGGCAGGAGCTGATGTTGTCCAGCGTGCTCAGGTCAGTGCTCTCATAGATGGCCTTAGTGTCCCAATAGCTGGGATCGTTGTTCCAGCTGTAGTTCTTGCTTTCGGCCCAGGTGTAGAAGTAGGGCGACAGCGCGGGCTGGTTGCGGTAGGTCACGCTGCCCTGGTAGCGGGCGCACACCTCGGTACACAGGAAGAAGTCGGCCTGGTTCAGGCGTTTGCTCTTGTACTGCTCGCCCAGCGCCTGGAAGGCGGGAATATAGATTTTGTTGAACGTCAGGCGGGAAATGTGGCCACCCGTGTCGATGCGGAAGCCGTCAACACCCATCTTGATGAACGTGCCGTAGCAGTCGATGAGATAATCGGCAACGGCGGGGTTCTCGGTGTTCAGGTCCACGCAGTCGCCGGCAATCTGAGCCCACCAGCGTGTGTTGTCGTCCCAGTTGAACTGCCCGAAGTGGTGCCAGTAGTTGTGGGTATCGTGGTTCTGGTTGTCGGTATTCTTCATCTGCTTGAGGCGAGCGTCATACTGCTGGCCGGCGGGCAGACTCAGGTAGTTGGTCGGCAGGCGCCCGCCCACCGAGTCGGTGGTGTAGGGGAGCATGCACTCGTTGAGTTTGAACTGGTTGGCGTTGCGGTCACGGGTGAACAGTTTGCACAGGTGCTCCTCGCCGAAGTTGCCCGTGTGGTTCAGCACCACATCGAGCAGGATTTTCATCCCGCGGGCATGGGCGGCGTCAATCAGTGTCTGGAACGTCGTGTCGCCGCTCTCGTAGCGGTGGTCCACACGAGAAAAATTGCTCGCGTGATAACCGTGATAGTCCAGGCCCGATGCGTTCTCGACAATGGGCGTCACCCAGATGGCGGTGAAGCCTAGCGCCTTGATGTAGTCCAGTTTCTCAATCAGACCCTTGAAATCGCCGCGCCAGCACGGGTCGCCGTGATTGGCACTGGCTCCGTCCCAGCACTGCGCGTTATTGTCGGGGTCACCGTCATAGAAACGCGTCGTAATCACAAAATAGATGCTTTCGTCGCGGAAGTCGTTGCGCGGACCCACAAATGCGGCCCAAGCCTGCTGCCCGGCTAGCAAGGCCAGCAACAGCAATACACTTAACTTGAATAATCTTGGTTTTTCTGTCATCTTTTTGGTCGGTTTTTGAATGGATAATCTTTTTCGCTCCAAAATTATACAACAGATAGCTGAAAAACAAGACCTAAGTTAGTTAATGGCCAAAATAGATATGCAAACGTTTGCATACGGCTTTTACGGGCTTTTGCACCCGTCGTGACAATGTGAAACGTGCTCAATGTTCATTGTTTTTAGGTATATTAGGACAATGGCGCAGCCGAAATAACAGATGATGATGTTTAATCGTAATAAAAATTTGTGGTTTTCCTTGCTAAATGTTACAAATGTAATTTTCTGGTGATTTGTTAATAAAATAATGTGTTTTTTGCACCTGCTATTTGCAATACTTTGACTAAAAATGATTAACTTTGCACCGCAAAAGCGAAATTTATAATATTTGCAAATATATTCACTAAGAAAAAGTTTAGTAAATGAAAGCGATTTACACTTTTGGTAACGGCCAGGCAGAAGGTCGTGCCGACATGAAGGATTTACTGGGTGGTAAGGGCGCGAACCTTGCCGAGATGAACTTGATTGGCGTTCCCGTTCCCCCGGGTTTTACCATCACTACAGAGATTTGCACCCTCTATAACCAGAAGGGTCGCGAGGCTGTTGTTGAGATGATCAAGGACGATGTGATGAAGTCTGTTGCTCACATCGAGAAGTTGACCGGCAACAAGTTCAATGATCCCAGCAACCCCCAGCTGGTATCGGTTCGTTCGGGTGCTCCCGTGTCGATGCCCGGTATGATGGACACCGTTCTCAACTTGGGTATCAACGATGAGGTAGCCGAGACGCTCGCCAAGAAGTCGGGCAACCCCCGCTTCGCTTGGGACAGCTATCGTCGTTTCGTACAGATGTACGGTGACGTTGTGCTGGGCATGAAGCCGACCAACAAGACCGACATTGACCCCTTTGAGGCAATCATCGAGGAACTTAAAGAGAAGAAGGGCGTGAAGTTTGACACCGAGCTTGATGTCGATGACCTCAAGGAACTGGTTAAGCGCTTCAAGGCCGCTGTAAAAGAGAATACCGGTAAGGACTTCCCCACCGACGCCTACGATCAGCTGTGGGGCGCCATCTATGCTGTGTTTGACAGCTGGAACAACGACCGCGCTATCCTGTACCGCCGCATGAACCAGATTCCCGAGGAGTATGGTACGGCTGTTAACGTGCAGGCCATGGTCTATGGTAACATGGGCAACAACAGTGCTACGGGCGTGTGCTTCTCGCGTGACGCCGGTACGGGTGAGAACCTGTTCAATGGTGAGTACCTGATCAATGCTCAGGGCGAGGACGTTGTGGCTGGTGTACGCACCCCGCAACAGATCATGACCGAGGGTAGCCGCCGCTGGGCTGCCATGCAGGGCATCAGCGAGGAAGAGCGCGCCGCCAAGTATCCCTCTCTCGAGGAGTCGATGCCCGAGTGCGCCAAGCAGCTCGTTGACATCCAGCAGAAGCTCGAAGACCACTACCGCGACATGCAGGATATGGAGTTCACCATCCAGGATGGCAAGCTGTGGCTGCTCCAGACCCGCAACGGTAAGCGCACTGGTGCCGCTATGGTGAAGATCGCCATGGACCTGCTGCGTGAGGGCGCTATCGACGAGAAGACCGTCATCAAGCGCATGGAGCCCGGCAAGCTCGACGAGCTGCTGCACCCTGTGTTTGACAAGGCTGCCGTTAAGAATGCCAAGGTGATGGCTAAGGGTCTGCCCGCCAGCCCCGGTGCCGCAACCGGCCAAATCGTATTCTTTGCCGACGACGCCGAGGAATGGGCTTCGCGCAAGAAGAAAGTCATCATGGTACGCCTGGAGACCTCTCCCGAGGACCTGCGCGGTATGAGCGTGGCTCAGGGTATCCTCACCGCTCGCGGCGGTATGACCTCGCACGCTGCAGTTGTTGCCCGTGGTATGGGTAAGTGCTGCGTATCGGGTGCCGGCGAAATCAAGGTGGACTACAAGGCTCGCACCGTCGAGATGGGTGGCAAGACCTACAACGAGGGTGACTGGATTTCAATCAACGGTAGCACCGGTGAGGTTTATGACGGCCTCGTAGCTACTGTGGATGCTGACCTGAGCGGCGACTTTGCTGCCGTGATGAACCTTGCCGAGAAGTACAGCAAGATGGACGTTTACACCAATGCCGACTCGCCCCGCGACGCCAAGGTGGCTCGCAAGCTGGGTGCCCACGGTATCGGCCTGTGCCGCACCGAGCACATGTTCTTTGAGGGTGACCGCATCAAGGCTATGCGCGAGATGATTATCGCTCCCGACGAGGCTTCGCGCCGCATCGCCCTGCAGAAGCTGCTCCCGCTGCAGCGTGGCGACTTCGAGGGCATCTTCGAGGCCATGGATGGCTACGAGGTGACCATCCGTCTGCTCGATCCCCCCTTGCACGAGTTCGTACCCCATCAGCTCGAGACCATGCGTGAGCTCGCCGAGGAGACGGGCCGCAGCCTCGAGGAGGTGAAGCTCGTTTGCGACGGTCTGGAAGAGTTCAACCCCATGCTGGGTCACCGTGGCTGCCGTCTGGGCAACACCTATCCCGAAATCACCGAGATGCAGGCTCGCGCCATCATCGAGGCCGCTCTGAACATGCAGGCCAAGGGCATCGTTGTGAAGCCCAAGATCATGGTTCCCCTCATCGGTGTGAAGAACGAGATCCAGATGCAGGCCGACATCATCAACGAGACCGCTCAGAAGGTATTTGCCGAGCGTGGCGCAACCGTGGCCTACAAGGTAGGTACCATGATTGAGATTCCGCGTGCAGCCCTCGTTGCCGACCAGATTGCACAGGTTGTGGACTTCTTCTCCTTCGGTACCAACGACTTGACCCAGATGACCTTCGGTTACTCGCGTGATGACGCAGGCAAGTTCCTGAGCATCTACAAGAACCTGGGCATCCTCAAGGTTGACCCGTTCCAGGTACTCGATCAGGAAGGCGTTGGCCAACTCGTCGAGATGGCATGCCGCAAGGGTCGCGCCGTGAAGCCCGAGCTCAACCTCGGTATCTGCGGTGAGCACGGTGGTGAGCCCAACAGCGTTAAGTTCTGCGCATCGCTCAACATGAACTACGTTTCCTGCTCGCCTTATCGCGTACCCATCGCACGCCTCGCCGCCGCGCAGGCAGCGGTCGAGGAATAATCGAAAGATGCTGAAAATCAGTTACATAAAGGGCAAGTATCTGGGAAACAGGTA
>CACZNH010000021.1 GCA_902782465.1 uncultured Bacteroidales bacterium
ACCTGGCCGGTCAGGAGATGCAGGAGGCTAACGGTATGACCATCATCGTTACCACCTACACCGACGGCACCACCAGCGCTGTTAAGGTGATGAAGTAATCAATCATCCACCTTTAAGGTGAAAAAAAAGGGCGGTCCCCATCCGGGACCGCCTTTTTTTGTGGAGTTGCGGGCTGTCGCCCGCGTGGAAGGGTAGAGTTGCGGGCCCAGAGGCCCGCAGTGGAGAAGAATGCCCCTGCCCGCCCGTGAGACGCAAAATCTTGCGTCTCCCTTCCCGCATCGATGGTAGTCACGGTTCGCATGTAGATGCTCCCGCATCTCCTCCACCGCAGGCGCAGCCTGCGCCTCCACTCTTCCACGCGGGCCAACGGCACGCAACTCTGCCGCGGCCGCCTGCAGGCGGCACGCTTAAAAAACTGTTTTCCCGTGCCGTGTTGGGGAGTTGTCCAAAAAAATGATTACCTTTGCAGGTTATTATGAAAAAAGAAGTGGAAACAAGATACATCTTTGTTACCGGCGGCGTGGTCTCGTCGCTCGGTAAGGGCATTATCGCCTCCAGCATCGCGCGGCTGCTGCTCTCGCGCGGATACAGTGTCACCTGTCAGAAGTTTGACCCCTACATCAACATCGACCCGGGCACGTTGAACCCCTACGAGCACGGCGAGTGCTACGTCACCGTCGATGGCCACGAGGCCGACCTGGACCTGGGACACTATGAGCGTTTCACCAACATCAAGACCACCCGCGCCAACAACGTGACCACCGGTCGCGTCTATCAGAGCGTCATCGACAAGGAGCGCCGCGGCGATTACCTGGGCAAGACGGTGCAGATTATCCCGCACATCACCGACGAAATCAAGCGCGACGTGAAGCTGCTGGGCACCACGGGCAAGTATGACTTTGTCATCACCGAGATAGGCGGCACCGTGGGTGATATCGAGGCGCTGCCGTTTATCGAGGCCATTCGCCAGCTGCGATGGGAATTGGGCAGGCGCTGCATCTGCGTGCACCTGACCTATGTCCCCTATATCGCCGCTGCCAAGGAACTCAAGACCAAACCCACGCAGCACAGCGTCAAGCTGCTGCAGCAGGAGGGTATCCAGCCCGATGTGCTCGTGCTGCGCACCGAGCACCAGCTGCCGCCCGCCATGTTGAAGAAGGTGGCGCAGTTCTGCAACGTGAGCGCCGACGCCGTGGTGCAGTCGCTGGACGTGCCCACCATCTATGAGGTGCCCCTCAAGATGCATGAGCAGGGACTGGACAACATCATCCTGGAGAAGACGGGCATGAGCGCCGAGGGCGAGCCCGACCTGGAGAAGTGGAACGCCTTCCTCGCCAAGCTCAAGGGCGCCAAGCAGGAGGTGCGCATCGGCCTGGTGGGCAAGTATGTCTCGCTGCAGGATGCCTACAAGAGCATCGACGAGAGTCTGCTGCACGCCTGCGCCTACCATGACCGCCGCCTGAAGCTGGACTATATCAACAGCGAGCACATCAACGACGGCAACGTCGAGCAGCTGCTGGCAGGGCACGACGGCATCGTCGTGGCGCCGGGATTCGGACAGCGTGGCGTCGAGGGCAAGTATGTGGCCCTGAAGTGGTGCCGTGAGCACGATATGCCCACCTTCGGCATCTGCCTGGGCATGCAGTGCATGGTCATCGAGTTTGCCCGCAACGTGCTGGGCCTGAGCGACGCCAACAGCACCGAGATGGACGCCAAGACCACCAACAACGTCATCGACCTGATGGAGGACCAGAAGACAGTCACCAACATGGGCGGCACGATGCGCCTGGGCGCCTATGCCTGCCGTGTGAAGCCTGGCACGAAGGTTGCAGAAGCCTATGGCATGACCGACATCGAGGAGCGCCACCGCCACCGCTTTGAGTTCAACGACGAGTACCGCAAGCGCTTTGAGAAGGCGGGAATGACCATCGCCGGTGTGAACCCCGAGAGCGGCCTGGCCGAGGTCATTGAGTTGACGGACCACCGCTGGTACATCGGCACCCAGTACCACCCCGAGTACTCCAGCACCGTCCTCAATCCCCACCCGTTGTTCATGTCCTTCATTGATGCCGCCATCAATGCGGGGAACCCGCATTGATGAAGTTGTCAGTTGTCAGTTTTCAGCGGCATCCGCAAACTAACAACTGACAACTGAAAACTGAAGACTGACAACTGACAACTAAAAACCGAATATTATTTACAACAAATGAAATCCAGCGATTATAAAGATTTATTAGTTTGGCAAAAAGCAATGGACCTGACTGTTGAGGTCTATTCGATTGTCAAATTATTGCCACAGGAAGAGACTTATGCTTTGTCTGACCAGATGCGTCGTGCTGCAGTCTCGATTCCTTCCAATATTGCTGAAGGACAAGGTAGGGACTCAAGCAAAGAATTTATAAGGTTTTTATCTGTGGCTCGTGGCTCTCTCAGGGAATTGTCTACACAGTTTGAGATATGCGAACGACTTGGTTATATTAATCAATCAAACACCTCAAGATCAAGTGTGTTGATTACCGAAGTAGATAAAATGCTCACATCTCTAGCAACTAAATTGATGCAAAAAAACTGACAACTGAAAACTGACAACTGAAAACTGAAAACTGAAAACTGACAACTGACAACTGAAAACTTATAATATATGGATAAAAACACTTTGATTGCAATGTTGCTGATGGGACTCGTCGTCTTCGGGTTCATGTGGCTGCAGCAGCCCAGCGAGGCCGAGATGGCCGAGTATCAGCGGCAACTGGACTCTATCGAAGCGGTGCAGAAGGCACAGCAGCGCACCGACGTCACCGCCGGTAACGTGGACACCATCTCTGCCGCCGAGGTGACACACCTCAAGAGCGTCCTCGCCAATATGCCCGAGGGTAACGCCACCATCAACAACGAGGGCGTCATCCTCTCGCTCAAGGACGGTGAACTCAACGGCACTGTCACCGTGGCCGACACCACCGTGACGTGGGACGAGGTGGCAGCTGCCACCAGCAGCAACCCGGCAGTGCACAACCTGGCAGTGCAGGCCGTGCAGCGTGCGCTGGACGTGTATGCCAAGAACGGCTCGTTTGCCGCATCACTGACGGGAACCGAGCAGTTGGTGACCCTCGAGAACGACTCCCTGAAGGTCGAACTCAGCACCAAGGGCGGCATCATCGCCCGCGCCACCTTGAAGGGCTACAAGACCTACAAGACGCCGCAGCTGCTGCTGTTTGACAAGGGCGACAACGACTACAGCTTCACCCTGAGCAACAACACGCAGCGCTTCGAGACCAAGAATTTCTATTTTGAACCGCAGCACATCAACGACAGCACCGTGCTGATGAACCTCAACCTGGAGGGCGGCGCACAGTGGGGACTGAAGTACACCCTGGTGCCCGGCAGCTACATGGTGCGCATGGAGATGGTGCAGAAGTCGATGTCACGCCTCATCCCGTTGAACATCAACCTGGTGGACCTGGACTGGCACCAGAAGATTTCGCGCCACGAGTTCGGCAAGCAGTTTGAGGAGCGCAACAGCGGCGTCTATTACAAGTATGCCGGCAAGGGTGGCGACGTGAAGCACATGAGCGAGAACGGTAGCGACGAGGACGAGGTGAAGGAACAGCTCAAGTGGGTCAGCGCCAAGAACCAGTTCTTCTCGACCGTGCTCATCGCCGACAGCGTCTTCACCACCGCCAACATGACGAGCAACACGACCAACGACACGCCCGACTATGAGAAGTACCTCAAGGACGTGAACATCCACACGATGATTCCCTACTCGAGCGACAAGGCCGTGCCCGCTTCGTTCTACTTCTATCTGGGTCCCAACCGCTACCACATGCTGTCGAGCTACGACAAGTATTCTCCCAAGGAGGACCTGAAGCTCACCCACCTGATCCCGCTGGGATGGAAGTTCTTCCGCTGGATTAACACGGGCGTCATCATCCCCGTGTTCAACTGGCTGGGCAAGTTCATGAGCAACTACGGTCTCATCATCCTGGTGCTCACCATCCTCATCAAGCTCATCCTGTCGCCGCTGACCTTCAAGACCTACATCTCGCAGGCCAAGATGCGCATCCTGGCGCCCGATATCGCCAAAATCAACGAGCAGTATCCCAACCAGGAAGATGCCATGAAGAAGCAACAGAAGACCATGGAGCTGTACCGCCTGGCGGGTGCCAACCCCATGGGTGGCTGTCTGCCCATGCTGCTGCAGATGCCCATCCTGATTGCGATGTTCACCTTCTTCCCCTCGTGCATTGAGTTGAGAGGTCAGTCCTTCCTGTGGGCCAATGACCTGAGTGCTCCCGACAAGATTTTGGAGTGGAGTGGCAACATTCCCATCCTCTCGAGTCTGTTCGGTAACCACTTGAGCCTCTTCTGCCTGCTGATGACGGTAACCAACATCATCTTCACCTGGCTGACCACCAAGTCGCAGCCCTCATCCAACTCGATGCCGGGCATGAAGTGGATGATGTACCTCATGCCGCTGATGTTCCTGTTCTTCTTCAACAACTATGCAGCAGGCTTGAGCTACTACTACTTCCTCTTCACGCTGATTACCATCCTGCAGACCTATCTGTGCCGTTTCTTCGTCAGCGAGGACAAGGTGCGCGCCACCATCGCCGAGAATTCCAAGAAGCCCAAGAAGAAATCCAAGTGGATGGAACGCCTCGAGGAGGCCCAGAAACAGCAGCAGGCCATGCAACGCCAGCAAGCCAAGGCCAACAACGCCAAGCGCCGCCGCTGAGTTCCCCCTATCAGACAACAATGACAACTATGTTAGACAACAAGAACAATCATCGATTAGTATCTGTATAGCATCTATAGTTTCTATAGCATCTATAATTGTCTATCATGTTGTCACTGTTGTCTGAAATATTTGGTACGATAATTGCAACCTTTTAGATATGCCATACGTCTAACAGATGCAATTACTAACCATTAAAAGATAAGAATATGTATATCCACAATTGCCCCGAGTGCGGGAAACAGTACAGCACTCAAGATAAGGTGAACCGTGTGAAGTGCCCCTATTGCGGCGCTGAGACCAACGTTTCCTACAGCGAGCAGGAACAGAGCCGTTGGGAACAGTTCAACAGCCAGCAGCGTGCCTATGGCAATATCGACAGCGTGTTCAACAACGGTCCTTCGGGCAAGAGCCGCGGCATTGCCGGTCTGCTCGCCATCCTGATGGGGTGGTGCGGCCTGCACTACTTCTACATCGGCAAGACCAATGCAGGCATCCTGTTCCTGCTTGTCGCCATCCTGTCGTGCGGTATCCTGGCCAGCATCACCACGATCATATCCATCATCCAGGGTGTGCTCTTCTTTACCTCGACGCAGGAGGAGTTTGAGCACAAGTGGGTGAACTCGCCAAGTAATTTCCCGTTCTTCTAACACAACGTTGACTGCCTATGGGTAGAAACCGGACTAGGACACAACCCGACTACATCAAGTGGCTGCTCCTGATAGGGGCAGCAGCACTTGTTGTGCTTGGGGGTGCCTATCTGTTCAGGAATTACATCCTGCCGCACTCCATCAGCGTGGACCGTTTCCGCTACCCCGTGGCGGGCATCGACGTGTCCAAGCACAACGGCAAGATAGACTTTGAACAGGTCGCTGCCGACGACTACCAGTTTGTCTTCATCAAGGCCAGCGAGGGCAAGACCTACAGGGACGATGCCTTTGACCGCAACTACGAGGCTGCCCGTGAGGCGGGGCTGATGGTCGGCGCCTACCATTTCTTCCGCAAGAACCGCACCGGCGAGGAACAGGCAGCCAATCTGCTCGCCGCCATCAAGGGCAAGACGCTGGACCTGCCGCTGGTCATCGACCTGGAGGACGATTGGGGCAACGGTGCCACCACAAGCCGCGAGACGGCGCTGAAACGCGTCCTGGAGATGATAGAAATCCTCAACGGCAAGGGCTATGACGTGATGATTTACACCAACCTGGACGGCTACGAGAAGTACTACAAGGGGATGCTGGGCGACCACGACCTGTGGCTCTGCTCGTTTACCAGCCCCGATATGCTCAAGGACATGCCGCACCGTTTCCAGCAGTTCAGCCACGAGGGCTCCGTCGCCGGAATGAAGGGCAACGTGGACCTGAACGTGTGGCGAGGCAGCAAGAAGGAGTGGAACCGCTACCTGGAACAAGTGAAACGACCAATGTGATGAATGCTTATATTTCCACGCAATGATGATGAGAACCGAAACGATATACCGCACCGCCACGAGGTTGGCCCTGATGATGGTCCTGCTGTGCTCGGCCATGACGGCTACGGCAACAGTCTATACCTGGAGCCGTTACGACCTGTCGTTCGAGACCCCTGAGGGCGGTTTTGTCACCTATAACTCGCCGACCCGATTCGAGGTGCAGTGGGAGGACATGGTGATGACCGTGCAGCTCTACAGCAAGGACAAGGGCGACGAGAAGAAGATGCTCAACAACAACCTGCAGCGCAAGGCGCTGGGTTACAGCATGTATGACCTCAAGGACGGCAAAATCAAGGTCAAGGGTTTCAAGAAGACCTATAGCATCGAGGGCACGATGCCCGACGGCTCACGAGCCATCATTGCCGACCTGGTCTCCAAGAAGCAGAACCTCATCGTTGAGATTACGGTCAACTACCTCTTCGGTAACCGCGAGACGGTCGAGGATATGATTAAGAGCTTTGCCGAGAACAAAAAGCAGCAACCCAACCACGAGCGCAAGCACCAGAAGGTGCAGCCCAAGCACAAGGCCGACAAGGAGAAAAAATCCCAGGAACGGCCCGAGCAGCGCCCGGCGCGCAAGGAGAAACTATATGATGCTTAATACATGAACCCAATAAACCGATATGGAATTATGAGAACGAAAACGACATTGAAACTCTGGCTGGCAATTGCCGCGATGACGGCAATGGGACTGACAGCCGCCGCCCATGACGGTGACAAACCCGACACGCAGTCGGGGATGATGTATGCTCCGCTGGTGTATGTCAACCATGACGCCGCCACGACGGACAAAGCGACAACCCCAAGCACCCCCTACAATCTGGATGCCGGTGACCAGTGGCTGCAGGACGCCATGAACGACGCCAGCCGTGCCAGACAAGTGCGCCAGCGTGCGATGATTGAGAACCCGCAACTGGTGGCCTATAATGCCAACCGCCTGCCCGAGGCACCCCCCGAGGGGGTTATTGCCGGTGACCCGCGCCAGGCGATGCTCACCATCGCCCCGGCTCAGGTGGCAGTCGATGAGGTGACACCTCCCGTTGCTCCGCCTCAACCCATCCACAACTGGCTGCATGTCTTCAATGCCTCGCTGCAGTTCACCCAGGCCTACATCAGCGGCAACTGGTACCAGGGCGGTGAGAACAACCTCGCCCTGCTCGGTGGCCTGAACTGGATTTGCAACCTGAACCAGGACGTGCATCCCAACTGGCTGTTCAACAATGCCTTGTCCTATAAACTCGGTATCGCCACCACCCACGGCGACAGCATCCGCAAGTACCTCATCAACGAGGATAACTTCCTGTTCTCTTCGCAACTGGGTTACAAGGCGGTGAAGAACTGGTACTACAGTGCCATGCTCCAGTTCACCACGCAGTTCCTGAACAACTACAAGACCAATACCCGCACGATGACCGCTGCCTTCCTCTCGCCTGCCGAGTTGAACATCGGTCTTGGTATGACCTACAACCTCAAGAAGGCCGATGACCGCATGTTCACCCTGGCCATCGCGCCCATCTCCTATAACCTGAAATATTGCCGCAACATCACCGACATCGATCCGACAAACTTCGGCATCGATGCCGGCAAGCATAGCAAGAGCACCGTCGGTAGCAACTTTGAGGCAAAACTGCTGTGGCGCTTCAATCCCAGCGTGATGCTCACTTCCAGGTTCTACATGTTCACGAACTATCAGTATGTTCAGGGCGACTGGGAGAATACCTTCGACTTTGCCATCGGCAAGTACCTGACCACCCAGTTCTATACCCACCTGCGCTTCGACCGCTCGCGTCCCCGCGACAATGACTGGAACTACTGGCAGTTCAAGGAAATCCTCAGTTTGGGTGTCATCTACCGCTTTGCCACAGTGAACTGATTGACCTGAAATGAGGCGTCTGGTGCTGATATTGCTCACCCTGTCACTGCTGCCCCTCATGGCGGTGGCGGGTAACGGGGTGCCCAAGAAATCGGTCATCCTGGACGGGTTGGACATCGACTCGATGCGTGTGCGCCTCGATGAGACCGACATGCAGCCCCTGGAGGGCATCTGGTATTATCCTAACGAAGAAATGACCCTGGGCATCGAGCGCTATCGCGGCAAGCACAACATCGGTTACCGCATTATCCTGCTTGACTCGCCCGACATCAACGTGATGCCGGGAACAGTCATCGGATACATCGCCACTAGTGCCGTCGACAGCAAGTACCAGTTGTGGCTCTACAGCCAGCGCGACAAGCTGACGCTGAAAAAGCCGCTGGAATGTGTCGCCACCCTCAACAAGGACGCAACGACCTTTACCTTTGACCCGCCACGCTGGAAAGTCAAGGTGCGCCTCAACGTAGCCCGCTTCTTGCCCACGCTTTTCAGAGGGGTGAGCATCATACCGGAGATGACGGGCGAGACATTGCCTGTGGGATTCCGTAAAATCTATCCCGAGGGTGGGGCAGATACTCCGTTTAACCGCATCCGCTACTTGTGATGAGAGATGTAAATAAACATATTTTAAGATTCCCCCCGCTACTTTTTTTGTTGCTGGCGCTCTTGTGTGTCAGCACATTGGAGGCCAGGACTCGCACCACGCGCAAGAATCTGCAGACGCTCGAGGTGCCTGTCGCCGTGCTTGAGGCCGACGACAGCCTCTTGCCCGACAGCCTGCCACAGCTCGACCCCAATGCGGTCACGCTCAAGGGGTTCAGCAAGCGTGCCAGCGACGCCAAGGAGTCTTTTTTCATCACCAACAACACCGGTCAGCGGATGAGCGCGGTGAGGCTGCTGTTGCGCTACACCACGGTGAACGGAGAACTGCTCACGCAACGCACGGTCAACGTCCCCGTCAGCCTCAAGCCCGGGGAGACCAAGCTGGTCGAGGTCAAGTCCTTTGACGTGCAGCGCCTGTTCTACTTCTTTGCCGGCCCCAAGCCGCGCAAGCAGGCAACACCCTTCAAGGTGGCATTCCGCCTGGTGGGTTATGACGTGCCGGTGGGCAACTGAAATGGAAACCAATACATTATATAATATATCAACTAATCAAAAAAAACGAAGAAAGATGAAGACTATCAAACTGCTTTCGGCCGCGTTGCTGGCTCTCGCCGCATGGAGCACCGCCGATGCCTGTACTAACCTGCTGGTGGGCAAGAACGCCAGCGTCGATGGCTCGACCATCATCACCTATGCTGCCGACAGCCACACCCTGTTCGGTGACCTGCAGTACATTCCCGCTGCCGACCATGCTCCTGGCGCCATGCGTCAGATTATTGACTGGGATAGCGGCAAGCCTCTGGGCGCCATCCCCGAGGTAGCGCACACCTATGCCGTTGTGGGCAACATGAACGAGCACCAGGTGACCATCGCCGAGAGCACCTGGGGCGGACGTGAGGAACTGTGGGATACCACGGGTAATTCCATTATCGACTACGGTAGCCTGATGTACATCGCCCTGCAGCGTTCCAAGACCGCCCGCGAGGCCATCAAGTGGATGACCGAGCTGGTGGCCAAGTACGGTTATGCCAGCGAGGGTGAGTCCTTCTCGATTGGTGACCCCAACGAGATTTGGATTATGGACATGATTGGCAAGGGTCCTGGTGAAATCGGTGCCGTTTGGGTAGCCATCCGCATCCCCGACGACTGCATCGCCGGCCATGCCAACAATCCCCGTATCTGGAAGTTTGACATGAAGGACAAGAAGAATGTCATGTACAGCAAGGACGTTATCTCCTTCGCCAAGAAGAAAGGCCTCTTCAACGGCAAGGATTCGGAATTCGCCTTTGCTCCTGTGTACCAGAAGTTTGACGCTGGTGCCCTGCGCGGCTGCGATGCCCGCGTGTGGAGCTACTTCAACCGTTTCCACAAGGGCATGGACGCTTACCTGCCCTTTATCTACGGTAAGACCCGCGCCGATGCCGACGTGATGCCCCTCTATGTGAAGCCCGACCGCAAGGTCAGCGTGCGCGACATGCAGGAGATGATGCGTGACCACTTCGAGGGAACCCCCTTTGACATGACCAAGGATCCCGGTGCCACGACCGCCTATGGCGTGCCTTACCGCTGGCGTCCTATGGACTTTGAGGTTGACGGCGTGCACTACAGCCAGGAGCGTGCCATCGCCACACAGCAGACCGGTTGGGTCTTCGCTGCCCAGATGCGTTCATGGCTCCCCGACGAGGTGGGCGGCTGCTTCTGGTTTGGTGTCGATGATGCCAACACTGCAGTGTTTGTGCCCATGTACTGCTGCATTACCCAGGTGCCCGAGAGCTATCGTCAGGGCAAGGCCGACATGTACACCCTGGACTGGGATTGCGCCTTCTGGGTGAACAACTGGGTGGCCAACCAGGCCTATCACCGCTATTCACAGATGATTGGCGACATCCGCAAGGTGCAGGGTGCCATCGAGGACAACTTTGCCAAGCAGCAGTCGGTCATCGAGGCACAGGCTACCTCGCTGCTCGCCACTGACCGTGCCGCTGCCGTGCGCCTGCTGACCAACTACTCGGTCAACGCCGGACAGGATGCTACCGCACGCTACAAGAAGCTGGGTGAGTACCTGTTCGTGAAGTACCTCGACGGTAACGTCAAGAAGGAGAAGGACGGCAAGTTCCTGCGCAACGAGTATGGTACGCCGGCATCGCCCAACTGGCCCGGTTACACCAAGGAGTACTACGAGATGCAAGTCAAGGGCAGTGACGTCCTCAAGGTCGAAGAACCGGTTTGGTTAGACCCCAAGGACAGGAACTAAGGACTAAAAACTAAGGACTAAAAACTAAAAAGCCGCATCGATATCACATCGGTGCGGCATTTTATCTGTTTACTTAATGTGTTGTCAACTAATAACTAATTCACTTTTTCACGTTGCAAAATTACAGCAGCTTTGAAGGGCGTACAATCGCTAAAATCAGCCATTTTTTACCCAATTCATCATCATTATGGGGGATTTTCAGGGATTTAGTGCCATTTTTGTGAGATTATCCTTACCTTTGTGAAGGTAAAACAATAAAAATATGACAACTATGATGAAGCGTTTATCTATGGTGATGGCAGTGCTGATGATTGCCATCGCAGCCAATGCACAACTCTTGTGGAAAGTGAGCGGTAACGGTCTGTCAAGGCCCAGTTATATCATGGGTACACACCATTTTGCACCATCCTCGATGCTGGATGAAATACCAGGTATGAATGAGGCCTTTGAGGGCTGTGATGTCGTGGTGGGCGAGATGGACATGGAAGCCTCGATGAGTTTTGACGGACAGATGGCGATGGCTCAGGCGATGATAGCACCGTCTGACAGCACACTCGACAAATTGTATTCACCCGAAGACTACAAGATTATCGAGGATGCTTTCAACAAGTATTGCGGTGACTTGGGCATACCTTTCAGCATGATGAACAGGCTCAAACCAGCAGCCATCTCGATGCAGATGGAAGCCCTGCTGGCAACTAAGAGTTTTCCTGATTTCGACCCCACTGATGGCATTGACATCGCTGTGCAGAAGCGTGGCAAGGAGATTGGACGGCCCGCGATGGGATTTGAGACCGTCGAGGAACAGGTAGGTTTTATCTTCGATACTCCTATTAGCCGTCAGGCCGAGGACCTGCTTGAGACCTGCAAGAAAGATGACTTGCTGGAGGAAGAGTCAGTGACGCTTGTCGAGGCTTATATGAGCCAGGACCTGAGCAGAATAGAAGCTGTGTTCAATGACCCCGAATTGAACTCGATGGATGAGGAGGCTATGGAAATCCTCATCAATAAGCGCAATCGCAACTGGATTGAGAAACTTGTCAAGATGATGCCCGAGCGCGCTTGCCTCGTCTGCGTCGGCGCGGGCCACCTCTTCGGTGAGAAGGGTCTGCTGCAACTGCTGCGCGACCTTGACTACACTGTTGAGCCAATGAAATAATTTTTGTTTTTTTCTTGCCATTGTGTTCGGCTTGCACTATCGTTGCCTGGCGGCGAAGATGGGCTGCGTCTCGAAATAAAAAAAGAATAAATTCTTTTTGTTCTTTGCTCGACTTGCACTATCTTTGTCGCATTATTCAACAAAACAAGATAAATTTTGGACCCTGACCCGTTATCGTGCCTGTTATCGGTACTCAATACAGCGAGCGTTCATCCGCTTGTCACATTCAACACACCCACCACTGGGAGCATCATAGCCATTATCGTCGCCGTTTTAGGGCTTTTCCTGTCGGCATTCAACTCAGGCAGCGAGATTGCCTTTTTCTCGTTGCGCAACGATGATATTGACGAAATTGAGGATCCTCACCGTCGTGAACGCGTGAGGGAACTGCTGGGCAAGCCCGAGAAACTGCTCGCAACCATTCTGGTGGGCAATAATCTGGTTAACATTATGATTGCCATCGTGTTGAACTATGCGATGAACCAGATTTTTGACTTCAAGAGCACGGTACTCGACTTCGTTGTCCAGACGATTATCCTTACTTTCCTGATTTTGCTGTTTGGTGAAGTGATTCCCAAACTGTATGCCACCAATTTCAACGTCAAGTTCGCAGCAATGGCGTCGGCTCCGCTCAAGGCCGCCGTCAAGCTGTTCTCGCCATTCACGGCATTGCTGGTGCGCAGCACGAGCATCGTCAACAAGGTTGTACCCTCCCAAACCGAGGAACTCTCGGTAGATGACCTCACTCGAGCACTGGAGGTGAGCGAGGTGAAGAACCCCGACGAGAAGGAACTCTTGGAGGGCATCTTGTCGTTTGGTGACAAGACGGTAAGCGACATCATGCGTCCTCGTGTCGATGTTGTGGATATCGACCAGGCTGATGACTTTGACGAGGTCGTGCGCAAGGTTATCGAGACAGGCTATTCCCGCATGCCGGTCTATGAGGAGACACCCGACAATATCAAGGGCATCCTCTATGCCAAGGACCTCTTGCCCTACATCGGCAACCGCGACAACACCTTCAAGTGGCAGACGCTCATGCGTCCCGCCTATTTCGTTCCTGAGGCACGCATGCTCAACGATTTGCTCGAGGACTTCCGCATGAAGAAGATGCACATGGCGATTATCGTGGACGAGTTCGGCTGCACACAGGGCATAGCCACGCTCGAGGACGTCCTGGAAGAGATTGTGGGCGACATCAACGACGAGTACGATACCGAGGAAAAATTCTATAACCGCATCAACAAGAATACCTGGATGTTCGACGGCAAGACACTGCTGAGTGATTTTGCACGTGTGCTGGACATCGATGAGGAGGAACTGGGCGAACATGCCGAGGAGGCCGAGACCATCGCCGGTTTCCTGCTCGACCTCAAGGGTGATTTCCTCAAGGAAAAAGAGGTGGTCAAGTATGGCCGCTTCACTTTTACCGTCATCAAGGTCATCAAGTACCGCATAGCCAAGGTCAAGGTAACCGTCGAGGGAGAGGAGTGAAACGTTAGGCATTAGGCGTTAGGCGGATGCCACCTAAAACCTAAAGCCTAAAACCTAAAACCTGACTTGGCACATGATTTGCAGCATGAGTGGCAGTATGACCAATTCATGTGATTCTAGGATGAACATCAACAACATCAATCTCGATGATTACGCCCAGTACTTCAACGACAGCAAGTTGTGGAAGAAACTGAAGAAGGTGGCCCGTAAGGCTGGCCGCAAGGCCGTCTATTATGTGCTGGTGCTCTACTATGTGGCAAGTGACCCTGCTGTTCCCCGTAGCCTGAAACTCAAGGTGTTGGGAGCACTGGGTTACTTCATCTTGCCCCTGGACTTCATCCCGGACTTCATTCTGGGGCTGGGCTTCACCGATGACCTTGCTGCCCTGGCATGGGCACTGTTCACGATGAGGAAGTACATCACTCCCGAGATTGAACGCAAGGCCCGCGAACGCCTGCGCGAGTGGTTCGGTCCCGAGGAAGGCGAGGAGATGGATCTCACCATCCCAGATTACGACCCCAACGCCCCGCACATCATCGACGTCGAGGCCGAGGAATACTAAACGTCGCCAGACGATCGAGGTAATGCAAGGCTCGGCCTTGTATGCTTGTGTGTTGGTGATATCGACAATAAAATGAGGGTGAGCGACCGTGATGGTGCTCACCCTCATTCCCTTAGGGTTGGGATTTGTTTCCTTAGTTCTGTTCCTCCTTGGGAATCTCGTTAACGTTGATGTAGATGTGACCAGCGCGGTGCTGGAACTCTACGATACCGTCAACCAGAGCATACAGAGTGTGGTCCTTGCCCATGCCAACGTTCTGACCGGGACGATGCTGGGTACCGCGCTGACGGCGGATGATGTTACCGGCCTTGGCAAACTGACCACCAAAAATCTTCACGCCGAGACGTTTGCTTTCGCTCTCGCGGCCGTTCTTAGAACTGCCGACACCTTTTTTATGTGCCATAATCTAGAGTTTGGATTTTTAAATGGTTAATTAAGCAATGACTTCTTTAATCTCAAGCTGAGTGAACTGCTGGCGATGGCCGTTCAGACGGCGATAGCCTTTGCGACGTTTCTTCTTGAAAACAATAACGTGTTCACCTTTTACGAGGGGAGCCTTTACCTCGCAAACAACCTTTGCACCTTCGACGGTAGGTGCGCCAACCTTAACGGCACCGTCGGCATCTACGAGCAGGACGCGGTCGAACTCTACAGAGTCACCTTCCTTGCGCTCGTCGCCGAGATAGTGGACATACAACTTCTTGCCCTGCTCGGCACGGAACTGTTGTCCCTGAATTTCTACAATTGCGTACATTTGTTTAATCTTGTAGTTTAAATAACTGTCCCTGAGGCGGCTGGACATCATTTTCCAGCACTTCGCTAAGCCCCGTGGGCACTAATGCGGGTGCAAAGGTAATACAATTTCCTGAACCGACAAGTATCTTGACCAAATTTTTCATTGGTCCGCTCAAATACAACCAACTAGAAACTAGGGACTAGCAACTAGGGACTAAAAACTATAAGGATAAATGATATCCCACAGGAAGAGGGCGTTGCCGGGCATGGAGGTACCGGCGGCGCAGCGGTCTTTGCGCTCGATGACCTGACAGAACTCTTCCACGCTCATCTTGTGGCGACCCACCTCGACGAGGGTGCCCACGATGGCGCGCACCATGTTGCGCAGGAATCGGTCGGCAGTGATGGTGAACACCCATTGCTCATCCTCCTGTGTCCACTGTGCATGGGTGATGCGGCAGTTGTTGGTCTTGACATCGGTGTGGAGCTTGGAGAATGAGGTGAAGTCGGTATAGTCCATCAGACGGGCGGCGGCCTCGTTCATCAGGTCGAAGTCGAGGTCAGGCGGGCATTTCCAGCTCAAGGGGTAACGGAATGGGTCCTTACGGGTGACGGCGAAGTACTTGTAGGTGCGGCTTGTAGCATCAAAGCGGGCATGGGCGTCGTCATGGACGGGTGCGATGCTATAAATGGCAATGTCCTGCGGCAGCAGGGCGTTGAGGCTGTGAATCAGGCGTTGTACATCGGCAACGGGTTGCTCGGTGTCGAAGTGGGCGACCATGAGGCGGGCATTGACACCGGCATCGGTACGTCCTGCGCCGGTGACGGGCGTGGGGGTGCGCAGCAGCGTGGCTAAGGCCTCCTCGAGTGTCTGTTGCACCGACGAGTCCTGGGGCTGCACCTGCCATCCATGGTAGGCAGCCCCCTTGTAACCCAATCTAATGAAATACCGCATGATAGTTTTGTGCTATAGCATCTATAGCGTCTATAGCATCTATTTCTCCAAGTAGGTGTATCCGTAGAGGCCCGAGCGGAAGTTGCGGACGAACTCGTTGCCCTCCTCGCCGGTGATTTTGCCCGAGCGGATGGACTCGCTCACCCAGGTCTCAACGTTGCGCACCAGCTGCTTGGGGTTGAACTCGACATAGTCAAGCACCTCGGCAACGGTTTCGCCGTCAATAACCTGGTCAATCTCGTAGTGGTCCTTGAACACGTTGATGTGTACCGCATTGGTGTCACCGAACAGGTTGTGCATATCACCCAGAATCTCCTGGTAGGCGCCCACGAGGAAGATGCCCAGGTAGTAGTGCTGGCCGGCCTTAAGTTTGTGGACGGGCAGCGAGTGGGCGATGCCCTGTGACGAGATGAAGTTGTTCAGCTTGCCGTCGCTGTCACAGGTCATATCCTGCAACGTTGCGTAGTGGGTGGGACGTTCGGTGAGGCGGTCGATGGGCATTACGGGGAACACCTGGTCGATGGCCCATGCGTCGGGCAACGACTGGAAAAGCGAGAAGTTGCAGAAGTATTTGTCAGGCAGCATGCGGCTCACCGAGCGCAATTCGTCGGGAGCGTGCTTCATGTTGCGCACATAGCCGTCCACGTCGCGGGCAATCGACCAGAAGAGTTTCTCGACCATGGCGCGGGTGCGCAGGTCGATGAGGCCGAGCGAGAAGCGGTCGAGCGCCTCATCACGGATTTGCAGGGCGTCATGCCAGTCCTCGAGCAGGCGGGCCTGGTTGATTTTGTCCCAAATCTCGTACATGTCGCGCACCAGTTCGTTGTCCTCCTCACTCACTGTATCCACCTTGTCGTCCCACTCGGGCAGCGAGGTGGTCTCGAGCACGTCAACGACGAGCACCGAGTGATGGGCGGTCAAGGAACGGCCGCTCTCGGTAATGATATTGGGATGCTTGAGGTTGTTCTTGTTGCTGGCGTCAACCAGGGTATAAACGGCATCGTTGACATACTCCTGGATACTGTAGTTCATGGAGTGGCTGCTGCCGCTGGAACGCGTGCCGTCATAGTCCACGCCCAGTCCGCCGCCGATATCGACATATTCCACGTCAAAGCCCAGCTTGGACAGTTGCACATAGAACTGTGCTGCCTCGCGCAGGGCGTTCTTGATGCGGCGTATCTTGGTAATCTGGCTGCCGATGTGGAAATGGATGAGCTTGAGGCAATCCTCCAACTTGTGCTCGTGCAGGTAGTCGATGGCGCTGAACAGTTCGCTGGTGTTCAGGCCGAACTTGCTGCTGTCACCGCCGCTTTCTTCCCACTTGCCGCTGCCGCTGCTCGACAGCTTGATGCGGAATCCGATGTTGGGGCGGATGTGCAGGCGCTCGGCGACGCGGTCGATGAGCTCCAGCTCGCTGAGTTTCTCCACGACAACAAAGATGCGGCGACCCATCTTCTGCGCCAGCAGTGCGAGTTCAACATAGCCCTCGTCCTTGTAGCCGTTGCAGATGATGACGGGATTGGCGTTCAGGTCGGTCATGTTGCTGGCGAGCACGGCGTGCAGTTCGGGTTTGCTGCCGGCTTCCAGACCGATGTTGAACTTCTTGCCGTGGCCGATGATTTCCTCTACGACTTGCCTCATCTGGTTCACCTTGATGGGATAGACGATGAAGTTGGCTCCCTGGTACTCATATTCCTTGGCCGCCTTCTTGAAGCAGCTGGAAATCTTGTCGATGCGATTGTCCAGGATATCAGGAAAACGCAACAGCACGGGTGCCGTCACCTTGCGGGAATGCAACTCGTCCATGACGTCTGCCAAATCCACAGGCACACAACTGCTCTTGGGAGTAACGGTGACATGCCCGTTCTCGTTGATGGAGAAGTACTTGAGGCCCCAGCCTCCGATGTTGTAGAGTTCGGCGCTATCCTCGATGCGCCATTTGTTGATTGCTGACACGGCTTAGCGGTTTTTTTTTAATGTGGTTAAATATATTGAACTGCAAAAGTAATCATTATAATTGGTTATGCAATAATAAGCCCTCAGATTTTATTCCTTCAAAAGGGTCCGCATGGTATAAAAAACAGCAGGAAGCCCCGCAATCACGCTAGGGGCTTCCTGCCGATGTGGTCAGTCAGATTGGAGTTTAAGAAGGCCAAACTCCGTTCAAGATGAAGTCAATAATCGTGGTTACGTCACCGATGCCTACGTTACCATCAAGGTCGCAGTCGGCGGCAACGGCGTCAAAGACTGGAGCGGTGCCGTTCAGCAGGTAGTCAATGAGGTTTGTCACGTCACCGATACCCACGTTGCCGTCCATGTCCACGTCACCGCGCATGGCCTGAGGACCGTCCTTGGTCATGCGCCACACTTCAATATAGCCACCGGGATAGTAGTGATAGATGGTCACGCCATTGGCATCCACCTCGGCATTGAGCCAGTTGCACTGATAGCCATTGATGGGAGCGGTAATGGTAGCAGGGACAATAGCGGTGGGCTCTTCGGCACCAATCTCGCTGATGATGAAGCCATCCACGTAGTTCACATCGGTTGTTGCCTTGTAGGGATAGAGGATGAACTCCTTGCCGTCAAAGACAAAGGGGAATGCACCGTTGCTCGGCCCCCTGAACGGCAAGGTGAGTTTTGTACCGCCACTCAGGTCGTCCATCGGAATCTTGACCATGGGAGAATTGCGGGTAACATAGAGGAGGTTCTCATCCCCGTTAGCGTCGGTGTAGAAGTTGATGACGGTGCTCGTTGTTGAATACGTCAACTCGTTATCTACATGATAGCTGTTGTCGGTGTCAAGTTCACCGCCGGCGACAGCGATGATAGAGAAAACAGTCCTTCCATTACCGCTAGTGAGATAAACCTCACCATCTTCCATCAGGTTGCCCTTGGGGAAGCCCAGGAAGTCGCAGCGGCCAGAGAGAAGGGCATCGGGGGGAATCTGATACTCCTTGCTCTCACTCGTGTTCAGGTCAATGACTCTGATGGAGGCACCAAGCGGCCAGGGATCGTCGTTGGTGTGGGCAGCAAAGCCGGTGTTGTCCATCACAACCAGGTTACCGGCCTCGTCGCGGGTGATGGCTGAGTTGGCATAGCCAGGCATCGTGGCTACCAAACCATCCTCGCCGTAGATGTAGATGGTGGACTCACCTTCGCCGTTCCACTGCGTGTCGTTGATGTAGAACAAGCCGTCCATACCGAAGCCTTGACGTACGCCTGCCATATACAGTGATGCCACGTCGGTGTTCTTCCACACCTGCTCCAACTTGTAGCCGTCGGCATTGGCACCCAGTGCCAATGCTGCCATGGCAGCAATCAGTAATAATTTTTTCATAATCTTTGAATTTTAAAAAGTTAGATATACTTATATAAACTTAATTGGTTATTGTCGAGTGGGATTATCCTGAAGCATTATTCTCGTATAAAACAACATAGAGGTCATACACGTGGCAAATATAGTAAAAAATAATGAATTATCAAAATATTATTGATTTTTGCCATATTTTTAAGATTTTTTACAATTTGCGGTGACAATTTGCAGCCTTTCGAGGTGTTCAAGGCTTACTGGAGCCCGGTTGCCGAAAAAATAATCCCTGAAGTTTTTGTAGAGACCACAAAAAACATATACCTTTGCAGGAAATAAGAATTGTTTTGACCCAATAAATATTATTTATTCTAGATTATGGTAAATTACAAGGATTTAGGTCTCGTGAACACCCGCGAGATGTTTGCAAAGGCAATTGATGGCGGCTATGCCATCCCCGCATTCAACTTCAACAACATGGAGCAGTTACAGGCTATCATCAAGGCTTGCGCCGAGACGAAGTCGCCTGTTATCCTGCAGGTATCGAGTGGTGCCCGCAAGTATGCCAACCAGACGCTGCTGCGTTACATGGCCGAGGGTGCTGTTGAGTATGCCAAGGAGTTGGGCTGGGAGCATCCGCAGATTTGCCTCCATCTGGACCATGGTGACACCTTTGAACTGTGCAAATCCTGTGTGGACTTTGGCTTCTCGTCGGTAATGATCGACGGTTCGTCGCTCCCCTACGAGGAGAACATCGCCCTGACCAAGAAGGTTGTGGAGTATGCTCATCAGTTTGACGTGACCGTTGAGGCCGAGCTGGGCGTTCTCGCTGGCGTTGAGGACGACGTTGTTGCCGAGGAGTCGCACTACACCAAGCCCGAGGAGGTGATTGACTTCGCCACCCGCACCGGTTGTGACTCGTTGGCCATCAGCATCGGCACCAGCCACGGTGCTTATAAGTTCAAACCCGAGCAGTGCACCCGTGACCCGAAGACCGGCAAGCTCGTTCCTCCTCCCCTGGCATTTGACGTGCTCGAGGAAGTAGAGAAGAAGCTCCCCGGCTTCCCCATCGTGCTGCACGGCTCATCGAGCGTTCCCCAGGAGTATGTTGACATCATCAACAGCCACGGCGGCAACCTGCCCGATGCCGTTGGTATCCCCGAGGACCAGCTGCGCAAGGCTGCCAAGAGCGCCGTTTGCAAGATCAACATCGACAGCGACAGCCGTCTGGCCTTCACCGCTGCCGTTCGCAAGGTGTTTGCCGAGAAGCCCGGCGAGTTTGACCCCCGCAAGTACTGCGGTCCCGCCCGCGACGAGATGACCAAGCTGTACAAGCACAAAATCATTGAGGTGCTGGGCAGCGACGGCAAGGCCGAGTAAACCCCAAAAACCTGAATTACTGAATTGGGACAAGGTAGAGACGCAAAATTTTGCGTCTCTACTATTTTATTGTATATCAGTCATTTAATTCGTTTCTGTGATTTTTTGGGCAAAAAAAGTCGCTTAAAAATTTGGTCAGTATATAAATCGGTATTACCTTTGCACCGCTTTACGAAACAATTGCGTTTCGGCAAGTGCGTTCGGGGTGTAGCTCAGTCCGGTTAGAGTACGCGTCTGGGGGGCGTGGGGTCGCTAGTTCGAATCTAGTCACCCCGACAACGCAAAAGAGTGCTGATGATCATTGATTGTCGGCACTTTTTTAGCTTTGGTAATCATTAATTCAAGTACAGATATGATGAAACGTGTTGTGACAATGATACTTGTGCTGGCAGCGGTGCTGCCAGTGACAGCGCAGGCATGGCTGGGCGGCGACATCTCGATGATGTCGTCCAATGCCCGTCAGGGAGTGATTTACAAGGATTCGTGTGGTGTGACAGTGGACCCCTATAACCTGTTCCAGCAGCAGGGGTGGAACATGATGCGTGTTCGCCTGTTCGTTGACCCGCAGAATGCCCCCGGCAGGCATCACGACGAGGGCGTGTGCCAGGATTTGGCCTATGTCATCGACCTGTGCAGGACCATCAAGGCTCGCGGCTTTGAGGTGATGCTGGATTTCCATTACAGCGACACCTGGGCTGATCCCGCCAAGCAGTTTACCCCCAAGCGCTGGGAGGGACTGGACGGCAAGACGCTCGCCGACAGCATCTACCGTTATACCCGCCATTGCCTGCTGGCACTGAAGGCTGCTGGCGTCGTTCCCGCCACCATCCAGGTGGGCAACGAGATCACCTTTGGTATGGACTGGCCAATGGGACGCGTTGACCCGCTGAAGGATGAGAATTGGGACGTGTTCACCCGTCTGCTCAAGGCGGGTTGCAAGGCATGCCGCGAGGTGTGCCCCGATGCAGGCATCATCATTCACACTGAGAAGGCTGGCGTGTGGGAGATGACGCGCGGCTACTATGACCGCCTCAAGCAGGCAGCTGTGGACTATGACATCATCGGCCTGAGCTATTATCCCATGTGGCACGGCACGATTCCCAACCTGGGCGCCACGCTCGACTCTATTGCGGTGCGTTATCCCGATAAACCCGTGATGATGGTCGAGGCTGCCTATTATTACCTGCACGACGGCGTGAACCGTGGTGAGGAAGATTTCACCCATTGCTTGCCTGGCACTATTGAGGGACAACGTGAATTCACCGCCCAGCTGGTCAGGGAGCTGAACCGCCACGACAATGTGACGGGCCTGTTTTGGTGGTATCCCGAAGAAAACCTTTACGGTACCCGCTTCGAGGGCAGCGGATGGGGTCTGCACCGCGGCTTGTTCAACAACGCCAACGGCCAAGCCTTGCCCGCCCTCTACGAGATGAGCAAGTTCAAAAACAAATAGTAGATTATAGGAACAATATTTGTTCAAACTACGAATTACGCTAATTGTACGAATTTATTGATATAGAATTCGTTGAATTAGCGTAATTCGTGGTTTATAGGCCCAGGTGGTCGCGCAGGATGTCGAGGGCGGCGGTGACGTCGTCGGGGGTGACGGTCTGGTCGATGTGGAAATTTCCAATGGCGCTTAGCAGAGTGCAGGTGATTTCGCCGTCACGGCTTTTCTTGTCGTGACGCATCAGTGCCAGCAGTTCGTCGTAGTCGTCGCAGGTAAAGGGAAAATCGCGGTAATTATCGCGCACGAAGTTGCCCAGCCGATGGACATCCTCGCTGGGGAATTTCAAGAGCAGATGGGAGAGCACCGCCTCGGTGACCAAGCCCCATGCCACGGCATAGCCGTGCGGCACGGGTTTGCCGCGTTGCATCGCCAGGCTCTCGAAGGCGTGGCCCACGGTGTGTCCCAGATTCAGCGCTTTGCGTTCGCCCTGTTCGTTGGGGTCGCGGGCAACGATGTCCACCTTGACCTGCACCGAGCGGCGCAGCCTTTCCAGCAGGTCATCGTGGTCGATGGGGGCGCAGAAATCATGGTTGAGCAGGCGCAGGAACTCGTCGCGGTCGCTCAGCATGGCGTGCTTGAGCACCTCGGCAAAGCCCGACTTCATCTCCTGCAGGGGCAGCGTGTCAAAGAAGCAGGTCGAGATAATGCCGTCGCTGGCGGGGGCGAAGGCGCCGATTTCGTTTTTCAGTCCATGGTAATTGATGCCTGTCTTGCCGCCCACTGCGGCATCGACGGCACCCAGCAGGGTAGTGGGCACATTGATGAACCTCACGCCGCGCTTGAAGGTTGCAGCGGCAAAACCTCCCAGGTCGGTCACCATGCCGCCGCCCAGGTTGACGACCAGTGAATGGCGCGTCACGCCCATGCGCTCCATCTCGTCCCACACGCGGGTTACGGTCTCCAGCGTCTTGCTGTCGTCGCCGTCGGGGATGGTGATGAGGTGGGGCGGGGTTGGGGTGATGAGGCGAGCCGTGTTCACGTCGGCAATCCACACCGTGAGGTTATGGCCGCCGTCGTGCTCCAGCCGCTCAATAGCCGCCGTGACATCGTTGGTGAAAATGAGGTTCTGCATAATTTTAAAAAAACTACAAATTACGCGAATTTAACGAATTGCTTTTGAAAACAAGATTCGTTTAATTCGCGTAATTCGTGGTTAAGAAATTAGGCTTTGACAACGGTCAGGGCCACGAGCAGTGAGGGCAGTGCGGCAGCCAGTTCGTCCATGTTCTTATAGACGAGGTCGGCACCGGCCTTGAGCAGGTCTTTCTCGGGGATGGGACCCGTGGTCACGCCGATGGTAAAGCAACCTGCGGCATGTGCGGCCTGTACGCCCAGGGGCGCATTCTCGATGACGATGCACTGGTTGGGTTTCTTTTCGGCCTTGGCCATACCTTTCAGGAACGGCTCGGGGTTGGGTTTGCCCTTGCGCACGTCATGTCCCGTGACTTTTGCGTCGCCAAAGAGCTTGGGGAAATCGTTCTCGATGCGCTCCAGCAGGGTATCCTGTTGTGAGCCGGTCACCAGCACACGTTCCACATCGGCCTCCTTGAGGGCTTCCAGCACACGTTTGGCACCGGGCATCACGGGAGCCTCGCCCAACTCGCGGAAGTAGCGCGTCTTTACACCATACAGGGCGTGTGCCTCGTCGTCGGTGATGTTTTTGCCGACACCCTTCTTGAATTTTGTTTTGATGATTTCGGTACCCGTCATGCCTTCCATCTCATAGAATTCGTCGCGGGTACACTTGATTCCGTTTTTCTTCATCAGCTTCACCCAGGCTTGGGTGTGGAGCTTCATCGAGTCATAGAGCACGCCGTCGCAGTCGATGAGGGCGGCTTGGATGTCTAAGCCTTTTTGACCTGTATATTCCAGGTATGCAGCTATAGTCTGTTGTAAGGTCATTGGTTTTTGATGTTTTTATAGTTATATCGTTGTTTTTTATCTCACGGTAACGTGCAGGCAGCCCGACTTGCGCTCAAAGATGGCGTAGCACCGCCCCTGGTGCCTGAAGTCCTGAATCACCTCGGCGAGGATGTTCTTCAGGTCCTCGAGCGAGACCACCATCGAGGGGTCTAGGCAGTCAAACTTTACCCAGCTGATGTCGAACGTTGTGCCGTACTGGTGGCAGGAATTTTCGGTCGCAGCGCGGTTGCGGCGCATGAGCTTGCCCACGCTATACACAGTGCGCGTCACGCTGGTTACCTTGATGCGGTAGGCCTTGCCGCCGCGCTTGCGGATGCTGTCCTGGAAGGCATAGCCGATTTCCTTGAGCAGTTGTGCCGCCTTGGGCACCAGATAGGGCACCGAGGCGCTCAGGTCATCAAGCATGTAGGCGTCGCACGAGAAAATCCTGATCAGCGGCCGGTCGATGTGCCATGCATCGCTCAGGCTGGTCACCGGTTTGAAGCCGTTCTGTTCAGCGGCGACGAGTTGCAGGGCATTGCTGTCGTTGAAGATTTCCTTGAGCGGGCGTTGCTCGATGTAGGTGGGCAGACGATGAATATCAGCATCGGCGATGAGGCCCATGCTGTCACCTGTAATAGCTCGGTTAATGGGCATGGCAGGCGGTGCCTTGTAGTCCCATGCCGTGGTATCTTGTTGCTGTTTGCTGCCATTGCCGCACGACGAGGTGCTTGCCAGGGCCATTCCCATCAGCAACAGTAGCGGCAGCAGACGCAATATGTTCAGATTCATCTGTGTTTTATCGATAGAAGCCACATGACAGTGGCGGTAGTTCACGTTTTCGAAAGGCAAAGTTACATATAAATAATGTAAAAACCACCACCAAGTGCATCAAATTTGTGCGATTTTTTGTAATATTGCACCTTCAAAATGACGCAATCAAGAAAATACAGTGTGCTTTTCATCTGTCTGGGGAATATTTGCCGGTCTCCGGCGGCCCAGGCGGTGATGCAGCGCATGGTCGATGAACGTGGGCTGAGTGACCGTTTTTTCATCGACTCGGCAGGGATAGGAGGCTGGCATATCGGCGACCTGCCCGACAAGCGCATGAGGGTGCATGCCCGTCCGCGCGGCTATGAGTTGACGCACCGTGCCCGCAAGGTGCAGGCAGGTGATTTTGAGGACTTTGACCTCATTGTGGGCATGGATGCCGCCAATGTCGATGACCTGCGCTATCTGGCGGCTACCATCGAGCAGCAGGACAAGGTGGTGATGATGGGTGACTACATCCGTCAGTTCCCCAACTATGACTATGTCCCCGACCCCTACTACGAGGGCAGCGAGGGCTTTGAACTGGTGCTTGACCTGTTGGAGGATTCCTGCGACAACCTGTTAAACCGAATTATAGAACAAAACAAGATATCAAAATGAAAAGAATCAAATTATTGACCACTATGGCCCTTGCTATCGCAGCCCTGACGATGAGTGCCCAGTCGCCCATCGCTGTGGACTGGCACATGGGCCAGAACAACACCGCTGCGGGCAACTACAGCTCACGCTTCGTCATCAAAAACGTCTCCAAGCAGCCGTTGGCTGCCGATTGGGCCTTCTTTTTCAACCAGTTCTCGCGTTCGGTGCATCTGCCCGCCGGATGCCCGGTGGACATCGATGAGGTCTCGACAACCTATTACCGCATCTGCCCCAACGCCAACTACAAGCCTCTTGCCGCTGGCGACTCGCTGGTGATTGACATGGTGATGGACGGTGCTTTCCTCAACAAGAACTATGGTCCTGACGGTGGCCATGTGGTGATGAACGGCGACATGGCGCACCCCATGGCGGTGAACATCAATCGCTCGCCGCTCGACAAGCCGGGACAGTGGCGTGACCACAAGGCTTACCCCGACGGCAACTACATGTTTGCCTTCAACGAGGCCATCAACAGCTTTGGCGACGGTTACACGGGCAACGACTATGACATCTTCCCGGCTCCCAAGCAGGTGGATATCGAGGACGGCTTCACCCAAATAGGAAACCTCGTTACCATCAAGACGGGAAAACTCTTCCAGTGGGGCGGATACCGTCGTGCCAAGAACCTGCTCACCAGTGAGTTGAAGAAGCGCGGCATTTATACCACCAGCGGCCAGAACACCGTTATCGAGCTGCTGCTGGACAAGAAGATGAGCGATAACCGCGAGTATTACAGCCTGCGTGTGCATGACGGCAAAATCACCATCCATGGTGTGACCCAGGCTGCGCTCATCAACGGTGTGAAGACGCTCGTGGCAGCGCTGGACCACAGCAAGGGCCACCGCCTGCAGAACTGCTTTGTCATCGACTGGCCCGACTTCGGCTATCGTGGCATGATGCTCGATATCGCCCGCAACAACGTCATCAATGTCGCCAATTTCAAGCGCACCATTGACCTGCTGGCCTACTACAAGTTCAACGTCATCCAGTTCCACTTCACCGACGACGAGGGCTGGAGACTGGAAATTCCCGGATTCCCCGAGTTGACGCAGGTGGCAGCCCGCCGTGGCGCCACGCTCGACGAGAAGGGCTACCTGGCACAGGTTTTTGACGGCAACGGCAACCCCGACGACCTGACGCAGTGTGCCAACGGCTATCTCACCCGCGCGGAGTTCATCGAGCTGCTGCGCTATGCCTGGAAACAAGGCATCCGCATCATCCCCGAGATCGAGACGCCGGGCCATGCCCGCGCTGCCATCGTGGCGATGAAGAACCGCGCCCTGAGCAACCCCAGTGCCGAGCAGTTCCGCCTGTGGGACGACAAGAACGATAGCCGTTACACCTCGGCACAAGGCTACCACGATAACATCCTCAACGTCGCCAGCGACGACGTCTACCGCTTCATCGACCGCATTGTGGGCGAGTTGCAGAAGATGTACAAGGAGGCTGGCCTCAAGCTCGAAATCGTCCACTTGGGCGGTGACGAGGTGCCCAATGGCGCTTGGGCCAACTGCCCCGATGTGCAGGCGCTCATGCAGCGTGAAAACCTGAAGAACCAGCACGAGGTGAGCGAGTATTACATCAAGCGCATCAGCACGTTGCTCGCTGAGCGCAAAATCCGCATCGAGGGTTGGCAGGAAGTGGCGCTCGACCATCAGCCCGAGTTCAACTTTGTGATGGCGCCCCGCGTGGCTGGCGTGAACGCCTGGAGCACTGTGGGCTCACGCAGCGACGTGCCTTATCGCCTGGCCAACGACGGCTATCCCGTCATCCTGTCCAATGTGACCAACTTCTACATGGACATGGGCTACAGCTGGCACCAGAACGAGCAGGGTCTGCACTGGGGCGGCAAGGTCGATGAGTTTGACGCATGGAGCGCATTGCCCGCCAACATCTACGCCAGCGCCCGTACGGCGGTGGACGGCACCCCCATCAACATCACCACCGCCGGTGACGGCAAGGTGAAACTGGAGAAGCCCGAGAACATCATCGGCGTTCAGGGCCAGCTGTGGGGTGAGACGCTGCGTTCGTTCGACGAGGTGCAGTACATGCTGCTGCCCAAGATGATGGGTGTGAGCGAGCGAGCCTGGAATTCCATCCCCGAGTGGAGCAAGAACCTGACCGACCTCAACGCCTATGGCGAAGCTCGTCACCAGTATAACCTCAAAATCGGAACCCGCGAGTTGCCCCTGTTGAACAAAATGGGCTACAACTTCCGCGTGGGACCTCCGGGCATCAAGCTGGTCGACGGCAAGTTGCTTATCAACACGCAGTACCCCGACGAGATGGTAACCTATACCCTCGACGGCAGTGAGCCCACTCTCACCTCGCCCCGCTGGACGGCCCCCGTGCCCGTCAAGAACCAGCCCCAGGTCATCAAGGCCAAGGCCTTCTACCTGGGCCACGAGAGCGTGACAACCTACCTGTTCAAGTAAACTGAGTTGTAAGTTGTAAGTTTTTAGTTTTAAGTACGATTACTCTCGCCTATGGGAGTCGAGGCAAAGGTATTATTACTTAAAACTTACAACTAAAAACTTAAAACTATATAGAGTATGAAAATCGGGAACATAGATTTGGGCGAGCGCCCTGTGATGCTGGCACCCATGGAGGATGTCACCGACCAGTCGTTCAGGCTCATCTGCCGTGAACAGGGCGCCGATATGGTCTATACCGAGTTTGTCAGCGCCGACGCGCTGATACGCAGCATTGAACGCTCGTTCCAGAAGATGGCCATTGCCCCGGGCGAACGACCTGCTGCCATCCAAATCTATGGCCGCGACGTGGACTCCATGGTTGAAGCGGCACGCATCGCTGCGACGGCCAAGCCCGATTTCATTGACATCAACTGGGGCTGCCCAGTCAAGAAAATCGCGGGCAAGGGCTCGGGAGCGGGAATGCTGCGCAATATCCCGCTGATGCTCGAAATCACCCGTGCCGTGGTCAATGCCGTGGATCTGCCCGTGACGGTGAAAACGCGCCTGGGATGGGACCACAACAGCAAAATCATCGTTGAACTCGCCGAGCAGTTGCAGGACTGCGGTATCGCTGCCCTCACCATCCACGGTCGCACACGTTCCCAGATTTACACCGGCGAGGCCGACTGGACTCTCATCGGTGAGGTGAAAAACAACCCGCACATGAAGATTCCCATCATCGGCAACGGTGACGTGACCACGCCACAGCGCCTCAAGGAGTGCTTTGACCGCTACGGTGTCGATGGTGTGATGGTGGGCAGGGCCAGTATCGGTGCCCCGTGGATTTTCCGCGAGATGAAGCAATACCTGATCACAGGCGAGGTGCCTGTTATCAGCGATGCCGAGAAGATGGCGCTTGTGCGGCGGCAGATTGCCGAGAGCATCGACCGCATCGACGAGTACCGCGGCATCCTGCACATCCGTCGCCACCTGGCCGCCACCCCGCTGTTCAAGGGGATACGCAACTTCCGTCCCACGCGCATCGCTATGCTGCGAGCCGACACGCGTGCCGAACTTGAAGCCATCCTCGACCATATCGAGAAAGATATTTTACCACACATAGGTTGTGAGTTTTAAGTTTTAAGTACGATTACTATCGCCTATAGAATGTTGAGGCAAAGGTTTTATTACTAAAAACTAAGGACTAAGGACAAAAAACTAAGGACTAAGATAATGAGAAGAGTGCTGATTAGTTTTCTGTTGGCGGTCGCCACATTGTTGACGGCCAGTGCCCAAGTAACGCGCCATGAGCTCAAGGTGGGAGACTTCAACCGCTTGACCGTGGTGAGTGACATCAATGTGAACTATCGCTGTAATGCCGATTCGGCAGGTATGGCTGTCGTCACATGCAGTAAGGATTTGCTGGATTTCATCATGTTCAAACTTTCTGCCAAGGGACGCTTGAGCATCCAGCTCAGCGAATTCTACGAGCGGATGGAAGGCCTGCCCACCGTCACGGTCTATTCCTCCTCGATTGAAGAGGTCGAGAACGACGGCGACAGCACACTCCGGGTCACTGGACTGCCGCCCTTGAAGGCCTTCAAGGCTCGCCTTACCGACAACGGCAAGGTCATTGTGCGCGGTGTGCGTGCTTCCCAACTCGAGCTCCACATCCTGAGCGGCAAGGGCAAAATCATCGCTCAGGGCGCCTGCGACGACCTGTCGCTCAGACTCGTGGGCACAGGTGAAATCCAGGCCGACGAGGTAGAAGCCGTCAACGTTTCGTGCCGCATCATCGGCACCGGTTCGATGGGCTGTGACGTACGGGGTGGTGAACTCAAGGTGAGCGGCAGCGGCACTGGCAAAGTATATTACAAAGGCACGCCCAGCAAAGTCACCGTCCGCAAACTCGGCACTATCAAGGCCATTCCCATGGAGTGATTACCGAATCCCTATTCTTGGGAAGGCAATATAAGTTCATAAAACTGAGATATGCTCTTCAATTCGATTGAATTTCTGCTGTTTCTGCCAATAGTGTTTTTGCTCTATTGGTTTGTGTTTCGTGGGCGACGATGGCAAAACCTTCTGGTGGTTGTTGCCAGTTATGTCTTCTATGGATGGTGGGATTGGCGTTTCTTGTTTCTCATAGCCCTCACTTCATTATGCAGCTATGGGAGCGGACTGCTGATTGAGCGTTTTGAGGGGAAGCGAAAAAGCCAACAGCTGGTGAGCGCAGCCAATATTCTGGTGAATATCGGCATCCTGGGCGTTTTCAAGTATTACAACTTCTTTGTTGAGAATCTTGATGCCCTTTTCGCGGCGATGGGCTTTCATCTCGACTGGGTAACGATGAGCATTATTTTGCCTGTAGGTATCAGTTTCTATACATTCCAGGCATTGAGTTATTCAATAGATGTCTATCAAAGAAAGTTGCCTGCCACTCACGACATTGTTGAGTTTTTTGCATATATCAGTTTCTTCCCGCAGCTGGTGGCTGGCCCCATTGAGCGGGCAACCAATCTGTTGCCGCAGTTTCAGCGGGAACGCCGCTTTGACTATGCCAAGGCTGTCGATGGCTTGAGGCAAATGCTATGGGGCTTTCTGAAAAAACTGGTCATTGCCGACAATTGTGCAGCAGTAGTGAACTATTACTGGCCTCAATACCACGACTTGCCTGGTGCGTCGTTATTCTTGCTGGGAGTATTGTTTACATTCCAGATTTATTGCGATTTCTCAGGTTATTCTGATATTGCTATCGGTTGCGCCCGTCTCTTCGGGTTCAATCTCATGAGGAATTTCAGCTACCCCTATTTCTCGCGCAGCATTCCTGAATTTTGGCGGCGTTGGCACATATCGTTCACCACATGGTTTCGTGATTACATCTATTTCCCCCTGGGTGGAAGTCGATGTGACAAGTGGAAAGTCATCCGAAATGTTTATATCGTATGGGGCATCAGCGGTTTGTGGCATGGGGCCAATTGGACTTTTGTCTGTTGGGGATTGTTTCATGGAACACTGCTGGCCATCTACAATATTCTGGGTATCAATACACGGTATAAGCAAGTTGTTGCCTTCGGCCGTTATTTGCCAAGTATCAAGGAAGCATTTCAAATCGCCCTCACTTTCTTTCTTACGGTGATAGGCTTCATTATCTTCCGTTCCAAAACAATGACACAAGCCATCGGTTATCTGAAGTCAATGGTTTGCAATCAGTTCTTCGATGCCTCGGCACTATACGGTGTTACCTATGTTTGCTTCGGCCTTGCATTGCTCGCTGTTGAGTGGCTACAAAGGGACAAGCAACACGCACTGCAGTTTTCAAGTGTCAAGCCATTCAACTATCGGCTTGTGCGTTGGTGTGTCTATTACCTGATTCTCATTATCATCTCAAAATATGCCGGTTCAAGCCAGACTTTCATCTATTTCCAGTTTTAAATGCTCAAATGAAGATATTTATACGTCGAATATTATTGTTTATGTTGCCGCTGCTGCCAGTTGTGGCTACATATGTGTATTTCGACCCCTTCAAGGTGTTGCGCAGTTATGACGTTTACTATGTGGAAGGTGACGGTGGCTATCTGAACAAGAATTATGTGTCAACGATGAATTACATCAATAAACGCGATAAGTACCACTATGACAGCTTTATTTTTGGTAATTCACGCAGCATGTTCTATATGATTGCTGATTGGCAGCAGCATCTTGACGATGACAGTCAATGTTATCATTTCACTGAATCAGGTGGCTCAATTAACGGGCTTTACTATAAATTGCGGCTGATAGAAGAAAAAGGAGACCCAATCAATAATGCCCTGTTTGTGATAGATTACTCACTGCTGTCCTGCATGGACCGGGATGGAGACGGGGCCTTGTTTATCATGCCGCCCGCATTGAACAGAAATAAGAACTTTCTGATTTTTCATCTGGAGAATTTCCTGCAATGGACCAATGTCGATTACCTCAGTTTGTGGTTCCGGTATCGTATCACCGGGAAGTACACCGATGACATGATTGAGTATATTGCCAAGGATGAGAACTACAAGTATTATAACCCCGTCACCAACGAGGAGCCGCTGCACGTGCAGGACAGCCTCATCAGTATCGGCAAGTATTACGATAACGGGCGGATTGCCGTTTTCGACAATCAGCACAGACCCAAAATCTGGGATTCTATCCTGGATGACGAGGCAATCAAGGTGCTGTCAGATATCAGAGACATCCTGCATCGCAACAACACCGATTACAGAATAGTCATCAGCCCACTATATGACCAGGTCACGTTAAATCCGAAAGACATACAGGCATTACACCGCATTTTTGGAGAGAGCCATGTGTATGATTTCTCGGGCATCAACGAGATTACGCAGGATTACCATAACTATTATGAGCCGAGCCATTATGTGCCCCGCGTAGCAGCCGCAATTATGGATAAAGTCTATGCCGACCAATAGCCCAGGGAAAAAGACTGAAACAGGAGCTACATGCCACCTGTTCTTGAAAACTACGAATTACACGAATCTAACTAACGTGGGTTCAATGGAATTGTTTTTCCAGTTCTGTAGAGACGCAAAATTTTGCGTCTCTATAAAGAGAACACACTTTTGTTATTATCTTAGCGCCTTTGCGGCTTAGCGTGGGGACCTGGGGGCGTGGAGGATTGGCACCTCTACATAAAAAAGAATAAATTCTTTTTGTTCTTTGCTCGACTTGCACTATCTTTGTAGGTTATAAAACACTAAAACCTCTTAACTATCATGGCAGATCAGGGACTTACACTGGTGCAGAAACAGGCTCAGCGCATCGCGATGGAGCAGCAGCGCCTGTTGGGGCAGATGCTGGAAAAGAACGATGCAGAGATGGCTGAGTTCATCGACAATAAGGTGAGCGAGATACAGGCGCTCGAGAAGAAAAGCGATGAGGACGGTGAGGAGCCTCAGAACGAGATGGGCGCTGAACTGCGCGATGACCGCAAGCCCGACAGTGACGCGGGCGGCGACGATGATGCCGGCGAGGAGTGGTTCCGTTACCTGGCGAGTAACCGCAGCCGTGACGATGAGTACATCGAGCCGACGGTGGTGGGCGAGAAGACGCTGCAGGATTTCCTGCATGACCAACTGGGAGAACTGGAACTGGACGAGACCCAACAGATGATTGCACAAGCCATCGTGGGTAATATCGCCGACGACGGATACCTGCGGCGCAGCGTGGCCGAGATTGCCGATGACGTGACCTTCAACGACGGCTACATGGTGAGTGCAGACCAGGTCGAGGAGATGCTGCACACCGTTCAGAGCCTGGACCCGCCGGGCATTGCCGCACGCGACATCAGGGAGTGCCTGCTGCTGCAGCTGCGCCGCAAGACGCAGACCGAGGACGTGAAACTGGCCATCAAGATGGTGGACAGCCACTTCGATGACATGGCATCGCGGCGCTTTGACACCCTGTCACGCAAAATGGGCGTGAGCAAGGAGCGCCTGGAAGAGGTCTTCAATAACCAGATTCGCAGGGGGCTGAATGCCAAACCCGGCAACGCATTCTCGTCGAGGGCCGAGATGAGCCTGCAGGTGACGCCCGACTTTGACGTGGAGCTGGACGAGGAAAGCGGCAGACTGACAGTGACCTTGCGCAACAACATCCCCGCCCTGCAGGTGAGCGAGAGCTATGAGCTGATGAACGAGCGCTATCGTGAAGGCAAGGCCCTGAGCGTGCAGGAAGCCAAGGAGAAGAAACGCATCGTGGATGCCTACCAGCGTGCCAGCATGTTCCTGGAAGTGCTCAGACAACGCCAGGAGACGTTGTTCAACACGATGAGCGCCATCGTGAAGTGCCAGCGTGACTACTTCATGAGTGGCAATGAGCGTGACCTGAAGCCGCTGGGACAGCAGCAGATTGCCGACATGATTGGCAAGGACGTGACGGTGGTCTCGAGGGCGGTGAACAACAAGTATGTGCAGATGCCGTGGGGAGTGAAGGCGTTGAAGTCCTTCTTCTCGGAGGACATCAACGGGGCATCGCGTCACGAGGTGTATGACGACCTGAAGAGACTCATCGAGAACGAGGACAAGAAGCATCCGTTGAGCGATGACGCCCTGTGCGAGCAGCTCAAGGCCATGGGCTACCGGCTGGAACGCCGCACCGTGGCCAAGTACCGCGAGGCGCTCAAGATACCCAGCAGCCCCATCCGCCGCAAAATGGCAAAATAGAGTTGTAAGTTGTGAGTTTTTAGTTTTAAGTAATAATACCTTCGCCGCTACATTTTTTAGGCGAAAGTAACCGTACTTAAAACTTACAACTAAAAGCTTAAAACTGAATAGAACAATGAACAAATATACCGTCAATAAATTAATCGCTGTTCTGGCAGATGTCCTGTCCACTGCACTGAGCCCGCTGCTCATGCCCACCTATGGCGTGTTCATCGCTCTGTGGGTATCGGTGCTGTGTCTGCTGCCTTATGGCGTCCGAGTGTCGGTGCTGCTCATGTGTATGGGCATCACCTGCATCCTGCCGTTGATTTTCCTGAGCGTGCTGCGCCATTTCAAACTCATCAAGGACCTGCATGTCAACCTGCGCGAGCAACGCCTGTTCCCCTACCTGTTTGCGGCATTGTGCTATCTGGTTGCAGCCTTTTACCTGTTCTACCGCCACTCGCCGCAGTGGTTCGTTATGTTCATGATGGGTTCGGCGGTGACAGTGCTGGTTTTGGCATTGATTAACCTCAAGTGGAAAATCAGTGCCCACACGGCCGGCATCAGCGGCGTGGTAGCGCTGATTTACCAGATTCATGTGCAGGGACTTAGCGCATTTGACCTGTTGTGGCCCCTGTGCTTCTCCATCATTGTGGCGGGGCTGGTGGGCTCGTCGCGCATGATATTGCGCCGTCACGACCTGTGGCAGGTGCTGGCAGGTGCCGTTGTGGGCTTCCTGTGCGTGTCGCTGACCATGAGATTTTTTGGATAGTGATATAAATAGTTTTCAGTTGTCAGTCGTCAGTTGTCAGCGGCATCCGCATTCAACTGAAAACTGAAAACTGAAAACTGAAAACTGAAGATAATGAACACATTCAACTATAAACGTCGCCCGACAGTGAGCGTTCATGTCGGCGACATCCCGATGGGCAGCGAGTGGCCCGTGCGCGTACAGTCCATGACCAATACCGCTACCGATGACATCGAGGCCAGTGCTGCCCAGTGCCAGCGCATCGCCTATGCTGGAGCGGCCTACGTTCGACTCACCGCCCAGGGCATCAAGCAGGCCCAGAGCATCGGCGAGATTTCGCGGGTGCTGCGTGCCCAGGGCTGCAATATCCCCTTGATTGCCGACATCCACTTCAATCCGCAGGCTGCCATGGCTGCTGCCGAGGTGTGCGAGGGTGTGCGCATCAATCCGGGCAACTTTGTGGACCCGGCACGCACGTTCAAGCAGCTGGAGTACACCGACGAGGAATACCGTGACGAGCTGCAGCGCATCCGCACGGCTCTGAAGCCGTTTATCGCGCTGTGTCGCGAGCGACACACGGCAGTGCGTCTGGGCGTGAACCATGGCTCGTTGAGCGACCGCATCATGAGCCGTTACGGCAACACTGCCGCGGGCATGGTGGAGAGCGTGATGGAGTTCCTGCGCGTGTTTGTCGAGGAGAATTTCATGGAGGTGGTTATCTCGATGAAGGCCTCCAACGTCGTGGTGATGGTCGAAGCGGTGCGTCGCCTTGTTGACGCTATGGACCGCGAGGACATGCATTTCCCGTTGCACCTGGGCGTGACCGAGGCGGGATTTGGCGAGGACGGACGCATCAAGAGCGCTGTGGGCATCGGTGCCCTGATGGCCGAGGGCCTGGGCGACACGATCCGCGTCTCGCTCAGCGAGGAGCCCGAGTTGGAGGTGCCGGTGGGACGCAAACTGGTGGACTATATCACTGCCCGCGAGGGACACGAGCCCATCGAGGGCGACTACTGCGAGGGCTATGACCCCTTGTCTCCTGAACGCAGGCCAACGGTTGAAGTGAACAATTGCATCGGCGGCAACCGGCAGCCCGTGGTCATTGCCAGCTACCGCCCTGACGAAATCGACAGCGCTGCGCTGCAGCCTGATTTCTACTATAGCGCCGACGGCCTCATCGACGGCATGCACCGTTTTCTGGTGCCGCTGGACTGCTGGAACGGCGAGCGCAATGTCTTTCCGCTGCTCACCCTGGGCGAGTGGGACCGCTGCTCCTCGTCGCCCTTGCGGTTCCTGCAGTTGCCTGCCACCACACCCGTCAACAGGCTGGAATTCCTGCGTGGCCGCAGCGATACGGTCTTGGTCATCACCCCCGTGGGCAAGAACATCCCCGGTGGCCAGCAGGCGCTGATTCATGCGCTGGACAAGGCGGGCATCAACTGCCCTGTCGTGGTGCGCAATACCTATTCCGACAGTTCCAACGAGTGGCTGCAGGTCAAGGCTGGTGCCGACTTGGGTGCCGTGCTGTTGAACCGTCGCGCCGACGGCATCTGGCTGGAAGCCCCTACATGCCATAACCATGCCGAGGTGGTGCGCTACGCCTTCGCTATCCTGCAGGCAGCGCGGCAGCGCATCAGCAAGACGGAGTTTATCTCATGCCCTGGCTGCGGCAGGACGATGTTTGACCTCCAGACCACCGTGCAGCGCGTGCAGCAGGCGACCGCCCACCTCACGCACCTGAAAATCGGTGTCATGGGTTGCATCGTCAACGGCCCTGGTGAGATGGCCGATGCCGACTATGGCTACGTCGGTGCCGCTGCAGGACGCATCAGCCTGTACAAGGGCAAGCAATGCGTCGAGATGAATATCCCCGAGGACGATGCCATCGACCGCCTGGTTGACCTCATCAATCAGCATGGCGACTGGCGTGAACCATAAACAGTTAACAACCAATTCAATGAAGTGCTTACAATATTTTTCAGTTCTGCTGATGCTGGCCTTCATCTTGGCTGCGTGCAGCAACGACAGCTTCAAGATTGAGGGCAAACTTGCGAATCTTGACGGCATGTCTGTCAAGGTCATCTTTATGGGCGATTCGGGCGTCGTTGATGAGTGGGCCAATACGGACAAAAAGGGCAAATTCGTCATCGAGGGGCATGCGGCCGAACCGGTGCTCGTGACCTTGCAGGACCGTATGGGAAAGTCGCTTGCAATGCTGGTGGCTGCCAACGGTGACCACCTGAAGGTGAGCGGTGATGCCAAGGCGGGCGACATCAAGGTAAAAGGCAACCGCCTGAACGAGGAATGGCAGCTCTTCCGCGACGAGCACAAGGCGTTCTATACCGATGCCAACCCCAGCCGCCTGGATGCCGCCATCGAGAAATATGTGCGTGAGCACCCCGACAAGATGCTCTCGACCATCCTGCTGCTGGCAGACTATAGCGACTACAGCGACCGCAATAAGGTGAAAACGCTGCACAACAGCATTGACGAGAAAGCACGTCCCAAGTCATTGGCACACGGTTTGGAAGGCAATGGTCGGGAAATGCGTCTCACAGGGCATCTGCCACGCCTGATGACCGTTAAGCTGATGGCACATGGCGGTGGGTTTGAAGAAATCAAACTGACGAACCAGACGACCTTGATTCACCTGTGGGCCACCCCTGAAGATAACCGCCAGGCGATCATCGACAAGCTGAAAGGGGTGGGCGAGGGCGTCCGTGTCATCGATATCCTTGCCGAGAGTGACACCATGCGCTGGCAAATGACCATTGCAGACGACCCTGCGGGCTGGAAACACTATTGGGCGCCTGGCGGCCCCCTGGAGCAGGATATCCAGCTGTTGGGCTTCACCACCGTGCCCTGGTTTGCCGTGACCGACAGCACGGGCCTGGTCACTTATTCGGGTCCCAGCGTGGATGAGGCTGTGAGTAAAGTCGCTGTCAATAAAAAGAAATAGACGATGAAAAAGTCAGTCTTCAACAGGTTATCGGTTTTGCTGCTGTTCCTGATGCTCGGTGTCTCGTCATGGGGCGCCCAGAAGGTTGGAAACCGCTATCAGGGCAGCGCTCCCTCGTTGAACGGCAGAATCTACGTGTTGACCTGCTATATCTCCGAAACAGGATGGACCGATACCGAGGTGGAGGAATATAACGCCCTGATTCAGGAGGCCGAAGACTGGCTCGTGACTCAGGCGGCAAACTACGGTAAGGAAGTTTCGTTCGTGAACGGGACGGCTGGCATCAAGACGCCACTGCTGTTTGACGACATCGTGAGCGGTAACGGCGTGGGCAACGAACCGGTGAACCTGGTGTCCAAGGTGATGAAAAAGATGGGCTATAAAAACGGGGTTGAATACCTTAGCTGGCTCAACGACACGATTGACTGCGACGCCTGCATCGTGATGATGGCGGCCAACAAGCCCGGCAGAGGCTATTCCATGGCCTATAAAGACAGCTATGACAGCAAGATGTACTTCCTTGAGGGAACGATACTCTACACCTCCTATCCAGGCGGCCAGGCCAATTGTGCAGCAGGCATCGCCCACGAGATGTGCCACCTGTTCGGGGCCGAAGACCTGTATGCCACCTTCCTGCAGAGTGAGGAGAACGAGGCCCGCGCCCGTGAGTTATTCCCCGATGACATCATGTTGCGCGTGTCCTATGACATCAACGAGCTGAAAATCGACAAGTTGACTGCCTGGCTCGTCGGCCTGACCGATGAAATGGAAGACTGGTACACGTCATTCCTGTATGAATAACTAAGGACTAAAAACTAAGGACAAATATGTTAGCGAGAACGATTGCAGCCGCCTTGCAGGGCATCGACGCCATCCGTGTCGAGATTGAAGTGACTGTGGACTGGGGTGCGGGTTTTATGATTATCGGACTGCCCGACACTGCCGTCAAGGAGAGCGCCGAACGCGTGCGCTGCGCCATGCAGCAGGCAGGATTCAGTTTCCCGGGCAAGAAGGTGATGATTAACATGTCGCCTGCCGACATCAAGAAGGAAGGCTCGGCCTATGACCTGCCGCTGGCAATCGGCATCCTCGCTGGAGACGAGAAAATCAACACGGACAAGCTGGACCGCTATATGCTCATGGGCGAACTCTCGCTCGACGGCAGTCTGCGGCCCATCAAGGGTGCCCTGCCCATGGCGATTCTCGCCCGACAACTGCAACTCGACGGCTTTATCGTGCCGCGTGCCAACGCCCTCGAAGCGGCCGTGGTCAATAACCTCAACATCTATGGCGTGGACAACATCATCGAGGTCGTGCAGTTCCTCAACGGCGAAATCGACCTCATGCCCACCGTTGTGGATACCCGTGCCGAGTTTGCCAAGGCCCAGGGTGTCTTCCCCTATGACTTCGCCGATGTGAAGGGACAGGAGAACGTGAAACGCGCCTTCGAGGTCGCCTGTGCCGGTGGCCACAACATCCTGCTGGTGGGCAGTCCAGGCTCGGGTAAGTCGATGATGGCCAAGCGCTTGCCATCTATCATGCCGCCGCTCACACTCAGCGAGGCACTCGAAACCACCAAAATCCACAGCGTGGCGGGCAAGCTGCCCCAAGGCACCACGCTGATGACCGTGCGCCCCTTCCGCAGCCCGCACCACACCATCTCGCCCGTCGCCCTTGTCGGTGGCGGTTCCTTCCCCATGCCCGGCGAAATCTCCCTCGCCCACAATGGCGTCCTCTTCCTGGACGAACTACCTGAATTCAATCGCTCAGTTTTAGAGGTGATGCGGCAGCCGTTGGAAGACAGGATTATATCGATTTCAAGAGCAAAATATTCGACCGAATACCCTGCCTCGTTTATGCTTGTGGCGAGCATGAATCCGTGCCCGTGCGGATACTATGGGCACCCCAAAAAGAAGTGCGTCTGCAACGAGTATCAGCGCACCCACTATATGAGCAAGATTTCGGGTCCGCTGCTCGACCGCATTGACCTGCAGATCGAGGTCCAGCCCGTCGATTTTGACCAGATGTCATCCAAGGCCCCTGGTGAACCCAGCGCCGCCATCCGCCAGCGCGTCATCGCCGCCAGGATGCTCCAGGAGCGCCGCTTCAAGGACGAACCCGGCATCCACTGCAACGCCCAGATGACCCCGTCCCTCCTGCACAAATACGCCGAACCCAACGCCGCCGGCTTGGAGAAACTGAAAGACGCCATGGAACGCATGAACATGAGCGCGAGGGCCTACGACCGCATCCTCAAAGTCGCCCGCACCATCGCCGACCTCGAAGGCACCGCCGACGTCCTCGACCACCACATCATGGAAGCCATCGCCTACCGCAACCTCGACCGCCCCACCTACCTGGGGTCCACATTATAATTAATGCAGAAATATGCCTGACCAAGAGAGAAATATCATCATCTACCGCACTGCCGATGGCCGTGCTTCAGTAGCGCTATATGCCCATGACGGCAAGATTTGGGTCAACCAACAGCAGATGGCAGAACTTTTTGCCACCTCCAAGCACATCCTGAAAGAAAATGAATTAACAAAAGATTCAGTTGTCAAAGAATTTTTGACAACTGCCGCCGATGGCAAGAGTTACAATGTCATTTTCTATTCGTTGGAGATGATTATTGCAGTGGGTTATCGTGTACGTGGCGTACGTGGTACTCAATTCCGCCAATGGGCAACGGAACATTTGACCGAGTATTTGGTTAAGGGATTCACAATGGACGATGAGCGTTTAAAGAATCCCGATGGTCGTCCCGACTATTTTGATGAACTGTTAGCGAGAATTCGGGACATTCGGGCCTCGGAGAAACGCTTCTACCAAAAAATCCGTGATCTGTTCAAACTAAGCAGCGATTACGATAAAACAGACAAGGCAACACAGATGTTCTTTGCCGAGACGCAG
>CACZNH010000022.1 GCA_902782465.1 uncultured Bacteroidales bacterium
TAATATTATATGTATAATAATAAAAATTTTATAATTAATTTGCTTAATTTCCCGCCCGCAGGGCGGTTATAATCCTTGCAATTGAATTATGACACGGCCCCTCGTTTATAACTAATCAAGAGATCAATCGTCACTCAAGAAAATAACTCCTAACTTCTCACTCCTAACTATCATTCATAGCTTCGGTCAATCATTTCGGAGCAGCGGTGGGTGAGGATGTGGATGCCGTCGTAGTAGCTCTCCAGGTCGTGAATCAGCGTGCTGTCGTTACTGAAGTCCTTGACATGTTCCTGGCCCATGATTTCGCACAGCGCGGCATGGTCGATGAGCGACATCGGCTGGCTGCGGAAGCGTGGCGGCACGATGATGATATACTCGATGTGGTTCTTGTTGAGCAGGTCGGCAATCTCGCGCAGCACCGGCTCGTTGCTGGCATCGATGCTCAGCTGCATGGGATTGGGATGCGGCTGCATTTCTACGAGCCAGCGCCTTTCGTTATAGTACTTCTCGGGGTCGCCCAGAATGATGGAGTCCAGGCCACGGCTGGAGTCCTCGTTGAGCACCTCGTCGCGTCCGCTGGGAATGGTCGCCATCTTGCCGTCCTCGACGAGTTTGCTGCCCAAGCCGGGCCATGGAGCGATGTTGTAGAGCATCATGTAGGGGTCACGGAAGGCGTTGAAGTGCACAAAATGGAAGTGTAGTCTCGACACCAGTGGCGACACATCGTAGTGCGGCACATAGGGCATCTCGTTCAGGCGCTGTTGGCGCTGGAACATCTCGTCCTCCATGATGAACAGGGCGTGGCGCACATTGAAGCCGTGGTCGATGAGGTAACGCAGCTCGTCGCGGATGCCTGTGAGCGTGTTGGCGCCTGCGGTAAAGTGATAGACGCTGGCATCGGGCGGCAGGTGGCGTTTCCAAGCCTCGGCGGTGAAGTTGCTGGAGATGGAAGAGCCGAAGATGAACGAGTCGTAGTGGTATTGCGGGTCGTAGTATTTCAGCCCCTCGATGGCAACGTAGCGCTTGTTGGGGATGCGCTCAAGGCTGTCGCCGGGGGCAATGGAGATGCCGTTATAGGGCCTAATGACCTTGAACGGGTCCAGCGCGGCATACAGTGCGACATAGGCCGCCACGGGCGACAATGCCAGCAGCGAGCGCAGGATGAACTTTTTGAGACCCGGTTTCATCGTCACAGTCTAGAATTGGAAGTAGATGAACTGCATGTTGCGGTCCAGACTGGCAATCGAGATGCCTGCCAGCAGTCCCCAGTAGATAATCCAGCGCACCACGGTGGGGAAGGGCAGTCGCTTGAGCGGGAATTCCTGCTTGCGGCCCAGCCACTCGATGATGAAGAACGGGATGATGAAGAACAGTGGCTGCCCGAACACGGGACGCACGCTCCACGAGCCGTTGACGATGACGTCACAGATTTCCCTGAGGTGTGTGAAGCCGTTGGAGCGGAAAATCAGGAAGACGGCGGCAAATATCAGGAACGTCAGCAGACAGCGCGGCAGGTCGCGCAGTGTGGCGTGTTCGCTGAGTTTTTTCTTAGGCATGAAGATGAAGGGCAGCAACAGCAGGCCGTTGACGGTGCCCCAGATGACGAAGGTCCAGTTGGCGCCGTGCCACAGGCCCGAGAGCGAGAACACAATCATCGTGTTCAGCGCTGTGCGCCATTTGCCCAGTCGCGAGCCGCCCAGCGGGAAATAGACATAGTGCCTGAACCAGGTCATCAGCGAGATGTGCCACCGCTGCCACAGCTCCTTCATGTTGCGCGAGAAGAACGGATAGCGGAAGTTGGGCTGCAGCTTGATGTTCATCAGCCTTGCCGAGCCGATGGCGATGTCGCTGTAACCCGAGAAGTCGGCGTAAATCTGCACGGCAAACAGGATGGCCGCCCAAATCATGCTCCAGGACTGGTAGTAGTAGGGGTTATAGAGCAGCTGGTCAACGTAGTAGCCCACGTTGTCGGCGATGATGACCTTCTTGGCAAGACCCCACAGGATTTGCCGCATGCCGATGACGGCGTTGTCATAGTCAAAGGTCTTCTTGCGCAGGAACTGCGGCAGCAGGTTGATGGCGCGCTCGATGGGGCCTGCCACCAGCTGCGGGAAGAAGGCGATGAACACGCCGAAGGCCACCGGGTTGCGCGTCGCCTTGATGTCGCCACGATACACGTCCACCGTGTAGCTGATGGCCTGGAACGTATAGAACGAGATGCCCACCGGCAGCAGGATGTTCAGCGTCGGCCAGTCAGGATTGAAGCCAAACAGCCCCAGCAGATGCACGAAGCTGTCGCGCATGAAATTCAGGTACTTGAACACCGCCAGGATGCCCGCGTTGAGCACGATATTGGCGGCAGCCCAGCTCTTGTCGTGGCACGAGCGGTCACCGCGCATCATCAGCGCCGACCCCCAGGTGGTGAACGACGTGAGCACGATGAGGCCCAGCAGGCGCCAGTCCCACCAGCCATAGAACACATAGCTGGCGACGAGCAGGAACAGGTTCTGCCATTTCAGGTGGTTGCGCAGCCCCCAGTAGATGAAAAACACCAACGGGAGGAACAACGCGTAGGTATAAGTGTCAAATTGCATAACGTTCAGTATCGTAACAAATGGCAAAGGTAGTGCAAGTCGAGCGGAGAACCAAACAAAAATCCATTTTTGTTTGTTATCCCGAGACGCAGCCCACTTTGCCCGAAAATGGCGAAACCACCGCAGGGAAAGACAGCTGATGCGACAAAATGCCACGTTGTGGGCCTTAGGCATGGTTTTTGCTCGTTTTTTGGTCGATGTTTATCTATACTTATACCGATGTTGAGGGCAGCTCGTCGCGTCAGGTGGCGGGCGAGATTGACCATGTGCTGAAGCCTGCCTTTGGCGACAGGCCCGGCGTGAACTGCCGCCAGTGCACGGGTCCCCGCCTCAATGCCCGCATGCTTCAGGAGTATGAGGCTGCCCGCAACGAACTCGTCAACGGCATCATCACCGACGAGATGGTGCAACTTGTGGAACTGGGGCAGTATTCCGTGGGGCTGAACGTGAAATCACCCTGCGGACTGACATTATGTCATGCCGTGCAGGGCAACACCGCCTATTCCCGCATCGACATCGAGGATATGCACTATCACCAGCAGTGGAGTGGGGCGCCGATGGAGTCCATCGACCGCAGCCGCATCGTGGAGGCATCGCGCGTGTTCCTGCAGCATGCCCCCGAGTGGAAAGAGCGCATCGCCGAGGCCTTCAAGAACGACAGTAAGGGCGTGAAAATGCGCAATATGGCGCTGAACAATATGGATGCCTACCTGGCCCGTTACTTCGACGGCACGGGCATCACCTACCATTTTGACAAACGCCATGCCGACGGCCACAAGGCGCGCCTGCTGGTTCGCCTCAACTCCTACAAGACCCTGGACCTGCCCATTCCCCACGATGACTTCATCAACCACCTGGACCTGGTAAAGCCCTATATGGTCGAGTTTGCCTATATGGCTCGTGACGGCCGCTTTACCGTGCGCGGCGAGGTGCGTGACGACTGGCAACAGGCGCCGCGTCCCGATACGGCCGACGATGAGCCCGCAGCACCGCAGCACGGCATCAAGGGCTGGCTGCACCGCCTGGTTAGCGGCAGCGACGGCAAACCTGCCCCCGAGGCCCCGAAAACGGCCTTGCAGCAACAGGTGGACGAGCTGATGCAGGGCAAAAGCCTGCAGTATCACCTCACCGAGGATGAGGAGGAAGGACGCCGCGAACTGCACATCCGCCTGAACCGCGGCAAGTCGATGATTATCGACCTGAATCAAGGTGGTGACGTCAAGTCGCGCATCACGCATGACCTGGCCTATGTCTCGCGCCTGGTGGAATTGGGCAAGCTGTTCCCCTACCGCCTCATCGGTCCCCGCAAGAAAATCGACTGGATCACCGCTGAAAGGCATTAAGGAGAATAGAAGCTATAGAAGCTATAGATACTATAAGGCTGACAACTGAGGACTAAGGACTAAAAACTAAAGACTAAAAACTAAAGACTACAATAATGGCTATCACCATCAACACGGGCGACCTCAAGACGATACTTGAGACCACGCCATCGACACAAAACATCCTGCTCGTGGGTAAACATGGCATCGGAAAGAGTGAAATCATCACCCGCCACTTCGAGGACCAGGGCATCCCCGTCATCGCCCTGTTCTTGGGGCAGATGAGTGACCCGGGCGACCTCATCGGTCTGCCCAACAAGGACGAGACGACCGGCAAGACCGAGTTCATGCCGCCCTACTGGTTCCCCATGGACGACAAGCCCGTGGTGCTGTTCCTGGACGAGATGAACCGCGCCCGTCCCGAAATCCTGCAGTCGGTCATGGACCTGTCGCTTAATCGCAAGCTGGCAGGACGCTCGCTGCCCCCCGGCAGCCGCGTCATCGCTGCCGTGAACGACGGCGAGGAGTACCAGCTCACCGACCTGGACCCCGCCCTGGTGTCGCGCTTCAACGTGTATTTCTTCAGCCCCACGGTGGGCGAGTGGCTCTTCTGGGCCAAGCAGCACGATATCGACCAGCGCGTCATCAACTTCATCGAGGAACACCCCGACGAGCTGGAGAAGAACGTGGATATCAACAAGGGCACCTTTGACAAGACGCCCGACCGCCGCGCCTGGGTGCGTGTGTCGGGTCTGCTCAAGGCCAGCGGCAACATCACTGACATGAACCGCCTGGCCAAGATAATTACCGGTGTCATCGGCGCCCGCTCGGCATCGATGTTCATCCAGTCGCTGAACCAGAGCCGCATGCTCACCGCCCGCGAGGTGCTGAGCGACTTCGGCGCCTGCCAGCGCGACCTGGCGTCCTACACCATGCCGCAGATGGCCATCATCAATGAGGGCATCTACCAGGTGCTGGAGCTGGGTGTGGACAAGAAGGCCGCCGAGGTGGTGGGCCGCAACCTGGTGCGCTACATCCAGTGGATGCTGAACAACGGCCGCCAGGAGGCCATTGCCCATTTCGCCTCGTTCTTTGAGAACGCCACCTATCCCAATGCCAACGCCTTCATTATGATGGACTGCCGCGAGGCCTTGGCATTGATTAACCAGATGATAGCCAACCTATGACCGTCGGCGAGCGCATAAAGACGATTTCGCAGGACTGGTTCCTCACCGAGCCGCTCATCTTTGCCGTGCTGTGCACCCATGCGCTGAAACGTAACGACAACATGGGCTGTGACATGCGCTGCGGCAAGGGACTCATCGAGTACAACCCCGAGCGGCTGGAAGGCTTCGACGACAACCAGCTGGCCCTGCGCCTCAAGGCCGAGGTGGTGCGCATCATCCTCAAGCACCCCTACCAGCGCCAGCCCTACAACCCGCGTCGCGACGTGATGCGCCTGTCGAGCGACCTCACCCTGTGTGACAACCTCGACGGGATGGACACCATCGGGCTGGAGCCGCCCACCATCTTCGACATCCCGCGCGACCAAGCCTTCGAGCAGTACTACTCGCTCATGGCGGGTCAGGTCATGCAGCTGGAAGAGAATGCCGACGGCGACGGCGTGCCCCTGGACATGGACCTGCCGGGCAAGGTCAGTGGAGATAGCAACGACCTGACCGACAGCCTGCTGGATGCCGATGCCGGAGCGTCGCTGTGGGAGGAGGACGAGCTCATGAGCGAGAAGGTCAACCACGAGATTGAGACCGCGCAGCGCACCAACCAGTGGGGCTCGCTGGGCGGCGACCTCAAGGCCCTCATCGAGAGCACCCTCATCAGCAAGCAGAACTTCCGTGCCATCCTGAGCCAGTTCCGTGCCAGCATCCTGAGCACCAAGCGTCACCTGACGCGCATGCGCCCCAACCGCCGTTACGGCTTTGACGCCATGGGCAGCCAGTATGCCTACAGCACCCACCTGCTTGTTGCCGTTGATGTGAGCGGCAGTGTCCCCGACGAGGACATCAAGAAATTCCTGGCCGTCATCAACCGCTTCTTCAAGCAGGGCATTGAGCGCATCGACGTCATCGAGTTTGACAGCAAAATCACCACCGAGAAGCCCATCAGCCTCAAGCAAGCGACGGGCAGCATCCGTGTCACCGGCCGTGGCGGCACCAATTTCCAGCCTGCCATCGACTTTTACTACGAACACGAGGAATATGACGGCCTGGTCTTCCTCACCGATGGCTATGCCGCCATGCCCAAACTGCCCGACGACAAGCGCCACAAGCCACTGGCGTGGATACTGACCACCCAGGGCGGCAACGAGGAAAACCTCAAGCCTTTCGGCCCCGTTGTACGCATCGCGGGCCTGTAGCAAGTTCCGTTGCCACTGCTAACACAATTTAAGTTTTTTTCGCTCAACAATGTCCTGCAAAAATTGTAATTTTGCAGGACATTGGATTTTCTGTCGACATATCACCTGCAGGGGCTGGTATTGGGCTTGTGTTCATTCCTGATTATCGGCCTTTTCCATCCCATCGTCATCAAGGGGGAATACCACTATGGGCAGCGTTTCAAGTGGGTCTTCGTGGTGGCGGGCATCGTCCTGTGCGTGGCCTCGTTGCTGGTTGGCAGCCTGTGGCTCTCGTCGCTGATGGGCGTGGGGGCGTTCTCGTGTTTCTGGGGCATCAAGGAGATGGCCGAGCAGCAGGAGCGCGTACGCAAGGGATGGTTCCCCCGCAACCCGCGCCGCAGCTACCCCTGGGACAAGACCCCGAAGGAAAATCCCAATACTGACAACCAAGACACTGAAACCAAGTGAAGAAAGCGCTCAACGCCATATTGCTCATCGTGATGACGCTCGTGCTGGCAGGCACGGCGCCCTGTGCCGCGCAGAATGTGAGCGGCACGATAACGTGTGCCGGCGTGGGCGTTGCCGATGTTGCCGTGAGCGACGGCTCGGTGGTCGTTCTCACCGATGCCAACGGCCACTATTCCTTCACCAGCGACAAGCGCAGCGGCTATGTCTTCTTCTCGCTGCCCAGTGGCTATGAGCCCATCGTGAGTCACGGTTTCAGCCCCCTGTTCTGGACACCGTTCACATCGAGCGATCCCGCCGAGCACGAGGTGCACGAGTTCACGCTGCGACGTGTGGATAACGACAAGCACATCGTCATCTTCGGTGCCGACACCCACCTGGCGCGCCGCCTGAACGACATCAATATGTTCAGGACGGGCCTGCTTGTCAGCCTCAACGAGGAGGTGGAGCGTGCGGGCGACGTCCCCGTCTATTCCGTCCTGCTGGGCGACTTGACGTGGGATGTCTTCTGGTACCAGAACGATTACACCCTGACCCACTTCATGGCCGACATGAGGTTCTTGAATTACCCCGTGATGCTGTGGCCCGTCATCGGCAACCACGACCACGACCCGAGCATCCCTGCCAGCGACGCCACCGACTGGGACTCGGCGGCACTGTGGCGCAAGACCATGGGCCCCAATTACTACAGTTTCAACCTGGGCAAGGTGCATTATGTGGTGCTTGACGATATCGTTTACCTGAACAGTTACAGCCCCAACGAGGACTATGCCGACGGGGTGGTGGGCAACCGCAACTATCGAGGCGCCATCACCGACGAGCAGATGGAATGGCTCAAGAAGGACCTGGCGCTCATCGACCGCCACACGCCGCTGGTGGTGTGCATGCACATCCCCGCCTGGAGCATGACTTCGTCGTTCGGCTACAGCGGCCGCCTGGACAATACCTATCCCCTGTGTGCCCTGCTCAACGAGTTTGACAACGTGCACATCATGAGCGGCCACACCCACAGCAACTACACCATCCGTCCCACGGTCTATTCTCACATTACCGAGCATAACATCGCCGCCACCAGCGGCTCGCTGTGGTGGACCGCCTCGCTGACGGGTTACCACATCTGTCAGGACGGTGCTCCCGCCGGCTACCTGCGCTGGACTGCCAGCGGCGACGTTGTGCAGTGGCATTTCAAGCCCATCCACGAGGGTGACAGCCAGGTGCGCCTCTACGACATGAACACCGTGAAAGATTTTTACCGCACCAATTCCGCGATGCGTGGTATCCTGCGGGATTATCCCTCGCGGGTAAATTATGGGAATATCACGGACAACACGGTGATGTTCAACGTGTTTGGCTATAACACCAAGTGGAAGATTGACATCTGTGAGGGCGAGAAACGGCTGACCTGGACCCGCGTTTACACCGAGGACCCCTTCCACACCCTCACCTACGACGTGCCGCGCTATGCCGCCGTGGGCTATTACAGCACCTCTTACACGACCAACAACAGCACCCACCTGTTCAGGGCACAGGCCACGACCTCTGACCAGCCCATCACGGTGAGGCTGATAGACGAGTTCGGCAACATCTACCTCAAGTCCATCAATCGGCCGCATCCCTACAGCCTGGAGATGGAAAAGGCCGAGACCACTCCGACCGTGGGCGACGTGAATGGCGACGGCAACGTGAATGTGGCCGACATCAACCTCGTCATCGGTTACCTGCTGGGAGATGCCCTCCAGCGCTGCCCCCTGCTGCTGCTGGCCGACTGCAATGGCGACAACTCCATCAACGTTGCCGATGTGAATGTAATGATATCAAAGATTATCAACAATTGAAAAAGATATGCGAATAGATATACTCACCGTAATGCCCGATGCGCTTGAGTCGCCGTTGCACACCTCCATCCTGCAGCGGGCACAGGACAAGGGACTGGTGGAAATCCATGTCCACAACCTGAGGGACTGGAGCCTGCGCAAGCACCGCAAGGTGGATGACTACCCCTTTGGCGGCGAGGCGGGCATGGTGATGCAGATTGAGCCCGTGTGGCGCTGCATGGAGGAGCTGAAGAGCCAGCGCGAGTATGACGAAATCATCTTCACCTCGCCCGACGGCGAGCAGCTGGACCAACCCATGGCCAACGCCCTGTCGCTCAAGGAGAACATCATGATACTGTGCGGCCACTACAAGGGCGTGGACTACCGTATCCGCGAGCATCTGATTACCCGCGAAATCACTATCGGTGATTATGTGCTCACAGGCGGGGAATTGCCTGCCGCCGTCATTGCCGACGCCGTGGTGCGCCTGCTGCCCGGTGCCATCGGTGACGAGCAGAGCGCCTTGAGCGACTCGTTCCAGGACGGACTCATCGAGGCGCCGGTCTATACGCGCCCCGAGGTGTTCAACGGCTGGCATGTCCCCGAAATCCTGCTCAGCGGCCACCAGGCCAAAATCGCCGAGTGGAAGATGCAGATGTCACTGGAACGCACCAAGCGCCTGCGCCCCAACCTGCTGAAAGACAAAGACTAACGAATGGCCACGCCAAGGCGAGGCCCAAAAACTAAAAACTTACAACTTAAAACTTACAACTAAAAACTTAAAATAATATGGCCCTTTTCAACATGCAACGTCCCAAGTGGATACCGCGGTGGCTGAATATCCCGCTGCTGATATTTTTGGGTTTTGTGGTTGTGCTGCTGTTCTTCGGCGACAACAACTACATGAAAATCAGCAAGTACCGCTCCCAGATTAATGACCTCAAGAGTCAAATCAAGAACAACCAGGACTCGGCAGCGATGTACGAAGCCAAGGTCAACGAACTGAATACCGACAACGAGTCGCTGGAGCGTCTTGTGCGTGAGAAATATGGCATGAAACGAACCAACGAAGAGGTGTATATCACCGATATCCCCTGATAGCGCTATGAGCATGAAACAAGAACACAGAATCGCCCTGTCCAACGGCCTGGTAGCCGTCGGCTTGCTGGTCATGGTTGTGATGGCCGTCATGCCGTTGCTCAACCTCAATCAACAGTGGATGCGCTGGGCATTTGCCGCCGGCGCCTTTATTGTGCTGATGGGACGAGCCCTGGGCCTGCGTCGCGACGTGTCGTTGCGTGCCCGCCGCCTCTATCACCTGCTGGTCACCAGCGCCTTGCTGTACTGCGCCAGCGCCGCGATGATGTTTTACTCGAGCGGCACCAACGACTGGATTGCCTTCCTGCTCGGTGGTGTGGTCATGCAGCTTTACGCGTCGTGGATGATTGACCGCGAGGCCAAGAAATCGGCAAATAGCGACTAGGACCGCATGAATTTTTTGTGGTTTACTAGGATTTGACTAATTTTAGATAAATTAGGCTGCGCCTCGGCAATGCCAATAAAGAGGGCATTTTCTGCCCATTTTCTTGCCATTTCGCTCAGCTTGCACTAATTTTGCGCTTTTAATGAAAGGGAATCTGACGATTGACATCGGCAACACCTCGGTCAAGGTGGCTTATTACCTCGGCACGAAACTCGTGGCGACAACCCGTTTTGCGGGCAGTGACGGGCAGGTGTTGGACCGTTTTATCAGCACCTATAAGCCCGATACCGCCATCCTGTGCAGCACGGCATCGCCTGCTGTGACGCAGGATATCATCGGCCAGGTGGAAAGGCGTTGCCGTCGGGTGCTGCAGTTGACGCACGAGACCCCCATGCCGATCAGCCTGGCTTACCGCACGCCCCACACGCTGGGACGTGACCGCATCGCTACGGCGGTGGCAGCGTGGTGCCTTGTCAAGGACAGCGATGTGCTGGTCATTGACGCCGGCACGGCCATCACCTACGACCTGACGCTTGCCGACGGCAGTTTTGTCGGCGGTAACATCGCACCGGGGTTGAAACTGCGTTTTGCCGCGCTGCACGAGCACACGGGACGCTTGCCGCTGGTGAACGCTGACGGTGAGATGCCGCTGGTGGGCTATGACACCCCGACTGCCATACGCAGCGGTGTGCTGTGGGGTGTGCTGGGCGAGGTCAGGAACTATATCGCCACGCTGTCCCAGGAGCATCCCGGGCTGAAGGTTTTCTTCACCGGCGGTGACGGCAAGTGGCTGCACTCCCGTCTCGACGGTGTCATCGCAGAGTATTATGAACATTTGGCGGCTGAAGGACTCAACCGCATCCTATTATATAATCAAGCTAATGAGAATATTTAAGAAAATATCACTAGTACTGGCTGTCGTGATGATGGGTTTCACCACGGCTCATGCCCAGATTATCACCACACCCTATTCCAAGATGGGCTACGGTATGATCAACGACAACGTGTCCAGCATCCAGCGTGCGATGGGTGGCGTGGGTTATGCCATGCGTGGCGGACGCATCGTCAATGTGATGAATCCGGCTTCCTATGCCAACGTGGACTCGCTCACCTTCCTGTGGGATGTGGGCGTGGACCTGTCCAACCTGTGGAGCAAGGAGGGAGACGATAAGGGCTATAACTTCGGTGGCGGCCTGGATTACCTCACTGCTCAGTTCAAGATTGCCAAGGGACTGGGCGGCTCGTTCGGTCTGGTGCCCTATTCCCAGGTGGGCTATGCCTACGGCGGCGACATCAACGGCGGCACCGAGTCGCGCAGCGGTGGCGGCGGGTTCAACCAGCTGTATGTCGGTCTGGGTTACGAGCCGTTCAAGCATTTCACCGTGGGCTTCAATTTCGCCTATCTGTTTGGCGCCACCAACAACACCACGTTGATTTCCTCCACCTCGACCAGCTACTTTGTCCGCAACATGAAACTGCGCGACTGGAACACGCAGGTGGGTGTGCAGTACAGCCTTCCCATCGCCCGTGGTCGTGACATGCTCACCGTGGGCCTCGCCTGGCAACCCAAGAAGTCCTTCCATGGCGAGACATGGGGCACAAGCTATGACAGCCAGGACAGCAAGGTGGACACGATTGGTTTCACCAAGATGAAGGGCAACTATGAGCAGCCGACGTCGATAGGTGCCGGTGTGAGCTACATCTGGGACCGCCGACTCACCGTCGAGGCCGATTACACCTACCAGAAGTGGAGCAGTGCCAAGTATCATCCCATCGGCGGCTATGAGTCACAGACGATGCAGTTCGATGACCGCTGGAAAGCCGCTGTCGGCTTGCAGTACACGCCCAACCGCCGTGGCACCTATGTCGGTGCGATGTCGTTCCGTGCCGGCGCGTTCTATAACCACGACTATCAGAACTTCAACGGCAACAACGTGCGTGACTATGGCGTGAGCATCGGTGTGGGTCTTCCCGCCTCCCTGCCCAGCCGCACCACCATCAACCTAGGCGTCGAGTGGCGCCACCGCGAGACCAGTCCCGTTCATCTCATTACCGAGAACTACCTGAACATAACGCTGGGCGTGAACTTCAATGAATTGTGGTTCTGGAAGAACCGCATTCGCTAAGTTGTGTGAGAAGTCTGGTTCAAATAGTGTTCCTGGTGTTGTCCGTCACGGCGGTGTTCACGTCGTGCAAGGATGATTCCACCGCTGTCGTGAGCCATCCCACCAATCCCGAGTTAGTGCCCACGATGACCACGAGTGATGTCCAGACCATCATCAGCGATTCCGGCTTCACCCGTTATCGCATCACCTCACCGCTGTGGAACATGTTTGAAGAGGCCAAGCGTCCGCACTGGACCTTCCCCAAGGGCGTGAAATGTGAGGAGCTGGACAATAAATTCAATACGGTGACTTCTATCCAGTGTGATTCGGCCTACTTCGACAAGGATAATGCCTTGTGGACGCTGACGGGTAACGTGCGCATCTCCAACGCGAACAACGACCTGATTCTCACTGACCAGATGAACTGGGACCAGCGTAACCACCAGATGTACAGCGACGCCTTTATCCACATCGAGAAACAGGGCCGCATCATCGAGGGCTACGGCTATGTCTCCAATGAACGGCTGACAACCTACCAGCTGCGTCAGGTCGAGGCCATCTTCCCCATCGATGAGCGTCGCATGCCACATCCCGGCAGCGGCAACAGCCCGCGGCGCCCGATGCAATGAACTAAGACTGTAAAATAACTTTTATAGAGATATCAATTTTGGACTCGTTTATATCGTCACTGGTAATAGCCCTCGTCGCACTGCTGTGCTCCGCTTTCTTCTCGGGCATGGAAATCGCCTTTGTTAGCTCCAACAAGGTGCGTGCCGAGATTGAGATGTCGCGCGGTGGCATCATCAACCGCATCCTCAATGTGTATTACCGCAACCGTGAGGTCTTCCTTTCCACTTTGCTCATCGGCAACAACATTGCCAACATCATCTACTCCATAGCGATGGCACAGTTGCTGACATTGCCGTTGAAGCAGTGGATTACCGACGATGCCCTGCTCCTGTTGACGCAGACGGTGATAGCCACATTGGTTATCCTGATTTTCGGCGAGTTTGTTCCCAAGACCATCTTCCGCATCAACCCCAACTACTCGTTGCGCACAGCTTCCATCCCGCTCTATATGGTCTATTGCGTGCTGTATCCCGTCTCACGCTTTACGGGCTGGCTGTCGGCAGCGCTGATGCGGCTGTTCGGCATCAAAATCAATAACCGTCACGTCAGGCTGCTCACGGTCGATGAGCTGGACGCCTACCTGCAAGAGAACATCGACAAGCACGAGGACGAGAACAAGACCGTGGAGCGTGAGGTGAAAATCTTTGAGAATGCGTTGGACTTCAGCGACACACGCCTGCGTGACTGCATGGTGCCGCGCAACGAGATTGTCGCCGTAGATGTTGATGACACCACCCGTGAGGACCTTGTGAAACTGTTCACCAAGTCGGGCTTGTCCAAGATTGTCGTCTATAAGGAAAACATCGATAATGTCATCGGCTTTATCCAGGTGAGTGAGCTCTTTGTGACCAATATCGATTGGAAGACGCGTGTGAAGCCCGTCCTGTTCGCCCCTGAGACCTTGTTGGCCCGCAAGATGATGCAGCAGCTCATGGGCGAGAAGCGTTCTATGGCGATTGTCCTCGATGAGTTCGGTGGCACCAGCGGCATGGTGACGCTTGAAGACCTGGTGGAAGAAATCTTCGGTGAGATTGAGGATGAGCACGACCGCAACAATCTCGTGGCACGCCAGTTGAGCGAGAACAGCTATGAGTTTGCCGGCCGTATGGAAATCGAGGAAATCAACGAGCGTTTCCATCTGGACATCCCTGAGAGTGATGACTACCAGACCATCGCCGGTTATCTGCTGGACCAGAATGGCGCCATCCCCAACGTGGGTGAGGTGTTTGAGCTGCCGCCGTACCGCTTTACCGTGGAGCGCAAGACAGCGGCCCGCATCGAGCTGATACGCGTTGACGTCATGGAGCAGGAGGGCAAGAAATAACGCCGAATGACGTCATTTGGTTAAAAAAACGGCTCTCGTATCAAAAAAATGCCAAAATATTTGCAGGATTGCACAAGATTGTAGTATCTTTGCAGCGCATTTCCCGAATGCAGGTTGCGTCTCAGCCATAGAAAGTAATCTTTCATGGCGTTCGACTTGCACTGCATTTCCCGAATGCAACCAGGTGTGTTAGTTCAGTTGGTTAGAATACCTGCCTGTCACGCAGGGGGTCGCGTGTTCGAGTCACGTACACACCGCCAGAGGAGCTGCCTTTAACGAGGCGGCTCTTTTTTTGTCATGCGGTGTCCGCTAACCAGTCCCGTTAGGGACGGCAAGGGCATAGGCAGGAATGCAGTGAGGCATAGACGAACGGAATTCCTGTTCAATACGGCTCACCACAAGCATTTTTAGTCCCATCGGGGCGACAGTAACTTCTAACACACAACCTGTCGCCCCGATGGGGCTATGTTATTGGATGGTTCATAAACAGGAGTGGAACTTCACGCGAAGATTGGCTGTGCCTTAGCTATTGGTTGCAAGCATCCATTGCATTCGGCTTGCACAACCTTTGTGCTTCGCTCCACCCCTGCCTATGAACTGCCAGCCCTACGGGCTTAAAAGAGACAAAACATCCTTCTCGTTGAACTCACGTGAATGTAAATAAAGGCAGAGACCCGCGATTGGGGCCTCTGCCATTAGGATTGTCTTACGGTGCTATACCGCTGGTGGTGTGTTACTCATCACCAGGCCAAATACCGTTCAAGAGGAAGTCAATCAGAGATGAGATGTCACCGATGCTGATTACACCATCCAGGTCGCAGTCAGCAGACTCATTGGTAACGTCAGGATAAGATCCGTTCAGAACGAAGTCGATCAGAGCGGAGATGTCACCGATGGTTACAGCACCATCATTGTCAACATCACCACGGATGTGCTCGGCAGTCTCGGTCTCGGTTACGGAGATGGGCATGATCTGAACAGCATTGTTGTAGTAGCTTACCATACCCTCAACATCGTAGGTCTTGCCTTCCTCGATCTCAGGATAGGTGATGTCAAACTGGTTGTAGATAGCCATACCGTCGGCGGTGTAGAGATACTTGGCATCCTCACCAGCGGTCAGGGTCAGGCCCTTCACGATAACGCGCTCGTTGATCGTCTCGGTGGTCAGGTCAGCCTCGGCATACTCGGTAGCCTCGATGGTTACCAGTTCAGCGTCGCTGGCGGTCACGTTCTTGGGATACTGATACTCTTTGATGGCACCACGGAACAGATAGAACTGAGCGGTCCAGCCGGGATTCAGGGTAGCACCCACAGCCATGGTGTCAACCTCGCTGCCGTAGATCAGACCATAACCGGTCTCATCCTTAACCCACAGGTTGCTCTTGTTCTGGTAAACAACAACTACGTTGCCGTTGAAGATGAAATCGGTCTTGTTGGGCAGTGCGTTAGCCTCGCCGATGTTTTCAACCTCGGTGCGCTTGGTGTACACCTGCTCAACAACATTGCTGGTCTCACCATTGAGCTCGGCATAAGCCTTAACGGTAGCGGTCTCGGTCAGGGTGATAACACCATTGTACTCCTGATAGTCTGCACCATTGATGCTGTAGAGGATGGTAGCACCCTCGGTCTCACAGGTGATGGTAATCTCCTGGGCACCGACGAAAATGCAGCCCGCGGGAGCGATCACGGGATCAGCAACCACGATAGTGGGAATCTCGTCGTCGAGCGTGACGATGATCTCGGTGCAGCGAACCTGAAGGTCACTAGCGGTGAAGGTGATGTCGCGGGTCAGACCTTCCCAGATGCCAGTCTCCTCGTTGAGACCAGCAGCCTCAGCGAAGCCGGTAGCGGGATTGGACTCGGTGGTAACGAACTCAATCTTGCGGATGTTGCCGGCGGTGGTGGTGAACTGGATGGTGCGGCCCTTGTAGATGCGGTACTGGTATTCGATGCCAGTGGTGTCACCGTTCTCAATGGTGTAGTACTTGTAAACCGAACCGTAGAACTTCATGGTCACACCGTCCTTGGTGATGGTCTGCCAATCTGCGGTACCGAAGTCGATCTCGGGAACGCGGTCGGTCTCGGGCAGGAAGTTGACGGTAGTGGTCTCCTCGGCAGGCTCAACCTTGGTGTAAGTAGCATAAACGAAGTCGGTCATCTGATCACTCCAGGTGGTGTAAGCAGCCAAGCTCTTGGTCTCGTTAATGGTGATTTCACCGCTCTGGAGGAAGTAACGCTGGGTGGTGTAGTCCACCTCGCCATCAACAACGTCATAGACGTAGATGGAAGCGTTCTCGGTGGGACAGGAAACGGTCACCGTGAGCTGGTCGTTGAAGGTGGTGCCGTCAACGGGGCTGAATACAGCATCGGCCAGCGTCACAACGGGAGCCTCACCATCGATAGTAACGACGATCTGGGTTGCACGAACCTGCTGAGTCGCACTGAAGGCGATCTCGGTAGCGCTGCCGCTCCAGGTACCAATCTTACCCTCGTAGGAGTAGGTGCCGGTTTCAGTGCTCCAGCAACCAGGGCCGTACTTGGTCGTGTTGTTGGCGGTGCAGGTGAACTCGATACCCGTGATGTTGCCAACGGTTGACGAGATGGTCGTCGTTGAGCCAGCATAGAAACGATACTGAGTCGTGTTGAACGCTGCATCAGTGCAAGAGATGGTGACGCCGTCCTTAGAAACTACATCGGGAGTGCCATTGGAATCGGTGGAGCCGTTGTCAGTACCGATGCTGAACGTCACGGTTGTAGCGGCCATTGCCGACAGGGTCAGCATAGCCAACGTGAGGAGAGAAAATAATTTCTTCATAAAAGCTTGTAATGAATTAAGAAGTTAATGAAATATGTTAATAAACAAAAATTGTTCATTTAAAGCGCTTTAAGTAAGCGAGGTCCATTTCACGCTGCAAAGGTAGTGATAAATATTATCTTGTGCAATAGTTTTATCGCTTTTAATTGTTGAGCAACATGTCGATGAGATGGCTGATGTCGCCGATGGTTATTTTCTTGTCCTTGTCACAGTCGGCGTTGTACATCACCATGCCGCTGCTGTGATTGTTCAACAGATAGTCAATCAGCGCAGTCACGTCACCGATGCTTACAGAGCCGTTGCCATCCACGTCGCCATTAACCAGCTCATCAATGGGACGGAATTGCATGTCACCGAACCAGTTCCACACGTCGGTGCTCAAGTAGGTGTTAATGGCATCTCTGGGAACATATACTATGGCCCTTGCCCGTGTAGCTGGATCGAACGTTGAACCATCGATTTCGGGAGGTGTGGTCGCTTCACAGACGATGGTCGTGAGGTCATTCATGTTGTAGAATGCCATCCCCTTGATTTGTGTAACCGTTGCGGGAATAGTGATGCTGCTCATCTGATATTGCCAGTAGAACGCTGAGTAGCCAATTGCGGTGACGCTCTCGGGGATGAACGTTCTGGGGCATCCTGAGATGAGGGTGTTGGTTGCTGTCTCGATGATGGCGTTGCAGCCCTCACGTGAGTCATAGGTGGTGTTGCCGCTGGCAACTTCCATGCTGGCAAGTTTATCGCAGCCGGCAAAGGCGGCCTCGCCGATGCTGGTTACCGATGCCGGAATTTCTACACTTGGCAGGTTGGAGCAGTAGCTAAAAGCGTAATTGCCTATGGATTGGATGTTATTGTTCAGTTGAATACTGGTTAACCCGTTGCAGTAGGTAAAGGCATAGGGGCCGATGTCGGTGACCGAAGTGGGAATCTTGGTGACATTGCATCCGGCAACGAGCTTATTGGTGGCCGTCTCGATGACAGCGTTGCAGTTGTTGCGGGAGTCAAAGGTGGTGTTGCCGCTGGCGACTTTGATGCTCGACAGGTTTTGGCAGTTGGCAAAGCACGAACCCCAGACGTGGGTTACCGATGCCGGAATATTGATACCGACAAGCCCGTCTTGGTCTCTAAACAAATAGCTTGCGATGGCAACAGTACCCTCGCGCAGGGAAATGGTCGTGCCGCTGGGCATGGTCCCGATGTATCGATAGGCTATGTTGCCGGCATACATGAGGCCGTCGGGCTGATTGTCCAGCCATGGGGTGCCTTTAAAGGCATCAGAGTCGATATAGGTTACGGAACTGGGGATGGTGACGTCGGTGAGGCTGGTGCAGCCACTGAATACATACAGGTAGATGTCCGTCACCGTGTTGGGTATGACGATGCTCTCCAGCGATGTGCATCCCATGAAGAGCCCGGCACTCATGCCCAAGAGACCTTCAGACAGGTAAACGTGTTTCAGCCCCGTGCAGTTCTGGAACACCTGACCCGCAGTATATGCTACCGAGCCGGGAATGGTGATTTCGGTCAGACCGGTACATTGAAGGAACGCAAAGGTGTCGATGTAGGTCACCGAGTTGGGAATGTTGACGTCGGTAAGGGCTCGGCTATTATAGAACGAGGCGTATCCGATATTTGTCACCGTGTTAGGGATATTCACGGCAACAAGGTCGGTGCAAGCCCTGAAAGCGGAACTACCGATTTCGGTCACCCTGTAGGTCGTGCCGTTGTAGGTGACATTAGCCGGGATATTGATGCTTCCGCTGTAGGAGTTATAGTTGTTGTCCTTGTACGTCACGCTCACGGTGCCGTCGCCCGTGATGTAGTAATAGATGGAGCCTACCTTGAAATCATAGGCCGATGCGTTGTGGGGCACAATCACTGCGATGAACAACAATAATGCCGAGAAAAAAGTCGTCTTTTTCATAATGATAATTTTTTTCGGGTTGATAAATGATTCTGTTATTGCGTCGGCTGTGCGGGATGCTCACCCATGATGTCGTCATAGATGAGCTGCGTGCCGCCCAGGTGGGACTGGATGTACTCACCGGCAGCGCGGCCGCACTTGAGTCGCAAGGGTTCATTCTCGAGCAGGGGGTCCATCGCTGCCGAGAACGAGTCGGCATCGTGGATGCTCATGGCACCGTCCAGGGCTATTAGGTCGCTGGCCTCTTGGAACTTGTGGTGCTTGGGACCGAAGATGACGGGGATGCCATAGACGGCCGCCTCGTTGATGTTGTGGATACCGGCACCGAAGCCGCCGCCCACATAGGCTGCCTGCCCGTAACGGTACAGTGACGACAACAAGCCGAAACTGTCGATAATCAGACAGTCAACACTCTTCAGGTTCTGTGGCGTCGCCTCGCTGTAGAAACGTGCGGGACGTGCGAGCTTGGACATGAGCACATGCAGGCGGTGACGGTCAAACTCGTGTGGCGCGATGATGAGTTTCATGTCGCGGTGGGCGTTGAAGTAGGGGATGACGATGTCCTCGTCAGGGGGCCAGGAACTGCCCATGACCAGAGTGAACTTGGCATCTTCGACAAACTTGGCCACCAGCGGGAACTCACGTGCGGCGGCCCGCACGTCGGCGACGCGGTCAAAGCGGGTATCGCCTGCCACCACCACGTTGTCGATGCCGATGCCGGCCAGCAGTTCACGCGATTGCTCGTTCTGGACATACAGGGTGTTGAAGCACTTGAGCATCTTGCGGAACATGCCACCCCAGGGGCGGAAGAAAATCTGCCCGGGGCGGAAGATGGCCGAGATGATGTAGGTGGGGATGCCGCGGCGCTTGAGGGCGCTCAGGTAATTGCCCCAGAACTCGTATTTGACAAAAATTGCCATCGAGGGCTTGACGATGTCCAGGAACTGCTTCACGTTGTTGGGCAGGTCAAAGGGCAGATAGACCACGGTGTCCACCATGCTGAAGTTCTTGCGCACCTCATAGCCCGAAGGCGAGAAGAACGACAGCAGGATGCGTGCGTCAGGGTGCTCGCGCTTGATTCTTTCAATCAGGGGGCGGCCCTGCTCAAACTCGCCCAGCGACGATGCGTGAATCCAGATATAACCGCCAGCGGGGTCGAGTTTGCGCTGCAGGGTGCGGAAACACCGACGCTGCCCGCGCAGCATCAATTTGGCTTTGGGGTTGCGCACGGCTGCGATTCTCACAGCGTTGCGATAGGTGGCTATGCCCAGGTTGTAGAATGGATCCATTTTAGTCCTTAGTCCTTAGTTTTTTTGTCCTTAGTAGAGGGAGGTGAGGTGGCCTTTCTTGAGCCACTTGCGGTCGTGCCTGTTTTTCCACAGATGGTTGTCCATGTAGAAACGGCAGGTGAGCTGTTGCCAGAACCCGGTCGTCTTGTCGGTGGCATGGAGCATGACGGTGAGATTCAGGTCAACAAAGCGGTTGCTCACGATGTGGGCCGTGAGGTCGGTGCGGCTGTACACCTTGTTGTTGTAGTACGGGTCACCCAGGTTGAGCTGGCTCCCGTACAGGGGGTAAAGCGGGAAAAGGCGTTGGCCGGCATAGAACGTCTCGTCGAGCTGCAGCCAGTGCCAGCGGGCCGTGGCCGTAGCCAGGAAACCTGCCTGGTTGTGCCATCGCTCCTCACCGCGGTTGCGCTCCATTGTGATGATGGCTCCCGCGTCCACGCGCAGCGAGTCGAGTGCCGTGCGGTGCGAGAAATCCAGGCCCGCCATCGGGTTGATGAGCAGGTCGTCGTTGACATACTCTCCCACGGCATGGCTGATGGATTTGGCCAGGTGGCTGTATTGCAGGTGGCCACCCAACCTCAGGGGGGCGGCAACCAGCCAGTCGGTATTGAACAGGACGGTGAAGGCCTCGCGCTGGTGCTCGGTCTGCATCTGGCGCCAGTCCACCGCCACCTCGGCATAACCGGCCGGCTTGATGAGCTGCGCCATGACGCCGCGCAGGTTGGGCTGCACATAGTTGAGCGAGTCGCTCCACATGTAGCGGGGTGCGCGCTGCACCATGAGTGAACGGGGCATCAGGCCAGCGGTGACGTGCCACCCGTCGGGGCGGTTATAGCGGTAATAGAGCGTGGGCAGCACCTTGTAACCGCTCAGGTCATCAATCATGGGCTGGTACCACACGACACCGCCCTTGAGCTGGTGCTCGCCGTTGAACATCGATATGCCCAGTTCGGGCGCCAGACGGGTGAACATGAAGGTCTGGTCGGGCGTGTAGTCGTCGTTGCCGCCCTCGCGGTTGTTGACGACCATGCTCGCGTCAATGCTCCATTCCACCTCCTGGGCCACGGAGGGCACAGCGGTCAGCAGCAGGGTCAATATGGCATAAAGCCACTTACGCATCCTGGGCAGGGGCTTGGATATTCTTGATGCCGGCATCGAGGCGGGCGAGGGTTTCCTCGCGGCCCAGCAGTCGGGTGATTTCAAACATGTGTGGGCCACGGCACTCGCCGACGACGGTCAGGCGGAAGGCGTTCATCACGTTGCCCTTGTGGTAGCCGTTGCTGTCAATCCAGTTCATGACCAGGTTCTCGGTGTCCTCGACATCGTCCATGTCGGCATTGTCGAGCAGGCCGGCAAGCTGGCGCATGAGTTCGGGCGTCTCGGGTTTCCAGCGCTTGCGGATGTCCTTCTCACTGTAGCTGGTGGGGCGCTGGAAGAAGAAATCGGCTTGATTCCACAGGTCGCTCACAAAGTTGGCGCGGCTCTTGACCAGCCCCACTGCGCTGGCGATGTACTCGTCGCTGTAGTCGGCCAGGTTCACGCCATGCTGCTCCAGCACGGGCTTGAACAGCTGAGCCAGCTCATGGTCGTCTATATTCATCAGGTACTCGTGGTTGAACCACTTGCCCTTCTCAAAGTCAAACTTGGCACCCTTGCGGGAGCAGTGGTCGATGGAGAATTCCTTGATGAGCTCGTCCATCGAGAAAATCTCGCGGTCGTCACCGGGATTCCAGCCCAGCAGGGCCAGGAAGTTGACCACGGCCTGGGGCAGGTAGCCTGCCTCGCGGTAGCCGCTGGAGCGCTCACCGCTCTTGGGGTCGGTCCAGTCGAGGGGGAAGACGGGGAAGCCCAGACGGTCACCGTCACGCTTGCTCAGCTTGCCCTTGCCGTCGGGCTTGAGCAACAGGGGCAGGTGTACGAATGCGGGCATGGTGTCCTCCCAGCCGAAGGCCTGGTACAGCAGCACGTGCAGCGGGGCGCTGGGGAGCCATTCCTCGCCACGGATGACGTGTGACACCTCCATCAGGTGGTCATCCACGATATTGGCCAGGTGGTAGGTGGGCAGGTCGTCGGCGCTCTTGTAGAGGACCTTGTCGTCGAGAATCGACGAGTTGATGGTTACGTCGCCGCGCAGCAGGTCATGAACCACCACGTCCTGGTCGGGCTCAATGCGGAAGCGTACCACCCATTTGGCGCCACTGTCCATCAGGGCCTTGACCTCGTCGGCAGGCAATGACAGCGAGTTGCGCATCATGCCGCGCGTGCGGGCATCATACTGGAAATTCTTGATTTCCTGGCGCTTGGCTTCCAGTTCTTCGGGGGTGTCAAAGGCGTAGTAGGCCTTGCCTGCGTCGATGAGCTGCTGGGTGTACTTGCGGTACAGGTCACGGCGCTCGCTCTGCTTGTAAGGGCCGTAGTTGCCGCCCTCGCGCACACCCTCGTCGATGCCGATGCCCAGCCACTGCAGGGCCTCGTTGATGTACTCCTCGGCACCGGGCACAAAGCGGGTGCTGTCGGTGTCCTCGATGCGCAGAATCATGTCACCGCCGTGCTGGCGGGCAAACAGGTAGTTATACAGTGCTGTGCGTACGCCGCCGATGTGCAGCGGGCCCGTGGGTGATGGCGCAAAGCGCACTCTTACTCGTCGTTCCATATTGATGTTTGTCTTTATATATTTATTAATGTATGTTCAGTAAAAAATGGTTTTTAGAGCAGCAGGTCGGCAATCTGTTGCATCGAGGCATAGTCGGTCTGGTCAACATGAGTGGGTGTGACCGTCACATAGCCTTGTTCCAGCCAGTAGTAGTCGGTGATGCCTCTGCCGTTGTCGGCCATTTCAAAGTCGCCTGTCAGCCAGTAATAGTCGCGGCCCGTGGGATGCACACGGTGTTCCCACTCGTTAATCCATCGTCCCATATCGCCAATAGTGACCTTCATGCCATTGAACGGACCATTCATCTTGGGAATGTTGACGTTGAGGCACACATCCTTGGGCAGCCCGCTTTGCAGCACCCGTTCGGTGATGTGCTTGACAACGGGCTCACAGACGCTGGTGTCGGCATTGGGGCCATAGTCACCAAAGGAGAACGCCACCGAGGGCACACCATGCAGTATGCCTTCAAACACACATGCCATTGTGCCGCTGTACAGCGTGTTCAGGCCATTGTTGTAGCCGTGGTTAATGCCGGCAAGCACCAGGTCGGGCATGTGGTCGGCCATGAGTTGGCTCAAGGCCAGCTTGACGCAATCGGCAGGTGTTCCCGTGGCAAGATAGACCGTGTAACCCGGCTCATCGACAATGCGTGTCGTGATGACGGGTTTCACAAACGTGATGGCACTCGACATCCCGCTCTGGTGAACAGCGGGAGCCACGACAAACACGTCACCGATGGTGCGTGCCACCTTGATGAGCGACTGGATGCCGTTGTAGTTGAAGCCGTCGTCGTTACTGATGAGGATGAGAGGTCGCTTGTTGTCCATACGAATATTATCGTTGTTTTTTTAGACTGCAAAGATACTGAAAAATTCCGATTAAACGAGTACAATGAAAGCTAGTTTTCATTGTCGAGCATGAGGAATTTATTCAACTCGAAGACAATAGCAAATTAATTTGCTGTTATTGCGACGCAGTCTATCTTGCGTGAGTGTAGTGAGCGAAAGTTGCAACTTTTTTATGTAAATTTCGAAGAAAAAGAGTAACTTTGCCATGTTAAATGTAAATCTAATCAAATACAAGAATTATGAGACTTATCATTGAACCGGATTACGAGAGCGTATCGAAATGGGCCGCACGTTTTGTGGCAGGGCGCATCAACGATGCCAATCCCACACCCGAGAAGCCTTTCAAGTTGGGTTGCCCCACGGGAAGTTCCCCACTGGGCATGTATCGTGAACTCATCGCCATGAACAAGGCCGGCAAGGTGTCGTTCCAGAACGTGATTACGTTCAACATGGACGAGTACTGCAACCTGCCTGAAGAGCACCCTGAGAGTTACCACTCGTTCATGTGGAACAATTTCTTCTCCCACATCGATATCAAGCCCGAGAACGTCAATATCCTGAACGGCAACGCCCCTGACCTGGTGAAGGAGTGCGCCGACTATGAGGCCCGCATCCAGGCGGCAGGCGGCATCGACCTGTTCATGGGCGGCGTGGGTCCTGACGGACACATCGCTTTTAATGAGCCAGGTTCATCGCTCACTTCCCGCACGCGCCAGAAGACGCTCACCCAGGACACCATTATTGCCAACAGCCGCTTCTTTGACGGTGACCTGAACAAGGTGCCCAAGACGGCCCTTACCGTGGGCGTCGGCACTGTGATGGATGCCCGCGAGGTGATGATTATCGTCAACGGCCATGCCAAGGCCCGCGCCTTGCAGCAGGCCATTGAGGGCGGCGTTTCACACATGTGCACGCTGAGTGCCCTGCAGATGCATCCCCATGCCGTCATCATCGCCGACGAGGCTGCCGTCGATGAGCTCAAGGTGAGCACCTACCGCTACTTCAAGGATATCGAGAAGGATAACCTGTAAACCTGCAGGCTCTGTCGTCCATAAACAGTTCACCCTATAGACGCTATAGTATCGCTATAGAATCTATAGGGTGAATTGTTTTGTAGTAGGGGCAAAACAAAAGCTGCTCGAGCCTAACGGCGGGAACAGCTTCAAACGTTCTTGTTGTAAAGCTCTATTGCTTACTCGGCGGGAGCAGCCTCCTCAGCGGGAGCAGCCTCCTCGGCGGGAGCAGCAGCCTCCTCAACAACCTGAGCGGCGCTGTCAACTACAGCAGCTGCGCTGTCAACAACCTCTTCCACAACAGCGGTGGTGTCCTCGGTTACCTCAGCCTGCTCGGCATTGTTGTTGGTGCAGGAAATCATGCTAACGCTAGCGATAACGGCAAGAGCCAAAACTAACTTCTTCATTTCTTTGTGTAATTTTAAATAATAAAACAATTAATTATCTGTTGTTAAAAACTTTCTGTTCTCAAAACGGCTGCAAAATTAGTACAAAAATTTCACCTGCAAGCATTTTTGGAAATTTTTTTATTCAGTATTTTGACTTTTTAGAAAATAAGATTAGGATTTTTGAATATAAACATCTGATAATTAGTAGAATAGAATAACGGATGCGAGTGGTGTCGCATCCGTTAAATCTTGTTAATAATGCGTATTGCCTGTCAAGAATCAGGCATTTTTGCTCTAAAATCAGTTGCTGTAGAGGTAGCGTTTGATGCTGCGTTTGGGTGTCTTGTCAAACTCGGTTGCCATCAGCTGGATTTTGGCAATGCGCTCATAGGGAGCCACGAGTTTGTTAAGTTCGGTGCGGATTTCTTCCATGAGGCCCGGCAGCTTGTCGCGGGTGACGCCCAGCTGGTCCATCGCGTCATAGTCGGGATAAACGAGCGCCACGAGTTTGCCCTCGCGCATGACCACGAGGCTCTCGCTCACGTAGAGCATATTGTTCAGCTTGGCCTCGATTTCCTCGGGATAGATGTTCTGACCGCTGGAGCTGAGCAGCATGGTCTTCAATCGGCCCCTAATAAATAATGTGCCGTCGGCATTCAGTGTACCCATATCGCCGGTGTGCAGCCATCCGTCCTCGTGGAGCACCTTATCGGTGGCCTCGCTGTTGTGGAAGTAGCCCTGCATGACGTTCTCGCCGCGTACGCAGATTTCGCCAGGGATGTTCTCGGGGTCGTCGCTCAGGATTTTACACTCCATGATGCCCGGCAGGATGCGTCCCGCGCTGTGGGGCACGAACTCACGCCACGGTGTGTGACTCACCAGGGGACCGCATTCGGTCATGCCGTAGCCCACGGTGAACGGGAACTTGATTTTGTACAGGAAGTCCTCGACCTCGGCGTTGAAGGGGGCACCGCCCACGATGACCTCCTCAAATGCACCGCCGAAGGCCTCAATGAGTTTGTTGCGGATTTGGCTGTAGATGCGTTTGTCGAGATAGGGGACTGCCAGTGCCCAGCGCAAGGCACCCTTGCTGATCATGGGCACAATCATCTTGCTGTAGATTTTCTCCAGCACCAGGGGAACGGTAAACACCACGTTGGGCTTGACCTCGGCCATGGCCTTGACCAGAATCTTGGGCGAGGGGATGCGGCCCAGCAGGGTGATGTGGCCTCCCGTGGCCAGCGGCGTCAACATGTCGAATGCGCAGCCGAAGGCATGGGCCAGCGGCAAGAACGCCAAGTCTTTAGACCCCTTGAAGTGGAGACCCGAGTTGATGCCATAGACGACGTTGCCAGCCAGGTTGTTGGCGGTAAGCATCACGCCCTTGCTGAAGCCCGTCGTGCCCGACGTGTAGTTGATTTCCACCAGCGCTTCGTTCGGAACGTCGGCATAGTGGATGTGGTTGCGGTAGAAACCGTCGCCATAGAGCTCGTTGAAGGCATCTTGCAGCCCATCCATGGCCTTGCTGACACATTCCTCGTCCTTCTCGGCGAGCAGCTTCATGTCCTCGAGCTGGATGACGGCGCGCACGCGCGGCATCTTGTCGAAGTCCATATTCTCCCAGATGCTCTTGCTGATGAAGAGCATCGTTGCCTCGCTGTGGTTGATGATGTGCTGGGCATCGGTGGGGTTGAACTCCTGCAGGACGGGGACAATCACAGCACCATAGGTAATGGTGCCCATGAAGATGGTCACCCAGTTGGGGATGTTCTTGCCGATGAGGGCGATGCGGTCGCCGGTTTTCACGCCGCTGTTCTTGAACAGGATGTGCAACTTGGCGATATTGCGGGCAAAGTCGCCGTAGGTCAGGTTCTCGCCGGTATTGTAGTCGGTCAATGCGAGCAGTTCCCAGTTGTCGATGAAACTGCGCTCATAAATTTTGATCAGGTTTTCCTTCATCATAACGAATACAGGTTTATTAGCTGCAAAGGTAATAAAAAACCTCCACACCCCAATATTAAAAAGATAAAAAAAGGCTTGGGCTAGATGTCGGGGAACTTGAGGGCAGCGATTTGCATCATGCGGGAGATGTCGAAGTAGAAGCCGTCGGTGTTCTTGCCGGCGACGGGTTGGACCTTGATGTAGTCGATGCCGCCGTCCAGGGTCTCGTGCTCGGTGGCGACGAAGCCCAGGAAGTTGATGATGTTATACTCATGCTCGGGGGCGATGACGACCCAGGGCTCTTCCTTGGTGCCGCGCCCGCTGGACATGATGGCAGCGATGAGGCGGTCGAGTCGGTACTGGCAGACAGCTGCGCGGGCATGTTTTTTCTTCTCCTTGAGGACGTAGATGTAGAAGTTCATCTGGTTCAAGTCGAACATGTTGTCGTTGAGGGACAGCTCGGCATATTTCTCGATGCTGTCACACTCGGCGCGTGAATGCGGCTGCTTGTAATAGAGTTGCTCGACGACGTTGCTGAAGACGCTCTCGCGGAAGGGGTTGTAGTCCTCCTGGAAGGTGTAGCCGTAGTAGAGGTTGCGCCACGCCTCGATGGTGAGGGTGGTGTCATCGCTGTTGTAGGCCTTCATCAGCTTGGGGTAGTAATAGATGTTCTCGGGATTCCTGATGACGTCTCTGATGTGGTCAAAATCGACTTTCTTGACCTGGAACTTGTTGGCCTGGCTGTGGTCGTTGAGCGGTTGCGCCCATGCCGCCGTCGAGAAGATGATGGCGAGGGCGATGGTGAGGATATGTAGGAATCGGTTTTTCTTCATGCTGATGATGGTTATAGTATAAAGCCCATGATGGCGATGCACACGATGGAAATCGCTACGATGGCAGGCAGACACTTGGCGGCAAAATAGCGCCAGAAGTGTGTGGAGGGAAAAAGCATCCACTTGCCGTTGGGGGTGCGGCTGTAGGCAAACTGCCCTATCATGGCTCCCAGGATGACGCCCAGTATCATGATGCGCGGCGCCAGCAGGATGCCCAGCATTCCGCCAGCCAGAGCGCCGAATCCCACATACAGGTTGCTGTCGCTGTGCCCGTCGGGCTCTCCACTGGGCTGGAGGTAGAACAGCCCGACGACAATGAGTGTGGCAATGCCCCAAAAGGCGAACGTCATGGGCTTGACATCGATGTAATAGCTCAAGTGCAGCAGTGCCATGCCAATATAGGCTGGTGCTGCGGCAACCCAACGGGGCCACAGCACAAAAGCTAGTGCTGCCACGAGGCAGATGATTCCTGCAATGAGCAATATGATGTTGAGTGCCATGAGTGGTCTGTTATGTCTTTCCTTATTATAATAACACGAAATGGTTGCTGTTTATTGCCCAACGGGCAGGATTATTGTGCCGTGCCGGCGTTGTCCTTGTCGTTGTTGGGGGGTAGAGTGGCAGTGCCGGTGGTCGCCTCGGTGGTGGCGGGACGGTTGCCGCCGGGGTAGGAGACACGCACATGATAGATGGTGCGCAGGCGCTCGATGAAGAGTTTCTTGATGGTCTCCACGTCGCTGAAGCTGATGGGCGTTTCACGTAGCAGTCCTTCGGCAACCTGTCCGTCGATGATTTTGCCGACCATCGCCGCAATGGCCTCCTCGCTGTGGTCGTTGAGGCTCTTGGTGGCGGCCTCGCAGGCATCGGCCATCATCAGGATGGCGGCCTCTTTGGTCTGCGGGTTGGGACCGGGGTAGGAGAAGGGCGCACGGTCCACCTCCTGGTCGGGATGGGCTTCGCAGGCCTTGTAGTAGAAATATCGCGTCACGCTCTTGCCGTGATGCTGGGCAATGAGGTCCTTGATGGCTTTGGGCAGATTGGCCTCCTCGGCGAGTCTCAGTCCGTTGGCGACATGGTCGATGACGATTTTGGCGCTGTCCTCGGGGCGCACCAGGTGGTCGTGGGGGTTCTCGCCGATTTGGTTCTCGGTAAAGAAGACGGGGTTCTTGATTTTGCCGATGTCGTGATACAGTGCTCCTGCCCTGACGAGCTGCATGTTGGCGCCCACCTTGAGCGCGGCTTCACCGCCCAGGTTGGCCACTTGCAGCGAGTGCTGGAAGGTGCCGGGGCAGTTGGTTGACAGTTTGCGCAGCAACGGGTTGTTGATGTCGGCGAGTTCGAGCAACGTCATCGATGACGTGAAACCGAAAATCCTCTCAATGATGGGAATGATGAGGAAGGCCATGAAGAGGATGATGCAGTTGATGAAGAAGTATCCGAAGTAATACTGGTCAATCTTGGTCAGGTCGCCCTCGGTGATGAGTGTCATCGCAATGTAGGTGATGCAGTAGGCCAGGAAGATGAACATGGCGCATTGCACCAGCTGGGTCCTCTTGGTCAGCTCCTTGACCGAGATGATGGCGATAATGCCCGCAATGAACTGCATGATGATGAATTCGGCCTGATGGGCACTGGCGACGAGCGAGCAGATGAGCACCGTCACGATGTGGACAAAGAAGGAGGTGTGGTCATCAAAGAACGAGGACACGATGACGGGTACCAGTCCAAACGGGATGACGTACAGCAGGTTGTACTTGAACTTGACGCACAGCAGCACGGCGATGGCAAACAAGGTGATGAAGGAGATGAGGAAAATCATCCGTCGCAGGCTCCTGAACACCTGGTTGCGCAGTCGCTTCATGAAGTAGTAGAATGCTGTCATCAGAACGGCGACGATGAGGATTTGCCCCAGCAGGTTGAGCGTCTCGTCCACGTTGCGCTGCTTGTTGCGCTGCATCTGTTCGTTCTGGTAGCTCTCGATGGCAGCAGCCTTCTGTGGCGTGACGATTTCTCCATGGGTGATGATGACCTCGCCCTGTTGTATGGTGCCTGGCGAGCGCAGGGCGTCGCGCAGGTCCTCGCCCATCCATTTCTCATTCTCCTCCTCATCGACCATCATGTTGGGGACAAGGTAATTGCTGATGTCGACGGCATGCAGGGCCTCTTGTACCGCCACATTGGCCTTGAGGGAGTCGGTGAGCCAGGTGTAGGCTTGGCGCACGGTTCTCATGTTTTGGGTATCCACCACCTGCAGCTGGTTGTTTCCCACGAGGAAACGGATTTGCTTGCCGGCGCGGATGTCGTTGGCCGCCTCGTTGTCCACGATGCCGTCATGATAGAGTTTTGCGACAGCGTTCAGCAGCGCCTGTCCGCCAGGTTTCCCTGCCAGTGCTCTGGTGAGCAGCACCTGTTGCTGTTCCCACTTCTTGCGGTCGAAGGTGTAGATTTTTGAGAAGTTCTGGGTGACGCTGTCGGTGATATGGCGTCTGGTTTCCTCGTTCAGCTCGATGTCGTACTGGAAGTTGGCTTCCAGTCTGGAATGTTGCCAGGGTTTGCCGACCTCGAAGCTGTAGAAACGTACTTCCTCGCGGCTGAAGAACAGTGCTGTGGCAATAAGGATGACCGAGAAAACCAGCAGCACGATGATTGTGATATTGTTCTTACTTTTCATGTGGTTGTCGGGATATGTTGTTGCGGGTGGACAGGCTTTAACTCATTCGTGTCGCGTTGTTCACACCTTTCACTTTCTTGATTTCGCGGCACAGGTTGGTCACCACCGAGGCATCGCTGATGAGGACGTCCAGGTCACAACGGAATACGCCCTGGTCGGCAGTGACGTCCATGCGCTTCATGTTGATGGACATGTTGGTCGAGATGATGTTCACGATAGACTGCAGGATGCCCTTCTGGTCGATGCCCTCGATGTGGATGGTCGCCTGGAAGCGGTCGCTGTGGTCTTCCCACTGCGTCTCGAGCAGACGCGAGCCGTAGCTGGCCTTGAGTCTTGCCAGGGTGGGGCAGTCCATCTTGTGGACCACTACCTGGTTGTCGTCGGTGAGGAAGCCCACGGTGGCGTCGCCGGGGATGGGATGGCAGCAGTCGGCAATCTGATAGTTGCTCACGCCTCCTTGGGTGGTGAGGCGGTAGATGGATTTGGTGTCGATGGCGGTACGGGCATCGCTGGTAGTCTGCTTGGGAGCCTCCTTGCCGCGGAAGGGGTTTCTCTTCCACCAGGTGACGCGGGAACCTTGTTCCGTCTTGCTCACCAGTTCCTCGTTAAGCGCGATTTCGCCGTTTCCGATCATGAAGTACAGCTCCTCCTTGTTGGCAAGACGCTGGCGGGTGATGGCATGGGAGAGAACCTCGTTGTTCAGTTCGATGTTGTTTTCGTTGAGGAATTCCATGAAGCGTTTCTCGCCATCCTTGATGATGAGGCTGCGCTCGTGGCGCAGGGCAGAGCGCAGGCGGGTCTTGCCCTTGGCGGTGACCAGGAATTTCTCCCATTCCTGCTTGGGGGTGCACGAGTTGCTGGTCAGGATTTCCACCTGGTCGCCGCTCGACAGCTTGTAGGACAGCGGTACGAGTTTGTGGTTCACCTTGCCGGCGATGCAGTGTGTGCCCAGGTCGGTGTGCAGGATAAAGGCCACATCGAGCACCGATGCGCCCTTGGGCAGTGTCATGGCCTCGCCCTTGGGGGTGAAGACGACAATCTCGCTGGCAAACAGGTTGAGCTTGATGGTGTCGAGGAAGTCGATGGCGTTGGGCTCGGGCTCCTTGAGGATGTCGGTGATGGTGCTCAGCCATGCCGACAGTTCGTCTTCTTCCTCGCCCTCACCGATTTTGTATTTCCAGTGTGCGGCAAATCCGCGCTCGGCGATGTCGTCCATCTTGCGGCTGCGTATCTGCACCTCCACCCAGTTGCCGTCGGGACCCATGACGGTGACGTGCAGGGCGCGGTACTTGTTCACCTTGGGGGTGGTGAGCCAGTCGCGCACGCGGTCAGGGTGCTTGGCATAGACCTCGGTGATTTCGTTGTAGATGTTCCAGCAGATGCGTTTCTCGGCGCTCTCGTCGTCGCACTCGAACACGATGCGCGCCGCGTACAGGTCATACACCTCCTCAAAGGGGATGTGCTTGGTCTGCATCTTGTTCCAAATCGAGAAGCACGACTTGACGCGCGTGTTGAATTCATACTTGAGCCCCATGTTGTCCAGGCGCTCGCGGATGGGAGCCGAGAAGCGGGCGAACAGTTCGTTGCGGCTTTCCTCGCTGTCGGCAATCAGTTCCTTGATGCGCTGGTGTTCGACGGGATGGTTGTACTTGAAACTGAGGTCCTCAAGCTCGGTCTTGATGGCATACAGGCCCAGGCGGTGTGCCAGCGGGGCGTAGATGTATAGCGTCTCGCCGGCAATCTTGTACTGCTTGTTGGCAGGCATCGACGACAGGGTGCGCATGTTGTGCAGGCGGTCGGCCATCTTGATGAGCACGACGCGGACATCCTCGCTCATGGTGAGCAGCAACTTACGGAAGTTCTCGGCTTGCAGCGACGCCTTGTCGCCGAAGATGCCGCCCGAGATTTTGGTCAGACCGTCCACGATGCGGGCAATTTTGGTGCCGAACTGCGCCTCGATGTCCTCGACAGTGTAGTCGGTGTCCTCGACCACGTCATGCAGCAGCGCCGCACTGATGCTCGTTGAGCCCAGGCCGATTTCCTGAATCACGATGGTGGCCACGGCGATGGGATGCAGGATGTAGGGCTCGCCGGAGCGGCGGCGGATGCCCTTGTGGGCCTCGCGCGCAAACTTATAGGCCTTGTCGATAATCTCCACTTTCTTGCGGTGATTGCTTGACAAATAGAGGTTTAACAGGTTCTGATAGGCCTGGTCAATCATCTGGTCTTCCTCTTCGGGCGTTATGTTACTGTTCTGCATCATGAGTCGTGTTCGGTTTGATTTAAACTACAAAGGTAGTGTAAAATTCCGATTAAGCGAGAACAATGAGAGTTTATTCTCATTGTCGAGCGTGAGGAATTTATCTAAGCCGAGCGAAATGCCAAATATATTTGAGCATTTCCAAGGCACAGCCTACCTTAGCCGAAGGCAAAGGTAGTAATTTATTTAGTTTTAAGTCCTAAGTTTTAAGTTTTAAGTTGGCATCCGCATTCCTTTGCCTCACGCTAAGACGCTAAGATTCTTAGTCGGCCTGGCGGCCGAGAAATCACTCAAATGGATACAAATCGAGCAAATCAATGAAAATATTTGCATAATCTTGGCGGCGCCTCTTCCAACGAAGTAAGCTTCATGGCTTTCGGCTTGCACAAGATTTGTTGGATTTGTCCCGATTTGTAGGATTTGGCTTCGCCGCTAAAGGTTCGTAGTTTAAACCCGAATGCGGATGCCAAATGCTAACTGCTGATAGCTAACTACCCTTGTCCCTGGCTGGGCGGGCGGATACCCAGGATGGGCGAGGCGACGTTGAGGCGTCGGCGCCAGTTCCAGGTGTCGGTGAGCAGCCACACGTAGCCGCCGCTGATGGTGATTTCGTTGACGGGGCCCACGTCGCTGGGCATGCGCAGGATGCCGCGCACGCGCCCGTTCTGGTCACAAATCTGTATGCCCAGGTTGGTGACGGCCCACAGGTTGCCGTTGCCGTCAAAGGTGATGGTCTGAATCTCCAGCGGGCGGCTGTCGTCGTTGTGGAGCCAGTAGAAGGGTTCGCCACAGGTGGGCTGGCCGTCCTTCAAGAGGTATTGCCATACGGTGCTGCCCGGTGTGGTGGGAATCATTGCGATGTTGGTCAGGTCGGGATAGATGATACGCGTTACGGGCTTGCCCTTCATCCCCTCGCTGGCACGTTCCCATCCCAGATCCTCGGCATTGAATAGCTCTTGCAGGAAGTCGTTGCCGGTCTTCCCTGCCGTGGGTGCTGCAGGCCAGTCGCGCCACATCCACTCCATCACCTGCGGGAAAATCTCGGTCGAGCGCGTCACGTTGTGCCCGCCGTCGCTCCAGTCCATCTGCACGTCATAGCCTGCAAACTCCAGGGCGCTGGCCAGCATCTGGTTGCCTTCGTACCAATGGCCGAACAGCGGGTTCCACGCGTCGTTGCTGCCGTCCTGGATGAAGATGCGCAGGGGCTGCGGCTCGGTCTTGCGCACCAGGGCCTGCAGGTCGTTGCCGCCGCGCATGGCCACAAAGGTACCCACACCCGTGAATACCTTGCCGAACAGGTCGGGACGGTGCCAGGCGGCATTGAACGCCGCGATGCCGCCGCTGCTCAACCCGAATATCATGCGGTCCTGAGGCTGGCGTGACAATTTGATGGCCTTGCCGCGTGAGGTCTTCATCTTCTCCACAGCGGGCAGCAGCTCGGTCTCCAGGAAGCGGGCAAACAGGCCTGTCGTGCTGTCAAACTCGTAGCAGCGGTTGTAGCGCAGCACAGTGCCTTCGTCGTCACGGATGACGCCCGGCTGCAGGAACACGCCGATGGTGCAGGGCATCTTGCCCGCGGCGATGAGCGAGTCCATGACCTGCGGGGCGCGGCACAGCACGCCGTCGAGCCCCACATACAGTGCCGCCTCCTTCTTGCCGTTGTACTGGTCGGGGACATAGACCTGGAAGGTGTGCACCGTGCCGGGGTAAATCTCCGACTGTTCCAGCACACCGTCGATGAGCACATGGCCCGCATTGGCTGCCAAAGCAACAGTCAGGTATAAATAAAGAATCAATCGTCGTGTCATATTCGTCAAGATGTGTTGGTTATGTAGCCGCAAAACTAACAAAAAACTGCCAATCCCGCAAATATGGCGCAAAAACAAGACGTGCGCCCCCGTTTGGGAACGCACGCTCGTATTTTAGTTCTTAGTCTTTAGTCCTTAGTTCTTAGTTCTTAGTCAATTTAGCCATACACTATACACGCGGGCGTTAGCCCGAAACCATACACAGCGCTGAAAGCGCTTGCCCTCCTTAGAGGACTCGGCAGGCGCCCACGTAACGGCGGCTGTAGTAGGACTCGGTGTTCTTGCTCTCGGTCACACCGCTACTGCAGGCCGAGTGGATGAAGTGGAAGGTGTTGTCGTCGTTGACCTTGGTGACGATGCCCACGTGGCCCACGCCACCGCGGCCCGAACGGCCCTGGAAGAACACCAGGTCACCAGGCTGCAGGTCGTTCTTCTTCACGCGCACGCCGTCCGAAATCTGACCCCTCGACGAGCGGTCGAGCTGGATGCCGAAGCGCTTGAACACGTAGCTGGTAAAGCCCGAGCAGTCAAAACCGCGCGGTGACGATGCACCATAACGATAGGGCGTACCGCGGAAACGGTATGCGTAGTTGATGACTTGGTCGACGATGCTGTTGCGGCTGTTCTGTTCCAGCTGTTCAAGAACAGTGCCCTGTCGGCGCGTTTCCAAACGCTGCGCCTGGGCGGTGAAACCTGATAAGGTGATTGCAATAATGCTTAGTAATACCGATAAACTTATTTTACTTTTGATAAAACTCATATATAAATAATTTGGAGGACTGGAAGTTTCACGCCCCAGCGTGAAGGCTTCGTTATCGGGTCTTCAGTCTTTAGGATTTTTTAAACTCCTAATGCCTGACGCTAACCCGTGCGCCCATAGTTTGACGATGCAAAGGTACTTCAACCCGAGAACCCGACCAAACTAGTTAAACACTTGTAAACATTTACCGAAAATGACGTTTTTAACACATTGTTCCACGCAAACTCCCTGCCTGTAAGGGCTCACAGAGGGTCGTAATGTTTAAATTTTGGAAATTAAAAATGAAAAAGTTTACACTTTTTAACAATAAATGGCATCCTATAAGATTTATTTTTTAGATTTTTGCCACAAAAACCGATGGTCAAGACAAGAAAATTGTCATTCAAGTTAGCATAATGCAATCCAAAACCCCCTTTTTATGAAAAAAGTGATTTCCGCGCCCTCACAGCCCCATTTTCACGCTTATGCCCGCCGTGGAACATCGCGATTTTCCCCTTCACGCTTTCATCTAACAACTGTTCCGCATTCCTTTGCCCCACGCTAAGGCGCTAAGACGCTAAGATTTTTAGTCGGCCTGGCGGCCGAGAAATCCAACAAATCGCATCCAATCCAACAAATCTTGTGCAAGCTTCATGGCATTCAGTTTGCACAATCTTTCTCGCCCGTAGGGCGACTCTAATACTCGACAAAGAAGACATCCGCAGCCCCGTAGCAGGGAATGCGGATGCCCATCAGAATAATCTAGTGTTCGTTTTTGGGGAAGTGAGGCTAGTTGGTGATGACGTAGCCTCCACTTGAGGGCAGAACACGGTACTGGCGCATGCCCACCTTGTTCTTGATGGCGACGCCCTTGACCGGACCGCCTGCATTCATCAGGGGGTCGAAGTGGGATTCGCAGCGGGGACATACGGCCTCGAAGTTGTCGGCACTGATGGAGAGGGTGACGTTCTGCGACGCCTCGACGGGACAGGCCAGGTCATAGGCCATGGGTCCATCCATGCCCATCATCAGCAGCACGCCGCCGAAGCCGGTGTAGGTGTTGACGTTGAAGGGGAAGTTAGCGGGGATGCCCTTGGCGCGGTCAAAGATGCGGTAGTCGCCCATGCCGTTCACTCCGTAGGTGTTCCACAGGGCATAGTTGCCCAAGTCGATGCGCACGTTAAAACTTGGCACTGCCTTGTTGTCGATGTGCTCACAGGAACTTGCCAGCCCCAGCATGAGGAGCGCTGCCGATATAAGTGAGAATCTGTAAAACCTCATAATTCCATATGTTATTTTTTTATTAAACGTAAAAAATGCCCATTTGATTGTGGAATACCGAAGAAATCTATATTTTTGCATCGGTAAAACGAAACTTACAGGCATGGAACCTCTATTCACCATCATCACCGTCACGTGGAATGCGGCAAGCGTTATCGGCCCCACAGTGGGCAGTGTCGAGCGGCAGACCTGCAGCGATTATGAGCTGTTGGTCATCGACGGCGCGTCCACCGACGCCACGCTGGACATTGTCGGGCAGGCGTCGATTGCCTCGCTGCGGGTGTTCAGTGAGCCGGATAAGGGCCTGTATGACGCGATGAACAAGGGCATCGCCCGCGCTCGCGGACGTTACATCATGTTCCTGAACGCCGGCGACACGCTGGCCGATGACACCGTGCTGGCACGCCTGAAGCAGTTGACAACAGGAAATCCGGGCGTCATCTATGGCCAGACGCAGCTGGTGGACGAGCGGCGCAATGTGGTGGGACAGCGCCACTTGACTGCCCCCAAACGCCTGACTGCCGCCAGTTTCCTGAACGGCATGGTGGTGTGCCACCAGGCCTTTGTGGCGCGTCGCGACCTGGTGCCCGAGTATGACCTGCAATACCGGTTGAGTGCCGACTATGACTGGTGCATCCGCGTGCTGCAGGCTTCGCCCGCCAACGCCTATGCCGGCGACAAGCCCATCATCAGCTACCTGGCCGAGGGTATGACCACGCGCCACCACCGCGCCTCGCTGATGGAGCGTTACCGCATCATGTGCCGCCACTATGGCACCGCACGGGCCACGCTGGCCCACCTGGGGTTCATCCCCCGCTACCTGAAACGCCGCCTGCACGGCAGCAAGCAGTGAGGCAATAGGCATTAGGTGTTAGGAATGAGGTATTTTTCAGGCGACAGTAATCGTACTTAAAACTTAAGACTAAAAACTTACAACTTGAATATATGAGCGAAAAGAAAACCGGAAATATCATCTCCCGCAACTGGCACCGCTTCAAGGTGTGGTACAAGGGGCTGTATCGTGGCCGTCCGTGGTGGGTGAAGACGCTGGCAGGCCTCGGGACGTTCATCGTCCTGTTCCTGCTTTATCTCATTGCCGTTGACGTGAACCTGCTGTGGCTCTTCGGCAAGTCGCCCAGCACCTACAGCATCATGCATCCCCGCAATCCCGAGGCGAGCTACCTGTACAGCGCCGACGGCAAGACCATCGGCAAGTACTATGACGAGAACCGCACGCCGGTGCCCTACGACTCCATCAACCCGCAGTTCTTCAAGGTGCTCATCGATACCGAGGACGAGCGATTCTACCTGCATCACGGCATCGACTTCGGTGGCCTGGGAGCTGCTGTCAAGGACATGGTGCTGCATGGCCGTCCCCGTGGCGCCAGCACCATCACGCAACAGCTGGTGAAGAACATGTTCCGCACCCGCAGCGACTATTCCACTGGCCTGCTGGGCTACATTCCCGGCGTGAAAATGCTCATCATGAAGAGCAAGGAGTGGATAATCGCCACCAAGCTGGAGATGTTCTACAGCAAGCAGGAAATCCTCGAGATGTACGCTAACACGGTGGACTTCGGCAGCAACGCCTTCGGCATCAAGACGGCGGCCAACACCTATTTCAAGACCACGCCGCGCAACCTCAAGCTCGAGGAGAGCGCTGTGCTCGTGGGCCTGTTGAAGGCTACCAGCACCTATAACCCGCGCATCAACCCCAAGAACAGCCTGCGTCGCCGCAACCAGGTGCTCAAGAACATGAAAGAACGCGGTGACTTGACCCAGCACCAGTATGACTCGGTGTCGTCGCTGCCCATCGACCTGAAATATACCATCGAGACCAACTATGACGGCGTGGCACCCTACTTCCGCGAGACTGTGGCACGCGAAATCGATGACATCGCCAAGGCCCATGGCTTGAAGCTGGACCTGGAACGCGACGGCCTCAAAATCTACACCACGCTCGATTCCAAGATGCAGGAGTATGCCGAGCAGGCTGTGAGCGAGAAGATGAAGATTGTGCAGCAGAACTTTAAGAGCCATTGGGGCGACAACGACTGCTGGCTCGACGACAACAACCAGCCCATCGCCAACTTTGTCGAGGATAAGGCCCGTAACACGCCCATCTACCACGAACTGCTGGCCCGCTACCCCAACGACCTGGACTCGGTGAATTACTACATGAACCAGCCCCACACGGTGCACCTGTTCGACTATGAGAACGACTCGCTCTACATGGAGATGAGCTCGATGGACTCGGTGCGCTACATGCTCCACTTCATGCACTGCGGCTTCATCGCCATGGAGCCGAGCAATGGCCACGTCAAGGCGTGGGTGGGCGATGTGGACTTCGACACGTGGAAGTATGACAAGGTGCGCGCCAAGCATCAGCCGGGTTCCACGTTCAAGCTCTTTGTCTATGCCATGGCAATGGAACGGGGACTGGTGCCCTGTGACCGCCGCTTGGACGAATACATCGACACCCTGGTATATAATGAGGATACGCAGGAGATGGAGCACTGGAGGCCGACTAACGCCAACGGCACCTTCAGCGGCGCCGACATGACGCTGCGCAGCGCCTTTGCCCAGAGCATCAACAGCGTCACCGTGCGCGTGGCGCGTGAGGTGGGCTTCAGCGAGATAGCCCAGCTGGCACGTGACATGGGCATCAAGTCGCCCATGGATCCCAAGCCGGCCCTGTCGCTGGGCGCCAGTGACGTCGATTTGATGGAGCTGGTCAACGCCTATTGCACCGTGGTCAACGACGGCATGATGCATGACCCCGTCATCGTCACCCGCATCGTGGACCGTGACGGCAAGGAGATTTACCGTGCCCCTGAGCATCAGGAACGGGCCATGAGCTACCGCTCGGCCTGGCTCATGCAGCAGATGCTCATGGCCTGCCGCACCGACGCCGGAGGCACTGCCATGGCCCTGAACGGATACATAACGCGACCGCTCTACGACGTGGACCTGGGCGGCAAGACCGGTACCAGCAACCGCCATGCCGACGCATGGTTTGTCGCCGTGTCGCCAGGACTTGTGTGCGGCTCGTGGGTGGGTGGCGAATACCGCCAGATTCACTTCCGCTGGGGTGCCTTGGGACAGGGCAGCCGCACGGCATTGCCCATCTGTGGCCGCTTCCTGCAGCTCGTGTTGAGCGACCCGCAGTTCCAGAAGTACCACCAGCGGTTCCAACCTGCCAAGGAACCCATTGCCGCCGACCTGTATTCGGGCTGCATGTCCATCGCTCCCGTCGAGGAGTTTGACTCGACGATGCTTGATTTTGACGAGGACTCGCTGAACATCCCGTTGACCGACGACTTCATCCCCGACGAGAAACTCGAGGAACCCTCGGCCGTCCCCGATTCGGTATAATCCTGTAAATCAATAGTGTCCGCTAAAAAGAGATACAGCAAGCACAGATCATTAAGTTTCAATGCTATAATTGTGATTTCTCAAAAAGGGGCTTGCTTTTAAGCCCGTAGGGCTGGCGGTTTATAGGCAGGGGTGGAGCGAAGCGTAACCCCTGTTTACATAACATTCAATAACATAGCCCCATCGGGGCGACAGATTGTATTTCAAGGAATTAGTGCCGCCCCGACGGGGCTAT
>CACZNH010000023.1 GCA_902782465.1 uncultured Bacteroidales bacterium
GGGCTGCTCTATCTTTGATACTGTTCATGCTAAGTCCTCCTTTGTCAAGATGCCCGACGCGATGGCCAGGTCGATGGTACGTTGTGCTCTGATAACCACGGGGCGGTCAACCATCTTGCCGTTGACGGCGATAACGCCGCTACCGCGCTTCTCAGCCTCCTTGATGGCGGCGATGATGGTCTTGGCCTTCTCGATTTCCTTCTCCTTGGGAGCGAAGATCTCATTGACAACCTCGATTTGGCGAGGATTGATGATCGACTTGCCGTCGAAGCCCATAGCCTTGATCATCTCAACCTCGCGACGGAAGGTGTCCATGTCGTTCAGATTGCTGAACACAGTGTCGAGGGCGTCGATGCCGGCAGCACGGGCAGCCGTCACGATGCACTGACGAGCAAACTGCAGCTCCATACCGAAGTTGGGTGAATCACCCGACGTGCGCTGTGCCTTCAGGTTAGCGCAGTAGTCCTCAGCGCCAAGGGCGATACCCATCATGCGCTTGCTGGCGGTGGCGATAGCATAGGCGTTGAGGGCGCCCAGGGTGCTCTCGATAGCGGCCATGATCTGAGTGCGTCCTACGCAGCCCAGCTCGGTCTCCACCTTGATGATTTCCTCTTCGAGTTCCTTAACCTCCTCGGCGGTCTCGGTCTTGGGCATGCGGATGACGTGAACGCCAGCCTTTACCACTGCCTCAACATCCTTCTTGCCGTAAGGGGTGTTCAGCGGGTTGATACGTACCACCATCTCGGTGTTGCCGTAGTCGATGGTCTTGAGTGCATTGTGAACCAGCAGACGCGCTGCGTCCTTCTCGGCCATCGATACAGAATCCTCGAGGTCGAGCATGATTGAATCGGGACCGTAAATGTGAGCGTCGGCCATCATTCCCGGGTTGTTACCAGGGACAAACATCATTGTTCTTCTGAGTCGTTGCATAACAATTTTCTCGTTTTTGATGGTTTGTTAGTGTTAATTAGTCGGCCCACACGTCTTTGCCGGTAGCGCGAACGGCGGCTGCCGTCACGCGGGCGCGGATGGTGCAGTCCAGAGCTCCCTTGTCCGTGGCTTTCACCTCGGCTTGGTCGATGCCCAGGCCCTGCAGGGTCTCGGTGATAACTTTCTTGATTTGGTCGCCAAACTGATAGGCTACCGTGCTGTCAAGATCAATGTGCAGTCCAGCGTTGTCGTTGGGCGCAATCTGGATGAAAATGTCGCCGGATTCAAGCGTTCCGGCCATTGCCGTTTTGATCTCCATTGTTTGGTAAAAAAACGATTAAAAAAAATATTAATAAAAGTTCGTTAATGTAGTCAATTAGTTGCTTCTCAAAATATCCTTCTAAAAAGCGCCCAAAATTAGGCATTATTTTATTACTGACAAAATATTTTCAGCACCTTTTTTACATACCCGTTTTTGATGCGGAAAAGGCTAATTTTTAGGCACTTTAAGAACCTCAGTTTTTATAGTGGCAAATGTATAAAATTGCAGAAAAACATCCACTAAAGTTTCGTTTTGTCAGATTTTGCGTTTTATGGTTGAGAATCCGTCGCCAGGCCCGATTTTTCTTAAAAATCGACAGTGCGGCGTTAGTGTGACCTCAGGCGGCGATACAACGGCATGACAAAGCCATAATGCACCGCCATGGCAACCAGCAGCAACGTGAGGCTCTGGAGCATGAAATAGGCCAGGCCTTCGGTAGCCATCCCCACCCTCATGACCACATACCTGACAAGGGCAAACACACCATATTGCAAGAGGTATATTTCGGCCGTGATGGCACAGGGCACGGCCAGCCACGGCATCGACAACAGGCGAGAAAAGGCACCTCGTTTGCCGCCGGTGAAAACGAAGGCGGCCAGCACGGTCAACACAGCGGGAGCGGCGCTGCAGAATGCCCGATACCAGTGAGGGTGCAGCAAGGTCTCTCCCAACCGGTAAAAGGCCAAAAATGCCAACACGGCACACACCTCGACAAGCGTTGCAAACGTGGCATTCAGGCGTGATGCGGCATCACGCCAACAGCGGCTTTGCGTGACATGAAACAGCACGATTCCGGTCGTGAAATCCAGGATTCTGACAGGGGGAAATTCATACAGGAAATAATGGGCCGGAGCGGGTATCAGCAGCGATGGCGATGCCGGATCACGGGCATAACCTGCCAGCATTTCGGCACCGATAAGCACCACCACAATGGCGACCTGCCAGCCCAGCGACATTCGTCTTAACGGCTTGATAATCAATGGCGCTATCAGGTAGAGAAAAAACAGGACGCAGATGAACCACGCTACGGGATTGATGCCAAAGTAGTAGCCAGGCGTCGGTATCCACGGACTCAACATTGTCAGGTGGGCAAACGTCACCTTGCTGAACACCAGATTGGAACCCCAACAGAGGTATGCCGCCAGCAGACACAATGCCAGCGCCAGGACGTATAACGGATAGAGCTTGAACAGTTTATAACGCATGTACCAGGCATGCTCTAACGGCCCGTAATAGTAGTCGACAGGATGGGTCGATGCCGAGAAATAGCCGCTGTACAGAAAGCAAAAACTCACACACAAGGACTGCAGATAAGTGCCATCTGCCAGCCAAAAGTGTGAGGCGACAATGGCAAGGACGGCTATCAGCTGCAGCGTGGCCAGGGACTGTATGTGTTGTCGTTTCATCTCCAACTCCTAACTTCTTAATCGGGTTCTGCAGCCAAGGGCACATCTGCATCCTCACCGGGCATGACATACGGCCTCGGCTGGGCGCCATTGCGCTCCAGCACAATGCGGCTCAATTCCAAATCCAGTTCACGCAGCGTCTCAGTGCACCGCTTGGGTGACAGTTGGCACTCCCACACCACAATCACGTTCCAGCCCGCCGTGCGCAGCAGGGCCTGGTTGCGTTCGTCGCGCTCACGGTTACGGGTAATCTTGTCCTGCCAGAACTGCGCGTTGGTCGCGGGGCGATGACGCTGGCACTCATGGCCGTGCCAAAAGCAGCCATTCACAAAAATCACCGTCCGCCACTTCCGCATCACGATGTCGGGGCGGCCAGGCAACGCCTTCACATACAGCCTGTAACGGAACCCCTGACGCCACAGCCACCGCCGCATCACCAGTTCCGGCTTGGTGTCGCGTCCCCTGATGCGGCTCATGCAACGCCGCCTCTGCTCCGGTGTCATCCTATCCCCCATTACAAAATCAAATCTATAGCATCTATTATAGCATCTATAGTTGCTATCGATGGCAAAGATAATGCTTTTATTGATATGAGACAATGATGTAAACTTTTTTAGATACCTCCTGTCGAGAATCCAACATAAAACGAATATTTCTTTTAACTTGCAGTGGTGTTTCAAGAAAAAGCAGTATCTTTACACTCCCAAAACATGAGGATACTATGAGATTCAGCGATATTATTGGTAATGAGCAGGCGATAGCGCAGATTAGGCGGATGATTGATGCCGACAAGCTGCCGCATGCCCTGTTGTTGCATGGCGCGCCTGGAATTCCCAAATTGGGACTCGCCATGGCCGCGGCACAGTACCTGCACTGCAAGAACCGCACCGACGGGGACTCCTGCGGCGTGTGCCCGATGTGCCGCCAGCACCAGTCCTTCAACCAGGTGGACACCCACTACTCCTATCCCTTTACCGACAGCAAGGGGACGGGCTGTACCTGCGACGACTACATCGGCGAGTGGCGCGAGTTCATCACCCAAAATCCCGTCGAGGACTACCAGGCCTGGCTGCACCTGCTGAAAAACGACAACGCACAGCCCCAGATTTTTGTGCGCGAGGCCGACAGCATCATGCGCAAGATGACCTTGAGCGCCTATACCACCAAATACAAGGTCCACATCCTGTGGCTGCCCGAGAAACTCAAGGAAGAGGCCGCCAACAAACTGCTGAAACTCATCGAGGAACCTTACGACGACTGCAAGTTCATCCTCGTGAGCGATAACGAGAAAGGCATCCTGGGCACCATCCTGTCGCGTTGCCAGCGCATCGAGTTGCGCCGCCCCTCGACCGACATGGTGGCGCGTTACCTGTGTGACCGCTACGGCATGGACATGCAGGATGCCCTCGCCCTGGCTGCGCCTGCCGACGGCAACATCAACGTCGCTGAACGCCTGGTTCAGACCGGCAGCGAGTTCCATGAGTTCCGTGAGCGTTTCATCGAACTGATGCGTCTTGCCTACCAGCATGACCTGTCTCAACTCAAGCCCTGGAGCGAGGTCATTGCCGAGATGAAGCGCGAGAAGGCCCGCCGTTTCCTCGACTATGCCGTGCGACAGGTGCGCGAAAATTTCATCTACAACCTGCACAACCCCGAACTGAACTACCTCACGCGCGAGGAGGAAGCCTTCTCGACGCGATTCTCGCCGTTCATCAACGAGCGCAACGTCGAGGGCATCGTCGCCGAACTGGAGCGTGCCAGCGCCGACATTGCCGGCAACGGCAACGCAAAGATTGTCCTCTTTGACCTCACTATCCGCCTCTCCATCCTCATCAGGAAATAAACAACCTATAGAAGCTATAGATGCTATAGATGCTATAAAAAAATTGGAATGATGACTCCTTTTCTGCAACAAGTCGCGCGCCACTACCTTGAGGTAAAAGGTCTTGAGGATTACTGCTTTGTCTTTCCCAATCGCCGCAGTGGCCAATTCTTCAGCCACTACCTGCAACAACAATTGGCAGCCAGCGGTCCCAAGCCCCACCTGCTGCCCTGTGTGACCACCATCAGAGACCTCGTCGCCCAGCTTACCGGCACCATTGTGGCCACCGACATCGAGATGACCTTTGCCCTCTATGAAGCCTACTGCCAAGCGATGGGCGACAAGGCTCAAGAATTTGACAAATTCATCTACTGGGCACAACTCATCATCAGCGACTTCAACGACATCGACCGCTCGCTGGCCGATGCCCACGAGATATACCGCAACCTTGAAGACCTGCACGACCTGAGCAGCAACCACCTCTCTCCCGAAGTCAAGGAAAAACTCAGGAAAATATTCGGTGACAGCCTGTGTACCGCATTTTTTGACACTGATGCCGACGCCAGCCTGTGGCGCCTGTATGATAAAGACTCTAAAGACGCTGCGACAGACGACAGCGTCAGGCGTGAGTTCCTGAGCCTGTGGAACGCCCTGGAGGCCATCTACAATCATTACCATAAAGTGCTCACAGACAAAGGCATCATCTCACCAGGCAAGCAGCTGCGTCTGGCAGCTGAACTGACTGATGCACACCCCCGGCACAGCAGGCTGGTGTTTATCGGTTTCGGCGTGCTCTCGGCTGCCGAGGTCAAGCTGTTTGACAGCTTCAAGCAAAAAGGTATCGCCGACTTCTGGTGGGACAACGCGGGCCTGCATGCCATGCTCGAGAAAGCACCGCACGACCCTGCCGCCTTGCTCATCGACGGCTATTGCAAGCGTTTTGGCGCCATGCCCATCGAGCCGCTCGAGGACAACGGGCCGCTCCTGAAGGTGGTTTCGGTGCCGTCGATGGTGGGACAAGCCAAGGTGGCTTTTGACGAGATTTCACTTATGACGGAGCCCGACAAGGCTCCAGGCATCGAGACGGCAGTAGTGCTCCCGGACGAGAATCTGCTCGTGCCGCTGCTTCACTCGATTCACGGCAATGTGCCCTTGCTGAACGTGACACTGGGATACCCCCTGCGCAGTTCGGGCATCGTGTCGCTCATGCGCATCGTCGCCCGCCTGCATCATCAGGCAAGCAAAGAGCGTGGCGGATGGACCTACTACCGTGAGGACGTCAACGACATCCTCTCCCACCCCTTGATGAAGACGTATTTCTCCGACGAGGTGCTGGCGCTGTCAGCCGAGCTGGCCCGTACCAACCGCTTCCGCGTTCCCGCAGTGGAGTTTGAGGCAATGAGTTTCAGCGACCTTTTCGTACCCGCCATGGACAGCGACAGCAAGGACAATGAGACCGATTACCTGGACCACCTGCTGGCCTTCTGCACTCTGCTGCTGGAAAAGATGTCACCAACCGTCGAGGACGAAAACACTGAAGATGAGGAAGATAAGGAAAAGGATGGCGTGCAGGTGCCCCTGCAGCAGGCCTTCCTGCTCATGTATCTGGACGTCCTCAACCAGCTCAAGCGGGCGCTCGCCGATTGCCGTCAGCCGTTGCAGCGCAGCACGGTGTTCTATCTCATCGACCGCCTGTCATCGTCGGCAATCGTCTCGTTCACTGGCGAGCCCTTGCAGGGCCTGCAGGTGATGGGACTGCTCGAAACGCGCAACCTGGACTTCAGCAACGTGGTGATTCTGTCGATGAACGAGCGCATCTTCCCGCGCCGACGCAGCATCAACTCATTCATCCCCAACTATATGCGACGTGCCCATGGCATGTCCACTATCGAGCAGCAGGAGGCGATTGTCGCCTTCAACTTCTACCGCCTGCTGAACCGTTCCAGCCATGTGACGCTCATCTACGACTCCAGCGCCCAAAAGATAGGCTCCAGCGAACCCTCACGCTACATCACACAGCTTGAAAAAGTCTATGGCAGGCAACTGCAATATGTCGAGATGGAGCCAACGGTGAAAACCTCCACGGCTATCCCCATCGAGGTGCCTAATGATTGCGTGGCAGGATTGCGTGAGAGCTATGGCGGTTCGTTGGCCATGGACAATGGCGGCAAGTACCTGTCGGCAAGTGCCATCAACAAGTTCATCAACTGCCCGCTCATGTTCTACCTGCACTATATCCAGGGGCTTAACGAGGACAACGAGGCAAGCGATTTCATGGATTACGGCACCTTTGGCAACGTCGTCCACGACACTTTGGGCGAATGTTACGACTGTGAGGCCGTGCATCAGCGCCAAGGGCTGATTGACAAGGAATATATCCAAGCCTTCAAACGCGACAGGCTGGAAAAAGTGGTGGTAAAGAACATCAAGCGGCATTTTCTCCATGTTCCCGAGGACGAGTTGGAGAACGATGTGCAGCCGCTGCGTGGCGAAGCATTGATGCAGGTTGAAACCATCAGCAGCTATGTTAACTTTGTCCTGGACTATGACTTGAAGCTGATTGAAGAGAAAGGGCCGTTTACCATCATCGAGTGTGAGAACACCCATGACATCAAAGGCCTCAGAGTGGGCAGCGAATACTTTAATTTCACCTATAAGCCCGACCGCATCGACCGTCTTGCCAACGGCACGCTGCGCATCGTGGACTACAAGACCGGTAAGGACGAAACCTCGTTCTTATTGTCATCGGAACTCACTGACCTGTTCGACAACTCCAAATCCAAGCGTTGCAAGGCCATCCTGCAGCTGTTCCTGTACTGCTATGCCTACATGACCGAACATCCCGAGGTGAAAACCATCCAGCCAGTCATCTACAAGCTGGCGTCGATGAAGGATAGCGGAGTGAAGATGAAGGCTGGCAAAGGCACTACACCCATGCAGTTCGAATTCTCGATGGAGAACCCTGTGGTTCATAGTTTCCTGGAAATGATGGAGGTGACACTCAAGACACTCTACGAGGGTGACTTCATCCAAGCCCCCGAGAATTCCAAATCCTGTAATTATTGCCGATTTATCGACTTCTGCCGTCGACTACCGTCTAAATATTGAGGTTTTAGGAGTTAGGTGGCATCCGCATCCCTAAAGCCTAAAGCCTAAAACCTAAAACCTAAAGCCTAACTCTTAACGCCTAACTCCTCGTTCAGGCGGTCCTCATCCTCCTGGGTCCATAGGGGGTTGTCCTCCTCGTCCCAGTCAAAGGCGTCATCAAGCGGTGTGGGGTCATCAAAGCCGAAGAAGGCGTCATCGGTGAAATCCTGCAGCTCGCGACCTTCCTTTTTGGTAGGACGGCCCAAGCCACGCTGGCGGTTGACGAAACCGTCGATTTTCACCATCTCCAGCAGGCGCAGCTGGTCGGGGCTGGTGACGTTATTCAGGTATTGCGGCACCAACTTGGCGCCAACACGGTTATTAAGCAATCCGATGACCTCAAAGGTATAGGTCACTGGTGGCTTGCGCACGTCGATGCGGTCGCCCACCTTGATGCCGTGAGACGGCTTCACGGGCATGCCGCCGATGGTCACACGCCCCAGTTTGCAGGCATTGGTCGCGATAGTGCGCGTCTTGAAAACACGCGTCGCCCACAGCCACTTGTCAATCCTTACCTCTTTCATGATGCTTTATTCTTTATTCCATACACGCGCCGAGAGGCGCAAATACACCCTACACGCGGGCCACAGCCCGCATATTACTTGTTGTTGTAGTTATTCATGGCAAACGTCACGCCCGACAGGCAGAAGGCCTTGATGGCGTCGATAGCGACCTTGGCGCGCTCGGGCAGCACGGCAAGCTCCTCGGGCGTGGGATAGCCCAATACATAATCCACCTGGGCTCCCGGCGGGAAATCGTTGCCGATGCCGAAGCGCAGACGTGCCCACTGCTGGTTCCCCAACATCTCGTTGATGCTCTTGAGGCCATTATGGCCACCGTCAGCCCCCTTGGGACGGATGCGGATTTGGCCAAAGGGCAGGGCTATGTCGTCGACGATGACCAGCAGGTGGTCCAGGTCGATGTTCTCCTTTATCAGCCAGTAACGCACTGCCTCGCCGCTCAGGTTCATATAGGTGGACGGCTTCAACAGCACGAGCTGCTGGTTCTTGACACGCATCTCAGCCACAGCGCCGTAGCGTGCGGTCTTGAAAACAATATTGGATGCCTCGGCAAGGGCATCCAATATTGTAAATCCTATGTTGTGGCGGGTACCCTGGTACTCTGCACCAATGTTGCCCAAGCCAACAATCAGGTACTTCATACTTACTCGGCAGCAGCTTCGCCTTCACCTTCGCCCTCACCTTCCTCGGTGGTAGCGGCAGCGGCGCTGTTACGGGTGGCACGAACACCGGCGATAACGAGATCCTTGGCGTTAACCAGCTCGTAGTTGTCGAATTGGCAGTCGCGAACCTTGATGGTCTTGCCAATCTCCAGGCTGTCCACGTTGAGAATGATGGTCTCGGGAATGTCCTTGTACAGACCCTTAACCTTCACCTTCTTCATGCTCAGGTAGAGCTTACCACCGGCCTTAACACCGACAGCGTGACCCTCGAGGTGCACGGGAATCTCAACAACGACGGGCGTGGAACTGCAGGTCCTTCAGGACGGCCTTGCGGGTCTGGCCATCATAGGTCAAGTCGATTACATACACGTCGGTGCTGTAAATCAGCTTGCGCACGTCTGCGAAGTTCACTACCAGGTCAGTGGTGATGATACCCTTACCGTCACGGCCTACGGGAACCACCTTCTCACCAGCGAGCAGCTTGCCATTGTACTTGCCGTCCTTGTCGAGGTCAACGAGCTTGCCACCGTTCAGGACAACGGGAATCTTGTTCTCCTTGCGGAGCGCCTTAGCGGCCTTCTTGCCGAGGTCGGTACGAGCCTCTGCGTTCAATTGAAAAGTCTTCATTTTTAATTGGTTGTGTTACTCAAAATTAAAGTAATTGGTTCGTAAAAACGCTTCCTTTAATTTCCCATCACACTGGAAAAACTCAAAAAAGCGGGGCAAAATTACAACAATTTTTCCATTCCGCAACAACAATTGGATAAAAAATCAATTGTGTCCGGTAAAAGAGTCCCGTTAGGGACGCAAGGGTATGTAAAAAATCTGTCAGCGGACAAAAGCCGCCGACAGAAAAAAACAGTCATTACTCTTGCCTGTCACTGCATCAATTGTCCGAAAGAATCAGGTCGATGAGGGCAGTAATATCGCTGATGTCAACCATGGAATTGCCATCAACATCGGCGCAGATGTCACAGGCTATGGCAACGTCATTCAGGATATGGTCAATGAGTGCGGTCACGTCAATGATATCTACCTTGCCGTCATGGTTCACGTCGCCGGGCTCGTAAGCGTGTCCGCCGTCAGCCAGGGTCACCATCTCGACATTGCTCCACAGGCTCTCGCTGCCGTCAATATATACGGCCTTCACCTTGTAGAGGAACGAGCCGCCTGCCTTGAGGTCGCTCACCGTATAGTATCTGTTGGGCGTGATGCCTTCGATCAGACGGTAATTGGCATCACCGCTCTCCTGGGCACGCAGCGCTGCGTTCTGGGTCGCGTCACCGGCATAAATCCTGATGTCCTTAATCATCGGGTAGTAACCGGCCTTAAAGACAATCTGCTCAGTCTCATTGCAATCCACGACGATGGTCTTGGTCTCGTAGGAATACATGAAAATCAGTTCCTGCGTTCCGGCGCTGGTGGTAACATACAGTTCCGAGCCTTCGCCCCAATAGCCGTAGGCCTTGGCGGTAATCTCGATGGTCATCTTGTCATATCCCTTCAGGTTCAGCACGTCGGTGGTGATGGTGCCGTTGCGGCGAATGCTCACACAACCGCCGTCCAGGTTAAACTCGCTGCCGTTAAAGGTCCAGCCCTCGGGCAGATAATTGCTGGCGTATGCAGCCTGGTTGGTGGGTGCCATCTTGGGCAGCTCGCTGAAGTCGGCCTCTTCCAGCAGGCTATAGGCGGGTTTGCTTTCCACCTCGAGGGTGTAGCTGGCCACGTTGCGGGCGGGCGTGGCATCCGTCCAGTCGGCACGGAACGACGTCAACGTCACCCTGGCAGCATTGACGGGACTCATCACGGGGTCATAGACCTCGAGCGGAGCAGCGCCGTTCAGGGTAACGGTCACGGGGTCGGTATCATCGCTGGCAATCGTCAGGGTGGCGCTATAGTCGCCCACCGCCGTGGGGGCGGAGGTCACGACGATGTCACGGCCAGCGTTGGCCTCCTCGGCACTCAGGCGAGTAACATCGATGCTGAACACGCCACTGGCGTCGTTGAGCGTCAACGTCACGCCGCTGGTCAGGTTGGTGCCCTTGAGGTTGAAGGTGGCGCTGGCGGTCTCGTTGATGTAGGCCTGCAGGTCGAGCACGTTGGGATAGGCCTGCAGCCTGGGATTCAGGTAACCCTCGGGCGGCTGGATGCCAATCACCATCTGCTGGCCGGTGCCGAAGGTGTAATCCTGATAGCTGAACGCGTTCAGGGCAAAGAAACCGTTGCCGCGACCGTTCCAGCCCCAGTTGATGTGGTAGGTGTCGTCGCTGGCGTCATAGCCGTCAACATTGAAGGCGTGGCCGGCACCCGTCACGTTGTCATAGGCGCAGTACACGATGGGACGGCCTGCTGTCAGCTCGTTTTGAATCAACGCTGCCCACTGGCTGTCGCTGTAGTTCTGGTAACCCAGCTCATCGCTCTTGAACAGCATCTGTGCACGCTGGTCATACTCAAAGAACTTGACGGCGCGCAGGATATCATCAAGGTAGGCGCCACTGCCGCTGATGGTATAGTCCATCTCCTCGACCTGGCCGATGTAGCGCATCAGGTGGGCGACGGCAGCACCCTGCTCGGGCGTGTAGTTGCCGCCCACATAGTTGTCAATCATGTTGCTCCAGTCGAATACCGTCGGGGGCAAGGCGGGCAACGTCACAGCATAACTCGGGATCATGTAGGAGGGCACTTCGGGCGTCTGCTGCTGCGGATATTTCCAATAGTGGAACACCATCGCCAACGATGTGGCTGGGCAACCCGTGTAGCAGGTATCGGTGCCAAAGGCAGGACACTCGTTCCAGTAGGGTCTGTTCTGGCTCCAGTTGGCGGTAATCAACGGATTCACCGACTCACCGCCAGCAGCCTCCAGAGGCGGCAGCTGCAGGTCGGGACGGCTCATCAGCAGGGCCATCTGCCTGTCATAGTAACTGAGCCAATACCGCATGTTCTCAGGCAGATTGTTCATGTCGATGGGACAGTCGCCAAATGCCAGAATTTCGCGGGCGCGGTCATCACCGGACACGATGACAAACGCATCCTGGGCATTAAACACATAGTAGGCAACTTCCTTGCCGTACCGGGTACCCTGACCCACGAGGCTCAACGCCTGGTTGCGAGCGGCAGGAGCCTTCAAGACGCCTGTGGCGGCCCGACGGCTCAGGAATGACTGTGCCCTGTTCAAGGCGGTTGTTTCACTGATGCCTGCGGCCCACACCTGAGCCACTGCCATCAGCATGATGGTAATCAAGAAGGTTTTTTTCATTTGGTTAATATTATATCGTTTATAGTTTTATTATCGAGGCGTTAGGTGGCATCCGCTAGCGGCCAGGCCGAGGCGAAGCCCTACATTTTACTCCTCCCCACTGCCATTCAGAATCAAATCCACCAGGGCCGAGACATCACTGATGTCAACACGTCCATCGGGTAACACGTCACAGCAAATCGGGCAAGGTTCGGCAACATTGTTCAGCAGTATATCGATGAGCCATGTCAAGTCATTGACATCGACCGTACCGTCGTGGTTGGTGTCGCCAAGCTGATACCCATGCGGTGGCTCCAAGGCGGTGCCGCCGATGGTGACAGGCACACTTTGCGCTCCACGGCTGCCCACGGTGAGGCTGGCACCGTAGTTCCCTGGCTCCTGAGGAGCAAACATCACGGTAATCACGGTATTTCCCGCCACGTCTTGGGAGGACGTGATTTGGAAGACGCTGTCGGTGGCATTGACGGCCACAGTGATGTCAGCTATCAAATCGCTGCCGGCGACATAAATCTTCTGGGTGACGGTGTCGCCCACGCAGCATTCCATGTCCAGCTGCTCCTTGCTGACCCACAAGATAGGTTGGTAGCGCGGCGGCATCACATTCAGGAACATCATCTGGCCGATGTCAAACCGGTAAAAGACGAGGTCGAAGGCGTTCAGGGCATAATGACCGTCACCAGTGCCGCGCCACCCGAAATTCACATGATAGGTGTCGCTGCCGGCATCATAGCCGTCAACATTGAAGGCATGGCCCTCGAGGGTGGAATCGGCCTTCATGGCATAGCCGCAATAGATGACGGGGCGACCCTTGGACAACTCGTTATAGAGCATGGCGGCCCATACCTCGTCGGGGTAGTACAGCTCGCCATCGACACTGGATTTCTCTACATAGCATGCTCCCGGGTCGTAGCCAAAGAAGTTGATGGCATCCAGGATGTCTTGTTCGTCGGCATTGCTCCCCTGCACCTTGTAGTCCATGTGCTCAGCCTGCCCGACGTAGCGCAGCAGCGTTGCCGCAGCATCGCGCTGCCCCGTGGTGTAATTGCCTGACAGGGGATAAACGTCCAGCATCTGCGACCAGTCCAGGGCAGTGCCACCCAGGGCGTCGACAGCAAGCCCCAAGGTGTGCGTCGTGTAGGCGGGCAGGGGGTCACAGCTGGCAGGGTACTGCCAGTAGCGCATCACCTGGGCCAGGGCCACTGCCGAGCAACCGGCATAGCCCGGCTGGCCGTCAATCGTCGGGCACAGGTAGTTGAAGGGCGAGGACTGGCCCCACTCGGTGTGCAGCATCGGGAGGATGCTTGTCGTGGGATGGTTCCAGGAGGCGCTGAACGACTGTGCCGAAGCTTCCAGCTCAGGTTGCAGCTGCAGGGCCTCTATCTGACGTTTGTACAGCTCCAGCCAGAACTGCGCACCTGCGGGCAGTTCGTCCATGTCCGCCAGCGGGTAGTCGCTATAGGCAAGTATCGGGCGTGCACGGTCATCACCCGCCACCACGACATATCCCATGTCGGTGCTGACGATGTAATAGGCAGCACCGCCGTCGGGAGCCTCGCTCGCCTCGGCATGCGTCCACAGCGGCTGTGGCGTCATCGACCTGATCTGCCCCTTGACACTGCCTGAACACAAGAAGTCCATCGCCGTCCGTCGGGCGGTGACCAAATCAACATTTCCGGCCGTCGTATGCACAGCCGACGTCGCAACCAGCACGGCGACAAAGAGTGACAATGCTTTTCTCATTCTGTATCTATTACCTGTAAGCCCGAATTCGGGCGTGCAAAATTATAAACAAAACCTCAATGCCAAAACTTTTTCAGTTTTTTTATAGGTTTTTCCATTTTTCGCGTTTTCCGCGTGTGTACGTGCCGAGAGCTCTAGTTGCCAAGCCTCATTGCTGGAAAACAGGTGGCCTGAAGGCCAAAAATAAGTTGTATGAAAAACGGAAATTTTGGGAAAAATCAACTTTTTTGTCACTTAAAGCGATAATTATTCTTTGATTAATTAACATTATTCCCAAAAAGTGTTATCTTTGCAAAGTTTTACAACATTATGCCTAATTATTAATATCTAAACAAACTAAACAACGATGAAACGGTTCATATTCTTTTTTATCGCCGCAATGGCGATGGCGGGTAGCCTGCGGGCTGCCCCGGTCGGTGAGGCGGATGCCCGTCTGGTCGCCGACAAGTTCCTGGCCACCCAGTCAGCACGTTTCGCAACCCATTCCGGACCGTCGGCGACGCGGCTTGCCTATGCTGCCGAGCAGGGGCGGTTTTATGTCTTTGAGCGCGGCACTCACGGCGGCTTTGTCGTGGTGGCTGGCGATGACCGCCTGCCCCAAGTGCTGGCCTACGGCGAAAGCGGCGATTTCACGGCTGGCACACTGCCGCCAGCCGTCCGGTACTGGATGGATGAGATGAACAGGCAGATTGCTTACCTGCAAGCCCATAGCGACATGGCAGTGCATCAGCCCGCCAAACGCGCTCAAGCCGTAGGGCCCCTCATGACGTCCAGATGGAATCAGGGTGCCCCCTTCAACAACTATTGCCCCACCTACACCGACGGCTACGGCAACACCGCACGTGCCGTGACAGGATGTGTCGCCACAGCCACAGCCCAGGTGATGAACTACTGGCAGTGGCCGCCCGTGGGCAGGGGTAGCCACAGCTACTATTGCAATGTGGCCGACCTGACACCGACCCAACTCAGTGCCGACTTCAGCCAGTCGGTCTATCACTGGGACCTGATGCTGGACGAATATGACGAGGGCAGCAGCCCCGAGTCCTGTGACGCGGTTGCGAGGCTGATGGCCGACATCGGCATCGCATCCGAGATGGGCTATGGCAGCAGCAGCGGGACCTGGGAGTTTGACGCATCGACTGCCATGCAACGTTACTTCGGTTACTGCAACAAGCATTATTGGCTATACCGCGATAATTACACAGCCGCCGAGTGGGACCAACTGCTGGCCGATGAAATCGGTCTTGGACGCCCCGTCATGTATTGCGGTGACACCAACGATTCGGGGCATGCCTTTGTGCTTGACGGTGTTGACACCAATGGCTATTTCCACGTCAACTGGGGCTGGGGTGGCTCCTGTGACGGATATTTCCTGGTTTCGGTGCTTGCGCCCTCGGGAAAATACAATTTCAAGAACAGGCAGCGTGGACTCTTCGGGATGGTTCCCGAGACGATGGCCGATGAAGTGGACGATGTGCTGTACGTCCGCGGCTACACGATGCCCTCTTACAACACGGCACCGTTGGGGAGCAGCATCATGATTGAGACCGTCTATAATGCCGAGGGCAACATGATGGACACCACCGGTTACGAGTCATGGGGCAGTGACAAGTACTATTATTCCATGATACCCTTCAAAATGACGTTGCTGGACGGCGAGGGTGCAGAATGCTGCAGTGCGACCTACAGGTTAATGGATTATCTGGACTACCTGCAGCCTTACTCGGCCGATATTTGCGAGTTTGACTTGCCACGGTCGCTTGCCGACGGTGAATACTACCTCAAGGTGTACTGCTCGGCCGATAATGGCGCGAGCTATGACCGACCGCTGATGGACTATAGCGGCAAGGAGATGTCACTCAGGATGGTGGTGCAGGATGACACTGCCCACATCAAGGAGCGCTTCCTGTACAACACCTATGGCATAGAGTCGTTTGTCGTGCCAGGAGGCGTGAGTGTGGACGAGACCTTTGACGTCGGCGTGAATCTCTCTTATAAAATGTATTGGTATGAAGATCAAGCCGAAGGGCCTGCCGGCGACGTCTATCTGTCATTGCTCAAGGATGACATCGAGGTGGCCACCAGCCCGATGTATGAGGTGACAATGCCTATCAATACGGCAAAGACCTACACGATGCAAATCACAGCACCGGCACAGGGGGGACTGTATGAACTGGTACTGAACGACGAGAGCGGCAACCACATCATGGAGATGGACGGCTATCTCAATCATGTTGGCGAAGTCACCGCTCCGATTTATATCTTGCCGATGTGCCAAAAGCTGGTCGAGGATTTTGAGACCATAACCCCTAACAGCAGCACGAGCGACAAGGGTGTACAGGGACGGTTTGCCGCATGGAACTTCATCAAGAGCGGTGTACGAGCCCCAGGCGAGGGCAAATGCAATGGCAGCAACAGCGTCATGATGAAGAAGCCCAGCGCCCTTTACACCAGCCAGCCGCTATGCCACAACTTCTTCCTGGCCCAGGCGACCATCTTCAATCCCACTGGGGCAGCAGCCAAATACACGCTGGAGTACTCGACCGACAGCTGCACGACATGGCACAATGTATCAACCATCGACAACCTGGAGGCAGCCGAAGCGCCCGCAAAGAGCAAGTACGTTGCCAGTTGGAATCTTGAACAGATTGCCTCGATGCCAGTCCAGCTGCGCATTGTCATGACAGGCGGCGGCTCGGCAGCGACCTACCTCGATGACATCTCATTTTACTATCTCGACAGGACTGGGGATGTTAACAACGACGGTGCCGTCAATATCGCCGACGTGAATGCCGTCATCAACATGATACTCACCGATAAACAGAATCAGGTCGGCGACATGAACGGCGACGGTGCCGTCAACATTGCCGACATCAACGCCCTCATCGCTATTATCCTGAAGTAAGGCCTCAGATGTCAGGTTTTTATTGGTGTCCGGTGAAATTTGACATAACCAGCTTACCTGCCTATGCCCTTGCGTCCCTAACGGGACTGTTTACCGGACACCAATGTTAGATTTTAGGCTTTAGGTGGCATCCGCATCCCTAAAGCCTAAAGCCTAAAACCTAAAGCCTAAAGCCTAAAAAAGGATGGCATGCCCGCTTGAAGCATGCCATCCCTCTTGTATTGGGAGAATGCGGCGATTACCGCATCAAGGTCTGTTTTTAACGACCATTCAAAAGCTTGTCGATAAGGGCAGTCACGTCACCGATGTTGACGATTCCGCTATTATCCAAGTCCGCACACTGCTCGCAGAATCTGGGCGTATAGCCGTTGAGCAGATAGTCGAGAAGGGCAGTAATATCGCCAATGTTGACGCTACCGTCATGGTCCACGTCACCCTTGGTGTACTCGTGAGCGGGAGTGCCGTTGTCGAACAGGGTAACCGTCTCGGTGTTACTCCAAGCGCTCTCGGTGCCGTCGGTGTAGATGGCCTTAACCTTGTACAGGAAGGTACCCTCGGCGAGCAGGTTCTCAACGGTGTAGGACTTGCCGTTGATACCGGTAATCAGACGATAGGTCTCGTTGCCATCCTCCATAGCACGCAGAGTGGGAGCGGTAACTTCGCCAGCATAAATCTTGATGGCTTGGATAGTAGGATTCCAAGCGGTAGCAAAGAACTCAACCTGGTCACTCTCGGCGCAATTCAGAACGATGGTGTAATCAACATAATTGTTGGCCAAATCCAGAGTCTTCTCATCAACACTGGTCTTTACGGTTACAGTCGATGCGGTCCAGCCATAATAATTCTTGGCCCTCATCACTACGGTAACCTTATCGCATCCAGCAAGGTCAAGGACATCGGTCTTGATGTAGCTGTCGGTAGTAATTGCAATACCGCCTTCATCAAAGAAGATGGAGTAGTCACCTACGGTCCAGCCCTCGGGCAGAGCGTTATAGGCGCTACCGGTTGCAGTGCTCCAGTCAACATCGGCCAGCAGACCACCTGCACCGGGTTTCTCCTTCACCTCGAGGGTGTAGCTGGCAACGTTCTCGGCAGGAGTCTCGTCGGTCCAGTCGGCACGGAACGAGGTCAAGGTAATCTTCTCCTCATTGGCGGGCAGCATCACGGGAGTGTAAACCTCGAGAGGAGCAGCGGTAGCGGTACCGTTGAGGGTAACGGTTACATCCTGGCCACCGGGGGTGCTCAGGGTTACGGTAGCAGTGTTGGTGCCAACAACCTGGGGTGCATAGGTAACAGTAACGGTCTTGCTAGCGGCATCGGCAACAGCGATGGTTTCAACATCGGTGGTGAAGACGCCATTCTCATCGTTAACGGTTACGGTGATGTCATCGGTCAGGTCAAGACCGGCAACAGTAAAGGTTGCAGTGGTGGTCTCACCAGCATAGCACTCCATGTTGAGGGTCGTGGGCGATACGACCATGCGGGGAGCAGCGGGACCCGTGGGAGGCTGCAGATTAGCGAAAATCAAGGGATAGAAGTCATACACGGTCATGCCATTGTCCAGCGTGAAGGCGTTCATGGCATAGTAAGTGTTCTTATCGGCACTCATACCGAAGTTCACGTGATACAGGTCGGTCTCGGCATCGTAACCATCGACATTGAAGGCGTGGCCACCAATACCGGTGGAGTCAGATGACATGTCAAATGCGCAATAAATCAGAGGACGGCCAGCAACCAGCTCAGACTGAACCAGCTCAGCCCACTCATCTTCGGTATAGTTGACGGTACCGTCATCATAGTCCCACTTCATCTGGATGCTGTAACCCGGGTCGAAGCCGAAGGTCCTGATGGCCTGGTCGATCTCGTCATACTCAGCACCGCTCTGGTCGATGGCATAGTCCATGTTCATAGCCTGACCAACATAGCGCATCAGCCAGCTGATAGCATCGATGATCTGGTCTGAATACTGGTCGGTGTTGGTGCGATAAGTGTCCAGCATGTGTTCCCAGTCAAAGGTGTACTCGGGCAGGGCATCAATCTGATATTGGTGAGTCTCAGTGACGTAACCGGGCAGGGCAGGCGAGGTAGCAGGATAATTCCAGTAGTTCATGACCTGAGCCAGAGCTACAGCTGCGCAACCCACCTTGCAGTAGGGGTCACTGCCATAACCCTTTCTCGGGGTCTTCATGTTGTAAGGCTTACCCTGGGCCCATGCGGTAGTAAACAGGGGCGCAACCGAGATACCGCCACGGGTAGCAGCGCGCTTCTGCACCTTAGCATCGGGATGAGCCTGGAGGTATTCCAGCTGTTTCTGGTACTTGTTCAGAATCAGCTTCATAGCACCGGGCAGGTCGTTCATGTCATCCAGGCTGTTAGGACCGTAGGCGAGGATTTCGCGTGCACGGTCATCACCCGATACGACAACATAACCACGGTCGGTGTTCACCACGTAGTAAGCGGGCTGGGCATTGATGGACTTAGCCTCATGCGTCCACTTGATAGTGGGAGGAGTGGCCATGTAGCGGCCATTGGCAGTCTGGCTCATCAGGAAGCGCTGTGCGCTCTGCTGAGCGGTGGCCTTGTCAACATTGGCTGCGGTAACTTGCATGGCAGCAAGTGCGAGTGCAGCAAGGAATAAAAATTTCTTCATAAACACAGTTTATTTAATGATTAATAAAAAAGATTGGTTGAATTCAATAATTTGTCGATAAGGGCCGTCACGTCACCGATGTTGACGATTCCGCTACCATCCACGTCGGCACACTGCTCGCAGAATCTGGGCGTGTAGCCGTTGAGCAGATAGTCGAGAAGGGCAGTAATATCGCCAATGTTGACGCTGCCGTCATGGTCCACGTCACCTCTTGCAAACTCATGGGGTGCCGGGCCGTTATCAAACAGCGTCACGGTCTCCATATTGCTCCACTCGCTCTGGGTACCGTTCACATAGTAGGCTTTCACGCGATAGGTGAACGTGCCGCCCTCGGTCAGGTCCCTCACGGTGTAGAACTTGTTGGTGATATCGGTGATGACGCGATAGGTGGCATCACCATCCTCGACAGGAACAGTCAGCATCATCTTGGCTGCGTCAACCGTCGAGCTGTAGATGTCAACCTGGGTAACGACAATGCGCTTGGTGTTGGAACCGTCGCCACCGGTAATGGTCACCTTCTGGTTCTCATCGGCCTCACACTTCAGCACGATGGAATAAGTGGTCTCGGCATTCACAACGACACTCTCCATGCTGTTGCCGCACGAGATGGTGACAGGCACATCGGTATCGGCGCTCTGGTAGGGCTTCAAAGTGATGACAACAGTCATCTTGCCGCCGCTCTGCGTCATGTCCACAGCCGGCGTGGTGAGCACGCCCACACTGCCGCCGCCACCCAGGCGCAAACCGCCGCGGGCCTCATAGACATTGCTGCCGGTCCATCCCTTGTTGGTGCAATAATTGTCAATCTTGGTCGTGGGTCGACTACCGTTATCTGACGCATAGGGGAACGACTCGCTGAAGACTTTCTCATAGACGCCAGGCTCGGTGCCGTCGTCGGTGTTCACCTCGAGGGTGTAGCTGGTCACGTTCTCGGCAGGCGTCTCGTCGGTCCACTCGGCACGGAACGAGGTCAGCGTGATGTAGTCCTCGTTGGCGGGCAGCATCACGGGAGCGTAGGCCTCGATGGGTGCCGGCGGCTCAATGCCCATCACCATCAGCTCTCCCAGGCTGTAGTTATAACCTTGATTGGCAAAGGCACGCAGGGCAAAATAGCCATTACCGGTGCCACTCCAGCCCCAGTTGATGGAATACAGCCCACTAGCGGCATCGTAACCGTCAACGTTGAAGGCGTGACCATAGAATGAGTTATAGGCGTTGCTGTAGCTGTAAGCGCAATAGACCACGGGACGGCCTGCTTCAAGCTCATCCTGGAGCATCACGCTCCACTCGGCATCGTCGATAATCATTGTTTCGCCATGGTTATCAAAGTCCAGCACGGCCTTGTATTCCACATGGGCATCAACGTAACCAAACATCTGGCAAGCCCTCAGGATATCATCCTCCCAAGCCGTACTGCCGTCGTTGCAGTAGTCCATGTGCTCAGCTTGACCGATGTAACGCATCAGCTGGGCGATGGCATTGTGCTGAGTGGTGTTGTAATAGCCCACCTTGTACTCTGGCAGGATATTGGCCCAGTCAAACACTACCGAAGGCAAGGGAGGCATGTCAAATTTCCTGGTGATGGTAGTATAGCCCGGGATGACGGGAGTGGCCTGTGTGGGATACTGCCATTTGTAGAACACCTGAGCCAGGGAGGTGGTGGCGCAACCTGTCAGGCAGCGGCGGTCACCGTCCATCGGGCACTGGCTGTAGTAGGGATAGCCCTGGTCCCACTTTGCCTCCAGCATCGGGGCAACCGTGTTACCGGACTTGATGGACGGTTTCTCCACCTTCAGACCGGGATGGGCCTGCAGGTACTCCATCTGTTGCTTGTAGTTATCCAGCCAGAACTTCATGTTCTCGGGCATCGTGTTCATGTCGAGCAGCGACTCGCCATAGGCGAGAACTTCCTGGGCACGGTCGTCACCGGCAACGATGACAAAGCCGCGGTCGGTATTCACAATGTAGTAGGCGGCAAGGTCAACACGGCTGGAATTCTTTTCCTCGTGAATCCATTTCACCTGTGGTGCCGAGGCCATCAACCGGCCGTTGGCGGTCTTACTCGTCAGGAACTGCTTGGCTGTCTGCTGGGCATGGTTCATGTCCACGTTGGCTGCCATGAGGTTGAGCGAAGCAGCCACAAGAGTAGCAAGTAATAGGAACTTTTTCATAATCCACTGATATATAGGTTAATACTAGTCTAATGGTAGATGTTACATTTCCAAATCATCATGGGGTAGAAAACCACATCTTGATTTTGACTGACAAATTAAACATAATTATTATAAATATGCAAACTTTTTCAGCAGAATTTCAAGCTTTTTTAAATAATGTACCCACGTAACAAAAAAATAACCGCCAATGCTGACGGTTATTCTTTTATAGATTTCCTAAATGATTTGTAGAACGGATTATAGCCTGAAGGCGATGGGCAGCACGACCCTGACGGGCACAGCATGGTCGCCCACCTTGCCCACACTCCACTTGGGCATCTTGCTGATGACACGCAGCGCCTCACGGTCCAGACTCTCGTCACCAGAGCCGCGGATGACGCGCACATCGCTCAACTTGCCGTTAGTGCCCACGATGAAGCTGCACAGCACACGCCCCTCGATGCCCTTCTTGTAGGCATGGTAGGGATATTCGCGCGTCTTGTTGACGAAATTGATGAGTCCGCGCTCTCCGCCGGGGAATTGCGGCTGGATGTCCACGTAATCATACTCATAGACCTCCATATAAGACTGCTTGGACATGGGATTGACCGTGGTGACATGGCGCACCTGCGCTACCATGGGCAACACTGAAGTCAAGGCCATCATGAGTAATAATCCTAAGCGTAAATTTTTGAGCATAGGCATCTTCAGTTTTCGATTTTCAGTTCCCAGTTTTCAGTTGAGTGCGGATGCCGCTGACAACTGATAACTGATGACTGTCAACTGTTTTTCAGTTTTTCGTTGCGCAAATATAGGGTGACAACCGCAATTCACAAAATCTTTTAATTGAATTTAGCACACAGGTAACAATGTTTCAGTCTTTTTGACGAAAAAGATATGGTTTCTAAAAAAATGTAAATATTTTCAATTTTATAAATTACGAATTTCGCGAATGACACTAAATCATTATTGGCTCCATCATGCTAATAATCGATAAATTAGCGTAATTCGTAGTTTTTTAAGTCAGAAATCGACACCACATTCCAGGGTTACGCGCTCTCCCGTCGCGGGGTGGATAAAGGTGATGCGCTGGGCATGGAGCATCAGGCGGCTGGCAGCGGTGCCATACAGACGGTCTCCCACAACAGGGCAGCTAAGTCCCTGTGGATGAGAGGCGTGAACGCGCAGCTGGTGAGTGCGGCCCGTGAGCGGTTCAAGGGCTATGCGCGTCTTGCCATCCCTGCGCTCAAGCACGTGCCAGCGGGTCACAGCCGGCTTGCCGTGCTCACGGTCAACGCACTGGCGCGGGCGGTCATCGACATCTGGCCTCAAGGGTAAAGCGATTTCGCCTTCATCCTGCGAGACAATGCCATCCAGCAGGGCAATATAGGTTTTCCTGATGCTGTGGCCTTCGAATTGCTGTTGCAGGGCCTTATGCGTCGCCTTGTCCTTGGCAAAAATCACGAGACCTGACGTTTCCTGGTCCAAACGGTGCACAACGATAGGCCCCATCGCCTCGGGATGCGCTTCTTGATAACGGGTGAGCAGACTGTCTTCCAGCAGCTTGCCTGGCACCGTGAGCATTCCTGACGGCTTGTTGAGAACCGTAAGCCACTGGTCGTCATAGACCTCGTCAAGGGTATCATCTTCCATCGGTTTACCCAAGGGATTATCCTCAACGTCAAGCCCTTGCAGCATAAAGTCGAGAATGGGTTTGCACTTGCTGCGGCATGCGGGATAGAAATGTCCGTGGTGACGCACCTCGCCCACAGGCGATGCTCCCCACCAGAACTCCGCCATACACACGGGCCTCAAGCCGTGATTGAAAGCATAATTGAGCAATCGCGGGGCGCAGCACTCCCCTGCCCCAGCTGGCGGCAAGGTACCCAAGGGTTTGAATACCTCCACTAGGTCACGCCGTTCGCCGCGGGCATTGCTGACGACAAAGAGCCTGAAAATGCGCTCCTGCAACGCCTCGCTCATCGCCTTGCGACGTGCCTTCAGTTCAGTAATCCGGTGATTATAGGCGTCAATTTTGTCGGTAATTTCTTGCAATTCAGCCTCATGGCGCTGACGTGTGCGCTTCAGCTCGGCTTTCTCAAAACGGCTCTGGTTCAACAGCATTTCCTGCTCCTCGTCAGATAGATGGCCTGTCTGACGCTTCGCATCGCGCTCCCGCTTGTGGCTCGCCATCAATGCCTTGAGTCCCTCAATCTCATCTGCCATTCGTTGCCGGGCGTCTTTCTCGCGTTGTAGCATCGCAGCCAGTTCGGGATCCTGTTCCAGGCGCTCCACCTCATGGTTGATGGTGGTAATCTGCGCCTCACCCTGCTTGAACTCACCCTGCGGATCCAGCAGGTCATAGACTGGAGGCACAAAGTAGTCGTGATGCACGCTACCCGCCAAATTGCCCGAAAAAGATGCCAGAAAGCCCAATCGGCCCGCCTCATCCTGCGCCACAAGCACGCCCAGCATCTTGCCGGCACCCAATTCCTCGGCCCAGTCCCCACGTGAGGCCACATACTGCTGCACCCGCTCTACCGCCATCCTCGCCAACGAGTGCGGCTCATAGCAAAACGGGCACGTGAACTGCTGCGGCAACTCCACAGTCGCAGCATCGACATCCAGCAAATGAAACTTCTCATTCATTAGTGCAAAATTAGTGCAAGCTGAACACAATGGCAAATTAATTTGCAGATTGTTGAAGCGCAGCCTAATTTATCTAAAATTATTGATTTCATTTTGTTTTTCGCAGCAATGGTACTAAATTTGCAAGTTAAATATCAAAATAACTCAAATCACAATGAAATTTATCTCGTGGAACGTGAACGGCTTGAGAGCCGTAGTGGGAAAAGGCTTTGGTGACATCTTCAAGCAACTCGACGCCGATTTCTTCTGCCTGCAGGAGACCAAGATGCAACAGGGGCAGTTGGATTTGGAATTTGAGGGTTACCGCTCCTATTGGAACTATGCCGAGAAGAAAGGTTACTCCGGTACTGCCATCTACAGCCGTCACGAGCCGCTGAGCGTGACCTATGGCATCGGCATCGAGGAGCATGACACCGAGGGACGCGTCATCACCCTAGAAATGCCCGATTTCTACCTCGTCACCTGCTACACGCCCAACAGCCAGGACGGGTTGCGTCGCCTGGACTACCGCATGACGTGGGAGGACGCCTTCCGCGCCTACCTGCTGGAGCTGGACAAGAAGAAACCCATCATCGTGTGCGGTGACCTCAACGTGGCGCATCAGGAAATCGACCTTAAGAACCCCAAGAGCAACCGCAAGAACGCTGGTTTCACCGACGAGGAGCGCGAGAAGATGACCGTGTTGCTCGGCTCAGGATTCACCGACACCTGGCGTTTCTTCAACCCCGACGTGACCGACGTCTACTCGTGGTGGAGCTACCGTTTCAAGGCCCGCGAGAAGAATGCCGGCTGGCGCATCGACTACTTCCTGGTGAGCAACCGCCTGCAGGAACGCCTCGCCGACGCCAAAATCCATACTGACATCTACGGCAGCGACCACTGCCCCGTCGAGGTGGACATCAACTTTTAGAAATGAGCGCTTTCAGCGCTGTGTATGGTGTATTTGCGGGCTGCCGCCCGCGTGTATAGTGTAAGGCCTCGCCTTGGCGTGGCAGCGAACTAAAGACTGAAAACTAGAAACTATAATATGGCACAGACAGTACAAAAGAAATATGACCTTGACCGCGTGGTGAGGCTGGTTTTGACCATCATCAGCATTGCCGTGGGCGTTTGGCTCGTCAACTACCTGAGCCCGGTGTTGATGCCCTTTGTCGTGGGGTTCATCCTTGCCTACCTTATCGAGCCGCTCGTCGAGTGGCTGCAACGCAAGGCCCACATCCGTGCCCGTAGCATCGCCGTGGTGCTTGCCCTGATTATCGTCATCGCGGTCATTACAGGCTTGTTGTGGCTGGTCATCCCTTACCTGATTGACGAGTTCGGAGCGATGTCCAAGCAATTGGCGGCTTATGCCAAATCGTCGCTTAACGTGCCGTACATCCCCGCCGAGGTCAACGATTTCATCCAGCGCTATATCGACGTGGAGAAAATCAACGAAATCTTCTCCAAGCAGCAATGGATGGACGTCATCAACAAGGCCGTTTCTGGCGCATGGTCGGTGGTCGGTGGCACCATGAGTGTGATATTCAGCATTGTGTCGTGGTTCATCGTCCTGCTGTACATGTTCTTTATCCTGTTGGACTTCAACAAGCTGTCCCGCGCTTTTAAAGGGGCTATTCCACCCAAATACCGCCGTATGGCGTTGCGCATCTTCGGTGACGTTGCCGACACGATGAGCCGCTACTTCCGCGGTCAGGCTGCCGTGTCGTTCTTCGTCGGCGTGATTTTCGCCATCGAGTTCTACATCATCGGTCTGCCCATGGCCATTGCCTTCGGTCTGTTTGTCGGTGTGCTCAACATGGTGCCCTACCTGCAGCTCATCTCCATCCCCATCGCCGCCTTCCTGTGCCTCGTGGCTACAGCTGCCACGGGAGGCAGCTTCTGGGTGATGTTCGGCTGGGTCATCCTCGCCTACATCATCTGCCAGGTCATTCAGGACATGGTGCTCATTCCCACCATCATGAAGAACCAGATGGGCCTCAATCCGGCCATCATCTTCCTGTCACTGTCGCTGTGGGTCTATGTGCTGGGCTTTATCGGACTGATCATCGGCTTGCCGTTGACCACGCTCATCATCTCCTACTACTGCGAGTTTGTCCTCCATCAGCCCAACCCGCTGCACAAAACCAAGAAAAAAGACACCTCAACCAAAAAGGCACCGCTGGCCCTCTCCTCATCCTTCATGAGCCAGTATCGCAACGAGGGCAAGAAAGGACCTAAGGACTAAAAACTAAGGACTAAAAACTCAATAATGGACAAGACGTTGATTGTCATCACGGGACCCACGGGAGTGGGCAAGACCGCTGCTGCCATCCATCTGGCTCAGCAGTTGCACTGTGACATCATCAACGCCGACTCTCGCCAAATTTACCGCGGCATTCCCATCTGCACCGCAGCCCCCACGCCCGAGGAACTGGCAGCCGTCCGGCATCACTTCGTGGCGTTCAAGGACCTGGAAGAGAACTACAGCGCGGCTCAGTTCGAGGCCGATGTGATGGAATTGCTGCCCTCGATGTGGCAGCAGGGCGATTTTGCCGTAATGTGCGGCGGCTCGATGCTCTATGTCGATGCCGTGTGCCGAGGCATTGACCGTCTGCCCGACATCAGCCCCGAGGTGCGTGCGGCAGTCAAGGAAAAATTGGCACGCGAGGGGCTGGAGAGCCTTGTGGCTGAACTGGAACAGCTCGACCCAGATTATGCCGCGACCATCGACCGCAAAAACACCAGCCGCGTGTGCCATGGTGTGGAAATCTGCCGTCAGGCTGGAGTGCCCTACTCTACCCTGCGCACCGGCACCGCCAAGCAGCGCAACTTCAAGATCATCAAACTGGCCCTCAACATCGAACGCGACCAATTGTTTGACCGCATCAACCGCCGCGTGGACCGCATGATTGATGCCGGGCTGGAACAGGAGGCAAGGAGCGTCTATCACTTGCGCCATCTCAACTCGCTCAATACCGTAGGCATGAAGGAAATGTTCGCCATCTTTGACGGCACCATGGACCGCCATACCGCCATCGAGCGCATGAAGAAAAACACCCGCGTCTATGCCAAAAAGCAGCTCACCTGGTACCGTCGCGACCCCGACATCACCTGGGTCATCCCCGCCGACGCCCTCACCACAGCGCTCCACCTCGTCAATAAAAAATGAGTGGAGCCGCAAAATCTTGCGGCCCCACCTCACTAATCTCTAATCTCTAATCCCAATCTTAATCCTTGCGTGCACGCAGGCACGAAACGGCAAGGTAAAGAATCAGAGCGATATACATCACAATAGCAAGCAGGTTGCTGGCGGTGTCGCTCAGGGGGCTGACGTACTTGAAGCCGAAGAAAATCATGGCTGCGCTCACAACACCCATCAGGGCACCACCAGCGATGAAACCGCTGGCGAGCAGTGTGCCACGCTCCTTGCGCTCCTTGTTGACCTCGGGATTCTTGCTGCGGCTACCGACGAACCAGCTGACGATGGCACCGACCAGCAGCGGGGCATTCAGCTGCAAGGGAATGAACATACCCAGCGAGAAAGGCAGGGCAGGCACCTTGCAGAAGTTAAGAATCAGGGCAATAGCGGCACCGATACCATAGTATAACCAAGGCGTCTCACCACCCATCATCAGGGGCTTGATAACGGCTGCCATAGCATTGGCCTGGGGAGCAACCATGGCGTTGGGGCCAGTGAAACCGTAGGCCTTGTTCAGAATCATCATCACACCTCCAACGGTAGCTGCCGACACGAGGGTGCCGACAAACTTCCACGTCTGCTGCTTGGCGGGAGTGGTACCAATCCAGTAACCGATCTTCATATCGGTCACCATACCGCCGGCCATCGACAGGGCGGTGCAGACAACGCCACCAATGACCATGGCTGCAACGATACCCTTGGAACCCTCAAGACCGATGGCAACAAAGATAACGCTGGCGACAATCAGGGTCATCAGGGTCATACCGCTCACGGGGTTGCTGCCCACGATAGCGATAGCGTTAGCAGCCACCGTAGTGAACAGGAAGGCAATCACCAGGACTACGAGGAAGGCAACAATCGTCTGCAGCAGGTTGTGGATAACACCGATGTAGAAGAACACAAAGGTTACCAGCAGGGCTGCCAGCAGGGCAAACACGAGCACCTTCATCGAGATGTCACGCTGGTGACGCTCCACCTGCTGGGTCTCGCCCTGGCCCTTGAAGGCCTGACCTGCCAGACCGGCGGCATTCTTGATGACGCCCCACGACTTGACGATGCCGATGATACCGCTCATAGCGATACCACCGATACCGATAAAGCGTGCGCCGTTGGCAAAGATGTAGTCGGCCGATTCGGTGGCCATAGCAGGGTCAACAGCACCCAGGACAGGCACTGCTACCCACCAGATGAGTGCACTACCGGCAAAGATGATAAACGCATAGGGCAGACCAATAATGTAGCCCAAACCCAGTAGCGCGGCACCGGTGTTAATCTTGAAAATCAGCTTCACGTTATCGGTCAAGCCGTTAAGAGCAGGAATGGCCTGGGTCGTGAGCACCTCTTTCCACCAGCCGAAGGTGGAAAGCAGAAAGTCATAGACACCGCCCACAAGACCGGCAACCAGCAGCGGAAGGGCCTGTTTGCCACCCTTCTGGCCGCTGACGAGCACCTGGGTCGTCGCTGTAGCCTCGGGGAAGGGGAACTTGCCGTGCATGTCGCTCACAAAGTACTTGCGGAAGGGGATAAAGAACAAAATACCCAAGCAACCACCCAGCAGCGAGCTGAGGAATACCTCAAGGAAATTCACTGTGATTTCGGGATACTCGGCCTGCAGGATGTACAGTGCAGGCAGGGTGAAGATGGCACCGGCCACGATGATGCCCGATGCGGCACCTATCGACTGGATGATGACATTCTCGCCCAGCGAGTTCTTACGTTTGGTCGCAGCACCAATGCCAGCGGCAATGATGGCGATGGGAATGGCAGCCTCAAACACCTGGCCCACTTTCAGGCCCAGATAGGCTGCTGCGGCACTGAAGATGACCGCCATAATCAGACCCAGCGAGACACTGTAGGGCGTAATCTCGGGATACGTCTTGTCGGGCTTCAGGATGGGGACATACTTCTCCCCAGGCTGCAGCTCACGAGCGGCGTTCTCGGGCAGCTCAATCTCGTCTTGCTGTTGTTGAACAATGATTTCTTCGTCTTTCATAAAAAACTGTTGTTATTTAAATTTTTAATGGTTAATCAGGTTAACAAACTGCGAAGATAGGCAAAAATCGTTAATACGGCACCATCGAGGGCGGGAAATATGAAGTTTTTGCTATCTTTGCACACAAAACGTTAAACTGATTACTGTTATGACCAAGAGATTCATACTGCTGGCGCTTGTCGCCATCTTGACAATAGGCGTTATTCATGCCCAGGAAATCCGTTGCACCCAGCAGACGACCCTTGAGGAACTCGCCACCTATATGGACTCGACGCGTTCCATCAACCCGCACGTGAAACTGTTTTACAGCAACATGGTGAACAATCCCACCCACAGCTACCGCATTGAGCATCTGGACCTGGGATTCAACGGCTGCACAGGACGCGTCGATGAGCAGGTCGTCTTTGCCAACGGCATCAAGCGCGACAACGTGTTCATCTTCAACGAGCAGGGATTGCTCACACAGTCCATCATACAGGGCAGCAAGGGAGTAAAGACCGAGGTCAACTACACCTATTCCTATGACGATGTGCTGGGCTATGCACTCAAGCAGAGCAAGAGCAACAAACGCACCACCAATTATGCCCCCATCTATGGTGAACACGGCCATCGCACGGCCTTGAAGGGCGACAACGGCACCCGTCAGGACTTCACCTACAACGAGCGCGGACAGCTCACCAAGCGCGTCATCACCCCGGCCAAGGGCGACAAGCGCACCCTGCTCTATCAGGACGGATACATCGTGCGTGAGGAAACTGGCGGCAAGGTGCTGCGCTACCACTACGACTTTGACACGGCAACCGGCAAGAAGTTCCTCATCGCCATCAAGGAGATGAACGGCAATGACGTGGTACATGAGCGCACCTTCGACTACGACATCGACACCCATGGCCGCTACACCCGCGTGGCCGTCACCCTCGACGGCAAACCCCAGATGACCATCACCCGCACCTACACCCGCTAGCCGTCAGCAATTGGCTCATTATACAATAAAACAAGGGGTAACGACGTTTTTATTGTTAAAGCAATTGCAATTCTGATTCATGAAACGGATACTCTATATCATGGCGGGCGTCATGCTCGCATCGGTAGTGTTGTCGCTGGCATCGTGCAAGGGGCCCAAGCTGCGTGATGCTGACGAGGCCTATGACCGCGGCGAGTACTTTGACGCGGCAACCATCTACCGCAAACTCTACAACCGATATAACCGCAAGGAAGACCAGTGGCTGCGTGGCGAACTGGCATTCCAGCTGGGCATGTGCCACCTGAAGCTAAACCAGGGCAACCGTGCCACCTCGGCTTTCCAGAACGCCATCCGATACGAGTATGAGGACTCGACGCTCCTGCTGCGTCTTGCCCAGGCCCAGCAGCGCGAGGGACAGTATAACGCCGCCATCAAGAACTATGAGGCCTATCTGGATATGTATCCCGACGATTGGGAGGCGCTGGTAGGCATCCGTGGATGTGAACTGGCACCCCAATGGAAAGAAGAAGGCTCACGCTACATCGTCAAGCAGGACAAATACTTGAATTCCCGCCGTGCCGACTATGCACCTATGTTCCTCGACAAGAACCTGGAATATATCTATTTCACCTCTACCAGCGAGAAATCCATGGGCGAGCTGCGAAGCGAGATAACCGGTACTAAAAAGGGTGACATCTATTTCTCCAAACGTGACGAGAAGGGCAATTACACACGCCCCGAGATAGTGGATGGCGGACTGAATACCGAGCACGACGAGGGAGCGACGGCGTTCTCGCCCGACGGCTCGACAATGTATGTGGCACGAGCCGTGCGACAGGACTGGCCGACAACGGTCGAGATTTATACCAGCAGCCGCAGCGAGGCCAAGTGGAGCGCACCCCAGAAGTTTGAAATCACGGCCGACACACTGAGCAACTATTCTGACCCCTTTGTCAGCCCCGACGGACAATGGCTATATTTTGCCAGCGATATGCCGGGCGGACAGGGAGGAACCGACATCTGGCGAATCAACCTCAAGGACAAGCACGGCACCCTGGAAAACCTGGGCCCGGATATCAATACCAAGGGCAACGAGCGTTTCCCCAATGTGCGCACCGACAGTCTCTTGTACTTCGCCAGCAACGGCCATCCCGGAATGGGCGGCTTGGATCTGTTTGTCGCCACTCTCCTGCCCCATGAGGAGGGAAATAAAGACCCGATGGACCATTGGTCGATTAAGAACATGGGTGTTCCTATGAACTCTTCGGCCGACGACTTCGGCATCACCTTCGGCAAGGGTGAGAGCGGCTACTTCTCCAGCAACCGAGGGGAAGCACGCGGCTATGACCACATCTATACCTTTATCAAGCCCGACCTGCAGATATGGATTTCGGGCTATGTGGTGGACAAGGACGACGAGCCCGTGCCCAATGCGGTAATCCGTATTGTTGGCGACGACGGTAGCAACCAGAAGACAGCATCCAAGCCCGACGGTTCCTTCCGCTTCGACCTGCAGCGTGGCGTCAAGTATGCGATGCTGGCGAGTGCCGACGGCTACCTCAATGGACGTCAGGAGTTTGAAAGCGACACTACCGAGGAGGATGCAGAATATAATGTGGACTTTGTACTGGCTGCGATGTTCAAAGCCCAGATAGTAGAGAACATCTTCTACGACTTTGACAAAGCTGTCTTGCGCGACGAGTCCAAACTCGCTCTGGACAGCCTGGTGATGCTGCTCAAGGACCATCCCAACATCGTTGTCGAGATGGCATCGCACACCGACCGTGTGGGTAGCGAGAAATACAACCAAGGGCTCTCGCAGCGACGCGCTCAGAGCGTGGTGGACTACCTGATAGCCAACGGCATCCCCAAGGAGCGCCTCAAACCCGCCGGATATGGCGAGTCGCGCCCCAAGACGGTGACCAAGCGCATCCACAGCCAGTATCCCCAGTTTGAGGAAGGCGTGACGCTCGACGAGGAATTCATCAAGACCTTGAGCAAGGAAGACCAAGAGGCCGCGGACCAAATCAACCGACGCACCGAGTTCCAAGTGCTCGACACCACCTACGAGTATTAGCAACAACAGGTAGACACATTATTAATAATAAAATGCTCCTGCTGGCATCACAGCCGGCAGGAGCATTTTTTGTTGGTTATCGTTAATGTGTGTGTGAGCAATTACTTGATGCCCAGCTTAGCCTTCACCTTGGCGCTGACGTCCTCAGCGTTGGTGCCGGTGTAAAGGATGGAGCCGGCAGCCTGGTCAAAGATGAAGGTGAAACCGCCCTCGGCACCAACGGCCTGGATGGCGTTCTGAATCTTCTGGGTAATCGGAGCCAAGAGAGTCTCCTGCTGACGCTGAAGGTCCTGAGCAGCGGTCTGCTGGAAGTTCTGAATCTTCATGTAGTCGTCCTGCAGTTCCTGCTGGTGACGGTCCTTGATAGCCTGGGGCGTGGTGGCGTCCTTGTCGGCAGCCTCATAGTCGGCCATCTTCTTCTGGAAAGCGTCCTGCAAGTTCTTAAACTCGGCCTCGTACTTGTCACTCACCTGCTTGAGGGTGTTCTCGGCGGTTGCCTTGTCAGGCATCACGTTGAAAATCTCGCTGGTGTTGATGTAACCGAACTTCTGAGCCTGTGCACTCAGGCACATGATGGTAGCCGCAACGGCTAAGAGCATAAATCTTTTAAACATGTCTAAAAATGATTTTCTTGTTATAATTCTTCTTTTTCTTAATAATACACTTCAATATCTTGTGTCGGCAGGATTACTTGTAGCCCATCTTCTCAAGCACCTCGTTGCTCACGTCGATGCGCGGCGAGGCAAAGATGATGCTCTGGCTGCTGGCACGGTCAAAGATGACCTGGAAACCACGCTCCTCACACACCTTCTTGCAGGCATTGTAGATATCGTCCTGAATGGGCTTGATGAGCGACTGGCGCTTCTTGAACAGCTCGCCCTGGGGGCCGAAGTACTTGTACTGCAGCTGCTGGGCTTCCTTCTCCTTCTCGGTGATTTCAGTCTCTTTCTTCTTCTTCTGGTCATCGGTCAGGAAGACCATGTCGGCCTGGTAGTTCTTGTACATGGTGTCGGCCTCCTTCTTGAGTTCGTCCACCTCACGCTGCCAGCGCTGTGACACCTGGTTCAACTGCTCATTGGCCATCTCGTAGGCAGGAATGTTCTTCAGAATATACTCCATATCCACGAGAGCAAACTTCTGCGCGTTAGCGGTCATAAAGCCGGCAACCAGCGCAATCGCGATTAATGCAAATTTCTTCATATCTTTCTATTTTTTGGTTTTAAATTTCGGTTGTTAGACTACGGGAACCTCAATAGGTTTATTTGATTAAGTTAAATTGGTTAAAATTCCTGTCCCAGCACGAAGTGGAAGTTGCTGCCACCCTTCTCGCCATAGACCTTGTCGAAACCATAACCCCAGTCAATACCCATCATACCAATCATGGGCAGGAAGATGCGGGCACCGACGCCAGCCGAACGCTTGATGTCAAAGGGGTTGAAATCCTTCAAATCAGTCCATGCATTACCGCCCTCAATGAACACGAGCGGATAGATGGTGGCACTCTGCGAGAGCATCAGCGGGAAGTGCAACTCAACCACAAAGCGGTCATAGGCATAACCGTCGCTACGCGGTGTGAACGCACCGTTCTCATAACCACGCAGGGCAATGGTCTCGGTAGCATAGGTATAGGAACCCGACATACCGTCACCACCGACATAGAAGGTCTCGAACGGTGACTTCAGATACTTGTTCCAGCTGCCCAGCAGACCGAAGTCGGCACGCGTCATCAGCACCAGGGTCCAACGGCCCATGGCATCGGTGAGCGGCGTGTAGGTGCGAGCCTGGAACTTGAGTTTCCAGTACTCAATCCATTTATACAGTTCCTTCTTGGAAGCATCGGTGTTAGCCTCGCTCAACGCCTTCCAGTCCTTCTTGCCAAAGAGGCTGGCAGGAGGCGTAGCATTGAAACTCAGCGTGAACGAACTACCACGGCGGGTATAGAGCGGGTTGTCGATACTGTTGCGCGACAGGGTCAAGCCCAGCACAATCGAGTTGGACACACCGTTCTTCATATAATAGAGGTACTCCCAATTCTTGAGGCTGTACCACTGATAGGACAGTGAAGCGGTGAACTGGAAATAGTCATCGGGCCACTTGAGGCGCTTACCGAAGCCCACTGTCACACCCAGCATCTGCAGGTACTTGTTGGGGTCGTAGGAGTTCTCGTAGTAGTTGTAGCCACCATAGCCTCCGGGATAATCGCTATAATTATAATAACCAGGATAATAGTTATAGTTATTGGCATACATGTAGTACATCGCATTCTCGTACTGCTGCTGGTAGTAGGACGAGTTGATACCCGTCTGACGGCTGTAGTAGGCTGAAATGGACAAGGCGTTGGGGCGCTTGCCACCGAACCACGGGTCAAGGAACGAAATGCTGTAGGCCTGATAGTACTTGGCATTGGTCTGGGCACTGATGGAGAGCGTCTGGCCCTCACCTTGAGGTATCAGCCCCTTGAAAGAAGACGGATGCAACAGGTTCTGCAACGAGAAGTTGGTGAACTTGAGGCCCGCCTTGAGGATGATACCGGCCTGACCCCAACCGGCACTCAGCTCGACCTGGTCGTTGGCCTTGCTCTCGAGGTTGAGGATGATATCCACAGTACCATTGTCGGGATTGGGTTCGGGGCGGACATCGAGTTTTTCGGGGTCGAAGTGTCCCGTTTGGGCAATCTCGCGCACCGAACGCAGGAGGTCGTCCTTGGAGAAGAGGTCACCAGGACGCACACGCAACTCGCGACGCACCACTTTCTCATACAGGCGGTCATTACCGTTGATGACCACTTTGTTGATACGGGCCTGCTTACCCTCATACATGCGCATCTCCAAATCGATGCTGTCGCCCTCGATTCTGCTCTCGATGGGAACCAGTCGATAGAAGAGGTAACCGTTGTTGAGGTAGAGGTTGGAGACGGCGTCATCATCGTCCTGGGTGCGCTTGTTGAGCAGCTTCTGGTTATAGACGTCACCCTTCTTGATGCCCAGGACATCATCCAGCACCTGTGAAGGATAGACCGTGTTGCCGACCCAAGAAATATCTGAGATGTAATAGCGCTTGCCCTCATTGACGGTGAGATACACGTCTACGCTCTTTTCGTCAAACGGGACAACACTATCCTTGACAATGATAGCATCGCGGTAGCCTTTCTCGTTATACTTGTCGATAATGAGCTGCTTGTCGGCCTCATAATCCTCACGGACAAACTTCTTCTGCGAGAAGATTTTCCAGATGTTGGTCTTCTCGTTGGTCTTCTTCATGGTGCGCTTGAGCTTGGAGTCACTCAGCACCTCGTTGCCATCGATATAAATCTTGTGGACCTTGATTTTCTCGTGCTTGTCAACATTGATATTGACAATCACCTCGTTCTGCTTGCTCAGGTCGGGCACCTGCTCCACTTCACACGTCGCCTGTCCGAAGCCCTTGCTGGCAAAATATTTCTCAACAAGAAGCTTGATGCGGTCGGCGATATTGGGGGTCATCTGACTACCGGGCTGGAAACTCAGTCGATCGATGAGGTCTTTCTTCTCACCGCCCTTCACACCGTTGTAGTTGACCTGCGAAACGCGAGGTTGCTGACGCAAGTTGAATACCAGCCATGCCTGGTTGTTGTAGATTTTCTCCACCTGGATTTGCACCTTGGAGAATAGGCCCTGACGCCAGAAACGCTGGGCGGCGCTCTTGATGTCGTCACCAGGGATATCGACCTGCTGGCCCACAGCAAGTCCTGAATAGCCGATAACGATGTCGGAATCATAATTGTCCACGCCCTCGACACGGATGCCAGCTATCTCATATCGCGTAGGTGTGCCGGTAAACACTATCTTGGGATTATAGATGGTGTCATTAATCATACGTGTCTCTTGGGCCTGAGACTGTACGGTAGCGGCTGCGGCCACTGCCAACATGGTCAGTAGCGCATGTTTAATATTCTGTGTGAGTGATTTACGCTTCATTATCGTTTTTTACCTGTTCGCTCGTTTTACCATAACGGCGCTCACGTGCCTGGAAGTCGGCTATCGCCTCGACAAAGTCTTCCTTGGTGAAATCGGGCCAATATTTTGAAGTAAAGTAAAGTTCGCTATAGGCTATCTGCCACAGCAGATAGTTGCTCACGCGCAGGTCACCTCCCGTGCGGATGAGCAGGTCGGGGTCGGGCATGTCACGGGTTGCCAGATGAGCCGACAGCATATCGTCATCGATATCATCGGGGTTCAACACTCCTGCAGCGGCTTCTCGAGCCATCTGGCGGCAAGCCTCTACAATCTCCCATCTCGACGAGTAACTCAGCGCCAGACACAGCACCAGCCCGGTGCAATGTCCCGTGTCCTCCATACACTTGCGCAGACGCGTTGCGGCAAAGGCGGGCATCCGTTCCATGTTGCCGATGGTGGTCAGGCGCACGTTGTTCTTAATCAGGTCGGGCGTTTGTTTCTCGATACTTACCACAATCAGGTTCATCAAGGCGTCCACCTCGTCCTGCGGGCGGTTCCAGTTCTCAGTCGAGAAGGTGTAAAGCGTGAGGAACTTCACGCCCACCTCACTGGCAATCTCAGTGACTTGGCGTACTGTAGACACGCCGTTCTCGTGGCCGAAGCTGCGCTCCTGCCCGTGCTGCTTGGCCCAGCGTCCGTTGCCGTCCATAATGATGGCGACGTGGCGCGGGATGCGCATCAGGTCCAGTTGCTGTATTTTGTCGCTAAGGGATGACATGATGATCTCTTATTCTATATAGTTACACTTGATGCAACGCTTGCCGAACTCAAACGACGCCGTGAACATGGCAAACGAGTACCAGTCGGTGTTCTTGGCAAACGAATGCTTGATGCCTAACAAGTCACTGTAACCGTCGATGCGGTCACTGAATTCCTTGCGCATGGTGAATTCAAACCCCAAGTTGATTTTCTCCTTGAGTTTGTATTTCACGCCGATGCCGATGGGTATGGTGAACGAGGCATGGTTGCCGTTGCAGATGGCAAACACAAAACCCACGCCAGCCACCATGTAAGGCGAAATCGGCTTGTATTTCTTGTAGGCGGGACCACGGCCGAAGTTCAGGAAATTGAACTCGGCGGTAAGGCCCAAATCGATGAGGTGTGACGAGAACACGTAATTGGCACCGTCGGGGTACCAGCTCTCATCATACATGCTGTGGCCACGCAGGTTGGCATAATTAAGGTTGGCCTTAAATGCCCAGCGGCTGTTGTGGTTGTAACGGAAAATACCGCCCGCTGTGACACTGGGGTGCTTGAACAGGATTCCGTTATTGCACTCTCCCAGATACCCGGTCATGCCCAACGCGGGACCCACCTCGTACATGTACTGCTGTGCCGGTGCCACAAGTGCCACCAGCAGTGTCAATAACGTTATGGACAGGAATCTCTTCATGTAGGGGTTAATAGACAGGAGCATTGGTCAAGCGATTATACACGCCTCGCCATACCGAGGGCAACAACTCGCCACGGTCGTTATATCCGCCGAACAGGTAGATGAAGGGGCAATCCCATGAGGTAACCAGTGCCTGCACACGGCGGGGACCGTTGGCAGCACCACCCAGGGTGAGCGTCTCGTTGGCCACCATCGCTTGGGCGCCATAGAAACAGGGCATGAAAGAGGGCTGGCAGATTGTCGAGTCGCCAACAGTCCATGTGATACCCTCGGTGTTGGACATATAGATTTTACTGTTGAGGGTGCCGTCAGCAAGCTTGCCGCCCATGACATACCATGTCGATTGACGGGCATAGCGGCGCACACCGGAAAGGGACTTGAAGGTGTAATAGGGGAACAAGGTGGCATCGGCAAGGGCAGGCAGTACACTCGAGTGAATGTTGTTGATTTTGCCCCAATTCGAACCATCATATCCCCAAACATCGCTCACCAGGTGTCCCTTGGCATCCATACCTCCAACGATGATAGCCTGCTGGGTTACAGCCCACTTGTTGTCGGTAACAATCATGTCTGAACTGTGGGCGATGGGGAAACCGTCCTCGACAGCGGTGGGCTCGAAGCTGTCGCTGCGGGGATACTCGTCATGGCTATAGGCAGTGCCGTCGGCAATGATGCCGAGCGCACGGTCTTCGTATGAGCCGAGCAAGCTGTGCCACTTCACGCCACAGTCAGTCCATGCCATACCGTCGGGCGAAATCCACAGTTCACCTGTGTTGTCCAGCATAAACAGGTTGTGAGGCGTTGCCGTGAGAGATGCAATCTGCGGTTCAAAGGGGACGTTGGCCTGCTGGTTTGTCCATGAGGCATCAGGAGCCGCTGCGGTCATCAGGTTACAGCCATTGCCGTCAAATGACATGGCACGATACAGGTCGCCCTGACGCACAACCTTGAATGCCTTGGTCTGTGCTGAAAGCCCGGGCAGGTCACGACGCCACGACTGGCTCCACTTGAGCGAGTCGGGGTTTTCCTTGTGGACAAGCACCATGATTTGGTAGTCCTTGACCCGGGTCTTATCATACGACGTGACAGTCAGGACTGTCTTTCCCGTGAAGTCCAGCGCTGTGGACATCGAGGAAGTGTAATTGATGGCAGTGTCGCTCTGCACGGTTGCCCCGCTGATGTTGAACACAGCGGAATTGACGGTGTTGTAGAAGTCGATCCTCACCTTCAGGGCCGAGATGTCGGTGCCCACGGGCAGCGAGTCTGCGTTATAAATGAGCCCGTTGTCATAGTCAACGGTGAAATATACCGAATCCAGACTGGTAAGGACATCATTGTCGGCTTGCAGGCCAAACGCCTTGACCAGTGTGGTCTGAATGCTTGTGCTATAGGTCTCGATGGGTTCGTCTTTATCACTCTTCTTGCAAGAATTGAGCGTTGAGAGCGACATCAATGCCGTCATCACCGCGAACACACCGTATAACAGAGTTTTATTGGTCATTATCGTTTTTAATATCGTTGCTTTTATTACAAACGGCAAAATTACAAAAAAATTCGGTCACACGCCGGATTTTTCTTTATAATAATGTCTGCCGTCACCATTTTCGGGGCGTAAAGGTACTATTTAACGGGCACACAGGCCGCACCCGTTAAAGATAATAAACGGTAAAACACGCAATTTTACGGCTTTTTAACGTAGCTGCATCAGGTCATGGGAATTATCGAGGCATCAGACAGGTGATGATGTTGCCGTCGATTTGGCATTGTGCGGCCTGACGGCCGTCAATGTCGGGTGCCTTGACACCCTGCCCTACCCGTCTGGGACTGACCTCGATACGGGCTTCGTCCCACACGCCTGCATCGATAAGCCCTTGTAGCACCTGAGTGCCGCCTTCAACCATGACACTGGTCACTCCGCGGCGATATAGGTCTTCAAGCCACGACTGCGGACCGGAGGTATCCATTTTGACATACTGCACGGCGCCTCGGGTCTCATCCTTAACGCCGTTATAGACAATCGTGGGCAGCCAGTCGGTGAGCAGGTTGAGGTCTTCGGGGATAGTCAGGTTTCTCGACAGCACCACACGCAGGGGTGAGCGTCCGGGCCACTGGCGGGTGGTAAGCGACGGATTGTCGATGCGGGCAGTGGCGGCACCCACGACAATGGCATCGCACAGCGCACGCTGGCGGTGCATCAGCCGCATCGTCACGGGCGTGGACATGTGCAGGGGGTTCTCGCCGGCATCAGGCGGCAGGGCGATGAAGCCGTCAGCGGTCTGTGCCCACTTGAGCTGCACCCACGGGCGTCCCGTGGTGTGAGCGGTCATGAAGCGGCGGTTCAGGTCGCGGCACTCCTGCTCCAACATGCCTACTTCAACCTCAATGCCTGCCTCTTGCAACATTGCCACACCACGCCCAGCGACCTTGACAAACGGGTCCAGCGTTCCCACCACCACACGGGGAATGCCCCGCTCGATGAGCAAGCGGGCACATGGCGGCGTCTTTCCATAGTGTGAGCAGGGTTCCAGGGTGACATATATCGTGCTGTCATGCAGCAGGTTGGGATTGCTGACACTCGCCACGGCATTGACCTCGGCGTGACCCTCTCCGCACTTGCGGTGCCACCCCTCGCCGATGATGGTGCCGTCGGGGCCGACAATCACCGCGCCCACCATGGGATTGGGCGACGTGTGGCCTGCCCCCTGGCGTGCCAGCAGCAACGCGCGACGCATATATTTCTCGTCAACAATCATCACTTTCTTGTCATAGTCACATCAAACAACTACATCTCTTTTTTCAAACAACTACATCTTTTTCAAACAACTTTTACAACGTTGAACAACATAAACAACAGAATTATAAGTTGTTCATGTTGTTTTTTGTTGTTCATGTTGTTTGATTTTTCCGTTGTTTGATCTTTCCTGTTGTTTGACAATTTCTGTTGTTTGGTTATCTGGTGGCCGCGGCAAAGCGGGGCTTGCCGTAGCTGTCATCGATGATGCGCACCTCGTCGAAGCCATTGTCCTCGAGCAGGCGCTTCATCTCACCTCCAAAGCGCTGGTTAATTTCCAGATACAGGCGTCCACCGCGCTCCAGCGATTGGGCGGCATAGGGGGCGATGGCCTTGTAGAACAGCAGTGGGTCATCGTCAGGGACAAACAGGGCCTGGCCTGGCTCATAGTCCTTGACGTTGCGGTCCATAGCCTCGCGCTCGCTCCAGCAGATGTAGGGCGGGTTGCTCACGATGATGTCATAGCGTGCAGGGGGCTGCGGGGCCAGCATGTCGCTCTCAAAAAAGCGCACCCTGACCTTGAGCGCTTCGGCATTCTCGCGAGCCACTGCCAGGGCGTCTCGCGAGACGTCCAGTGCATCGACCTGCGGGAATTTCAATGCCCGAGCCAGCGAGATGGCAATGCAGCCGCTACCAGTGCCCATATCCAGCACCCGCAGGTCGCTGGCGAGGTTCTCGTCGACAATGAGGTCCACCAGCTGCTCGGTCTCGGGACGCGGGATGAGCACGGCGGGCGTCACCTTGAACTTGTGGCCATGGAACAGCGCGTGGCCCACGATGTATTGCAACGGCTCATGACGGCGCAACCGGGCAATGATGTCGGTGATGCGCTCCTGGGCAAAATCGGGTAATTCACTCTCCTGACGCAGGGCAACGTCCACCTGGTCATAGTTGAAGATGTCCTCGCAGATGACGCGAATCATCGCCTGCACTTCCTGTGGCTCGTAGACTCCTGCCAAGCCGCTCTTGAGTTGTTCTATTGCTTCCTTCAGTATCATGATGCTACAAAGGTACATATTTTCACGTTTTTGTTCAAAAAAATGACAAATGTTTTGGGTTTTTAAACTTTTTCACTAATTTTGTGAGTTGTTTAACCTTTTGGCGGCTTATGAGTGAAAACCAAGAGAATAAGCAAGGATTCTGGTCACGGGTTTTCCACCTGTACTATGACGGTTTCCGCAGCATGACTGTGGGCAAGACGCTATGGCTCATCATCGGCATCAAGCTGTTCATTTTCTTCGTCATCATCAAATTCCTTTTTTTCCCTGATTTCCTGAACACCAAGTGTGACAGCGAGCAGGCGAAGACCGAATACGTGCGCCATCAACTCACCAATCGCTAATCTGTATTAGCCGGAACATTTATTACTTAAAACTTAAAACTTAGAACTTACAACTTACAACTTAAAACAAAATAAATAATATGGAAGAATTAATCAATGTTGTTGACTGGTCGAGGGCGCAATTTGCGCTGACGGCTATTTACCATTGGCTGTTCGTGCCGTTGACGCTGGGTCTGGGTGTCATCGTCGCCATCATGGAGACGATATACCTCAAGACCAAGAGCGAGAAATGGCTCGCGACAACCAAGTTCTGGATGACCATCTTCGGCGTGAACTTCGCCATCGGCGTCGCCACGGGTATCATCCTGGAGTTTGAGTTCGGTACCAACTGGTCCAACTACAGCTGGTTTGTGGGCGACATCTTCGGTGCCCCGCTGGCAGTGGAAGGCATTCTGGCCTTCTTCATGGAATCAACGTTCATCGCCGTGATGTTCTTCGGCTGGAACAAGGTGAGTCCCAAGTTCCACTTGGCCGCCACCTGGCTCACCGCCATCGGTGCCAGCCTGTCGGCACTGTGGATTCTCGTGGCCAACGCGTGGATGCAGTATCCCACGGGCTGCGAGTTCAACCCTGCCACCATGCGCAACGAGATGACGAGCTTTGCCGCCGTGGCACTCTCGCCCATGGCGATGAGCAAGTTTTTCCACACCGTGCTGAGCGCCTGGGCGCTGGGCGGCGTGTTTGTGTGCGGCGTGTGCGGCTGGATGATGCTCAAGAAGCGTAACATCGACCACTGCTGGCGCAGCCTCAAGGTGGGTGCCTGGGTGGGCGTTATCGGCATCGTGCTGACGATGATTACCGGCGACACGAGCGCCGTGACCGTCGCCAAGTACCAGCCCATGAAGCTGGCCGCCATGGAGGGCCTGTACAAGGGCAACCACGAGCAAGCCATTGTGGCATTCGGTATCTTGAACCCGTCCAAGCAGGCCTTTGACGAGCAGGACCCCTACCTGTTCGACATCAGCATCCCCTACGGCCTGTCATTCCTCGCCACCCACGATTTCAAGGCCTTTGTGCCGGGCATCGAGGATATCATCAACGGCGTGAGCTATGACAGCGAGGGCAATGAAGTGAATACCGTCTCCTATGCCGAGCGCATGGAACGCGGCCGCCAGCTGCAGGAAATGCTCGCACAGTACAGTGCCGCCATGAACAGCGGCAACACCGTGGTGCAGGACAGCCTCAAGGGCGTCATCAATGCCGATTTCAAGCACTTCGGCTACGCCTACCTCGACAAGCCCGAGGAGGCCATCCCCAACGTGCCCCTGACGTTCTACACCTTCCACTTCATGGTGACCGTGGGCGGCTACCTGCTGCTGTTCCTGTTGTTGGCCCTGCTGTTCGTCTATAAGCCCAATATACTGAACAAGGCCAAGTGGGCCAAGTGGTGGCACATCCTGGCCATCATCACCATTCCGCTGACCTACCTGTGCAGCGCCAGCGGATGGATTGTCGCCGAGGTGGGACGCCAGCCGTGGACCATCCAGGACCTGATGCCTAACAAGGTGGCCATCAGCGACCTGAGCGCCGGCTATGTGCAGGTGACCTTCTGGATTTTTGCCGTGGTATTCACCGCGCTGCTCATTGCCGACATCGGCATCATCTGCAAGCAGATTTCCAAAAAGTCGCAGACCAACTTAGACACCGTTAACGATTAAGAAAGGAGGACCCAAGACATGACAACATATAATCTGTTACAAAATTACTGGTGGCTCATCATGTCGGTGCTGGGCGCCTTGCTGGTGTTCCTGCTCATGGTGCAGGGTGGCCAGTCGATGCTCATCCATTATGCCAAGCCCGACAAGCGCGCGTTGCTCATCAACTCGATGGGCCGCAAGTGGGAACTGACCTACACCACACTGGTAACCTTTGGCGGTGCCTTTTTCGCATCGTTCCCGCTGTTCTACAGCACCAGCTTTGGCGGTGCCTATTGGCTGTGGATGCTCATCCTGTTCAGCTTTGTCATCCAGGCCATCAGCTATGAATACCGCTCCAAACCCGGCAACATCTACGGCTCGCGCTTCTACGACACGCTGTTGCTCATCAACGGCATCCTTGGTCCCGTGCTGCTGGGCGTGGCTGTGGCGACGATGTTCTTCGGTGCCGAGTTCACGGTGACCAAGAGCAACATCCTCAACGTGCAGGCAGCGACCATCTCTCAGTGGGGACCGCAGCACGGCATCGAGGCCATCTTCTGCTGGAAGAACCTGCTGTTCGGCGTGATGGTTTTCTTCCTGGCACGCACGCTGGCATCGCTCTATTTCATCAACAACATCAACGATGACGAGGTCAACGCCAGCCAGCGCCACCTGCTGCTGGTCAACGCGGGCGTGTTCGTGCCCCTGTTCATCGCCGTGGTGGTGGTCATCCTCACCTCGGCAGGCGTGGGCTATGACGACAGCGGCAATGCCCAGTGGGTGCCCTACAAGTACCTGCACAACTACCTGGCCATGTGGTGGGCGCTCATCATCCTGCTCATCGGCGTGGTGATGGTGCTCTACGGCGTGGGCAAGACGCTGATGAAGGGCGACTACAAGCAGGGCATCTGGCCCGCAGGCATCGGCACCGTACTGGTGGTGATGACGCTGTTCTGGGTCATGGGCTACAACAACACCGCCTACCTGCCCTCGTTGCTCGACGTGCAGAGCTCTCTGACGCTGCGCAACAGCTCGTCGAGCGAGTTCACC
>CACZNH010000024.1 GCA_902782465.1 uncultured Bacteroidales bacterium
CTTCAGCAAATCGAGCAAACTCGTTTGCCTTCAGTTTGCACAAGCTTTCCCGTGCGAAAGCACGGTTATATTACCATGTAGCAATTATGACACAGCGTCATTCTGCGAGAGGATTACGAGAGACCGAAGGCAGCTCGCAGAGCCTCGGTGCGGTTGAGTTTTTCCCAGGTGAAGAGTTCTACCTCGACCTCCTTGGTCTCGTTGTAGAGCGACTCAAATCGTTTCACCTTCAGTTCATACTTGCGGCCCATGTGCCCATAGGCTGCCGTCTCGGTATAGATGGGATTCAGCAGCTTCAGGTCACGGATGATGGCAGCAGGCCTCAGGTCGAACATTTCCTTCAGGATATCGGCAATCTCTGCGTCGCTCATGTTCACGTGGCTCGTGCCATAGGTGTGGATATTGAAGCTTACAGGCACGGCACGCCCGATGGCATAAGCCACCTGAACCAGCGCTTCATCGGCGATGCCGGCAGCTACCACGTTCTTCGCAATGTGGCGGCAGGCATAGGCTGCACTGCGGTCCACCTTGCTGGGGTCCTTGCCACTGAAGGCGCCACCGCCGTGGGCTCCGCGTCCGCCATAGGTGTCCACGATGATTTTGCGACCCGTCAGGCCCGTGTCACCGTGCGGTCCGCCGATGACGAACTTGCCCGTGGGATTGACAAACTCCTCGGTATTGTCGTCATACATCGCCTTGATGTCGTCGCCAAAGTGAGCCAGTGTCCTGGGAATCAGAATCTCGTGAACATCGCGGGCAATGCGATTCTGGTCCACGTCATCGTCATGCTGTGTGCTCACCACGATGGTATGGATGTGTAAGGGACGATGGGTATCACCGTCATACTCTACCGTCACCTGAGCCTTGGCATCAGGACGCAGATAGGGCATCAGTTTCAGATGATTGTGACGGATATCGGCAAGCTCACGCATCAAGGCATGCGCGAGGTCAAGTGTCAACGGCATGTAGTTGGGCGTCTCGTTGCAGGCATAGCCGAACATCATGCCCTGGTCGCCGGCACCCTGGTCCTCACGGTTGTCCTCGGCGTTGTCCACGCCCTGCTTGATGTCGACGCTCTGCTCATGCACACTGTTCAGGATGCCACACGAGTTGCCGTCAAACTGATATTCACTCTTGGTGTAGCCAATCTTGTTAATCATCTCGCGCGCCGTGCGCTGCAAGTCGATGTACACATTGGTAGTCACCTCGCCCGAGATAACGACCTGGCCCGTAGTCACCAGCGTCTCGCATGCCACATGAGCATGGGGGTCAAAGGCAAGGAACTTGTCAAGGATGGCGTCGCTGATCTGGTCAGCGACCTTGTCGGGGTGCCCTTCAGACACGCTCTCCGACGTGAAAAGAAAATTTTTCTTACTGTTCATTGTACCAAAAAACAATTCATTTTTTGTGGAAAATGAACGCTAAAAAAGAAACCGGAAAAAACGTAGGTTATCGCATTTTAGCATTTTTTCAAGTGGTTGCAAGCAGCCCAAAACTTTCCACTGTTAGTATATGTGATTAAAAACGTGGCTGCAAAGGTAGTGATTATCTGGCATATTGTACCCCTGCAACAGCAGTTTTTTCTGAATATTTATTTTTCAGCTACTTTTTAATCCGTGCAGGAAGGTTGTCACAGTTTGATTTCCTGTCCAATCAATTCGCTCAGGGAGTCAAGCACTTGGCGTTTCAAGCCGACCTGCAGCGGCGATTGCATGAGGTCAAAATCCGGTCGGTTGTTGGCCTCAATCATCTCAACCTGCCCCTTATCGTTAACGACGACATCCCATCCGGTAATGATGTTTTTGGTTTGGCGAGCGGCATTCACACAGTACTCGACAACCTCGTCCCAGTGTGGAATCCGGGCGCCCTTAATCTGCAAGCCTGTGTCAGGATGCTTTTCTACCCGCAGGCCATTGGTCGAAATGGCTTCACTGTCGATGACACCGGTATTGATGTCGATGTGGGCAAACAGTCCTCCGGCATGGGCATTGTCAACAATCATGTCGCCCACCCCAACACGGAAGAAAGCGCCAAACGCCATCGCCCGTCCTCGAAAAGCCATCGTCACAAAGCGGATGGTATTGAGAGACTCGGGGTGAAATGCCTGCAGCTCATCGCAGCCTCTCACACACTCCTCAAGCAGCATCTTGCCGCGGACACACTTTTCATACAATGCCTTGAGCAGTTGCGGGTCATCAAGCCTGGTTATTTTTTGCACACCGATGCCTAGGCTGCCATCGGCAGGTTTCATGATACAGTCCACTGAACTGAGCAGTTCTGCGAATTGCTCATAAGAGCTCTCGGGCACATACAGCCACCGGCGGTGGATGAACCCCAGCTCGGTATAACGTCCCAAATATTGTTCCTTGAATCGGGGAAGACCCAAGGAATCGTTGGGGAACTTCATGCGCAGCTTGTAGGCCAAGGCCCGCATTGCGGAACGCGACAGGAATTCATCCCGCTGCTGCTCCGTCAACTTGTAGAATTCATATTGGTACAGATACTCTGATATATCTACCGAATGCTTCTGCATCGCCTGCTCACAGTCCTCACGCGAGGCGCCCTCGGGTAATGTCGGTCTTTTGTCAAAAAACCTGTCGGCTTCGCGACAGTTGCTAGCCATTTCCTTGCGCAGACGGAATGATGCGGCTAAATCAGGAAACACCCGAAACACCGTCATGGCTATCGGACGGAGGACCTGGTTACGCACAGTTCTTTTCAATTTATTCATCTCTTCTAAGCTCTTAGTCGGCAAAGGTAGTGCAAGCCGAGCGGAAAACAAAATTTATTTCGATTTTCCCAAGGCACCGCCTACCTTCGCTGCAGGCAAAGGTAGTGCAAGTCGAGCGGAAAACAAAATTTATTTTGATTTTTCCATGGTGCTGCCCTCCTGTACCTATAGGCACAGGAGTTTTTTTAAGAAATGATTCAAGCATATCACCAGGAAACTCACTTTAAACCCAAAACTGGCAGCTTAAACAAAAAAAATTACTACCTTTGCCCTTCAATTGCAATCTGCACATGAATGATTGAGGCAAGGAACATAGTGAAACGGTATGGCGACCTGGAGGTGTTGCGAGGGGTGGACCTCGACATCACCCAGGGCGAGATTGTGTCCATCGTAGGGCCCAGCGGAGCAGGCAAGACGACGCTGCTGCAGATTATCGGCACGCTCGACACGCCGCAGCAGGGCGAAGTGCGCTACGAGGGCCTGGACGTGCTGCGCCTCAAGGACCGCGAGTTGGCACACTTCCGCAACCGCAACATCGGCTTCGTGTTCCAGTTCCACCAGCTGCTGCCTGAGTTCACCATGCTCGAGAACGTCGCCATCCCGGCATTGCTTGGAGGAGACAACCGTCACGATGCCATGGAGCGTGCACGACAACTGCTGGAACGCATGCACCTGGCCGACCGTCTGGACCACAAGCCGTCACAGCTCAGCGGCGGCGAGTGCCAGCGCGTGGCGGTGGCTCGTGCCCTGATTAACAGCCCCAAGGTCATACTTGCCGACGAGCCGTCGGGCAGCCTCGACAGTCAGAACAAGCAGGAACTGCACCGCCTTTTCTTTGAGTTGCGTGACGACCTGGGGCAGACCTTCATCATCGTGACCCATGACGAGGGCCTTGCTGCACAAGCCGACCGAACGCTGCACATGCGCGACGGCATGATTGTTGACCAGACCATTCGCACCAATACAGTACAATGACGATGAAAACCCTGCGACACCTGCCCATATTGCTGATGCTGGCGCTGATGACGTTGGCTTCCTGTGACAAGCAGGATGACATCGACCGTGCCTACACCGACTACCGATATGACATCGTGACCTATATGGGACAGAACGACATCGGTGCGGTGTTTGAATACCTGGGCCACGGCGACTCGGCAGCTGTCACACTGCAGTCGGGCATAGACATCAGCAAGGATGCCAAGGCCCATCAGCGCGTGATGCTGCGATACGATTTTGCCGACAAGGCGACAGGCAACCGCCGCGACATTAACGTGTACGGCTGCAACGCCATCTTCAGCGACTCGATACGCATGACGATGGACGGTCCCGACAGCCTCCCCCGACACGAGGTGAAACTGCGTAGCCTGTGGCGCACCGGTGAATTCATCAACCTGCATTGCCAGGTGGAATACACGGGCAAGAGCCGCACATTGATGCTTGTTGCCGACGGCAACACCCTGAGCGACGACACCGTGCACTGCTACCTCGCACACGGGCTGCGAGGCGTGAGCGGCACCTTCTGGCGCGACTGTTATGCCTCGTTCAACGTGGGAGCACTGTGGAAACGTCCGTCGTTCCGTTGCCTCAGGCTACACATCAACGACGTGACATTCCCCGACACTGAATATTACGATTTTATTAAATAGTTTTCAGTCATCAGTCGTCAGTTGTCAGCGGCATCCGCACTCAACTGAAAAACTGAAAACTGAAAACTGAAAACTTTTAAATTAAAGACATTATGGCAAACGAAAATCAGAACAAAAACCAGATTAAAATTGAAATTCCCAAGGAAGAGTTGCAAGGCCGCTACGCCAACATGGCAATGATTGCGCATGGCCCCAATGATTTCTTCATTGATATGATTCTGCGCGGACCCAATATGCCCCAGGCACGTGTACAGAGCCGCATTATCATGGCTCCCCAGCATGCCAAGGAGCTGATGTTTGCCCTCCAGGAGAACATCCAGCGCTACGAGAGCAACTTCGGTGAAATCAAGCTGAACCGCCCCGCCGGCAACAGCAACATCATGGATTTCCCCCTGCCCAAGGGACAGGCCTAATCCTGATAGGAGTCAGGAGTTAAGTTTTAGGCGTAAGTAATCGTACTTAAAACTGAAAACTGAAAACTGAAAATAATGGAACATCCATTGTTCATCTACAATACCCTCACGAGGCGGAAGGAGCACTTCAAGCCGTTGAATGAGCCCATGGTGGGCATGTATGTGTGCGGCCCCACGGTCTATGGTGACCCCCATCTGGGCCACACCCGCCCGGCCATCACATTCGACGTGCTGTTCCGCTATCTGCAACAGCTGGGCTACAAGGTGCGCTATGTGCGCAACATCACCGACGTGGGCCATCTGGAGCATGACGCTGACGAGGGCGAGGACAAGATTGCCAAGAAGGCACGCCTCGAGCAGCTTGAGCCCATGGAAGTGGCACAGTACTACACCAACCGCTACCACGCCGCCATGCAGGCCCTGAACGTGCTGCCTCCCAGCATCGAGCCCCACGCCACGGGACACATCATCGAGCAGGAAGAACTCGTCAAGCAGATAATGGCCAATGGCTATGCCTACGAGAGCAACGGCAGCGTCTATTTTGACATCGAGGCCTATAACCGCGACCACCGCTACGGTGTGTTGTCAGGACGTGACCTCGATGACATCCTCAACGCCAGCCGCGAACTCGAAGGCGTGGGCGAGAAGCACAACCAGGCCGATTTTGCCCTGTGGAAGAAGGCACAGCCCGAACACATCATGCGCTGGCCGTCGCCCTGGAGCGACGGTTTCCCCGGCTGGCACTGCGAGTGCACAGCCATGGGACGCAAATACCTGGGCAAGCATTTCGACATCCACGGTGGCGGCATGGACCTGGTGTTCCCGCACCACGAGTGCGAGATTGCACAGGCCGTTGCCAGCCAGGGCGACGAGATGGTGCATTACTGGATGCACAACAACATGATTACCATCAACGGGCAGAAGATGGGCAAGTCGCTGGGTAACTTCATCACCCTGGAGCAGTTCTTCACGGGCGACCACCCCGCACTGACTCAGGCCTATTCGCCCATGACCATCCGCTTCTTCATCCTTCAGGCACACTACCGCGGCACCGTGGACTTCAGCAACGAAGCCCTGCAGGCTGCCGAGAAAGCCCTGGAGCGCATGCTCGACGGATGGCACCGCCTGAATGCCCTGAGCGCTGCACCGCAGTCGTCACTCACGCTGGACAACTACCGCCAGCGTTGTGCCGACGCGATGAACGACGACCTGAATACGCCGACCGTCATCGCCACCCTGTTTGACGCCTGCAAGGTCATCAACCAGGCCAATGACGGAAACGCCACCCTGAGCCAGGCCGACATTGACGAGCTCAAGAGCGTCTTCCAGACCTATCTGTTTGACGTGCTGGGCATCCGCGACAATGCCGCCGGTGGCGACAGCGTGAACCTGGAGCCTTACCGCCAGGCCGTTGACCTGCTGCTCGAAATGCGCCGCAATGCCAAGGCCGCCAAGGACTGGGCAACCAGCGATCTCATCCGTGATAAGCTCGCCGAGTTTGGTTTCGAAGTCAAGGACACCAAGGACGGCTTTGAGTGGAAAGTGAAATAAATCATCAATAGTTGCTATAGCGTCTATATTTACTATAGATTCTATAGCAACTATTTTTCAAATGGAACAGGAGCCGCTCATATCGGTCATCGTACCCGCCTATAATGCGGAGGCTTTTCTGGACCAGTGCATCAAGAGCATTGTAGCCCAGAGCTACCGTCATCTCGAAATTATCATTGTGGATGATGGCAGCACCGATGGCACTGGCACACTGTGTGACCGATGGGCGCAGCGCGACGGGCGCATCCGCGTTATCCATCAGACCAACGGAGGACATTCGGCGGCCCGCAACGCTGCCCTCGATGCCATGAACGGCCAACTGCTCACGATGGTGGACAGTGATGATGTCCTTCATCCCGAGTTCATCACGACACTGCTCGATGTCATGCGGCAGACTGGTGCCGAAATCGCTGTGGGCGGGTACATCCCCTTCTATGGCGACGCACCTGCCTTTCCCCCGGCATCGACAACAGGCAGCATCAAGTGTTTCAGCCAGCAAGAGGCCATCCTTGCCGTCCTGTATCAGCAGGGCCTGACCCATTCGCCCTGGGGACGACTGTTCAAGGCATCACTGTTTGACGGAATACGTTTCCCGCTTGGCATCATCTACGAGGACCTTGCCATCATTTACCCCCTGCTGCGCCATTGCACGACCGTTGCCAGCATTGCCCAGCCATTATATGGCTACCGCCAGCATCAGAGCAACAGCATGAGGGTGTTCTCGCCACGGCGCACTGCGGTGCTCGACGTGTGTGAGCAACTGGAACAGCAAATGCAGAATGAGGACCCGCAATACCTCAAAGCGGCACGCAGTCGCCTGCTGAGCGCCTATTTCAACATCCTGCTGCTCAGCCAACAAGACCATTCACAAGACTACAGCCAGCTGCAAAACCGCTGCTGGGCAGGTATCAAGCGGCTGCGTTGCCAATGCCTGCTGGATTCCCAGGTGCGTCGTAAAAATAAAATCGGAATTCTCGCCTCTCTGCTGGGAAGAGGCTTCTTGTGCTCGGTAGCCGGACGCAACTATCAGCCCAAGCCTTAAGCTATCGGCAGTCTTTCGGCCAATCATCAATCCTTCATATTTTTGCTCAACAGGCTCGGAATTACACCATTTACCGAAAAAAAAAGCCTATTGATAGAATTAATTTGCGAAGTACACATTCTATCACCTATCTTTGTTGATCATAAACATAACATTGTTTTAGGCTTGTTTATTACTTATCTATTTACCATGAGCATCTGGGTTTAGTAAAAAATTTAGGCTTCAGAACACTAAAAAAAGGAAAAGGCAGGGTGTGAACCTCGCCTTTCCTGTTTTTATTCTGAAAAATGGATTGCTGAAAATTGTCAGGAGTACATGTCAGTAACAAATCAGCGCAGCATGTCGGCGACGCGGCGCGTGGCAGCTACAAAGGCAGCTACCTCATCGAGCGTGTTATAGACGGCAAACGATGCCCGCACCATGCCCGATACGCCATAGCGCGCCATCAACGGCTGGGCGCAATGGTGGCCCGTGCGTACGGCGATACCCAGTTTGTCGAGCAGCAGGCCCATGTCATAGCTGTTGATATCACCCACCAGGAACGATACCACGCCGCTCTTGCCGGGAGCAGTGCCAAATAGACGGATACCGTCAATCCCCTGCAATCCCTCGACTGCGGCAGACAGCAGTTCATGCTCATGAGCTGCTATCGCGTCAATTCCCAAATTGTTGATGTAATCAATCGCGGCACCAAAGGCGGCGATATCCACGAAATCGGGAGTTCCGGCCTCAAATTTAAACGGCAGGTCGGCAAAGGTGGTGCGTTCAAACGACACCTGCCCAATCATCTCTCCCCCACCCTGGTATGGCGGCATGGCCTCCAACCAGCGGCGCTTTCCGTACAGGATGCCGACACCGGCGGGGCCGTACATCTTGTGGCTCGAGAAAGCATAGAAGTCACAATCCAGGTCCTGCACATCAACCTTGACATGGGGTGCAGCCTGGGCTCCGTCAATGAGTACGGGCACGCCATGGTGGTGCGCGATGGCAATCATCTCCTTGACGGGATTGACCGTTCCCAGTACATTGGAAACATGGGCGATGGCGACAAAGCGCGTGCTGTCGCTGAACAGGTCCTCGTAGGCCTGCATATCCACCTGACCACTGTCATCGATAGGCACCACGCGCAGTGTCACACGCTTGCGCTGGCCGATGAGCTGCCAGGGCACGATGTTGCTGTGGTGCTCCATCACGGTGACGATAATCTCGTCGCCGTTCTCCAGCATCTGCCCGAAGGACGATGCCACGAGATTGATGCCCTCGGTCGTGCCACGCGTGAAAATCACCTCTTCGATGCTGCCTGCATTGATGAATGCACGCACCTTCTCGCGCGTCTGCTCCACCAGGTCGGTAGCTTCCTGTGACAAGGTGTGGACACCGCGGTGCACATTGGCCTTGTAGTGGAAATACATCCGTTCGATGGCATCCACCACGGGACGCGGCGTCTGAGAGGTGGCCGCATTATCAAAATAGATAAGCGGCTTGCCCTCTATCTGGCGTTGCAGGATGGGATAATCCTCGCGTATTTTGTTGATGTCCATTTTCTACTTAGTTTTAAGTAAGATTACTTCGCCTAATGCCTAATGCCTAACGCCTAATGCCTAACGCCTAATTACTAACTCCTAACTTCTAACTCCTAACTTTTCTTACATGCAGCCATACAGTTACCGCAGTTGCTCAACGTGCCTGAAAATCGCTTTTCAACCAGGTAGTGCAGGCGGTCCTTGAGGGCATCCAGGCGTACGCCGTCGATGACATCGGCGACAAAGGCCTGCATCAGCAGACGACGTGCCTCGTCAATGCCGATACCGCGAGTGCGCATATAGAACAACGCATCCTCGTCGAGCTGACCCACAGCCGAACCATGGGAACACATCACATCGTCGGTGTAAATCTCGAGTTGCGGCTTGGTGTACATCTTGGCCGTGGGGGCGCCGCACAGGTTGCGGTTGCCCTGATAGGCCTCGACACGCGGGCAGCCAGGCTGCACCAGAATCTTGCCGGCAAAGGCACCGACTGCCTTATCGTTAAGCACATACTTGAACATCTCGTTGCTGTGGCAACGGGGTGCGTTGTGGCTGATGAAAGTGTGGCTGTCTACATGCTGCTCGCCACTGGCGATGGTCATGCCCAACAGATGGGTCTCGGCATGTTCGCCGTTAACCTCAACATGGTAGTTGTTGCGGGTGAAACCATTGGTGAGCGTGATGCCGTCGATGAGCACATTGCTGCCCTCATGCTGGTCCACATAGATGGACGACACGCGGTTGGTCAGCGGTGTGCTCTCCTCCATATCGTAATAGTCCACCGTGCTGCCCTGCATGGCAACAATCTCGACCACCTGATTGTTCAAATAATGGTAGTCGGGGCTCTGGGTGTGGTCACATGCCAACAGCTTGATGGCGGCGTTCTTGCCCACGATGATGAGCAGACGGCGCTGCACCATCATGTCGAGCGCGGCATTGAAGATATTGACCAGCTGGATGGGGCGCTCGGCCACTACACCATCGGGCACATAAATGAACAGACCGTCCTGAACCAACAGGCTATTGAGGGCCACGGTGGGGTCGTCAAGACGTGCCAACTTGCCGTAGTAGTCGTTCATCAGCTCGGGATAGTCCACTGCAGCCATGCTGAAGGGCTCCACCACCACCTGGCCGATGTTGCGCTCGGCCGTCGGGCTGCTGTGGAAGGCGTCATTGCTGGCATAGTACAGGCAAGTGCTCATATTGGGTACGTCGCAATGGAACGTCTCGCCCAGGTCAGCATCAAAGGGCAGACGGTTGACGTTCACGCCATAGTCATGGGCAAACACCGCTTCAAGGTCGCTGGCCTCGTAGTCCTCGCTACCCTTGCGCGGCAAACGTGCGGTTGCCAACTGCTCGCGAGCCTTCTCTCGCAGCATGTTCAGCACCGCTGGCGACTGTTCCTCGATAAGGGCGCGGCTCTCATCAAACAAGTCGATATATTGCTGGAGTGCGTTCATCTGTCCTTATTGCTGTGAATCGACTTGTTCCTTAATCCAGTCATAACCCTTCTCCTCGAGTTCCAGTGCCAGTTCGGGACCGGCACTCATGACGATGCGGCCCTTGTACAGCACGTGAACGAAATCGGGCTTGATGTAGTCCAGCAGGCGCTGGTAGTGGGTGATGACGATGGTGGCGTTGTCCTTGCTCTTGAGCGTGTTCACACCGCTGGCAACAACGCGCAGGGCATCGATGTCCAGACCGCTGTCGGTCTCGTCGAGAATGCTCAACTTGGGCTCGAGCATCGCCATCTGGAAAATCTCGTTGCGCTTCTTCTCACCGCCCGAGAAACCCTCGTTAACGGCACGCGAAGCGAGTTTGTTGTCGAGTTGCACGATGCTGCGTTTCTCACGCATGAGCTTCAGGAAGTCGGCAGCGCTCAGCGGTTCCTGGCCGAAGTATTTGCGCTTCTCGTTCAATGCGGTGCGCATGAAGTTGACCATCGACACACCGGGAATCTCGACAGGATACTGGAAACTCAAGAACAGACCTTCATGAGCTCGGTCCTCGGGAGAGAGCGCCAGCAGGTCCTTGCCATAGAACTCGACACTGCCACCGGTCACCGTGTAGGCGGGATTACCCGTCAGCACGGCGCTCAGGGTACTCTTGCCCGAGCCGTTAGGGCCCATGATGGCATGCACTTCACCGGGATTGACCGTCAGGTTAATGCCCTTCAATATCTGCTTATCCTCAATCGAGGCCTGTAAATCCTTAATGACTAACATCTTGTAGTTGTAAGTTTTGAGTTGTAAGTTATAAGTATGAATACTGTCGCCTAAAACTCTATCTATCTGTTATTTATTATCTAATATCTATTATCTGGTATCTGTTGTTATCCCACGGCGCCCTCGAGCGAGACGCTGAGGAGTTTCTGGGCTTCGACGGCAAATTCCATCGGCAACTTGGCCATCACCTCCTTGGCATAGCCGTTGACGATGAGTCCCACGGCATCCTCGGTCGAGATGCCGCGCTGGTTGCAGTAGAAAATCTGGTCCTCGTTGATTTTGCTCGTCGTTGCTTCATGCTCGACCACCGACGTGTCGTTACCCACCTCAATCACGGGGAAGGTGTGGGCTCCGCTGGTGTCGCTCAGCAGCAGGCTGTCACACTGGGTGAAGTTGCGGCATCCGGTCGCCTTGGGAGCTATCTTGACCATACCGCGGTAGCTGTTCTGGCTGTGGCCGGCGCTGATGCCCTTGCTCACGATGGTGCTGGTCGAGTTCTTGCCCAGATGAATCATCTTGGTGCCCGTGTCGGCCTCCTGCCAGTTGTTGGTCAGCGCCACGCTGTAGAACTCGCCCACCGAGTGGTCACCCTTGAGCACACAGCTGGGATACTTCCACGTGATGGCGCTGCCGGTCTCGACCTGGGTCCACGACAGCTTGCTGTGGTCGCCGCGGCACAATCCGCGCTTGGTCACCAGGTTATAGATACCGCCCTTGCCGTCCTTGTCACCGGGATACCAGTTCTGCACGGTGCTGTACTTGACCTCGGCACGGTCCTCGACGATAATCTCGACGATGGCGGCGTGCAGCTGGTTCTCGTCACGCATGGGAGCGGTGCAGCCCTCCAGATAGGACACGTAGGCGTCATCGTCGGCCACGATGAGCGTGCGCTCAAACTGGCCCGTCTGGGCAGCATTGATGCGGAAATAGGTAGACAGCTCCATCGGGCAACGCACGCCCTTGGGGATATACACAAACGAGCCGTCGCTGAACACTGCCGAGTTCAAGGCGGCATAGAAGTTATCGGTATAAGGCACCACCTTGCCCAGGTACTTGCGCACCAGGTCAGGATAGTCCTTCACGGCCTCGCTGATGGAGCAAAAGATGACGCCCAGCTCTGCCAGACGCTCGCGATAGGTCGTCTTGACGCTCACGCTGTCCATCACAGCATCCACGGCCATACCGCTCAGGCGCATCTGCTCCTCCAGGGGGATGCCCAGCTTGTCGAAAGTCTTCTTCAACTCGGGGTCAATCTCCTTGGCCTCGCCCTCCTTCTTGTGGCGCGGTGCGGCATAGTAGCTGATGTCCTGGTAGTCGATTTCGGGCACGTGAACGTGGCCCCAGTTGGGGGCCTTCAAGGTCAGCCAGTGGCGGTAAGCCTTCAGACGGAACTCCAACAACCACTCGGGCTCACCCTTCAGGGCCGAGATGCGGCGCACCACATCCTCGTCCAGCCCCTTAGGGATGACCTCGGTCTCGATGTCGGTCACAAAGCCGTACTTGTACTCGGCCTGTGCCGCCTGTTCTATAATTTGATTCCCTTTTTCAGGTTTTTCGGTCTCTTTCATTGGTGATAATCTATACCTCTTTCTAAAAGGCGGGGCAAAGGTACTGCAAGTCGAGCACAGAACAAAAAGAATTCATTCTTTTTTTTATGTCGAGACGCCGTCCGCCTTCGGTGAAGCCAATGGTAGAAAAAACTGTTTTCAGTTTTTGGTTTTCAGTTTTCAGTTTTCAGTTTTTGGTTTTCAGTTTTTGGTTGAATGCTGATGTCATTGACAACTGACGACTTAAAACGATGGACCGGAATCGATATCGGATTCCAGCCCATCGCATTGTTGATTGGAGCTATCAATCAGAGTCGATGATTACTCGAGGGTCAGCAGGAAGTCAATCAAATCGGCGACATCGCCGACGTTGATAATGCCACTGCCATCCATATCGGCTGCATCAACGTTGATATTGGTCGTATTATCCGACAGGAGATAGTCAAGCAGAGCAGTGATGTCACCGATGCCGACATTGCCGTCACCGTCAACGTCACCCATCACCACCTCGGGCTCGTCACCGGGGATTACATAACCCTCATAAGGGAACAGGTTGATAATCATCTCATTGGAACTGCCGCTGAAGTTCCACACCTCATCATCGCCGTAGGGGTGGAATGAGAGAGCATCGAGCTGGAACCAACCGTTGAATCTCTCATAGAAGCCCCAATTCATGTGGAGCAGACCATCGGCATCAATACCGTCCACCACCCAAGCATGGCCATCAATGAAATCAACATTGTGATAAGCAACCGGGCGACTGGCTTCAAGTTCCACGTTGATCAGGTCCAGCCATTCTTCCTTGGTGTATTTGTGGCCAAAGTTGGAGCAGTAATAGGAAGGATCGATGCCAATCAACTGAGCACCCTCGTCGTAACCAAAGAACTTGAATGCATCCAGCTGATCATAGGAGTAAGCGCCCGACGAAGTGCCGGAATTGCCATAGCGCGTTTTGCAGGCATGACCGGCATAGCGGCACAATGTGGCAACAGCCAAGGCCTGTTCCTCGGTGTAGGTTCCCAGCGCCACACCGTTCGTCTCAGGGTTGAAGATGGTGTAAGCATCGAGCATTTTGTCATATTCAAACGTGGTTGCTTCAAGTGCAGAAACGGTACCCGCGCCACCATAAACATAGTAGGAACTCATGGCTGCACTGCCCTCGGGGTATTTCCAGTAGTACATAATCTGGGCCATAGCCAGAGGGCCACAACCAACAGCAGTATGCTCCCCGTTCTTCATCGGAGTAAAGCGGTCCATGGGCTCGTTCTGGCCCCAAGTGCTCTTGGTCAGGGGCTGAACGGGATTGATGCGCTTGGGGGCCTTATTGGGAGTAAGCTGCCCCTTATAAGCCTTCAAGGCCTCGATCTGGTCTTTGTACAATTTCAGCTGACCCTTCATGCTGGCGGGCATATCGTTCAGGTCGAAGTTGCCCTTGTCGCCATAAGCAAGCACCTGTTTGGCGTGGTCATCACCGGCGATAATCACCCAACCGCCACCGTCGAAGTTGAACACATAGTAGTCGTTGCCCTCAACCTTCGAAGCCTCGGTATAAGCCAACTGGATGGCTGATGCGGGTGCAGCCTTGAAAGTAGCTGATGAATTGTGCTGCAGGAAGCGGGCGGCTGCTGCACGGGCTGCAGTAGCATCGACATTACCGGCGCTAGCACTCAACGACGTTGCTGCCAGAGCAGCAAGAAAGAAAAGTTTTGAGATTTTCATAAACACGGATGTAGTTAATGGTTAATAAGTAGTTACATTTCCTTGTATGGCGGCAAAATTACGAATAATATTTCAAAAAACATCCAGAAAAAGCAAAAGTTTTTTGTGAGAAAAAGTACTTAACCACTATTTTCGGTCATTTTGCCTCAAAAACATAGAATCGGGTGAGGAACTCTGTTTTCCCACCCGATTCAATTGTATGATATCCTATCCGTTACGAGCCTATGATAAAGGCAATGAGCACATTGATATCCGAGATGTTAACTACTCCATCACCATTCAGGTCAGAATCGTCCGAGAACTCACCATCGAGTATCGCATCCACGAGGGCACTAATGTCACCGATGTTGATAGAGCCGTCGCCGTTTACGTCATAGATTTCATAACCCATGGTATAGAATTCCGACTCATAAATGTCGACCGTGACAAAGCCCCAACTATCCTTATCAACGATTTCCACCCTGATGGGATAAGTACCTTCATGCAAGTTGGACAAGTTGAGCATAATGGTCTGCACCTCGCCATCGGTACGGACAGCCTGCTGCTTCACCAAGTTGCCATCCACATAGAACGCGGCGGTCACCTCGTGGCTCTCCTCGTTGTTGACACGGTAGCACATGGCCTGATAGCGTGAGGTCCTGACGAAGCCTTGCTTGTCCTTATCGACAATGTCCACACGCACCTGATGCAGGCCGACGGGGATATCCGACCAGTCAAGCGTCCACATCTGGCTCTCGCCATTGGTGTTGAGCTTCTCTTGCTTCACCACCTCGCCATCGACCCAGCAGGTGGCGGTCACATCGTGACTCGCGCCCGTAGTGGGCAAGTAGCACATGGCTTGATAAACCGAGGTAGCCACAATGCCTTCCTTGTTCTTGTCGTCAATATTGACCTGCACATGGTGGAGTCCCTCGGGCAGCGATGAGAGGTCGAGCACCCACGTCTGCTTGGAGCCGTCGGTGGGCAACGTCGCGGTCTTGAATACCTGGCCGTCAACATAGCAGGTGCCGGTCACCTCATGATTCGCACCCGATCCAGGACGATAGCACACGGCGTCATAGGATGTTGTCGAGACGATTCCCTCACGGTCCTTGTCGGCAATCATCACGTTGACGTGGTGCAAACCCTCAGGAATATCATTCAAGTCCAGTGTCCACGTTGTCCACGCGCCGTTAGTGGGCACTGTGGCAGTCTTATACACCTTACCATCGACTCGGCAGGTGGCCGTCACCTCATGGCTGGCAGCATCGCCGATGCGGTAGCACAGCGACTCATATACAGCCGTTGCACTGATGCCTGATGACAAATGCTGCATGAGCCGCATCTGCACATGGTGCATACCTGCCGACAACGAGGCTGCATCAACCTGCCATGTGGCGTTTCCACCACCAGGCGGCAGGCTGCCTTGCTTGAAGCTGACGCCGTCGATGAGGCACTCAAAGTCATAACCCGTGACTGTCTCCACCTCTTGGGCGAACGCTGGCAAGCACAGCAATGCGGTGATGAATAATATGGCTATTTTTCTCATGGCTGGCATGATTACTTAGCGGTGGACACTTGGATTTCAATCTGCAACTTGCCTGTGGCCGTGGTCTTGGGTGCGATATTGCACTTGGTCACCAGTAGGTTATCGGGAATCGGGTCGATGGGCAGCGAACCGCCATGGATACCCACTTGAGTGCCGTCATTGCCCAGATACTGTGCAGCAGCATCCTCAGTCAAGTAGAAGGGATAAACGGGCACAGCATCCTCGGCATTAAACATGGACACGCCATTAACTACCTGATTCGTACCATTGTAGCTATACTCAAAGAAGTCTTTAATCAGATTCCAATCATTGTAGCTTGCTTTACAGCATGCAACACAATTATAGGCCGTACAGTTTGACGACAACTTCATAGAAATGGAGTGATCATTTTCAAACGTAATAATGCAATTCGTAAGCTGACCGCCACCTGAATATGAAGAATAAGCGCTGAAAGTGTCATAACGATTGCCAATCAACATACAGTTCAAAGCATTTACCCAAGGATTAAGATAACTGAGATATGCCACAGTGTTAACCATTGTGGTATGCTCGTTCATGTGTGATTCATTAATATAAAGGAGACAATGGGTAAAGTTAATGGAAGCTACATTCTTATCAATTCGAGTTACCTCGGATATACGGGTTTTGAAAACATCGACTGCAGGAGCCTTGACAAAAGACACTCTGTTATTAAACTGGATGCCTTCAATAGCAAGTTTGCCCTCGGTGGATTCGATATTGATGCTCATTTCACCGGTGATATAAGTGGCATCGGTAGGCTGGATGGAATCACCAGGAAGCGAGAGCATCGTTGCGCCCGCACCGCGCAGGGTGACAGCCTTCTTGATATCAGCGGCATTAAAGGTACCGGGGGACAGGATGATGGCATCTCCATCAACAGCGGCATTGAGAGCGTCTCTCATACCGTTACCACCCATGAAGGTCGTCGCATTCCCGTCGTGGTTAAGGGTAGCAGTAACAGTTTGACTCGTTTCGGCATTAGCCATCAGGGCGGTCAAGAGAATGACAGCCAGCATCAGTAAATTCTTTCTCATCTTTTCAAAAATTTCTTATTGGTTAGTTAATATAAGGTATATAGTTTAATCTGCTGCAAAAATACTCAAAATCATTGAAACCACCAAAAACCGTAATCGTCAGCTGCCCAAGATGATGCCGATGATGAAGTTGATGTCTGAGATATTGACGGTGCCGTCGTGGTTGAGGTCGGCGGTTGCGGGGGCCGTTGTGCCGCCCAGGATGATGTTGATGAGGTAGTTGATGTCGGTGATATTGACTGCCCCGTCGCCGTTCACGTCACCGGTGAGGCCCTGCGGGGCTATATAGTTGGGATAGTGGCAATAAAAGGTCTTCATCGCCAACTGCTGCTCACCTGCTGCGGCATTCTTGTCGAGGGTGAACTTGATGGTCTTGATGGTGATGGGAAAGGTGCCCACCTTGTCGGCACCGCCCAGGGCTTCGAGGTCCAGCAGCACCAGGTGGTCCACGCCTGGCGCAAAGGCCTCGGCGCCGTCCGCCGGGTCGATTCTCATGTAGTTGGATAAGGTGTTGTAGCGGTTGCGGGCGTCAAACTGCACATAGCTCACCGGCATCGAGCAGTAGAACACCAGGGCGACGGTGTCGGGCAGGCTATACAGGGTCAAGTCCTTGGACATCTGCAGGTAAGGGGCGCGGTTGGTGCTGTAGGTGAAGGTGATGTCGCCCGTAGCCTCGTCGATGGCAATATTTTTGGCTCCCGAGCCCTTCAGCGTCCATCCGTCCCACGTGTGGTACAGGTAAGGCGCAGGGCTGATTTCTACCGTCACCATGGTGCTGTCGCTGAACTCCCCGATGCTGCAACCCAGCTGCGTCTCGCCATTAGCCAGGCCGCGCAGCACGCCATCGTCCACGGTGACGATGCTGCTGTCGCCGACGCTCCAATTCAGGGTTGCAGGGTCATAGAAATAGGTATTGGTGTTCACCGTGGCGGTGACCTCGATGGGATAGTCGCGGTTGTCGATGACGATGGGTTTCAGGGCGATGGCGGGCTGCGCATCCATAACGCGCACCGTCACTGTTGCCTCCATCTCGCCCAGTGTTGCCGTGAGGGTTCCCGTCGAGGAGGGGCCGCCGGCCATGAACGTGTCGCCGCCTGCCGTGCCCAGGGATTCCTCGCACGAGAGCGACACGCCCTGCACGTCCTGGTCAACCAGTTCGCCGATGCGGTTATAGCCCAGGATGCGCGGCTTGATGGTCGAGTAGCTGGGAACGTCCAGGCGGAACTCGTCGAAGGCGATGCTTGCCAACTCGTTGTCCTCCTCGCCCACGGCCTCGACGAGCCAGCCGCAGGCCACAGCACGCGGTGTGCCCTCAGTGGTGGTGTTGATGATTTTGCCGAACAGCATCATCTCGGCCGAGCCGCCGGCATCCATATTGACGATTTCGGTTACATCGGGGCACATCTGCTTCAGGATCTGGCAGGCGTCGGCCGTGGGGCAACCGGCAGAGGTGCCGTAGAGCGGGCTGGTCGATTTGTCGATGACCAGCAGGTAGAGGTGCTTGCCGTCAGCGCTGGAGCCGTAGCAGGTGCGGGAATAGACCTGGCTGTTGTAGGTCTCGTCATAGTTGCGGCCCAGCAACTCGCCATTGTGCATGACGGGCGCATTGCCCCACACCAGGTTCTCCAAGTCAGGGCGCATGCCATAGTTCTCGGCCTCGAGGACGGTCCAAAACGACGTGATTTCTATCTCATCGCCCTCGGCAAGGGCTGCCATCGCCGCCTTGTTGGCATCGCCACTGACGGTCAGGCAGGCGTCATAGTCGCCCAGCGTCTGGCGGTCGGCATCGGGGACGATATGGGAGATGACGAACGTCATCGGGGCATTGTTGGTCCAGGCGCTGCCCTCGGCCAGGGTCAGGTAGTAGTTGTCGGTGTGGTTGTTGCCGCGCTCGTTGAAGCCCGTCCAGTTGTCCTCAAACTCTCGCGTGCGGGTGTAATTGGGTCCCCACAGGCAGATTTCACCCGCCACGGCACGGCGGTTCACGTTGTGATAGACCAGCGGCTGCGCCAACTTGTCGGCGGTGATGGTGCCGTCCCATTGCAGGCGTCCCAGCACCAGCGTCTTGTCATGGGTAATGCCTGCTGCTGCCGAACGCTCCGGTCCGCCGTTCCACCAGTCCCAGGTGGTGTTGTCGTTGACCAGCACGGTATCGTTGCGAATCACGCCGCCCAGCGGGGTGCCCAGCTGGAAAGAGCTCCACGGCGCTCCATTGCCGCCCACGACCCAGAAGTTGGCGTTGCAGCCCACCACAGGGCGCTTGGTAGCCGTGCGGTTGCGCGTATAGGCGTTGGCGAGCGCCTCGGTGCGGCCCACGGTGTTGTAGCCGATGGTCGTTTCCACACGGTTGTTGGGATTGTTCAGGTCCACCTCGGTCACATAGACGTTGAGCGGATAATCGGGAATGCGCACTATCGTGTTGACCATTCCCGGCCCCACCTGGCGGTGAACCAGCGTGTCAGCACGATAAGTCTTTTCGTTGATGACGAAATCAGCGTGGGCAGTGCCGACGGCGAATGCCACAAGCAGCATCAGCAAGAGGTTTTTTCTATTCATCATAATCCAGTCGTTGTTATGGTTATCATGATGCAAAGATAACCCTTACCAATGACTTTTCAAAGAAAGAAATAAAAAACTTAGCGCCTTAGCGTGGGGCAAAGGAATGCGGATGCCAGATAGAATTCAGCATGCGAGGGAGTCGCCCTGCGGGCGACTAAAAATTTTAGCGCCTTAGCGTGGGGCATAGGAATGCGGATGCCCCTCAGAATTTTCAGTTGTTTGAGTGTATTATTTTCCGACGATGTAGCGGCGCAGGGGGGTCGTCTTGAGCAGCAGCACGAGCAGCCAGCAGACGATGAAGGCAATAATGCCGCTCACCAGGCTATCTACGACCCAATGGGTGCGGGCGAGCCACGGTGTGAGGGGCCATACGACCTGCCGCAGTACCAGCATCTGGCTGAGGTAGATGCCCAGGGTGCACTTGCTCAGCAACGGCCACCATGTGGCTGTAGCGGGATGGTCCTTGCGGTCGTAGCGGCGCGGGGCAAAGTGCTGTACCAGCAGGAAAATCAGCGTAGCCATGGCGATGTTGTTGACGCTGATGTCGCAGGTAATGGTGTCGATGTGCTGCTGCCATGTAATGCCGAAATTGCCCTGCACCAGAAACTCCAGCAGGGGCATCACCACGATGCCGAAGACCAGCAGCAGCGCCCATTTCCAGCCTTGGCCACGGGTGAACAGCGGCAGGCCATAGCGGTGCAGGTAATAGCCCAGCAGCACGTAGCCGTAGTAGTTGGCAAAGGCGCCAAACATATTGTGGCTGTACTGCGAGGCCTCCATGAAAATGCCGTGCTGATAAGGGATAAACGAGGAGAGCACCCACAGCACCAGCACCACCTCCACACCGCGCTTGCCGATAGCGGTGATGCACTTGCTCACCAGCGGCAGGGTCACATAGATGACCGCCAGCACATAGACGTACCACAGCAGTCCCTCGACGGGATGGAAGAGGATGGACGTGAGCAGGCGGGGCGTGAAATTGTGCAACAGGAAGGCGTGCTCAAGCAGATAGACGACGGTCCAGATGGCCAGCGGCGGCAGAATCACGAGCAGGCGACGCTTAACGAAGCGGCGGCCGGGCATGGTCACGGGCAGCAACAGGGCGCCCGTAATCATGAAAAACAGGTTGCAATTTACCGCCACCAGCACGGTATAGACCGCTCCGGCAATGGACGGGGTATTGTAATAAATATCGTATTGGCGGATGGGCGTGTGGATGAGGATGACCAGCAGGCAAGCGATGACACGCAGGATGTCAAGATAAGGAATTCGTCGCTGCAGTTTGGCCTCGCTCAACATTTTTCAGTCTTCAGTTTTCAGTCTTCAGTTTTCAGTCTTCAGTTTTCAGTCTTCAGTTTGCGGATGCCACTGAAAACTGAGAACTGACAACTAATATCTATTAACTATTATCTAATATCAGCGCTACGGCATAGGCGGCAATGCCCTCGCCGCGGCCCGTGTAGCCCAACTTCTCGGTCGTGGTGGCCTTGATGGACACCTGGTCCAGGTCACAGCCCATGCAGGCTGCCATTTCCTGCTGCATGGCGGGGATGTGGGGATTGAGTTTGGGTTGCTCGGCACAGATGGTGATGTCACAGTTGCCCAAACGATAGCCCTTGTCGGCCAGCAGCTGCATGACATGACGCAGCAGCAGGCGGCTGTCGATGCCCTTGTAGCGCGGGTCAGTATCAGGGAAATGGTAACCGATGTCACGCAGGGCGGCAGCACCCAGCAGGGCGTCACACAGGGCGTGGATGGCAACGTCGGCATCGCTATGGCCGAGCAGGCCCTTGTCCCAGGGAATATTGACACCGCCCAGCCAGAGCTCGCGACCCTCGACCAGGCGATGAACGTCAAATCCCATTCCCACGCGTGTCATCTTTTCAGTTTTCAGTTCTCAGTTTTCAGTTGTCAGTTGTCAGCGGCATCCGCATTCAACTGACGCCTGAAAACTGACAACAACTTTGTTGATTAACGGCCAAACAGGTCCTTGATGCCGTCCATGTCGAACGACAGGGTGAAGCGCAGCGTCTGGTCCAGCGGGCTGTCCTGAGCCGTGGCAATCATGTAGCTGGCGTCAATCTTCAGCACCTGAAGCGAGAAGCCGGCACCCATACCGAAGTACTGGCGGTTGCCCGCGAACTTGCTCTCGTAGTAGTAACCGCCACGCAGGAAGAACTTCTGGTCGTAGGCATACTCGGCGCCCACCGAATAGGTAATGCGCTTGGCAAAGTGGTCCTTGAAGCTGTCAAAGATTCCTGCAATCGACGATTTGTCCTTCCATTCCTGCTCTGCTTTGCTGAAAGCCTCATAGTCAGGCTCTCCGCTGCCAGAATCAAAATCCGCTAAGCGGGGCTTGGCAGGCACCATCATCTTGTTGGCATCGACCGAGAGAGTGAGATTGTTAAAGTCGGCCAGCGGGAACGTAAACGCCGTACCGATTTTCAGGTTAGCAGGCAGATAGGCGGGATTGTTGCCGTGGTCATAAGAAACTTTAGAACCAATGTTCGACAAATTGAAACCCAGCGACCACTGGCACTCGTTACGCCCGATAATGGGGTAAGTGGTATAGTAGCCCGACAGGTCGGCCGCGAATGCCGATGCACTCGACGTCAATTCGCCCGTACTCATGTCTCCCATGCCCAGGTCACTGTAGATGTAACGCAGCACAACGCCCATCGAGAATTTTTCACTCAGTTTGCGGCTGTAGCCCAGGTCCACCGACAACTCAAACGGGTTGATGGTAGCCACCGCCGTACCGCCCTCGGTCGCCTGCACCTCGCCCAGCGAGAAATAGCGCAGCGAGGCACTCACCGCCTGGTTGTCACCACTACCGATTTTGTAGTATCCGCTAAGGTTCGCCAGATAAATGTCATTGACAATCTTGCGCAACCAGGGCGTGTAGGACAGCGAGACGCCAGCCCGGCTGAAGGCAAAGGCATACTTCGAGGGGTTCCAGAACTGCGAGTTCACGTCAGGGTCGGTGGCGGCACCCAGGTCACCCATCGACGCGCCACGAGCATCAGGAGCAATGCTCAACGAGGTCACACCGGTGGTTATGGGATTGAACTCAGTCTCCTTGATATAATCGCCATCTTGGGCCCATACCGTCAGGGTGGTTGCCATCAGTGCGATGGCAAGTATCGATTTCTTCAATTTCATTTCTTCTATTCGGCAAAATTGGTTTGTCTATACCTACATTAACTTAGAAAACCGCGTTTTATTGTATTTTGTCCTTAGTTTCTAGTTTCTAGTCCCCTAGTTGGCATCCGCCTAATACCTAAAACCTAATGCCTAAAATCCGTTCCACGTCTGGAGCCAGAAGTCGTGTGCCATCTGCTGCCAGCGGTAGGCGGCAGCGCCCAGGGCGTCGGCGGTGCAGTCGTTGAGGTAGCGGGCGGCCTTGTCCTTGTCGGTGGCGTTGAGCTCCTGCCAGGTGCGCTCCACCATGGGCAGCTCGCGCAGGCCCTTCTCCAGGAAGTGGTCACGGGCGGGCTCCAACGTCTTGCGGAAGATGCCCCAGCGCAGTGATGCCAAGCGGTTGGCCTTGCGGAACTGCCACAGCGGACTGTTGTCGTCCTCGGCGCTGTGACCGCACACCTTGAGGGCCGACGGCAGGTCGGTATTACCGCAATAGATGGGGAATCGGGGACTCTGGCCCGGGTTGTCGAGCGCTACCCATGCCACGCCGCCCACCTCGTCAGGGAGCCACGAGCGCAGCTGGATGACGGTGCTGTAGGAGCACCAGGGAACGCTGACGGTGCGGGTCCACTTCATCGCCGAGTCGCCCATGGCGTAGAACATCGCCAGCTGCTGGTTGGTAATCCAGGGGTTAGCGACAGGCGAGACGATGCTGTCAGGCTCATTCTCGACCAAGTTGCCGTCTTTGTCCTTGCGCATGGGGTTGGGAATCTTGTGGCGGGCACTCAGGTCCAGCGGGGTACCCTCGTAGTAGCTGCCCAGCAGGCGCGACACGTCCTCGACGCTCACCTTCTTGTCGGGCTTGACGCTCACGGGCAGATTCTCGATGCTGTCGGTCAAGTTGAGCGACGGAGCGAGCTGCTGCAGGATGTACAGCTCACGGATGCTGTAGTTCTTCACCTCCTTGAGGTAGTTGGTACCGCTGTAGGCCTTCCAGAAACAAAACGGCTCCTTTCCGTCCCACAGTTTTAGCTTCTTGGCGACGTCAAACACGTTGTCCGACGCCATATAGTGGTCGGGGTCACTGAGGTCGAGCGTGCCGATGCGCGAGATGTTGGCCGACACCGCCACCTCGTCGTCTGGAATGCGCACAGCGGCCCACACGCCGCCCACCTTCTTGGGACCCTCGCCGAAAATCTCAAACAACCAAGCCTCATTCTTGTCAGCGATGGTCAGGCACTCACCGCTGTCGCCGTAGCCGTATTTCTTCACCAGGTCACCCATCAGGCGGATGGCCTCGCGCGCCGTCGTACAACGCTCCAGGGCAATGCGTGACAGTTCCTCAATCATGAAGATGCCCTTCTCGTTGAGCAACGTGTCGCGACCGCTGATAGTCGTCTCGCCCATCGCCAGCTGCTTCTCGTTCAGGCACGGATAGGCCGTGTCCAGGAAACGGTAAGTGTGACGCACCTGCGGGATGACGCCCAGGCGCGGCATGCCAGTGCTATCGGCAGCGCTGCGGGTATGGAAACGGTTCTTATAGACAGCAGTAACCGTGTCACGCTCATAGTCGCGGGCAGGCACCACCGTCATCCACGTGCGGTAACGCGCATCGCAGGTGTGCGACGTGATCACCGACCCGTCAGCACTCGCCGCACGACCCACCATGATACTCGTACACGACTCCGTCATGCGCTCAGCCTCCTGAGCATCGACACCCACAGCAAACGCCATCATCAAGACAGCCACAAAAACTTTCTTCATATCATTTTTTGTAATGTTAATGTCTTCAGTTAAAACTCAAGCCACAAAGATACTGCAACCAGAACACAATGCCAAATTTTGTGCAAGCAGAATGAAAAAGAGCCAGCACCTGAGGCGTCTGTCAAGGCTCATACTGCTGGCACCAGTAGTGTAACCACAACAGGAGAACGATCACCACGGCACAGAACAGTTTGTTCCAGACTGAGATGTCACCGACAATTGATGGCGCCCAGCACACAGCTGTCATCAGCACACCTGCTACAACATGAATTGTTACCAAAAAAAACTTGTCCTTGTTCATAATCACTAAAATTTACTGTTTTATTTTTTGGCGATAATATGTAAACAAGCCCCAGAAAATCAAAACGAAAACTGATATAAAATTAAACAGGTTGCTTTTTTAACATATGGTTGCACATAAGGAGACAAATCGTTATCTTTGCACCCAATAATCAACCATTTTATCATTATTTCATGCCTGGACTTTCCAAATCAAGATATACGACCTTCTGCCAGTGCAGCAAAGCCTTGTGGCTTCGGGTTTATCATCCTGAACTGCAACCCGAGGATCCTAACCTGCAAGCCCGGTTTGATGCCGGTAACGAAGTGGGCGACTTGGCGATGGGGCTTTTCGGACCCTTCGTCGAGGTAACCACATATACCACCGATGGGAAACTAGACCTCAAAGCTATGATTGACAAGACCAAGAAGGAGATGGATCGAGGTGCCGAGGTCATCTGCGAGGCCTCGTTCTCATACGAGGGCTGCTATTGTGCTGTTGACATCCTGCTGCGTCGTGAGGGTAGTGGCTGGGCTATATATGAGGTAAAAAGTTCGTCGAGTCATAGTGGCGACGAGGTCCTGTTGCCTGACAAGTTCGACAAATATGCCGTGGATATCGCGTTCCAACGCTGGGTGCTTGAGCAGTGTGGCATCAAGGTGACAGGTACCTATTTGGTGACCATCAACGGTGACTATGAGCGTGTGGGAGAGCTTGACATCCACCAATTGTTTCGTATCATCAACCTGAAGGAAAAAGTTGATCTCGAATATCCGCTGGTTCCCGCCCGAGTGCAACTTGCCAAGCAGGTCTTAGGCCAAAAGCAGGAACCCGAGCGAGCCGTGGGGCCTCATTGTGCCGATCCCTACGAGTGCGCTTTTTGGCAATACTGCGCCGCCCAGCAAGGTTTGACATTGGACAAAGGTGAGCCTACCGTGTTTGACCTTTACAGGATGAATGCCAGCAAGAAATGGGATTACTACAATGCCGGCAAAATCACCTTCGAGGACGTGCGTGGCGAACAGTTGAGCGATATGCAGCGGTTGCAGGTAGAATGCACTTTGGGCGACACCGAGTATATTGACCGTGAGGGTATCCGGGACTTCCTTGACGGATTGTCCTATCCGCTCTATTTCCTGGACTTTGAAACGATGCAGCCCATCATCCCACCATTCGATCATATCAAACCTTATCAGCAGGTGCCCTTCCAATACTCATTGCATATTATCGAGAAAGAAGGTGGCGAGTTAATTCACAAGGAGTTTCTAGCTGAAAGTGATGGAAGCGACCCCAGACGGGCTCTGGCCGAGCGCCTGTGTCAAGATATTCCAATGAACGTCTGCACGTTGGCCTATAATAAGGGGTTTGAATGTGGCCGCATTAACGAGTTGGCTGCGATATATCCCGACTTGGCCTTACATTTGCACAACATCGCCGACAACATCGTGGACCTCATCACTCCTTTCCGTGCGGGACATTACTACGTGCCCGCTATGGGCGGCTCATTCTCCATCAAGAGCGTACTGCCGGCCCTGTTTCCCGACGACCCGTCACTCAACTACCATAACCTCGACAGCCGAGTACAGAACGGTGGCGATGCCATGACCATCTTCCCCCAGATCCAATACATGGACCCCGCCGAGGCCGCAGCCACCCGCAATGCCCTGCTCCGCTACTGCGAACTCGACACCCTCGCCATGGTAAAAGTCTGGCAAAAACTGAAGGAAATGACTGAATAGTTTATGTTCAATTATTAACCATAATATAAACACTATGTCACAACATATAGCAAAAGTATTAGAAGCTTCACCGATGTTTAACCTTTCGTTGTCATCCAAGGAGTTGTTTCATAGCAATTTCCTCGCTTGGCTGGGCAATAATCCTGATTATGTTATAAAAGGATTCTTTGTAGAAGTGATAAACGAATTGGTAAAAGGTCTCAATCTTCAGTCTATGGGGAATTGGACAGTGGAACGTGAAGACAATCATTTTGACTTATGTATTAAAGAGAAAGGAAAAAAAGGTAAGTATCTTCTGATTATTGAAAATAAGGTTAAATCTATTCCTATTAAAAAACAACTTGATAGGTATGTAGCAGAAAATGTTAACGGTAAGGGTCCGCATACGAAATACTTATTGTTAACACTGACTGAGAGATTTGCTCATAGAACAAAGATAGATAAACAGTTTTATTCGTCAAACGATTGGATTGTTAAAACTTACAAGGACCTTGCGGGAATTATGCGGAATAAACAGAGTTTAATTTCAGACCCGTATATACAGTCACTCTTGACGGATTACATTAAGTTTATCGATAATTTGGATGCACTTGTTAGATTATGGCAACGAGAGGAGTATTTTGCTCAAGATTGGAATGACATAACTAAACTGAAAGATCTTCATGCAAAAATACAATTCAGCAGATATTGTGAGAAACTAAAAAAAGAAAAATTGTCTAAACTTAGTAGTATTGTGGTTTATGATGACAATGATATTCCAGCAGATGTTGATATAGATAATAGTAAAGTTTATGTGAAAGTTTCTTGGGGTTATGCGAGCAGGGGTCAAGATGGAATACTTGACGTTGAAATACCAGTAACTAGTTTCGACAATCCACAAATTGTAGCAGGTCTTAAAAAGGACCATGAAGGCAATCCGATAACACACTACAACATTAAAATTCAAGTGCAGGGTCACTCTTATCGTCATGTCTTAGAGACGAATACTATTTTTGTAAAAAAGCCAGTTGGTAAAGATTTGATTGCTATTGGGAGAAATAGTCTGTACACAGACCCTTCTAGACTTTATTTTTTCTCTTTAGAGCCTCAAAACCAGAATCTTCCTATACCTAATTACGGAAATGATAGAATTTTTGATAATGCATCTCAACGTCTTTATCCTGTAAAGAATCATATTCCAACAAATAGGTGGCCATTTGCCTCATATAAAGATAAAGGAATACTCCAGTTCATTTACCAATATAGAAAAATCAATAAAGATATTTCAATTGATCAAGTATTAGATAATATCGTTAAGGAAGTCGAACAAATACTGGATTACCTCCAAAAGGCACCTTAACGATACCACATTTTGTGAGGCTTAGAAAAAAGAAATTCCAGAAGAATATATTTAGTTAGAAGTAATAGCGTTTGCGGATTGGGCATCTTTAACATTTATACAAATCATTCATTTTTAGCCTGTTGAATGAGTAATTGGGCATCTTTTTTAATTGTTTTAGAATTTTAACAGAATAGTAACTATATTAAGGGGGTGAAAATCATCCTTAATATAGTACGATTATGAGATTACAGATGCCAAAACTTCCTTGTTTTAAGCCGCGGGCTGAGGTCGGCAACGTTGTGTATTACATTTCACCGAATAACCGCTATGCCGTGAAGCGGGCGACCGTTGTTGAGATTCAGCAATCGGACAGCGAATATCGTCAAGTGATGATCAACGGCGATGTTGTTGTCAAAGATGCCCATTCGATTGAAGATTACACGACGTTTGCCAGCCGTGGTGATGCAGTGCAGTTCATCCTTGCCAGTCTTGTTGAACGCATCAATACCCACAAGACGCGCATCGCCAAGTTGCAGCATGAGCTAGCCGTGAGTGAACGTGTACTTGCTACGCTCCAAAAGCAATGCCCTCATTAGCTAGCTGTATTGAACTACCAGCTCAAGCATGTATAACAGTTCATTCCTGATGCGGAACGATGAGTATAACAACAGCTTTCTTCAAAAACACTCTGAATCTTTTTAATTTTTGAAGCTACGTTTACATATTTCCAACAAATTTGAAAATTGAAAGAAACTGATGAAAAAAGTTGGTCTAAATTTTTAATTTTTTTCTGTAGCGAACAATATTATAAAGAGAGGCATCCGAAACGCTCACTTGAAGGGAGTAGGAATCATTTTTAAACAATATCTGATTCTGGGATTTAAGTTAAGTAGAAAGACAATGAACCTGATCAAATGCGGAAAAACTGTGTACGTTGATATGGATAACGTCCTTGTTAACTTCCAGAGCGGATTGGACCGAGTGCCCGAAGCGATAAAGAGGGAGTATGCTGATGATGGTACAGGGAAGCCCCATTACGATGACATCCCTCACATCTTCTCGCTGATGGACCCCATGCCTGGAGCCATCGAAGCAATGCGAGAATTATGGCCATATTTTAATCTCTACATCCTCTCCACCGCTCCCTGGCTCAATCCTTCGGCATGGAGCGACAAGTTGGAATGGGTACAGCGCTACTTCGGCAAAGACAATGATTCAATCTTTTACAAACGCCTCATCATCTCGCACCACAAGGACCTTAATCATGGTGACTTCCTGATTGACGACCGTGAGAAAAACGGTGCCAGCGAGTTTCAGGGCGAATTAATCCAGTTCGGGACTTCAAAGTACCCCGATTGGCCTGCTATAGTGGAGTATTTGCATCAACAACATTAATGCTTTGCGTATGGTAACAGTAGATTTGGATGCACTCAAGCAGCAACTCGAGGCTGTACGCCATGGAGAACGTGAGCAGCAAAAAGCATTTCTTGCTTCTATCAACTACCATCACGAGGAAAGTCTTGTTATTAATGAAATGAATGACTCGGACCTGCAGTGGATTGCTCCGCTTGCCCTTGAACTATTCACGCCGGCAGTTGATGTGCTTGTCGAGGGCATGACCTTCAAATATCGTCATTGGGAGGAATATTTTCTTGATGAAGATACTGGCGAGAAAGTACCCGTTTTGCGCTCTGAATCCATTGAAGACGAGACCGTTTTCACACGCGATGAAAAACTCCTTTACCAAATCGGCAAGAACATTCTCACTTCATTCAGCACACTCAGCAATGACGAACTGAAGGATTTGATGTTCTGGTGCGTTTCACCTGAAGTCAAAAGTGCTATCGAGGAAGAACTCTATCGTCGTGACGACCCTGTTGCCATCAGCAATCGTGGCGACCTTTACCAATATGGCGACGAAGAGAACGGCATCTTCATCGACTATAACAAGGCAAAGACCTATTACGACCGTGTAGGCGAGATATTTGACCCAGTTGAAACCGCCCGCCAACGCCGCTATGATGCCAAGCATACCGAATATCCCGAATTCACCTACTATCGTGTCGCTGGTGACGACGTGCCTGCCGTAAAAGCACTGCTCACAGAATTGTATCAGAAATACGGCGAACATACCGAGCCTTTTTGGTACCTGCCACTTGAGATTGTGATGAAGACACTTGTGGGCTCTGACGCTTATGTCGGTTACGTCCAATCCATCAGCGAAGGTGAACCCTGTAAAATCTCGGTAGAATTCTATGAGGCCCACCGCGACTGCCTGAAATATGCCCTGCTCCAAGTTTTCCCCAACCTGACAATTGAAATAACAGATCAAGACTGACATAAGACATGACAAACGAACAAATAGATGAATTACTGGCTGAAATTGGCCGCGCTCCATTGCTGACTAAGGAAGAAGAGCAGGCTCTGCTCAAGTCTGTAAAAGAGAAAGGCTCAGACTGTGACGAAATGACGCAATTGGAAAAAGCCAACATGCGCTTTGTAGTGAGTTTGGCCAATCAATATCAGAATCGCGGACTGACGCTTGAAGAACTGATTGAAGCCGGAAAGACCAGTTTGAGAAAAGCCACAATGGATTATGATTTAGACTCCGAAACCAAATTCATTGCCTTTGCCGTTCCCCGGATGCGCCAAAGCATCGAGGTATTGATCACACAAAACAATCTCAAAAATGAGAAAGGGGGGAATACAAAGGGGGAATAAAGTGGTAGTAAAAAAATAAGTCGCTGAAATTCAGCGACTTATTTTTGATTTTGTGGAGCTGAAGGTTTTATCGAATGATAATACTTACTAATCATGTGATAGCATAAACTAATGAAAATATTTGGTTATCAATCAGTTGCAGACTGATGATTAATTTGTCGTATCACACGATTAGTATGTTTTATCCCAAAAGGGGGGAATACAAAACGGCCCCGATTCCCCCCTCTGATATCTATCGTAATGCAATAGAAATAGGCCAATTTATATGCTACTTAACGAGTCAATAAGAGTAGTAGCAACCTCAGGATGGCGGAAAGTGATGATATTGTCATCTTGCTTGTAGAAGCCAAGGGGGTTAACGTTGCCGTACCATAGACGGGAGCGGTCGATGATGGTGGCTGAAAATGATAGGCTCACTTTAATGATGATTCTTATTCCGTACTTTTCCAAGTGTTCGGTATACTCGTTCTTCTCTCTGGTCGCTACTGCAATCTTGATGCCTTTGGGAATGAGGTCAGCAAGTCGTGTGGCGACTAATGAGCGGTGGCTAAACTTTACTTTGGGACAAATGATTATGATGGAACTTTTGGCAGAACCAAGAGATGAAATGTAACGAGTTATGAAGTTGGAGCCATTGAAAATCTGGTTTTCTGGTTCTTGAATGTCGGCGAATAGGCCATCTGGCATGAGCGAGTATCCGATGGATGCATAGCCTTTAAGTCTGCGTCGATACATAGCCTCACATACCGGAATATTGAAGTCGATATAGTCATAAATGCGCACCTCTTGTTTCCCGACGTGATCGCGATGCAGGCGACCTACATATTGTGCGATGATACCTTTCCACGAAACTGGCAGAGCGAGAAACAATGTGTCAAGCCTGGGACAATCAAATCCCTCGCCGATGTACTTTCCTGTGGCGATGATGACGAGAGGGTCATTGGCTGATAGTTGATTTAATCGTTCCATTTTCATCCTCTTATCTTTGGCGCTTTCAGAGCCAATGAGTACAATGACATTTGTGCAATGAGACTCAAGCAGATTAGCTAGTAAATCAACGTGTGTAGTTAGACTAGAAAGTACTAAAGGGCTTCGACCTTCTTTCAATACTGAACAAACGTCATCGACAATGAGGCGGTTACGGTATTCATCCTCGGCAAGTTGGTGAATGATTTGCATGTAGGGCAAATTCTTGTCAATAACATCGAGGTAATGTGTGAAACGAGGTACAAGCAATCTACTAAAAGACTGCATTTGCATCTGATGCTTGGCGTCAGCCGTGTATCTAATCGGGCCGCATTGCATGAATATGATGGGCTGATGTCCGTCTTTCCTTATGGGAGTCGCGGTCAGGCCATAGACCCGATGTGCATTTGTTTCTTTCAGAACGTGCTCAAAGTTTACCGCAGACACATGATGACACTCATCGACAATCACCATGCCGTATTCCTTGACAAACGGTTTTACCTCTCCAATGGTTATGCAGGACTGGATGAGGGCGATATCAATGACACCATGCAAAGAATTGCCGTTAGAACTGAGTGTGCCAATAGGGGAGGATTTCTTTGGCCTGCCACGTTTGAGTTTGGTCTCTTTTGGTGTGTATTCGATTGACAGAAACTTGCCTAATTCCTTTTTCCATTGTTCAAGGAGAGCTTTAGTATGCGTTAGAATTAGCGTATTAACTCCGTATCTCGCAATCAGTCCTATTGCGGCAACAGTCTTGCCAAAAGCCGTTGTAGCCGACAAAACGCCATTTGTATTCTCGCTTAATAGTGAAACCGCTTCTGCCTGGTCGTTGTGCAACTCTCCAGTGAAAGTGATATGAATGGGTTTCCCATGATTCGTTTTGTCTATGATTTCATACTTCACCTCATTGTCTTCAAGGAATTGGATGACAGCATCTTCACAACCACGAGGTAATGCCAGGTAGTCATCAATGATTTCAGCGCAAGAGATGATACGAGGAATGTTATAGGTCGTCAGCCGCATAGCCTGTCGGCTATAAAATTCTGGATTCCTGAATGAAGCGATGCGCTTGAAATGATTGATAATCTTTGCCGATAATGCCCCAATAGGTAAGTAAAGCATGTTCGCTTTTACGATGGTCAGCTTGGCTGCAAAATCTCTTTTATCAATCGTTGGTGCCACAGGAGCTTCCCAAGGATTGTTCTCGCTGGTTGATGCCAGTGCGCCGAGGGGCTGAGCACTAGCTTTTGACTGAAGCAAGATGCCAACATCTGCCTCAGCCAGTCTCTTAATATTTAGCAAGTATTCCCATTGGTCGGAATAGGGCTCAAAATGCTCGTTCACAAATACGCTGTTTCCTTGTTTTCTTGCTTGCCCTTGTAACGGCAGAGCCACGAGGTTGCCTAGGCCTCCTTGTGGCAGATAATCCTGGTTTGGAAAGAAGCGGTCATATGATTTGAACGAAATACAACCGTCACGATTTGTGGCTTCAGTTAGAATAGCATACCCTAACCGTCGTGCTTTGGCTGCCGAAATAGGAGCCTCAAAAAATATCCAGACATGTGCCCCGTTTCCAGACCGTGATCGCTCTACATAGCTGGGGATGTTCCAACTTTTGCAGACGTTGACAAATGTCAATACATCTCCTTTGTAGCCATGTTCGCAGTTCTTGTCATCGAAGTCAGCACAAAGCAGATGGCATGTGTTATCATCATTGATGACATACAACCCAATCACATCACGGCAATCAGGCGCTTTCCCTTCAAGATGACGATAGATGTCATTGTCAGTGAGCTTGGAGAATTGCTGGTTAGGACATTCACTGCATTTGTGTTGTCGCTTGTTGCAAAGTTGCGGGATCCACTCGTTTTCACAAACAGGCTGATATCCACTTTTGCCATTTGAATGGTTCTGCCATCGTCGGGCAAATACATCTTCCCGTCCACGGAACAAACTGCGAAATAAGGCAACCTTTTCGTCCAGCGACAATCGGGTCATTGCTGGAGAAATAGGGGACTTTTCGAGGTCTGACCGTTGTGGCTCATACAGCATCAGTCGCTCACGAAGTGACGAAATCTCATCTTCAAGTTGCTTTATTCGCACTTGAAGAGCATCCCGTTCGCGCTTGAGTTCCTGATATGACATCGAATTATCCATGAAAGACATTCATTGGAGACTGCTACTTGAACAAATCATCCATGGTCAGTGTAGCAACAAATGTGGATGAATGCATTCCGTCTTTCAAACCATAGGTTGTTATCAACGTGGGCCATAATGCTCCTTTCGCACCCGTCTCCTGTTTAAAGGACGCTGCACGGTTGCGAAGTTTGATCGTTTCAGCATTGTTCATGGAGAACTCAGCATCACTATATTTCATTTCGCAAAGATTAATGATGCCATCAGCTCGGTCCAGAATCATGTCTATTTGAGCTTTCGGTTGCGATTGCTTACTTTGCCAGGAATAGAATTTTGTTGAAATCCGATCGATGCCCAAGGCTTTCTTGATTTGTGTTACATGAGTCATGCAGACCCTCTCAAAGCACAGCCCCAACCATGTGTTGATTTCAGGTGTACCGATATGATTCGTCCAATAGTTGGTTTCGGCCTCTGCACGCGGA
>CACZNH010000025.1 GCA_902782465.1 uncultured Bacteroidales bacterium
TTTGCTGAAGTGCCGCCAAGCTTCGGGAAATTAAACAAATTATTAAATTAAAATTAATATTATATGTATAATAATAAAAATTTTATAATTAATTTGCTTGATTTCCCGCCCGCAGGGAGGTTATAATCCTTGCAATTGAATTATGACACGGCCGCTTCTTATTTCATCTAGTATTCTGTTGATATTGTCGCAGGTAGAGGATGGTGGGGAGCAGCAGGGTACCGGTGGTGGCGGTGCCTTCTACCGACAGGCGCAGGGTGCGCATCCTCACGGCCATGGGGGCGGTGGCCAGCGGCTGGTCGATGTCACCCGCCACGGTGATGAGGCTCACGTCACGGTCCTGTGCCATGATGCCCCGCTGCCCCACAACACGCAGCGACAACTCGCCGTGTCCGCTCACGTGCCACACCACGCGGCCCACGCTGCACGACAGCAGGCTATCCACCGCCACGGGATGCGACTGCCATGCCACAGGCATGACCGCCGACGTTTCCCGCTCCAGGTTCATCACGGTGCCGTCGGCACACACGGCAAGGGCATGGCGCGGGTCGCTGTACAGGCCGACGACAGCGACGGTGCGCTCGCTCAACGTTCCGCCTGGCATCAGCACCAGCGGATGTCCCTGCCGGCGCAGCATCCACAGCTCGCCATGGGTCTCGCACCACGCCAGCGCCGTTGCCGCCACATCGTGCAGGCACACTTCCAGGTGCGAGCCTTCCAGTCGGCACAGGTGCCCATGTCGTGACACCAGATAAATGGCATTGCGCCCCTCGACGGGAGCCACATTGCCGTCAATCACTGTGCGGTCCACCAGCCGCGCCTCGCCCAGGGTTCCCACCACGCTTTGGGGAATGGCATAGATGCCGTCGTCGGTAAACACATAGACAGGATATCGCCCGAAGCCACCCGAATACAGCGGCCGTGTCACTACTGCCAGCGCCAGCGGTGACGCCCCCTGCACGCGGCGGTGGTGTGCCTCGACCAGGACGTTGCCCGGCTCACTGACCACGACATCGCCCTTGCTGGTGCAGCAATACAGGCGTCCGCCGGCACTCGTCGAGGCCACCACCCCGTCGAGGCGGTTCATCGCGCCGACGGCGGCACACTGTGCATTGGTCAACGTCAGCGGCTCCAACGGTGTGGAGAAGGTATAGTCCGACGCCTGCTCACCGACCGGCGCCGTGGCGACGAGATGCCAAGGCGAGGAAGCCAACTGCCCCGCGATGGCGGCATCGCTGCGGCGCGACAATCCCATCTCCAGCACATGCTCGCGGGGACCGGTGGTGCGCGTCAGGCAGCGGTAATCCAGTGAACGGGATGCCGTGAGCAGCTGCGCCTCGTCGGTGGCAAACACATCGATAGCGGCCACCAGCGGCAGCCATTGGGCAGCGATGCCCTGTTGCACACTGATGTCCAGACTGTAACGCAGCTGCGTCAACGCGGTCTGCTGGATACCCGTGAAGCCGCCACTGTCCGCCTCGACCTGGGCGGTGATGCGGTTAGCGTTGGCTAGCGTGGCATCACCCACACGCACCGGCTCACTCATCCACAGGTGGGTGCCGTCGTGCAGACGCACCGCCCAGCGCACCAGCATCGGTGCGGTGTGCAGTCCCTCGGCAGCGGCATCGGCACCCAGGGCATTCCATGCCGAACGCAACATCGCTGCCAGGGCATTGCTGTCGGCATCGGCAAGCGGCGCCCGCCACTGCGTGTAAGGTGCAACAAAGGTGTAAGGAGCGATATCGGCATGGGCAGTAACCGTATTGATGCCGACACTCAGTTGCGGCACGGCATCAGCACCGTCGAGCACCGTCCAGTGGCCTGCATGCTGCGTCAGCACGGTCAGGCCGTCTTGGGTGACTACGGCTACCAGGCCGCCGATGGCGTGAGCGCCTACAATGCGGCCGGGCACCATCGTCACCACCGCTCCGTCAATTTTCACCGTTTGCCCCTGGCAGGTCACACGGCTGTCGCCATTCACCAGCAACAGCCTGTCGCCTGCCGCGATGCTCCCTGCCGTGACAGGCTGTCCCGTCACCTGCAGCGACTGTTCGCGCTGCCTCACGTTGCATGCCAGCGCCGCGGTGCCATTGCGCGCGGCCTCGCCGTTGGCGGGCGAGGTCATCCCCGCCGGCACAACGTTGATTTCTTTCATGGTTTTGTGTCTTTTCATGGTTTATATATTTATTAATATCAATAATGTGTAAAGTGGTCAAGTCAACCATCATGCGCAAAGGTACCACCGCCAATTCCCGCCCCACAAGCACAAAAAGCACAAACGACAAAAAAAGCAGAGGCCCCATTTGGGGGCCTCCGCCTTATAAGGATTGTCATGCGGTGCTAGACCGCTGGTGGTGTTTTACTCTTCATCAGGCCATACACCATTCAGGATGAAGTCGATCAGCGAAGAGATGTCACCGATGCTTACGGTACCATCGAGGTCGCAGTCAGCAGACTCAGCGGTAACGTTGGGATAATAACCATTCAGGGCGAAGTCGATCAGTGCGGAGATGTCACCGATGCTTACGCTACCATCCTGGTCAACATCGCCACGCAGACCCTGCGGCTCAAGAGCGGGAACGGTAATCTCCAGCTCAGCTACTTCACTAACATCCTTGCCGTGAACCTGTGCAATAGCCTGTACGAGAACGGTGTAGTCCTCATCCAAGCGAGGCAGGCTGTAGGGAAGCTCCTCAGCATACTCTTCACCAACAACCATCAGCCACTCTGCACCTTCCTCAACCTCGAGGTTAACGAGAACTGCATCGTCGGTTACCTCGTAGGTGATAACGGGAGTAGCGGTAACACCAAAGATCCAGAAATAGTTATCCTGATCCTTAAAGATCAGCTTGTTGTTCTCGAAGGCAGGATAAGCCACAACACCAGTGCCCTCCTCTGCAGGCCAACCAATCTTGGAGTAGCTCCAAGCAATCTCATCGGGATTGCAGGTACCGGCATTGCCCTCATCGGTCAGATAAGTGCCGTCATAGGCCCAGTTATATCCGACATAAGAATAACCGTCAAAGCCCTCTGCGCTAAGATCCTCATAAACGCAAGGCTGGAAGGGGAACATCATGTTACCATCATCGTGGATGTACATCTCGTTGCCAATGAAGCCAAATCCCCACAAGTTCCAAACAATAGCGGTGGTATCGTCATACTGGTACATGTAAACATCGTTGTCATAGCTACCAGTTTGGCCATTAGAGGTCATGGTGTAGGAGTGATTGCCATTGGGAGTCATCAGCCAAGTGTCGCGGTAGAGGGGGGTGTACATCTCGGCAATAGTGTCGTAGGTAGTAGTCGTCTGACCGCTACGGATAACTCTCTTCACCGTATAAGCAAGGTCGAAGAAAGCCCAACCATCCTCGAAGTAGATAGAACCATCGTTATAAACCTTACCAGAGATATTTGCTAATTGAGCGTCATCAGAGAGCAAGAAATCCTCATTAACAACAATCATATACTCGGTGGTGTCGTAGATAATAGTGGTTTTATTACCACTAACGGTAGTATCACTCCACTGGCCGCCCCAGACAGCACCAGCCAGCATCTCGGCGGTGTTGTTGTCCAAGTCAACGCTGATGATATTGGGAATCTGCTGGAAGTACATGTAATAGTTGTACTCGTTCTCATTCTCGCCATTCTCAACATCTACATTCCAGCCGCCCTGGTAAACGGGAAGTGTCAAGGCAAATGAGTCACCCTCTGAATCGTAGCCATAGGTTACACCAAAGAACAAAGGATTGGCATTCAGCAGAGCATCCTCGGTAACACGACGGGGAGCCTTCTTCATCAGCAGGTTGTCGTTGGGGGTCACGTTCTTCTCCTTGAAGAATTTCTGAACCGACAGACCTTTCTGCATCTGCTGAACCGACGATGACTTCATGACATTAGCCGTCATCTGCTCGGCCATGGGAGTGGTCTTCATCACCATGTTCTTGACGGGCTTGCCATCATTCATCTTCACATTAGAAGTGTTTACGTGCGGGGTAACTGCCATGGCAGTCAGACCTGCACACACAAACAAAAGTGCAAAAAACTTCTTCATAAAAATTTAAAGATTTAATGTTAATAAAAGTAAATAAAAGTAGTGTTTTAATTATACTCAATTCTTGGCTTACAAGCGGCGTCCACGGTATATTGGGGATTAAGCCTGTAAGGTAGTTTTCAAAATATCGCACAAATTTATGTCAATAATTTGGATTCTACAACTTTTTTGAACAAAAAATACACAAATGTTTACAACTTTTTACCCTCCTCATGCCAAAAACCGTTAACGAGGGCAAAAAACGCCCTGCGGAGCCAATGCGGATTATGCGAATTCAACGAATCACACGGATTATGACTCATCTCAAGAGCATGCCGGTGGCGACCTCATCGGCCTTGTCGGCGCCCATGGTCTGCTGCACGATTGCCAGGGCAAATGCCGTTGCGGCTGCGGGGCCGTTGCCGGTTACCACATGGCCATCGACGGCAACGGGCTGCTGGAGCCAGTTCACGCCCTCGACACTGTTCTCCAGACCGGGATAGCACACGGCATCGCGGCCCTGCAGAATTCCCAACGTGCCCAACACCACTGCGGGCGAGGCACAGATGGCGGCGATGTTGCCCTCGCGCTCGTCCTGGGCCAGCAACGCATCACGCACGCCGTCATGTCCCAGCAGATTGGGGGCACCGGGGATGCCGCCGGGCAGCACGAGCCACAGGGCAGCGCTGTAGTCGTTGTCGGCAAACAGGCTGTCGGCCAGCACCTTCACACCATGGGCTCCGGTGACCTCCAGACCAGGGTTAATCGACACCGTCGTCACGGGCATGCCCGCACGACGCAACACATCCACACACGTCATGGCCTCGACTTCCTCAAAGCCGTCAGCCAGAAAAACAAAACTCATCTTCTCCATATCCTTAAATTAAATAAATACACTTATACTCATGCAATTTATAACGCTAATTTCGCTAATTGGACTAATCTCACAAATTATAATAAATAACCATTGGTGTCATTTGTGAGATTCGCGCAATTCGCAAAAAAGTCCGCTCGGATGGTTTCCAGGGGTAAAATTAGGGGATTTTAGCGAGAAAAATGGGCTTTTTTGAAAAAAAACGTCGATTTTTGAAAAAAAAGTGCGATTTTTTTTGGTAGTTCAAAAAATAGCAGTACCTTTGCATCGCTTTTGACGGCAACGGGCAGTTAGCGCAGTTGGTTCAGAGCATCTGCCTTACAAGCAGAGGGTCGGGGGTTCGAATCCCTCACTGCCCACCAACAGAGCGGTTCAGCACTCACGTGCTGGACCGTTTCTTTGTATATTACGACAATCCTTATGGGGGTTAACGACAAGAAAGACAATGAAAGACTGCATTAATTGAACCCACATGCGAGATAAGGCGTTCTAACATCTGATTTCAAAAATAATAGTCATTATTGTCTTTCTTGTCGTTAAAAATATCCAATAGTCTTTGGGGATTGGGATATTTAGTGTAGTTTTGGGGCCTGATTGATAACGAGTAAGACAATGAAGACTATCAGACATATCCTTGTTGGCCTAGCGATGGCAGCGGTGGTGCTGCCGGCATGGGGCCAGGTGCGAGTGGGCCTGCGGGCCGGTGTCACGGTAAACAAGCTGAGCCTGGACCGCGACTTGGTGAGCAGCGACAACCGCGTGGGCTATACCGGCGGCCTGCTGGTGGACCTGAACATCCCCGTGGTGGGGCTGGGCATCGAGGCGTCGGCGATGTACACCTATCGCAACAACCGCCTGAGCAGCGAGAACCAAACCTACAAGCGGCACTACATCGATATCCCGGTGTATGCCCGCTACAGGCTGACGCTGCCCAAAGTGGAGCGCTACTTCGCCCCTTACGTGTTCACGGGTCCCGACTTTTCCATCCTGTTTAACGACAATGCCCCGGTGACCATCAACAACAGCCGCACCTACACGTCGTGGGACGTGGGTGGCGGTGCCGACCTGTTCCAGCACCTGCGGCTATCGGTGTGCTACGGCATCGGCATGACCCGCGCGATGGAATTCATCGACCGCGACTACATGGGCAGCGCGGTCGAGGGCAAGGACCGCCACTGGACCATCAGCGCCGCCTGGCTCTTCTAGCCCACTATTTTAAACACTGATTTCACGAACCTTTAGCTCGGCGTAGCCAATTCAACGAATTGCGCGAATATTTTTTATTCGTGAAATTAGTCTAATTCGCGTATTTCGCATTAAAAAATGAGATTTATTTTGTAATTTTGTGCCCATTATTCAATTAAGGTTAAGACAAAAATCATGAAGATGAAGAAGATAACCCTGTTACTGGCGGCAATCGCCGTGTGCTGCGCCACGATGAGCGCCCAGACCACCTCGCGCTGGGGTGTGACCGCCGGTGTGAACATCAACAACGTGCACTTCAAGCAGTTTGACATCCTGCCCACCTCCACGATGTGCGGCCCGCAGGTGGGCCTCACCAGCGAGATGAACTTTGGCAGCGGCGGTTTCGGCGTGGACGCCGCACTGCTCTACACCCTGAAGCAGGGCAAGGTGGACTACGGCAGCCGCACGGCATGGTCATCGCTGGGTGCCGGTCGCGAGACAGTGTCGATGCACTACATCGACGTGCCCCTGCATCTCAAGTTCAAGTACAACCGCCTGGGCGGCATGGAGGACACGTTCATGCCCCTGGTATATTTTGGCCCGCAGTTCTCCTTCCTGCCCTACGGCAACCACAGCGACCTGAACAAGTACACGCCTGTGAGCGTGTATCTGGACATGGGCGTGGGCTGCGAGCTGATGCGCCGTGTGCAGATCAAGGGCGGATACAATTTCTCCATTGGCCAGTCGTTCCACACCAAGCTGCTGGACGACAACGTTGCCAAGAACCGCACCTGGTACGTCAACGTCACCTGGTTCCTGAAGTAGCCCCTTCGCCCCAATGGAGTTGCCCTAACGGGCAAGAAATCCTGCAAATCTCTACAAATCACTGATATTTAAGTTAATGAGGAGATACGTTGCCATACTGATTGCGCTGGCAGTGGCTGTCATCGCGATGTTCTGCTCACGTGACCGCAAGCGGTTTTTCTCGCACGAGGGCGTGGTGTGGACCACTGAGTACCATATCACCTACGAGGCGACGCGCGACCTGGGCGACAGCATCCAGCTCATCCTGGGCAACATGGACATGAGCGTGTCGCCCTACAACAAGGCATCGCTCATCAGTGCCATCAACGGGAATGCCACGACACGCACCGACGCCTACATCCGACGCCTGATTGATGCCTCGCGCACGGTCAACAACGAGAGCGGCGGCGCCTTTGACCCGACAGTGATGCCGCTGGTCAACGCCTGGGGCTTCGGCTATAAAAGCGGCACCCTGCCCTCTCGCGCCCAAATCGACAGCATCCTGACGTTTGTGGGGATGGACAAGGTGAAACTCAACGGCGACACCCTCGTCAAGAGCGACCCGCGGGTGATGCTCGACTTCTCTTCCATCGCCAAGGGGATGGCGTGTGACGAAATCGGCCGGATGCTGGCGCGCAATGGCTCCGTCAACTGGCTCGTAGAGATCGGTGGCGAGGTGATGGCAAGCGGGGTGAACAAGCGCGGCACGCCGTGGCAGGTGGCTGTCGACATGCCCAACGAGGAGCAGGACGGCGAGGTAAGGCATGAGAACGCCATGACCATCGCCCTGGACAGTGCTGCCGTAGCCACTAGCGGCAACTACCGCAAGTGGCGCAACGAGGGCGGCAACAAGCTGTCACACATCATCGACCCGCGCACGGGCGACAGCCGCAGCGGCACGCTGCTCAGCGTCACCATCGTCGCCAGCGACTGTATGACTGCCGACGCATGGGCCACCGCCTGCATGGTGATGGGTGAAAACGAGGTGAAAAAGATGATGCAGCCGCGTCATGACCTGGGCGTGATGACCATCGCCGCCGACACCGTCACGGGCAGCCTGGTCGTGTGGAGCAACGCCGCCTTTGCCGACCGCATCCAACCCCAATGACCTCACGCTTAGACACTAAGTTTTTTAAACGACAAGAAAGACAAGAAAGACAAGAAATACAAATTATTTGAAATCAGGAGTAAGACAACGCGAAAACACCTGATTTCAAAAATAATAGTCATTATTGTCTTTCTGGTCGTTAAATTTTATTGGGCGATGATGAGTTCGATGCCCAAATTCTCGATTTGCTTGACGACCTTAGGGGAGACACCGGCGTCGGTGATGATGACATCGATGGCGTCGATGTCGGCAATCTTGGCAAAGCCACGACGCCCGAACTTGCTGCTGTCGGCAAGGACGATGGTCTTCTGGGCCGCGGCAATCATCTTCTGGTTAAGCGCTGCCTCGCGCATATCGGTCGTCGTGATGCCATAATCAAAGTCGATGCCGTCCACGCCCATGTACAACTTGCTGAAGGAGCACTCGTCAAGGATGCGCGCGCTGTATTCGCCCACCACCGACAGGCTGCTGTGACGCAACATGCCCCCCAACTGGATGATGTCGATGTTCTCGTGCTGTGACAGGATGTTGCTCACCGGAAGCGACGCCGAGACAACCGTCAGTTTATGGATGGGCTGGATATTGCGTGCCAGGGCATGCACCGTCGTGCCCGAAGCGATACAAATGCTGTCGTCACGCGTGATGAGACGGGCAGCCTCGCGCCCGATGGCGTGTTTCTGGTCGGGAGCCAGCTTCTCCTTCTCGCTCACCGAACGGTTGTTGATATAAGGATTGACAAGCACCGCCTTGCCATGGCTGCGGTACAGCCTGTCGTTCTTCTCTAGCTCGGTGAGATCCTTGCGCACCGTCACCGCCGAAACCTCCAGCCTGGACACGAGGTCCGACACAAGCACCGTGCCGTGCTTGATCAGCTCCTCCATAATCATTTCATGGCGTTCTTCCTTAGTCATAGCAAAACGAAGATATTTTGGTTACTTTTTGATGCCACAAAAGTAGTCCAAATCCTGAAACCTGCAAAAAAATCAAGCAAATATTTTCAAAAAATTTTAAAACAAAAGCAAAAATCAAGCATTTTTGCCAAAAATAACCTTTGTTTTTGCTCTAAAACGAAACCTAAACAAAATAGAAATGAAACAACGATTTTCGGTGAATTTGACTTGTTAGCATCCTTTATATCCTTATTTTTTAGGTACTTGAATTAATATTTTAATAAAATTTCAAAAATAATTACGAAATTATTTTGCCAATTCAAAAACTTGGATTACCTTTGCAACGAAACTAATTCACACGATTGGTTTTGCTTAACACAACGTATTTATGAAAACAAGCGAGATTTACAAGAAGGAATATGACGTGATCATCGTGGGAGGCGGCGCTACCGGCGCCGGCACCGCAAGAGATTGTGCCTTGCGCGGCCTCAAGGTGCTGCTCGTCGAGCGCAACGACTACAGCACGGGCGCAACGGGCCGTAACCATGGCCTGATGCACAGCGGCGCACGCTATGCCGTGACCGACGGCGAGAGCGCCAGCGAGTGCATCAGCGAGAACATGATTCTCAGGCGCATCGCACGCCATTGCGTGGAGGAAACCGATGGCCTGTTCATCACCCTGCCCGAGGATGACCTCGAGTACCAGAAGACCTTTGTCGAGGCGTGCCAGCGTGCCGGCATCCGCGCCGACATCATCGACCCCGAGGAGGCCCGCCGCATCGAGCCCGCGGTCAACCACGACCTCATCGGCGCCGTCCGCGTCCCTGACGCCGCCATCGACCCGTTCCGCCTTACCGTCGCCAACCTGCTCGACGCCCGCATGCACGGTGCCGAGACCCTCAACTACCACGAGGTGGAAGGCGTCATCATCAACCAGAACCGCGTCGAGGGCCTGAAGCTGTTCAACAAACTCAACGGCGAGCACGTTGAGGTGAGGGCCCGGGTAGTGGTCAACGCCGCCGGCATCTGGGGCCAGCGCATTGCCCAGATGGCAGGCGTGAACATCTCGATGTTCCCCGCCCGCGGCGCCCTGCTCATCTTCGGCCACCGCGTGAACAACATGGTCATCAACCGCTGCCGCAAGCCCGCCAACGCTGACATCCTCGTGCCCGACGACACCGTGTGCGTCATCGGCACCACCAGCGACCGCATCCCCATCGAGACCGTTGATGACATGCGCGTGACACGCGAGGAGGTGGATGTGCTGCTCAAGGAGGGCGTGAAAATCGCACCTTCGCTCGCCACCACTAGAATCATACGCGCCTACGCAGGCGTGCGACCCCTGGTCGCCAGCGATGACGACCCCAGCGGCCGCAGCATCAGCCGCGGCATCGTCTGCCTGGACCACGCCAAGCGCGACGGACTGGAGGGTTTCATCACCATCACGGGCGGCAAGATGATGACCTATCGCCTGATGGGCGAGATAGCCACCAACGCCGTGTGTGCCAAGTTGGGCAACACAGCGCCCTGCGTCACTGCCAGCCAGCCGCTGCCGGGTTCCGAAGAGGACGCACCCAGCCAGAGCGACGCCACCAAGCGCTACAGCTTTGGCCAGCGCGCCGCCATCGGCCGCCATGGCTCGTTGGCTGCCCGCATCGAGAAAGACAATGATATCGACAACGCCCTGGTGTGCGAGTGTGAAGGCGTCACCGTGGGCGAAATCAAATATGCCGTACACCAGCTCCACGTTCACAACCTGGTGAACCTGCGCCGACGCACACGCGTGGGAATGGGCACCTGCCAGGGCAAACTCTGCTCCTGCCGTGCCGCATCCCTGATGGGTGAATTCCGCAACGACGTGAAGGGCGCACAGGAAGACCTCGCCGCCTTCCTCGACGAGCGCTGGAAGGGCATGAGGCCCGTGGCATGGGGCGACACGCTGCGCGAGGCGCAGCTCACCGCCGCCATCTACGAGGGCTTGTGTGGACTGGACATGGCTGTTAATATGGAAGGAAAGGAGGACGTACAATGAGAATGGACACTGTCATCATCGGCGGAGGCCTGAGCGGACTCTCCTGCGGTATCGCGCTCGCCAAGCGCGGCAAGCGTGTCACCATCGTGGCCAGCGGACAAAGCACCATGCTGTTCAACGGCGGCTCGATGGAACTGCTGGGTCACATCGACGGCAAGGCGGTAACCAACCCGCTCGAAGCCATCGCTACCCTGCCCCAAAGCCACCCGTACAGCAAAATCGGAGCCGACCGCATCGCCGAGCTCACTGAGCGCGCCAAGCTGATGCTCACCGACTCGGGCATCAACATGGTGGGCAACGCTGCCGCCAACCACTGGCGCATCACCCCCATGGGCGTCGCCAAGCCCGCATGGCTCACCCTGAGTGACCACCTGCGTATCGACGACCTCAACAGCCTGCCCGCCAAGCGATTGGCACTGATGTGCATCCGCGGCTACTTTGACCAGCCCAACGCCATGCTGGCACAGGGCCTGCGCGAACTGGGCTTCGAGGTGGACACCATCGAGTTCACCACCGACGACATCACCGCCCTGCGCCGCAGTCCCAGTGAGATGCGCGCTACCAGCCTGTCCAAGCACCTGATGAGCAACAACGCCCTGAGACGTGTTGCCGACCAAATCAACACCCTGGCAACTGATGCCGACATGGTGCTGCTGCCCAGCGTGTTGGGACAGAACGACGATAGCGACATCCAGACCCTGCAGTCGATGACCAACAAGCCGTTGCGCCTCGTCGCCACCCTGCCTCCCGCAGTGGCCGGCATGAGGATGATGAAACAGCTGCGACACTACTTCAAGATGCTGGGCGGCAACTACCTGATGGGCGACAGCGCCGTGAGCGGCACCTTTGAGGGCGACCGTCTGGTCAGCATCAGCACCGCCAAGCTTGCCGACATGCCGCTGAAGGCCGACAACTTCGTCCTGGCCTCCGGCTCGTTCATCAGTCGTGGCCTGATTGCCGACTATGAGCGCGTCTATGAGCCTGTACTGGGTGTCGATGTGGATGCCGACAGCAACCCCGACGCATGGACCAGCTTCGGCGTGCTGCAACCGCAGGCCTATTCCCGCTACGGCGTCGCCACCGACGACCAGCTGCACTGCCTCAAGCAGGGCAAGCCCGTCAGCAACCTCTACGCCATCGGTTCAATACTGAGCGGCCACGATGCCGTGAAGATGGGCGACGGCACGGGTGTATCACTGATGACGGCACTGGCTGTCAACGACCTCATTATCAAGAAATAAACAATTAGATAGACGGATATTATGGCTGAACGAATGCAAAGCTGCAACCTCAGCGAGCACAACTTTGAGCAGTGCACCAAGTGCAGCATCTGCACGACGGTCTGCCCGGTTGCCGCAGTAACCACCGACTACCCCGGCCCCAAACAGGCCGGCCCCGACGGTGAGCGTTACCGCTTGAAGGACCCCGCCTATTACGATAAGGCGTTGAAGCTGTGCCTGAACTGCAAGCGCTGTGAAGTGGCCTGCCCCAGCGGCGTGCACATCGCCGACATCATCCAGCATGCCCGCATGCGTGCCACCCTGGGCAAGAAAGCCAGCCTGCGCGACACCATGCTCGCCAACACCGACCTGCTGGGCACCATGGCCAACCTGGTGGCTCCCGTCGCTAATGCGACGCTGGGCCTCTCGCCCACCAAACTGGTGATGGACAGCGTGATGGCCATCGACAAGCACCGCACCTTCCCCGCCTACAGCCGCCAGAAGTTCACGACCTGGTACAAGCGCCATGCCGCCAAGGAGCAGGACGCCTACCGCAACCACGTGAGCTATTTCCACGGCTGCTACGTGAACTACAACTTCCCCAAGCTGGGTCAGGACCTCGTGAAAATCATGAACGCCGTGGGCTATGGCGTGCACCTGCTTGACAAGGAGCAGTGCTGCGGCGTCGCCCTTATCGCCAACGGCCTGTACAAGCAGGCCAAGCGCCAGGCACACACCAACATCGACAACATCCGCAAGGCAGTCAACACCGACCACCGCACGGTCATCGCCACCAGTTCGAGCTGCACGTTCAACATGCGCGACGAGTATCCCTCGATGCTGGGCATCGACAATGCCGATGTGCGCGACAACATCAACCTGGCGACGCGATTCATCTACAACCTTGTGGATGAGGAGAAAATCAAGCTGGTCTTCAAGCAAGACTATAAGCGACGCATCGCCTATCACACCGCCTGCCACATGCAGCGCATGGGCTGGCAGCTGTTCAGCATCGAACTGCTGCGCATGATTCCCGGACTGGACCTGCAGGTGCTGGAACAGGAGTGCTGCGGCATCTCGGGCACCTATGGTTTCAAGAAGGAAAACTACGAGCGCTCACAGGCCATCGGCGCCGCCCTGTTCAAGAGCATCGAGGAGGCCCAGGTCGAGGCCGTCGCCACCGACTGCGAGACCTGCAAGTGGCAAATTGAGATGTCCACCAGCCTGCCCGTTGAGAACCCCATCAGCGTCCTTGCCGACGCCCTCGACGTGGAGGCCACCCGCCAAGCTAACGGAATCAAATAAACGACACATATATTACTTAAAACTAACAACCAACAACTTAAAACTTAATTATGGCAAGTTTTTTAGCTCCCCCGGCCTATAAGCCGGAACAGACTGGCCCCGAGGCCGATGCCCGTTACAAAAGACTGCGTTGGCAGGTCTTTGTCGGCATCTTCATCGGCTATGCCGGCTTTTACCTGGTGAGAAAGAATTTCTCCATGGCAATTCCCATGCTCGAGCCCTTCGGCTTCACCAAGGGCATGCTGGGTACCGCCCTGGCGATGAATGCCGTGGCCTATGGCTTCTCCAAGTTCGTCATGGCCAGCATCAGCGACCGCAGCAATGCGCGCCGCTTCCTGCCGCTGGGACTTATCCTGTCGGCCATCGCCATGTTGTTCATGATGGTTCCCATCACCGTGCTCGACCCCATCAATCATCCCGAGCGCAAGGGTCTCGCCGTCTTCCTGATGGGTGCCTTCAACTTCCTCGTGGGTTGGTTCCAGGGAATGGGCTGGCCTCCGTGCGGACGCGTGATGACGCGCTGGTTCTCCATTAAGGAGCGCGGCACCTGGATGAGCGTGTGGAACTGCGCCCACAACGTGGGTGGCGCCCTCGTCGGCCCCATGGCCGCCTATGGTGCCATGTGGTTCGGCTCGTGGTTCTACGGCAACGATGAGAAGATGTACTTCCTTATCGGTACCTATGCCTTCCCCGCTGCTGTAGCCATCCTGATTGCGATTATCGCCTACATCCTCATCCGCGACACCCCTCAGTCCTGCGGTCTGCCCTCGATTGAGAAATGGAGCGGTAGTGCTTCCAAGAACTATGACGAGAAGAAGAGCGAGCAGTCGCTCAGCATCGGCCAGATTTTCAAGACCGTGCTCTCGAACAAGTTCCTGTGGTACATCGCACTGGCCAACTCGTTCATCTACATGGTGCGCTACGGCTGTCTGGACTGGGCTCCCACCATCCTGAGCGAGCAGGGCGTGGATATCAAGAATGCCGGTTGGGCTTACTTCGCCTATGAGATTGCCGCTATCCCCGGCACCATCTTCTGCGGCTGGCTCAGCGACAAGGTCTTCAACGGCCGTCGCGCGTTGCCCACGATGATTTTCATGGCACTGATTATCATTGCCATAGTCATCTACTGGCAGAACATGACCAACCTGAGCATCGTTCTCGCCTGCCTGATTGCCATCGGCTTCCTTATCTACGGTCCCGTGATGCTCATCGGCGTGCAGGCCCTTGACCTGGCACCCAAGAATGCAGCAGGCACCGCCGCCGGCCTCACCGGTTTCATGGGCTACGTGCTGGGTACCGCTATCCTCGCCAACACCGTGCTCGGTTATGTTGCCGAAAGCACCGGCGGATGGGACATGCCGTTCATCCTGCTCATTGTGGGCTGTGTGGGTGCCATCTTCTTCATGGCCCTGACCTACAAGGAGGAGCAATACCTCGTTGCCGACCGCAAGGGCGAGCACATCGAGAAGAAATAATCAATTATCACAATAATTTATTCATTTAAAAAACTGACTACTTATGTTTAAAAATCTCGTTAGAGTAGGTTTGTTAAGCACCGTTTTGCTTGCAACCTTCACCTCATGTGAGGAAGAACAGCAGTTCACCAATGAGAAGCTTGACGCCAAGCGTGTCGAGGTTCAGGTGCTGAACGACGACCTGGCTAAGGTTCGTGACTATGTGCCCCTGTATGCCGTTATCGCACACCGCGGCTCCACATTCTGGGCTCCCGAGGAGACCGAGGCTTCGTGGCGTTGGGCCCGTGAAATGGGTGCTGACTATCTCGAGAGCGACGTGCAGTGCACCAAGGACGGTATCGTCCTGGCCAACCACGACGAGAACCTGAAGCGTACCACCAACATCGAGAACGTCTTCAGCGAGAACGTTCCCGCCAACCGTGTTGAATTCTATATGAGCCTGGGCTTCACCCGCGCTGACGCCGAGGCACAGTATGGCCGCGACATGGCCGCCTTCCGCCCGTTCTACACCCTGAGCTACTACTATGCCGAGCTGCTCATGCTTGACGCTGGCAGCTGGTTCAACGAGAGCTCGCTGGAACAGGCTCGTCCCACCTTCAAGGCTACCGAGAACGGTCGCTTTGAGAACGGCCACATCGTTTACAGCAATGGTCTGTACATCAGCGCCATCCAGGACCAGATTGCCTATGCACAGGGCAAGCGCCTGATCCGCGACGCCAATGGCCGCCGCATCCTCACCTATAAGGTGAAGGACGAGTACAAGGGCATGACCCTGGAGCAGATTTACAATGCCATCAAGGCCAAGGGCCAGTACAACGCCAAGTATATGGACTTCATCGAGTACGACTTTGCCAACGCCTATGAGGCCGACCCCGAGGACACCGGCAACCGCCCCGGCATCTATGTCGAGTTCAAGGAAAGCTGGCTCAACCCCGGCAACATGGAGCAGCGCGTGTATGACGTGCTGGCCGAGCAGGGTTGGAACATTATCACCAACGATCCCGGCGACCAGCCCTTCTACAAGAACGGCAAGGTGAACGTGGGTAACACCCGCGGCCGCGTCATCCTGCAGACCTTCTCGTTCGACGCCCTGCGTCGCGCCAACGACGTCTTCAAGGGTCGCATCCCCATGTGCTACCTGTTGTGGATCAGTGAACCCGCCTACGCTACCGATATCGCCTATGACACCCCCACCGGCTATGCAGCCTTCATCAAGTGGGCACAGGACAATGGCGCTCACATCATCGGCCCGGCTATCAGCGGTGCCCCCAACAACTATCCTGAGATGAACGCACCCTGGCAGGCCTACATGATTCGTCGCGCCGGCATGATCAACCATCCCTACAGCTTCGACAGCTGGGCTCAGATGACCAAGTACATGGGCTACTACAACTATGGTTGGGAGACCGAGTTTGACGACTTGCTGCGCCTTGAGATTCCTGCTACCCCCTACTGCACCAGCAGCTATCCCAGCAGCGTACCCGTGTACATGGACGGTTTCTTCACCAACCGCACCGAGATGTCGTTGCGCTACATGATTGAGAACGGTTTCCGCGGCAACGCCCAGCTTCCCAATCCCTTCCACGCCGGACAGAAGTATGACAACTCGCAGGCCAACGTCATCGTTCCCGATGCAGTTGCCACCCTCGAGCGTCTGGGTTACTAATCGGCTACAATGAACATTATCAACAACATTAAATCGACATAATTTAATATGAAAAAATATATTTTGATGCCTCTTCTGGCAGTCTTTGCTCTCACGGCCGCTGCCCAGGACTTTGACACCGATCCCACCCTGGAGCTCGAGAACGCTGAGAAGGAAGTGAAGTTCACCGTTGGTGCCCGCATGATGGCCGACGCAGCTCTCTACCACACTGACTTCACCCCGCTGCAGAGCGGTGCCTCGATCACCGACGCCCGCATCCGCACATCGATGACCTATAAGAACTGGTATTTCTACGCCGACTTCGGTTTTGGCGGCGGCAAGTTCGCGCAGAAGAACATCTTCCTGCAGTACAGCCACCAGGACAATGCCGACAACACCCATGCCATCAAGGTGGGTTACTACAATGACCCCGCCGGTTCCATGGCACGCAACACCTCGCTGGGCAGCTACCACTTCATCAGCCGCCCCGGCTCGAGCAACGCGCTGGGTGAGGGCCGTGAGCTGGGTATCACCTACAAGTTCAACAACGACCACTTCATGGCCTATCAGGGTGTGTTCACCGAGAATGCTTACAACAAGGTTGAGGCAGGTTTCAACGGCATCACCGTTGCCGGCCGCTACCTGTTCCGTCCCATCGCCACCAGCAACCAGACCCTGCACGTGGGTGTGAGCGGACGCTTTGCCCACCTGGGCGGCGGCACCGTTTATAACAACGTGCTCAAGAAGACCCTGCACCTGGGACAGCCCCTGGAGACCTACGTTGACCAGGACGAGCAGTTCGTCAGCGCCGATCTGGATTGGGCCAACAACGTGGCCAACCTTGGTGCCGAGGCTCTCTACCACAACAACAAGTTCTTTGCACGTGGTGAGTTCCTGTACAAGCACGTGACCAAGAAGCGTGACAGCTACTCACTGTTTATCGACGCCCAGAACAACATCGACGGTTGGGGCGACATCGAATGGTGGGAGAATGCCAACAAGCTCAAGAACAACAACTTCTTTGGTGGCTATGTAGAGGCCGGTTTCCAGATCCTGGGCAATGGCTACAAGTACAACAAGCAGGAAGGTCTGCTGGGTGGCATCGACGGCAAGTCGCTCGAAATCGTGGCACGCTACAACTACACCGCCCTGAACAACCTCACCGACGGTGAGTACTACAATGCAGGTCGTGGCCACTACTATGCCAACGGCTACATGGAGGATTGGCCCGGCACCGGTGCTACCAGTGTTGGTGGCGGTAACGTCCACAGCGTGACCGTGGGTATGAACTACGCATTCAACAAGTATGCCCTGTTCATGCTCGACTACACCTTCCATAAGCTCGACAAGCCCTTCTTGCCCAACGACAAGAACTTCCACATGGCTCAGGCCCGCGTACAGTTCACCTTCTAATGGGGTAAGATCTAAGAATCTAAATCAATCCTGATACCATTAGGGTAAAGAAAAAATGTTTCTTTAATATTTGTAAATACGTTGAATCCCGCCTCACCCGTGATGGGTCAGGCGGGATTTTTTATTTCCACGATTTGTCTTGTTTTCTACATCTGGTCGGCCAGGGCGAGAACTTGGCGAGTGAACTCGTCAGACTCCAGGTGGCATGAGAGCCAGTGGATGGGCGTGCCGCGCTTTTCCATGCCACGGAACCAGGTCATCTGGCGCTTGGCGAACTGGTGGATGGCGATTTCGAGCTGGCGGAACATCTCGTCCTCGCTCAGCTGTCCCAACACGTGCTGGGTAACGAATTTGTACTCCAGGCCGTAGTAAATCAGGTCCTCGGGGGCGATACCCTCGTCGATGAGGCGCCGCACCTCGTCAATCATGCCCTCGTCGAGACGGGCACGCAGGCGGCGGCTGATGCGCTCACGGCGTGTGTCACGGTCCACCTCCACGCCGATGACCAGGGCATTTTCCATGGGATGCGGCTCGGTGAGGGCCTTGAGTTCGGGATGCTGCTCGTAATAGCGGCAGATTTCGATGGCGCGTGTGGCACGCTGCACGGTGTCGATGTCGCTGTTGTTGCGCAGGGTCTTCATGGTCTTGAGCAACGCGGTGAGTTCCTCGAGCGACTTGCCGGCGAGCTCGGCACGCAGCGCCTCGTTACGAGGCACAGGCGGCAGCTTGATGCCCTTGACCACCGTCTCGACATACATCCCCGTGCCACCACACATGATGACGGGTTTGCCACGACCTCGGATGTCCTCATAGACACGCTCAAAGTCCTCCAGAAACTCATACAGGCTGTAACGGTAGCCCGCGGGGCGTATATCGATGAGATGATAGGGCACGCCGTCATACTCGGCCAGGTCCTTGCCCGTGCCGATGTCCATACCGCGGTAAATCTGACGCGAGTCGGCGCTGATGATTTCGCCGCCAACCGCCTTGGCCAGATGCACCGCCCGCGCCGTCTTGCCCGTCGCCGTCGGCCCCGTCACCACAAAAAACACATCCCTATAATCCATACTCTCCGTTATATCCGTTCCCTCCGTTTTATCCGTCAAATCCGTTTTATCCGTCCAGTTTACTTTAGGTACTGGTCGTAGAACTCCAGGGCGCGCTTGTAAACGACGTAGCGGGCCGAGCAGTCGCGGATGCTGTGGTTCATGTTGGGGAACACCATCATGTCGCAGGTGCGGTTCATGTCCACCAGCTTGGACACATACTGCATCGAGTTGACAATGTGCACGTTGTCGTCTGCACTGCCAAACATGATGAGCACCCTACCCTTCAGGTTCTCGACACGGTTCAGCGGGAAGTTGCTGTAGCCTTCGGGGTTCTCCTGAGGCGTGCGCATGTAGCGCTCGGTGTAGATGCTGTCATAGTAGCGCCACGTGGTCACGGGAGCGATGCTCACGCCGCAGGCATAGTTGCTGCCGGGCTCACTCATCGCCATCAGCGTCTGGAAACCGCCGTAGCTCCAGCCCATGATGCCGATGTGGTCGGCATCCACCCACGGCTGCTGCGCCATGTAATTGGCGGCGGCAACAGCGTCCTCGGTCTCGTATTTGCCCAGGTTCAGGTAGGTCACCGACTCAAAGTCCTTTCCCCTGAAGCCCGTGCCGCGGCTGTCCACCTCGCACACGATGTAGCCCTCGCTGGCGAAGTACTGCTCCCAGCCCATGCGCCACTTGTTTAGCACCTCCTGTGAGCCGGGACCGTTGTAATGCTCCATGATGACGGGATATTTTTTCGTCGGGTCAAAGTCCACAGGCTTAATCATATAGCCGTTCAGGGTATAACCGTCATGCTCCATGGTGAAGAACTCCTTCTTGGGGACATCGACAGCCGTGTATTTGCGCGCATATTCCTCGTTGAGCTGCAGGTCACGCACGCGGCGGCCCTTGCGGTCATAGATGCGGTACTGGTCGGGCGTCACGGCATCGCTGTAACGGCCCACATAATAGGTAAAGTCACCGTTGAAGATGGCCGAGGCGGTGCCTTGGCCGTCGGCGGTCGACGGTGCCAGGCGGGTCACCTTGCCCTTGGGGTCAACGCACTCCACCACACGGTTCAGCGGGCCGCATGAGGCCTGGTAATAGAAACGCTTGGTGGCCTTGTCATAGCCGTAGAACTGCGACACGATGCGGTCATTGTCGTTGGTCAGCTGACGCATCAGGTTGCCATCCAGGTCATACTGGTAGAGCTGCATATAGCCCGAGCGCTCGCTGGGGATGACAAAGAAATTGTCCTCGTACTGCACCTGCTGTGACGTTTCGGCATCCACCCATGTTTCAGAGGTCTCGTAATAGACCTGCTTGGCATCGCCCGTCATCGGATTCACGGCATAGATGCGCAAATCGTTCTGGTGGCGGTTCAGGCGCTGCACCATCAGGCGCTGCGGGTCGGGGCTGAAGGTGATGTGGCACACATAATCTTCCTCGTCAAGGGGCACATTGAGTTTCTTGAAGGTGCCGTCCACCACGTCATAGCAATGAACGCTCACGATGGAGTTCTTCTCGCCGGCAACGGGGTACTTGAAGTCGTAGCGGCCGGGATACAGCGCATACTCGTCCTTGGGGTTACAGGTGCCCTGATAGATGACCATCGACGCCATCTTCACCTGACTCTCGTCCCAGCGCAGGAAGGCCAGCGAGCGGCTGTCGCTGGACCAGGTAAAGGTATTGAGCATCCCCAGCTCCTCCTGATAGACCCAGTCGGGAACGCCGTAGATGATGTTGTTCTTCTTGCCGTCGCGGGTCACCTGCACGGTCGTGCCGTCAACCAGGTTGCGCACAAACACGTTGTTGCCCTTGACATAGGCCACGCGCTTGCCGTCGGGCGACAGCGTGGCGATCTCCTCACCCCCACCCTCGCTCAGCGACTTCATCGTCTTGTTCTTCAGGTCATAGACGTAGTAGTCGGCGCTGAAGCTGTAACGGTAAATCTCCTGCGAGTTGTTCCACAGCAGCACATAGGCGCCGTCGGCCGTCACCTCAAAGTCGTCCCATCCGGTCACCGCCTCGTTGCGGGTATCCACCAGCACGCTCTCGTCACCCTTGGCGTAGCTGATGCGGTTGATGGCATTGCCGTCATTGCTCAAGCGATAAAAGTAGCGCCCGTCACTCTTTGAAGGCTGCATCTGACCGATGCCACGGGGCGAATAGCCGCGCAGCACACAATCCTCAAGCGTCAACGCACCGGCACCCATGGCAAGCGCCAGCATCACAATCGTCAAAACTATCTTCTTCATTCTCTTGGTTTTAAGTTCTCAGTTTATGTAAAATGGCTAATTGCTAAAAGCTAAATGTTCAAATCCAGAATCTGGTTGGCGCTGTCCTTGGTGTTCACCTTCTCGATGATGTGCTTGACCACCCCATTCTCGTCGATGATGAACGTGGTGCGCACGGTGCCCATATAGGTGCGGCCAGCCATCTTCTTCTCGCGCCAGACGCCGAAGGCCTGGTTCAGTGTCGTGTCCACATCGGCTATCAGCGGGAACGGCAGGCTGTACTTGTCGGCAAACTTCTGGTGGCTCGCCGCGCTGTCCTTGCTCACACCCAGCAGGGCATATCCCGCACGCTTCAACGCACCGTAGCCCGTCGCCAGACTGCAAGCCTCGGCAGTGCAACCGGGAGTATTGTCCTTGGGATAGAAATAGATAATCAGTTTCTTACCGGCAAAATCACTGGCTTTCACCTCATTGCCATTCTGGTCCACGCCCAGATTCTCAGGTATCTTGTCTCCAATCTTCATAACGTGATGCAATTTTTAAGTCTATTCAAACAACAAAATTAGTAAAAATCCGCTCAGAGTGAACACAAAAGTACATTATTATTTCGTTTTGCCTCTCCACTGCCAATTTTATCCAAAAAAATAACATCACCTTAGGAAAAATCACTATCTTTGCGCCAAATTTCGACACCAATCAATTTCTAGACATGTTTAAGAGACTAGATATCCGCCTGTTGAGCCTGTGCATTATGCTTGTTATTGCACTGGCAGCCAGCGCACAACGCCCCCAAACGACCGAACGCCTGAACCGCACGGGACAGGTCACTGTCGATGCGCCCAAGGAGCTGGAGAAACGCAACAATGCCGACCTCGGCAAGCAACCGCAACAGTCCAAGGACAAAGACAAGAAAGTCAAAGAAAAAGATAAAAAGAAAGTTGACCCCAAGAGCGAGGAGGAGAAACTCAACGACCTCGACGAGGAAGACATCAACGCCAAGAAGGAAGAGGACAAGAAGAAAGAGGAGAAAAAGAAAGAGGAAGTGACGCCCAAGAAACCCAAGCGTCAGCACACCTCACAACAGACCATCGAGAACCGCGGCGTCGGCTTCCGCATCCAGGCCTATACCGACAATAACGCCAAGACCGGTAAGGCCAATACGCAGAAACGCGCCCGCGACATCGCGATGAAGTTCCCGCAGTACCGCTCCTACATCTCCTACAAGGCACCGTCGTGGCGCTTGCGCATCGGCGACTTCAAGACACAGCAGGAAGCAAAGGCCGCACTGCAGCGCATCAAGAGCGTATATCCAAGCTTTGCGCGAGAAATGGTCATCGTCAAAGACCGCATAAACATCTGGAGTAATGATTAAAATGAAATTCAGCGACGAGGACATCCGCCTCGCCGAAAAAATAGCCGAACACTACCGCGCCATCATCGAACTCATCGGTGAGAACCCTGACCGCGAGGGGCTGGCCAAAACGCCCATGCGCGCTGCCAAGGCCCTCATCGAGAACACCCGCGGCTACAACGAGGACGCCGATGCCATCGTGCACAGCGCCATCTTTGAGCACGAGGGCAGCGAAATCGTCATTGTCAAGGACATCGAGTTCTACTCCCTGTGCGAACATCACATCCTGCCCTTCTTCGGCAAGGTATCCATCGGTTACATCCCCGCCGGCGGCATCGTCGGCCTGAGCAAGCTGGCCCGCATCGTCGACACCTTCTCACGCCGCCTGCAGGTGCAGGAGCGCATGACGCACGACATCTGCGAGCTGCTCACACGCGTGCTGCCCAACCGTGGCGTCATCGTCTATGCCGAGGCACAGCACATGTGCATGAAAATGCGCGGCGTCGAGAAACAGGATTCAACCACCATCACATTTGAGTATAGTGGTGAGTTTGAGGACATTCACCGCCAGAACGAGTTCTTCACTCTGCTCGGCGTGAAAAAATAATTTAAGAAAAAGTGATTTTTTCTGGCAAAAAATTTTGCCAGTTCAAAAAGTCGCTATATCTTTGCACCGCAATTCTCGAAAGCACCCCTCCAAAGGGGGCTGAATTGACTGCGAAAGTAGCTCAGTTGGTAGAGCACGACCTTGCCAAGGTCGGGGTCGCGGGTCCGAGTCCCGTCTTTCGCTCAACGTTCTTTGAACTTAACAATTGTACTGGAAACAGTACCCAGATTGCGAAAGTAGCTCAGTTGGTAGAGCACGACCTTGCCAAGGTCGGGGTCGCGGGTCCGAGTCCCGTCTTTCGCTCTCTTTTTTGTCCAGGTGGCGGAATTGGTAGACGCGCTACTTTGAGGGGGTAGTGCCCAATTGGGCGTGTGAGTTCGACTCTCATCTTGGACACCTTTTTCGAGCGGAAGCCGTTGAAATTCAACGACTTCCGCTTTTTCGTGGTCAAAATTGCACACAAATTGCACACTTATTCTCTGAAAACTGCACACTTTTTTGGCCTCTGCACACCAATTTCTGCAAATTGCACACCACATCTCCCCGTATCTCTTTTTCTAAAAAAATCATAAGCCTCCCACCCCATCATATCTCACTTTAGAGATAATTTAGTAACTTTGCGTTCTAGAACCATTACAACACATAAAACAATGTTTCCATGGCGTATTTAGCAATTAAAGAATATGGCAAACGTATTAATGAAATGGCCATCCGTTTTTCAAAGTATGATAACATATTCGATGGGGCAAGTTCATTAATGGAATATAATGAAATTCATTATATTTTCTCTCGATTGGCTTGTCGAGAGCTCTACGCTAATGATATCTACCCCGGCAACCAAAGAGTTGTTACTACCCTATATAATAAATTTGTTTTTTCAGAACTGTTGAAGAAGGCGTTTCTATCTAAACCTTTTAAGAACCAAGACACAGAAATTGAATTTATTGAAAAAGGGATTGAAGATGGATATTACCTTCTCTGTCATGCACAGGAACTTTTGATGGCAATAACAGTAACAGCCTATCCTGACCGCTTTAAAGAATCACGCGTTAAAGAAGCCATAGCGACCCTCAAGGAGGTGACCGCATTGACAGAAGCAAATGTTAGTAGATTTAATCTTGCTTACGCAAAACTTGCAGCTAAAGACGCCCAAAGAATTGAAATGATGCAAGCAGAGGCCGTAGAACAAGAAAAGAATCAAGACAATAGCCCAGGCAACCAGAAAAAAGACACTGTTGCAGAATGCCCAGAAATGACTCAGAATCAAGATGGCAAACAAGTGCAGCCAGCCTATCAAGTGGCAAGAAAGTATATCATTGAGAATAATGATCTTCTTCTTCAGATACATAAATTTCTTGTTGAAACAAAAGTGCTTTTATCAGATGTTCTTTTTCCTGTTTTTCTTGACATGGCCATTAATGCAGATGCTAGCAACATCACACCTCAAAAGAAGTGGAAGTTTATTACCAGCCTTTGGTATGTAGCAACTTGTGTAAAAGGTGATCAAAAGGTCTGGGCAAGGGATATTTGCAAATCAATCGGGAAAAAACCTAGTGATTTAACAAAGTGCGCTGAAAAAGATCCAGGATGGCTAGATGATTTAAAAAAACTAGTGGAAAACAACCAAAAAAATCAATTTTGACCAGAAAAGCCAGAAAAGACCAGAGAAGACCAGAAAAATAATTAAGTAAAAATGCATTTAATTCGTTGAAACACAACGAATAAACATGTGTTAGCTTTTGTGATTTTTTCTTCATTTACCAGACAATTACCAGACAGCAATGGTTGTAACTTTGCAATGTCCGAACGATGATGGACTGGCGCAAAGTTTCTGCGACCGAGAGCTGGAATCGGGAGGGCGTAAAACAAACCCGAGCGAGAATCTGCTCATTTTAAATACATCATTTTATGGGAAACACACTTGTTTTATCAGACATCCTGGCATCAGATGCCAATGTCATCCTTCAAGTTTCAGCAAAGGACTTGAAAGAGTTCGCGCAGAACATTCTTGTCGGCGCAAAGTCAGTCGCTATGATCGAAGCCGAAGCCGCTGCGACGAGCGACCAGTTATTAACCATCGACGAGGCATCAGAGTTGCTATCCGTCTCCAAGATGACGCTCTACCGTTGGGACCAGAACGGCATCCTCAAGAAGGTAGAGATCGGCGGCAAGCGTCGCTACCGCAAAAGCGACATCGAACGACTCGTCGGTTGTAAAATCTAATCTATCATGGAAAACACACTGTATTCGAAAGGCAAGTTCAGCCTCCTTGTGGAGGCTGAGTTGTCGGTCGACGAACTTTCAAAGAGATTGTAACTATGAACGACAGGGGCTTCACCATGGTTCCAAACGCCATCATCCGTTCGTCAGTACTTAGCATTGCTGAGAAAATGGTATGGAGCTACATAGCTTCCATGCCTAACGGGTATAGGTATTCGATTCATTCAGCGTGTAAGACGCTGCACATCGGTGATAAGATTTGGCGCCGTGCCATAATCAAACTTGAGAAATTAGGCTTGATATCCGTAAGGCATGAACCCGGGATGGCGACGGTTTATGAAGCCTCGAAAGATGCCCTCGAATGGGATGGGACCCCTGGTCAAATGACCAACGGTTTAGATGACACCCCTAGTCAGATAACCAGCGGTTCAAACGACACCCCTAGTCAATTAACCACACCACCCCTGGTCAATGAGCAGCAGGTTACACATATTAATAAGAAAAAACTATTAAATAACAACGTCGACGACGATACGTGTGCACACATGAGAGAAAAACTTGAACATGAAGTGATGATTGACGGCAACATTGAGCTCGCATGTAAGAGTTGCGGCATAACGCAGACACAATACATGGAACTCGCTACAGCAATTATCGCAGAATGGAAATTCAAAGATCTTCCAGACAGTGAGTGGACCAAGAACCACTTCATATCTGTGCTTAGATACAAAGTTAAAAGCTTTAAAAATCACAATTATGAAAAAGAAAATTCAAGAAATACTGCAACAACAAGTAACCCGCTTTCAAATGCAACCATCCACACCGCCAATATCGGTTGATTGGGCCAAAGAAATGGCCTTCTTCCGAGCTGCTTTCCTTAAAGTCGAACCTCGTTTTGACCCGAAACTGGCTGATAGGAACATCTTAAACTCACTCTTTGCCTGGGTATGGAAGCTCGATGAGTACAACAAGCTCAAGTTGGATTACAATAAAGGGTTTTGTTTCTATGGAGATATCGGTCTAGGCAAGAGTATGACCCTGCAAGCTCTACGCCAATACCGGAATGGTCTAGTTTCTCGAAACGAAAGTAAGAGAGAAGATTTCCGCATGAAGGGAACTTGGCTGAAGGCTGCAAGTGAATTGGCGAACATATTTTCAGTTGATGGGCAGCCAGCTCTTATAAAATACACAACCGACGAAATCAACCTTATCATCGATGAGTTGGGAAGAGAACCCAGACCTGCGAAATATTTCGGTACCGAACTGAATGTCATCCAGTTTGTACTTCAGTTGCGCTATGATCACAGGCGTGATAGTGTCACCCATATCACTACCAACCTAAAACTCGAAGACATTGCGCAGAAATATGGTGCATATATTGCTGACCGTTGCCTGGAGATGTTCAACTTTATCGAGTTCAAGGGCGCTAGTCTCCGATCAAAAATACACTAACATGTCTAACCCATTGACATCGGCACGTTTTTCTACTATTGCCAGCGATTTGGTGTGGTATGAGATAGTTTATATTGAAGCTGTTATTGAACCTTCCGCTGGCGTTTTCGGACGGCAGCGGAAGGTCGTTTTTGGTTGCGACTTTTTGTGAGTGCGTGACAAAAAACAGCCAAAAATTTAACATTTGAGGGTGGTCTCGAAAGTGGCCGTAAAACCTGTATTCATCGGGGTTCTTTCAGAAAAAAAAGTGTTAAAATGCACGTTTTTTTACGACTTGTAAAGGATTGAAAAAATCAAATGCTTGATTATCAAGCATTAAAGGGTTAAAAAGGGAAATTTTTCCCTTTGTCTCTCTCTCAGGAGCCCCCTACCGCCCTGCGGGGCGCTTCTGAAAATGGCCGTCAAAAAAGCGCTATATGCAGGGCGAATGTGCGGTAATGTCGCTTAGGTGCATAGATGAAATCGGGCGACAGTTCGGTTTCATCCATGCCTAGGGAACTAATTCGGCCTGGTGCAAAGGCCGAAGCATGGCAGAATGGCCTTTGCCCTGGCATTTTCGGCATTTATGTTGTGCGGTGAGACGGTTTTAACGAAAGCTGTTACCGCTTTTCTCCGTGGCGATAACAGCCGCTTTCAAATGGTGACGTCTTGCTGATGCATCGTGTTGCCTGCTGGGACTTCATGAATGATTAAGCGGAAAATTTTAACATTTGGGCTTCCATTTTTAAGGCGTCGTAAAAATACCTATATCAGCAAGTTAGACTATAGTCTCACGGACGAGAATTTGTTAAAATCACATTTTTTCCGCACTTCAAAAAAAATATCCGCTGATAATCAGCGGATTAAAGGTTGAAAAGGAAATTTTTTCCTTTTGTCTCTGTCACAGGACCCCCCAACCGCCCTGCGGAGCGTGTTACAAACTCGCTTTCAAAAATGCGCTATATGCAGGGCGATTCTGGCATTGTGCGGTGATGATGCTGACGTGCGTGAGCGCATCCTACACGCAGTATCGGTTGCGCTTATGCTCGTCAATACCGCTGATTTCTGTGCGACAACATCGTGCCTTGAACTTGTTCCAGGCTTGATGTTGTGCTCTGGCGATGGCGACGGGCGGTGAAGCGCAGGCAAGGGAGCGCAGAATGGCGACAGAGGCTGGAGTGTGCCCAAGGCTCACAGCACCGATACCCCTGAGCGCAGCGAAAACAGCGGGGTGCGGAGGGAATGAAGTGGAGGCACAAGATGAATGGAGTCATCGTGAGTGCCAGGCGGGATGCCGGCGTTGCGGGGCAATCTACGATTGAGCATCGGGCTTGCGTAACGTCAGGATTGGGTTGAGGACGAAGGACGAACCCGATACCAGTGCAGCGAGCCGGGTGCGTACCCGAACCCGCCGTCAGCAGACCGCCTTGAACCGCAGGTGTTGCACTGTCGATGACGCAGCGAAGCGCAGTGCGGAACGGGAATGACCGCAGCAGCCGGCTGTGGGGGTGTCGGCGCGGCCAGTGAGCCTGACCAGGCACTCTCCAGCCGATAAGTCAGTCATTCGGAGCGGACGCAGACGGAGCGGAACGGCCCATCGCCATCGGGGTTCGCGGGTGGGCCAATCGCTGCAGGCGATGAAAAGATTCTCCTAATGGCCGAAGGCTTGACCTTGGGATCGATGGCCATGACGCAGGCTGCACCGACGGCGACCGAGCGTAGCGAGGTTTGCCGCCGGTCTGGGGCTTGTTCCCTGGAGCTTTAGCCGACGTGCCAGGATGAACGTAGTGGACGAGTGTGCCATGGGGCTGGCAGCATCGATACCTCCGAGCGTAGCGAGAACGCTGGGCTTGATTGAGGAGCGTGCATCAAATCGAGCGTAGCGAGACCTGATGCGTCAGCGACGAAACGAGCCGTGCGTGTGAGGTTTCGATGCGTACAGACAGCCCGATAAGGCACTCTCGGTAACGGAGTGATCCCGACACGGCGGTATCAGCGGCAGGGCCATCGATGAGCGGTGGGAACAGGGTGATCTCCGCCGGGCGAAGTCGCCCAACGGCATGAGGCTGTAGTGGAGCAGCTCAATCCAGCCAGCGCAGCCGGTTGGTTGAGGTGCGGAACGTATAGCAGCCGAATACAACCCCGTGACCAGAGCAAGTGAATTTCCCATGCAATGATGGAATGGTGGAGGCCTTCTCAAGTGTATGCTGTCTGTCGGGGATTGTTGTTTGTCCCATTGACAAAAAATGTGGGGAGCCTTGATAGCGCCCCACACCAATCACTTAATTCAATTAAATAATTGTTCAGAAAGATTTATCCGATTCTCTCTCTTTATAGTAAGTGTGCTTTTCCAATTAAATACAGAAGGGCGTAGCCCAACACCATGCTGATAATGCCCACGATGATGCCCATGCGACTCATGTCCTTTTGGTTAACGAGGTTGGTCGAGAACGCGAGGGCATTAGGCGGTGTGCTGATAGGCAACACCATAGCACTTGATGATGCGATGGCGATGCCGATGAGCACGGTGGCGGTACCGCCGATGGCATCCAGTTTGTCACCCATAGCGCCACAGACGATGGCGAGAATGGGCATCAGCAGGGCTGCCGTCGCCGAGTTGCTGATGAAGTTGGACAACAGGTAACAGATCAGACCGGAAAGCAGCAGTATCAGAATGGGCGAGAACGTGTTGAACGGGATGCTCTTGACGGCATTCTCGGCCAGGCCTGATGCATTGAGGCTGTAGCCCAGGGCAAAACCGCCCGCTACCATCCAGATCACGCTCCAGTTTATTTCCTCAAGATCATATTTGTTGATGACTCCTGTCATGGAGAAGACGGCAAACGGAATCAGTGCAACCGTGTTGGCATTGATACCCGTGAGACTATCGGTGAGCCACAGGAGGACGGTGACGATAAACGTCCAAATGACGATCTTGGTATGCTTGGTTTTCTCCATATTGCTCTCTATCTCAAGGTGGATGGTCTTTTGGCTGAACGGGTACATCGTCTTGAGCAGGAACCAGCCGATGAACAACAAGAGAATCACAAGCGGGAACATGAACAGCATCCATTGACCGAAGCCAAGGCCCATATTCAGGCCATCGGGGTCATTAAGGAACTTCATGGCGATGGTGTTGGGCGGTGTGCCGATGGGCGTTCCCATACCTCCCAGGTTGGCAGCGAGAGGGATAGCCAGCGTCAAGGCAATACGCCCCTTGCCTTCGGGCGGCAGCTGTTTGAATACGGGGGCAAGGAAGGTGAGCATCATTGCCGCGGTGGCCGTGTTGCTGACAAACATCGAGAAAAAGCCCGTGATAAGGATAAATCCCAACAGGACATTCTCGCTCTTGGTGCCGAACGGCTTTAACAGCACATGTGCCAGATGGGTGTCAAGACCTGTCTTGGATGCCGCAATGGCAAGAATAAAACCGCCGATGAACAGCATGATGACCGGGTCGGCAAAACTTGACATGATGTCCTTGTAACTGAGCAGTTGCCCCACCTGCTCCTCATTGACCATGGGTTTGATACCGCTGTTCGAGGTGAAGAGCAACAAGAACACCATGATGAAGATGGAGGTGGCCCATGAGGGCACGACCTCGGTAATCCACATCAGCGTTGCCAGAATGAAGATGGCGATGATGCGTTGTTGGATGACTGTCAGACCATCGATGCCGAACACACCAGCAGGGAGGTTCCAGATGATTAACGTGATCACCGACAGAATGAGCGCGGTAATAATGCGCTTGTTCACCGATGACTCCTGACTGCGGTTTTCTCTCTTGTTCTTGTGGTAGGCTTCAACCATGTGGAAGCCATGAAATATCTTAAACATAATTTGATTGGTATTTTTTATTGGTTAATGGCATCACACAACATGGCTTCCATCTCGTTGGCTGTGTGTTTGATTTCGTGCATTTCGGTTACGCAATCGGCCGCGTCAATAAGCCATTGAGGGGCATCGGCGCCGGTAATGATGACTTCGGTATGGGCAGGACGCTGCGACAGCATTTCCATCACCTGTTCACAGGTCAACAACCCATAATGGATGGCTACACACAACTCGTCCATCACAATCATGTCATACATGCCGCTTGCCATCAGCGTCTTGCAGCGGTCAAGGCCGGCAAGGGCCGCCGCACGGTCATCTTCGTTGGGAGCGCGGTCCTCAAAACCTCCAAATCCCAATTGCTCGATATGGAGGCTGTCATACTGGTGGCCCAGCAGGCTCTCTTCGTCAAGCTCGTTCTTGATGAATTGCCCCACATAGACCGATTTCCCTTCAGACAACGCTTTGACGGCCATTCCCATGGCTGTCGTCGTCTTACCCTGGCCGTTGCCGGTATACACGCGCAAAAGGCCTTTCTCGTTTGTAATCATTTCAATTACTCGTTTAGTTCAGTTTTGCAGTCATGCCGCAGGTTGGCAGAAAAAGGTTGAGCGGCATGACTGCGCCACCGAAAAGGTTACTATATACATACACTTATTGTTTCATGCCACGAGGCATTACACAATCAAAATCTGCAAGTGACCTTGACAATGGGCATAGACGTGAATAAATCGGATGGATTGACTGCCTGCAGGCAGCCACACACGCGAGTTTCCTCATTCAGGAGGATGACTGGTGTCTTGATTGTCCAACTCTATTACCACGAGAGTCAAAGCAACTTATGTCCAACTTGGCAGGTCTTCTGGCTTATCCCATTGTCACACGGCCTTCCCATCCTTGGCGGACAGTGACTCTGTCTGTGTGACAACTTGGTCGGGACTTACAGCAGCGGGTCTGCTCAGGATTCTCACCTGATTCCCTTTTAATCTGCGACACATCACGGCGTGATGCCCGCAGCACCAAATTTTCGGCTGCAAAATTACTACTTTTTTTAATATAACAAATAATCCAGCATATTGCAAGCACTCTCGGATACGGATTGAAGTTATAAAGGCTGGGCTGTGGGACACCCTAATCCATCGATGAGCGGTGGGAACAGGGTAATCTCCGCCGGGCGAAGTCGCTCAGCGGCATGAGGCTGTGGTGGAACAGCTCAATCCAGCCAGCGCTGCCGGCTGGTTGATGTGCGGAACGTATAGCAGCCGAATACAACCCTGTGACCAAAGCAAGTGAATTTCCCATGCAACGATGGAATGGTAGAGCTCTTATCAAGTGTATGTTGTCTCGGGGGATTGGTGTTTGTCCCATTGACAAAAAATGTGGGGAGCCTTGATAGCGCCCCACACCATTGTACTCATATCGTTAGTTTTTCGGTTAATCGTGGTCTCATTCACCCAGCCTGATGACACTGCGGTCCTCTTCCTGCTTCTTCTGACCTCCTGCGGGCTTGAAGGAGTGGAAATTCCAACTGATGCCGAGCCACAGCATGCGGCTGCGATTCTTGCTATTGTTCACGAGCGTATAGACTGGATTGTCTGACGAGATGTCCCATCGACGCGTGTTGAACACATCGGTCAGCAGAGCCGAGAGCGTCAGCGACTTTTTAAGCAGCTGCTGTTTCACACCCAGATTGCAGTAGTGAACGGTCTTGGTGGTGAACTGCGGGAAGTATTGGGGTGAAGTGACGAAATACTGGGCCTGGATGGTCATCCCCTTAAGCGGTATGATGTTCAGTGTCGCATTGCTGTTGCTGGTCCAGCCGTGATTGCTGAAGGTGACTCCCTGGCTGGTGCCACGCGCCCTGGTGTAGAAGATGTTAGTGCCCAAGTCCACACCCAGCCATTGCAGGGCGTTCCATCTGACATTCTGTTCATAACCCGTATTCAGGTACTGGTCGCCGTTAATGTAGGTTGTCACAAGGATATCCCGGTCAAGGTAGGCGATCTGGCTGATGTAGTCCTGCGTATAATTGAAGTAGGCGGTGCCGTTCAACTTCACGGCCCGTCCAGCATAGGAGTAGCCGAGGTCAATTTTGTTGGCCTTCTCGGGTTTCAGACGGACGTTGCCTGTCTCATAGGTCTGGTTGTCGATGAGATTGACATAGGGGTTGAGCTGCGGATAGGTCGGACGCGATATGCGGCGCGACAAGCCGAATGAAAACTGCAGCGGCTGGCTTACGCGATAGTTCAACACGACATTGGGCGACAGGAAATAGCAGTTGCTGCTCTCGTCCAGGCGGTCTTTATCGTTCTGAAGTGTCACATGGCTGTATTCAAAGCGCAGTCCAGCCTTATAAGTGAGTTTGTCATTCCACTTCGACGAATACATGACGTAGGCGGCAGGGATGAATTCACGGTGGCGCAGGTCGTTGCTCAGGGGAATCGACAACTGCCAGTCGCCAGTCGCCTCGTCATACGCGTACATCTTGTGGTCGATGTTGTTGTGGCGATAGGTCATCTTCACTCCAGTCTCCAGCTTGCCCTTGCCCAGCTGTGTCATGTTGTCGAGTTGCCAAGCCGCAATTCGCGGATGACCGCCAGACCTGGAACGCTGCACCATCTGGCCCGCTTCATAGTAATAGGATGGGCGGTGGCCGTTGATGGCCGACAGCGATGCCGAGGTGCTGATCTCACGCTTTCCTGGCACGTAGATGTGCCTGTAGGTAAGTGAGCCTTCTACCATTTCACGGTTGAAGGTGATGTCGGTCTCACGAGCCTTGTCGCTTGGCACACCGTCGGTGATGTAGTGATTATGGAAGGTCTGATAGTTGCTCATGCGAGGGAAGCCTGCCTTGACATCCAGCACGACAACATCCTTTTTCGTCGCTTTATAGTTGACGTTCAAGCCGATGTTGTGTCCGGTGGTCTTCTTTGAAGCGTCAATGATTTGGTCGATGCTGTTGCCTGTCTGCAGGAACTGGCGGTGCAGCTCGCTCTCGATGCGGTCTTTCTCATATTTGCCGTTGTAGTTCAGGCGAACGCCCCATTTGCCCGCGTTATAACTCATGGCCAGGTTCCCGTTCATGAAGTTATTGAAGCCGTAGTTTGCCGAGGCCATCAGGGCGAAGGCATCTTGTGTCTGTTTCTTGGAAACGATGTTGATGATGCCGCCTGTTCCCTCCGAGTCATATTTCACGTCGGGGCTGGTCACGATGTCAATACTCTGCACGTTGGCAGCGGGAATACCCCCCAACCCGTCAAGTGCAGTGGGGACGCCATCCACCAGGATGAGCACGTTGCTGTTGCCGCGTATGGAGACTTGACCTGCTCCATCCACCGAGACTGCCGATGAGGCGCGGAGCATGTCGAGCACCGATCCCGTTGCTGCGCTCATCGATGCGGCAGCATTGATGCTGGTCTTTTCCAGAGTCACAGACTTGTCGGCAGGACGTCCTGTAACCACAACACCATCCAGTAGCGTGGCTCGTTCCGTCATCACGATTTGTCCGAGGTCGTGTGACTTGCCGTCGGATAACATGAGGTCCTTCAGAACGTCCTCATGGCCTATCGAAGTGATCTTGAGTTGATAACTGCCCTTGAAAGCGCCTTTCATGACAAAGAGGCCCGTCGTGTCGGTCAATGCACCAGCCGCGGCCTTTCCGTTCTGAATCATCGCCACCGAAGCATACATCACGGGCGTGCCGTCTTCCTCAACGACAATTCCCCTGATTCCAGTTGCATTCTGCTGTGCCAATAAGGTTAAACTGCCCAATGCCAAGAATAATATGAGAAAAAAGCGTTTTATCATGCTGTGTCCGATACTTATTAATTGATGGCGAGTAGTTCGATGTCGAAGATGAGGGTGGAGCCGCCGGGGATACCTGGCTGGGAGAATTTGCCGTAGCCCATTTCGGCGGGGATGTAGATCTCCCATCGGTCGCCGATGTGCATCTGCTGCATGGCGATGATCCAGCCCTCGATGAGGTCGCGCAGCCGGCATGCCAGGGGCACGTCGCCACGGCTGCTGTCGAATGTCGCCCCGTCGATGGTCTTGCCCGTGTAATGGGCGGTGATCACGCTGCTGGGCGTTGGAGTCGCACTCGTTGCGTCTCCCTCGGCCAGCACCTTGTAATAAACGCCCTTAGGCAACGACTTCACGCCCTCTTCCTGGGACTTCGCTACCAGCCAATCCCTGTTGGCCTGCACATACAGTTGATTCTTGTTCTTCTTCATATCCGTTGCAGTATTATAACTTATCGGATTCGATGATTTATACGGGTATTTCTACTCTAACTTATCGAATCGTTGTATTTATCTATCTCTGGTTTTTGCTATATACCTGTTCAAAAATCTCCATTTCACGTTTGGCAATACCTAGTCGTGTGGCGATTGCTTTCCATTGGCTAACCCCTGCTTTTACTTCATCGATGATGCGTTTGGCCTCATCCTTACTAATCATATATTCCTCTGAAGACTCAAGCAGCACATCAAGATCGGCATAATTGGTAGTCGAGTTGATAAGCAGTGCCTGGTATTCATTCAGTGTCGGGTTCATATCATATGCAGGTGACAGCGTCCAACCACGAGGAGAGAGCAAGAAACCATGATTGCGGAAATGGTCGTCACTGTTGCCAATGGCGATATTAAATGCCACTCTTCGATATAGCTGACGCAGGTTGTTGTTCACGTCACAACAATTAAGCAAGATGAAGTCCACGATGTCGAGGTAGCCGTTGCCGGACTTTGCATCGCAGCCATCAGTCAGGCCCAAAAGGGTTAAGGCCGTAGCAAAATGCTTCCGGCGTTTACTTTGAAGCCTGTCAAATCGTTTTGACAAGAGGGTATGGTACTTCTGGCCTGTTTGAATCGTACTCGTGCTAGCGGCGTTTACTCCAGCTGCTTTTGCTAAGAGATGGCTGTGATGCTCCCACAGGGCCACATCGTAATCATCGTTCCTCGAAGGGAATTTAGCTACGTAAAGGTTTCCTTCACTGTCGATTACACTGGCTTTAGGACGCGCACCGCCAAGCGAGGTGCCTGGATGAACCAGCTGCTGGATCCAACGTGTTTCGGGCAATTGGTTCAGTTCTTCGCTTTTTTCAATTTCCATACTTGCCACTGCCAATGAACGGACATCGGCCAATGGCGGGATGCGCAGGCTTGTCTGAGTGTTAATGAAGTCTCCGTCGAGATCTTCCTTAAATCGAAGGCCGCCCATGCGAGAAAAATCATCGATACCCATGAGATAGTCGAATGAGGACAGCTTGCGAATTGGGCGTTTTTCTTCCCTGGCAAGAATCTGTTCACGTCTGTTGAGCAGTAAGCGCCCCCAACGATCGGGCAAAGCATCACTGAAACAGCCGAAGATGTCTCGGTCTGGTTGAGTGTACTGCGGGCCGGGATAGTTGTTGATGTCGGCGCTCAGGAACAGGTTGCCAAATCTGTTCAGCCACTCATTGTCGAACTTGAAAGAGTACGAGTCAGAGCCACGCAGCGATTCGTAGCCAAGTTCACCAACCAGCTTGGGCTCATCCAGCCAGTCAAAATCCGCAAAGACAAATAGCGTTCTCATGGCTTATGACTTTTTTGATGCTCGTTCACGACGTTTTAGGGCGAGATCCTGTAAGGCATGGCCCATCTCATCCTTTTGCGCCAACAACAGGATGTCATCATCAAGTTGCAAAGCGTAGAGTACCCTCAGATAGATTCCGATGGCCACCGTGGGGGTACCTTTCTCAATACGTGTTATCGTCACGGGAGAACACGTTGCACGCTCGGCCACTTGCGCAATGCTTAGGTTGCGACGCAGCCGTGCGAGTTTGATCTGTTCACCCACAGTCTGCATTTTCTGCTCCAGTTTTTTGGGCAACTTTGTACCCATTGTAGTCTTACTCATAATAATGACAACATTTAATTACAGGTGCAAATATAATACTTTTTCTATATTTTATGATATGTTGAGCAAAAAATCATTTTCTAATCAAGAGAGAGAATGTGACCTATGACTCGATATTTTTTGGACTTATAGCTCATCCGCGGGTAGTGCCAATTGTTCATTTTCGCTTACTCCAATAAGCGAAAAATGGCAAAAATCGCTTACCAAGATAAGCGAAAAACACAAAAATCGCTTATTGCGATAAGCATTTTTTGCCTTTTTCCTTGTCTCAGCTGATACTTCCGTTCCCTTGGGTTGTTGCCTGCCAAAAGCTTTAATTAAAGCAGCTACCCTGGAATATAGCTCATCGAACTTGGTCGGTACTTGTTCGGTGTGGTTTCTTCGGCACCAATGGGCAAAGAAAAAGCCACCTTGTGGTGGCTCCTTCTCGCTGGGTGCGCTACGGCTTAGCAGGTGCGGAACACGTGACCGCCATCGCCCATGTCATAGTCAGACATGAACAGCTCGCGGGCAAAAGCCTTGAAGTCAAAAAAGCGGGTGATGCTCTCGGGGACATTGTCGAACATGCAAAGCTCATCGGCGAGGTGCTGGGCGAACTCCTCCTCGCTGTCCCATCGGCCGCAGTAACGCTCGCGGAAATCCGACAAATCCGCATCGCTGTCGCTCGTGACATCCAGAAACGCCCTGAAGGCCTCCTGCTCGTCATCATCGAGGTCAGCGTACTCGAGAATGCGCTCGAACGTGTCCTCATCGAGGCCGCTCTCACTATACCAAGCATCGCAAAAGTTCTCGTAATCGAGGAACATAAACTCGGGATCCTGTTCATCACGGTGCAGCCATCGGCAGGCGGCCACAAAATCCTCATAGCAGCTGAAGGTGTACAGGTCAAGCCACATGCCAGCCAGCGGCCTCCCTTCATTATACTTGTGATAGGTGCAGCAGAACACGGCAGGATGGCCGCTGCGGTAATCGTACTTGTGGAAATCGAGGTCAACCTCCTCAAGCTCATCAACGATATTGAAATTGGATGAGCTGAGCGAGCCTTTTACCAACTGCTCTTGAACACTGGCGCTGTCAGCACCGCTTGCAGGATTGAAAGAATTGAGATTGTTGTCCATAACTGAAAAATATTAAAAGTTAAACATACGATCTTGAACTTGTTGTCGCTTTCGCTTCGCCTTTACGATGCCTGCAAAGTGCGGCTGGAGCACACTAAAGCAAGGCTTGCCCGGGAATTACTACCCGCAGGGCTGGAGAATTTCCGAAGGCAACTCGTCTCGGCCTTGCGTGTGGGTAAGCCGCA
>CACZNH010000026.1 GCA_902782465.1 uncultured Bacteroidales bacterium
ATATTATATGTATAATAATAAAAATTTTATAATCAATTTGCTTAATTTCCCGCCCGCAGGGCGGTTATAATCCTTGCAATTGAATTATGACACGGCCTCCAATTCCGTGTGAGGCAATTTATGCCTTCTTCATGGCCTCCTTGATTTTGGCCTCGATTTCCTCGGCGAGCTCGGGGTTGTCGGCTACCATCTGCTTGGCGGCGTCGCGTCCCTGGCCCAGCTTGGTGCCCTCGTAGGAGAACCATGCACCGCTCTTCTTGACGATGCCGAACTCAACACCCAGGTCGAGGATTTCGCCTATCTTGCTGATGCCCTCGCCGAAGCGGATCTCAAACTCTGCCTTGCGGAAGGGGGGCGCTACCTTGTTCTTCACAACCTTCACCCTGGTGAGGCTGCCGGTTACCTGGTCGCCGTCCTTGATTTGTCCGATGCGGCGGATGTCCAGGCGCACGCTGCTGTAGAACTTGAGGGCGTTGCCGCCGGTGGTGGTCTCGGGGTTGCCGAACATTACGCCCAGCTTCTCGCGCAGCTGGTTGATGAAGATGCAGCAGGTGTTGGTGCGGCTGATGGTGGCGGTGAGTTTGCGCAGTGCCTGGCTCATCAGGCGTGCCTGCAGGCCCATCTTGCTCTCACCCATCTCGCCCTCGATTTCGGCCTTGGGGGTGAGGGCTGCGACGCTGTCGATAACGATGATGTCAATGGCCGACGAGCGGATGAGCTGGTCAGCGATTTCCAGTGCCTGCTCACCGCTGTCGGGCTGCGCAATCCACAGGTTGTTCACGTCCACGCCCAGCGACTCGGCATAGAAGCGGTCGAAGGCGTGCTCGGCGTCGATGATGGCAGCGATGCCGCCCATCTTCTGTGCCTCGGCGATGGCGTGGATGGCCAGCGTCGTCTTACCCGACGACTCGGGGCCGTAAATCTCGATGATGCGTCCGCGGGGATATCCGCCCACGCCCAGAGCGTTGTCCAGACCGATGGAGCCGGTGGGGATGACGTCGATGTCCTCGATGTGGTCATCGCCCAGCTTCATGATGGAGCCGCTGCCGAAGGTCTTGTCTATCTTGTCCATTGCTACCTGCAGGGCTTTGAGCTTCTCGGGGGAGACTTCCTTGCGCTGCTGCTGGTTCTTTTCTTCTTGATTGATGATTTCTTCTGCCATATTCAGTAGGTTTTATTTTGTGTTATTTTTGGTTGCAAATCCAACTTACAAAATTACAGAAAAAATCATTGAGATGGTGTTCAATTGACGAGAAGTTTTCAGAAGATAAAAAAATATTGTCCAATTTGCCACGGATTGAGAAAAAGTGTGTAAATTTGCCCAATTATAAGATGTTGAACTTATCATTATTAACCATTTAATAAACTATCATTGCAATGAGGAAATTATTTACGTTATTAACCTTGTGTCTGCTGGCTAGTGCAGCTTGGGCAGGCGATGTCGAGTTCGTGGCTGGTGTCGACAATGGCAACAGCACTGGCGAGCGTGCCCCTTACACCATCGAGAAGGAAGGTGTAAAGATTGAAGTGAGCGACGGCTTGGCCAACACCAACCAGTATCGCATGTACAAAGGCAGCACGACGACCATCAGCTCTACGGCTGGTGCCATCACCAAGATTGTGTTTGAGTGCACTGCCAACGATGATGCTCAGTATGGTCCCGGTTGCTTCACTGCAACCCCTGGTGACTATTCCTACTCTGGCAAGATCGGTACTTGGACCGGTTCTGCTGAGAGCATCGTGTTCACCGCTGCCACCAATCAGGTGCGTGCCACCAAGATTACGGTGACCACCTCGGCCAGCGGTCTTGCTGCTCCCGCATTCTCGCCCAAGGCCGGTACCTACTACGAGCCGTTCAAAGTGACCATCACTTGCGCTTCGCAGGGTGCCAAGATTTACTACACTACCGACGGTAACGATCCCACTACCGCTTCGACTCAGTACACCGCCCCCATCCAGGTGAACGGTGACATGACCATCAAGGCCATCTCGGCCCTCAATGGCAAGACGAGCGAAGTGGCCACCGCCAAGTATGTGATTACCACTCCCGTTGTGGTGAACAGTATTGCTGAGTTCCAGGCTCTTGCCGATAACACGGCTGCTAAGTTCGCCAATCCCGTCTATGCACTGGCTCAGAACAAGGGCTACCTTTACGTGAAGGACAACACGGGTTACGCCCTGTTCTACGGTGACTGCGGCCAGTCGTACGTCAACGGTGACAAGATTCCCGCCGGTTTCTGCGGTACCAAGACGACCTATGCCGGTGAGCCCGAGTTCCAGTGGCTTGAGGGCTTCAAGGCTGCCGAGGGCAACACCCCGATTGCTCCTGTAGAGCTTCCCGCCGACCAGGTAGGTCATGGCACGTTTGGCCAGTATGTTGTGATGTATGGCGTCACCATTACCCTTAACGAGGACGGCAAGAACTACACCCTGACTGACAAGAACGGCAAGACCTGCGCCGTTTACTTCGGCAACATGGGTGCTTCTGTTCCCACCAATTTGAGTGGCAGTTACAATGTGAAGGGCATTGTCGGCTCCTATGGCAACACCAACACCATCTATCAGTTGCTGCCCACCGAGGTGACACCCGTATTTGACCATCCTGTAGGTCTGGGTGACCTGGGCGACCTGCCTGATGACACTGAGACTGCTGTAATCTTGACCTATGAAGCTACTGTGCTTGGCCAGAGCGGTTCCTACCTCTATCTGATGGACGAAACGGGTTATGGCCTTGTTTATGGCAGTTGTGGCAAGACCTATAAGCAGGGTGACGTAATCCCTGGTGGCTACAGCGGTATCAAGAAGACCTATGACATGGAGCCTGAATTGACCTTCGTGAAGGACGGTATCCAGCTGTCTGGCTTTGGAAACTCCATCAGGAACATCGGTGAGCCTGAGCCTGAGGCAATTGCAACGCTCAAGGAGGTTAACCACGACAACTGGGGCAAGTATATCAAGATCAAGGTAAAGGTGAATACCGGCAACCAGACCTTTGAAGATGAGCAAGGTAATACAATCGGCTATTATGACCGTTTTGGCTGTGCCTTCCCCACCGATGGTGACTTCCACGAGGTTCATGCTATTGTGGGTTCCTACAAGACCAACTATCAGCTCCTGCCCGTCAAGTTTAAAATTGACATTGTCCCCGTTCTTGTAAGCAGCATCTACGAGCTGTATGCATTGCCCGAGGGCGGTTATGGTGAATTCACCACTCCGCTGACCGCTGTTTATCAGTGCCCGACTAAGCCTTACCTGTATGTTCAGGATGCCACTGGCAAGGTAAGTCTGGTCTATGGCTCGGTTCCTGAGCAGTTTGTTAACGGTGACATCATCAAGAAGGGCGCTACCGCTACCTGGTCACTCTATCCCAAGACCAACGGCTACCAGCAGATGGTTCCCCTGGAGGGTACCTTCGTTAAGGATGGTCATGGCGCTGCTGTGAAGCCCATTACCATCACGATTGAGGACATCTCGCAGAACAATGTTCACGGTTATCTGCGTCTCGAGGAAATGACGATTACTCCCACCGACGATCCCAAGAAGTTTAATATGGTGGATGTGGACGATGAGAAGATCCTGCTCTTCAACCAGTTCGTGATGGAACTGCCCGAGTTTGATCCCAACACTACCTATGATGTAGAGGGCTTCCTGAGCATCTACAATGGCGAGCGCGAAATCTTCGTCAACAAGGTTGAGAAGCATGGCCAAGGCGACTGGCTCAAGGGTGACGTGAACGGTGACGGTTCGGTCAACATTACCGACATCAACGTGCTCATCAGCATCATCCTGGGTGCTAACATGGATGACGCCACCATGAAGCGTGCCGACGTCAACGAGGATGGCAGCATCAACATCAGCGACATCAACGAGGTGATTGCCATCATCCTCAAGTAATCCGTTAGCGGTTTACTGAAATCACAATTTATAGAAATGTGGTTCCGCCGGGGGGTGGAGCCACATTTTTTTTGTTTTCTTGAAAAAATGGTTGTGCGGTTCGCGAAAAGTTTGTACCTTTGTGGGCAAAACAATTGCAAATGAGCGGATTCAGCTTCAATTACCGCAGTAAACAGGGAATGCACCCGCCTGTCGGGAACTTCCCCCAGCTGAATGCCGCGCCTTTTTTTATCCCCTGCCTTGAGAGACACGCCCCATCGTTTACCCTATCGATGCTTGCTGATGCCGGTTCGCCCACAATCCACCTAATTATTATAATGTGTTTTATTCTTTTCAATTATTACCCACTATGCGCAAGTTTCTTACTTTTCTGTTGTTGAGTCTGATGACGACTATGGCCTGGGGTGTGAAAATTGTCACCTTTATCCCTGGAGAAGTCGCTGTGCCCACTGACCCGGGCGACGTCTGCATGTCTCGTGATTGTGTTACCATCTGTTGTAGCAATGGTTGGTTCAACGCAAATCAGTTCCGTTTTTATAAGGGCTCGACTGTGACGGCCACTTCGACCTGTGGCCCTATCATCAAGATTGAGTTTGTCTGCATTGGCAGTGGCGACGCCCAGTATGGCCCCGGTTGCTTCACCGCCACCCCTGGCGATTACAGCTACGAGGACAAGACTGGTGTCTGGGAGGGAGCATCAACTCAGGTTCAGTTCACTGCAGTGACTAACCAGGTGCGTGCTGTCAGGATTGATGTTTACGTTGATGAAGGAGCGGTGTATCCGCCTAAAATCACTCCCGCTGGGGGTACCTACTTTGAGCCTGTCACGGTGACCATGACCTGCCAGACTGAAGGTGCCAACATCTATTACACGCTTACCGGCATCAGTGTCCCCACTACCGCTTCAACGCAGTACACGGGACCCTTCACGCTCGAGAGCGATGCCAAGGTCCAGGCGATAGCTGAGCTTGACGGCGAGGTGAGCTATGTGGCGAGAGCCAACTATGTGATTCTGGACCCTGTTGTGGTGAACAGCATTGCCGAGTATCAGATGCTGGACGACGAAACGACCACCAGGTTTGCCAATCCCGTCTATGTCACGGCCCAGAACAATCGTTACTTGTATGTGAAGGACAACACGGGCTACGCCGTGTTCTACGGCGACTGTGGGCAGACCTACGTGAATGGTGACGAGATTCCCGCTGGCTTCTATGGCAATAAGACGACATACAGCTGCGAACCCGAGTTGAACCACATTGGCTGCTTCCAGCCTGCAGCTTCCAATAGCCCCATCGACCCCGAGCTGATTACTGCCGACCAAATCGGGCCGGCCACGTTTGCCCATTATGTCATGATGAAAAATGTGACCTTGAGTGCAGAAGACAACGAGACATATATCCTCACCGATGCCGAAGGCAACAGTTGTCAGGTTTACTTCCGCAGCATGGGTGCCACTCCGCCCATCGACTTGACGCGCACCTACGACATCATCGGCGTTGTGGGCTCTTATGGACATGGTGATGATTGCTTTTATCAGCTCCTGCCCACCAGAGTGTTAAGCTCGGAACCTCTCATTGGATTCGGTTTGCTTGAAGACATTGATGATGAAACCGAGCTGACGATGGACTATGATGCAACGGTTATCGCCCAAACGGGGAACTACCTGTATGCCTTTGACCAGACGGGCTACGGCTTAGTTTATGGTAGCACGGGCCATGCCTATAAAATGGGAGATGTGATTCCCGCTGGATTTGGTGGTAAGAAGAATACTTATAACTGTGAGCCTGAACTGATGAACCCCCATGACTTCCAAGCACCGATTGCCACTGTGACACTGGAGGCTGAGGAAATCACTATCGACGAGGTGAACCACTCCACGTGGGGGCACTATGTGGTTCTCCGCAATGTGAGGTTTAATCCGGCTGACAAGTTCATCTTGGACCAGGAGGGCAATAGCTGCAACTATTTCAATCGCTTCGGGATTGAAATACCCGAGGATTCAGAGACGGTGTGTGATGTCTATGGTGTGGTAGGCTCTTGGCGCAGTAGTAATAGTGGCTGCATCTATCAGATTCTGCCCTTGCGCATCGGGGATGATGTTGCTCCTCCCAAGGTATGTTGCATCGAGGACCTGCTCAGATTCCCCAACGGTCATGTGGTGGAATTTGAGTGCCCCCTCATCGTGGTATACCAGTCTGGCGTGAGACTCTACGTTAAAGACAAATGCGACCAATATACGCTCATATGCGGCCATATGGACGGCACCTTTGCTCCTGGTGACTCCATCATCGGCTGCGTCAGCTGGACACTCTATCCGTCAACCAATGGCTTTGTGCAGCTGGTGCCCGTTGGCGACTGGCAACTGGTGGCCCATGGCCCGGCGATTCCTCCCCAAGGACCGTACGCCATCGAGGACATTACCCAGGACATGATTCACATGTATATCTACTTCGAGGACATGACTGTTACCAAGAAAGATGACAGCTATGGCGACCGTTACTACACGATGTCCGACGAGTGGGGTAGTGAGATGCAGCTGTACAATCAGCTCGGCATCGAGATCCCCACAGGTGATGCTGTACCCTATGGTTATGGTGACGTGAATGACGACGGTGTAGTCAATATCATAGACGTGAATGCCATTATCTACTTTATCCTGTACGGCAAGTATGATAATCATGTTGGCTCCACCAACGGTGACGGCGAAAACAAGTGGGAGCATTGCCGTGTTGAAGGCTTCTTGTCCATGTACCACAACGAGTTTGAGTTGTTCCCCTCTCGGGTTGCTGTTACGGGCGGAGGCGGCAACTATTGGCCTCCCGAGAAACGGTATGACCTGAACAATGACGGCATCGTCAACATCTCAGACCTCAACATCGTCATTGGCCTCATCTTGAAGTAATCATCCGTTGAGGTCTCTCCAATGAACCAGCGCCAGCGCTGAGGGAATGCGTGTCCCTCAGCGCTGGCACCATTTTTTATATAATCGGTTTCTTACTTGAAGAAGCGGCCGATGACGGGTGCTTTGGCTAGCATTTGGCCCAGGTGCTCCTTGCGGAAGATGAAGCCCACGAAGAGCAACAGCAGCACGGTGCGGTAGGCCAGAGCAAGCCACATGTTCTCGACGGGAAGCATCATGGCGGCAAACAGGACGGCAGTCACGACAACGTAGATGCACAGGTCCCGCAGCGGATAGCGGATGGGGTAATAGCGTTGCCCCACAAGATAACTGAGCACCATTGCTGTGCCGTAGCCAGCAACGCCTCCCCATGCACATGCCATGTAGCCATACTTGGGCACGAACAGGACGTTGACGAGAATCAACACGGCGCAGCCAATGCCCGAGAACCAGGCTCCCCAAATGGTCTTGTCAATCAGCTTGTACCAGAACGACAGGTTGAAGTAGATGCCCATCATGATTTCGGCTGCCATGACAATCGGCACGACCTTGAGGCCCGACCAGTAGTCAGGGGCGATGATGTACTTGAGCACGTCAATCCACGCCATCACAGCCAGGAAGGCCAGCAGGGTGAAAATGACGAAATAACGCATCGCCTGGGCGTAGGTCTCGCGGCTGTCGCTGTCCTTGCTCTTGCCGAAGACAAACGGCTCGTAGGCGTAGCGGAAGGCTTGGGTAATCAGTGCCATAATCATGGCAATCTTGACGGCAGCACCGTAGATGCCAAGCTGCGACTGCGTGTCGGCATGGTCGCCGTAAATCTTGGGGAACATCATCTTGTCGAAGGTCTGGTTGAGGATGCCCGCGATGCCCAGCACCAGGATGGGCCAGGCATAGGAAAGCATGCGTTTCAACAATGACCAGTCGAACTTGTACTTGATGCCGAACAATTCCTTCCAGAAGAAGAACGTTACCAGGCCCGTGCAGAACAGGTTGATGAAGAAGGCATAGCCCACACCGACGGTGGGGTCGTATATCTTGCCGATGACGTCAGGATAGCTCTTGTAGAGGACCGGCAGGGCGACGTAGTAGAGCAGGTTCAGCCCGATGTTCAGGAAGATGAACAAGAGCTTAAGGGCTGCAAACTTGATGGGACGCCGCTGGTAGCGCAGATAGGCAAACGGAATGCACTGAAAGGCGTCAAGCGCCACGACGGCCGCCATCACGCCGATGTATTCGGGGTGTGCACTGTAGCCCATCCACCCCGCGATGCCGGGCAGGAAGACAAGCACGAGTAGCACAAACAGCAGCGAGGTGGAGCCCACGCTGATGAGCGTGGTGCTGTAGACGGTGTTGGGGTTCTCCTCGCTCTTGTTGGCAAAGCGGAAGAAACTCGTTTCCATGCCGTAGGTGAGGATGACGAGCAGCAGTGCCACATAGGCATATACGTTGGTGATGACGCCGTAGCCGCCCGATGCGGCAGTCATTTTGGCGGTATATAGCGGCACGAGCAGATAATTCAGGAAACGTCCGATGATGCTGCTCAAGCCATAGATGGCGGTGTCTTTTGCCAGTGATTTCAGGTTAGCCATTTATCTCCAGTTTTCAGTTTTCAGTTTTCAGTTTTCAGTTGAGTGCGGATGCCGCTGACAACTGACGACTGACAACTGAAAACTCAATTAAAAATTGACCCTACTTCGCCAGGGCGCTCGCGCTTCAGGTGGTTATAGGCAAGCATGGTCGCCTCACGGCCGCGCGGAGTGCGGTTGATGAAGCCTTCCTTGATGAGGTAGGGCTCATAGACCTCCTCGATGGTGCCGGCATCCTCGTTCATCGCCGTGGCGATGGTGTTCAGGCCCACGGGACCGCCGCCGAACTTGTCGATGATGGTCAGCAGAATCTTGTTGTCAATCTCGTCGAGGCCATATTTGTCGATATTCAGCGCCTCGAGGGCGTAGCGGGCGATTTCCAGGTCGATGCGGCCACTGCCCTTGACCTGGGCAAAGTCGCGCACGCGGCGCAGCAGCGAGTTGGCGATGCGGGGCGTGCCACGGCTGCGCAGGGCAATCTCGATGGCGGCCTTGTCGTCGATGGGCACCGCCAGCAGGCGTGCCGAACGCTTGATGATGCCTTCCAGCACCTTGTGGTCATAGTACTCCAGGTGGCAGTTGATGCCGAAACGGGCACGCAACGGCGAGGTGAGCAGGCCGCTGCGGGTGGTGGCACCGATGAGGGTGAACGGGGCGAGGGTGAGCTGCACCGAGCGGGCTCCGGGACCCTTGTCAATCATGATGTCGATGCGGTAGTCCTCCATCGCACTGTAGAGGTATTCCTCTACGATGGGGCTCAGGCGGTGAATCTCGTCAATGAACAGCACATCGTTCTCGTCGAGCGACGTCAACAGGCCTGCCAGGTCGCCCGGCTTGTCGAGCACGGGACCTGACGTGACCTTGAAGCCCACGCCCAGCTCGTTGGCGATGATATTGCTCAATGTGGTCTTGCCCAGACCTGGAGGACCGTGGAAGAGCACGTGGTCGAGCGACTCGCCGCGCAGCTTGGCGGCAGCAACAAACACGCGCAGGTTCTCGATGATTTTGTCCTGACCCGCGAAGTCCTCAAAGCGCACAGGGCGCAACGCCCGCTCAAAGTCCTGGTCGGTCTTGAGCGACTCGCGTCTGATGTCAAATTCCTCGTCCATAGTGGTGTTATTTCTTCTCCTCGGACTTCTCCTCCTGCTGGGCAGGTTGTGCTTCGGGCTTTTCTACCTTATAGGGGTTGGTCTTGATGAGGCCGCTGTCGGCTTCAATCTTGGTGACGACATGGCGGGAATTGCCGCGCCACAGCACACCGGCCTTGTACTCGTTGTAGGTGAGGATAACGCGCTGTCCGTTGCCGGCCCAACGCATGGCCTCGCGGGCAAGGCTATCGGTGGGGATGGAGAACATGAAGTCGCTGTGCATGGCCACCAGGGTGTCCTCGATATAGCCCTCGCTGATCATCTCACCCTCGTAGGTCTTGAACAGGGTGCCCTCGTTGCTCACGTTCATAATCCAGCCTTTCTCCTGGCTGACGCGGTAGGGCTGGAAATAGTGTTGCCAAATCCACCATCCCAGGAACAGGGCCATGGCAAGGATAATGAGGGCAAGCGTCAGCTTGACCGTGTAGCCGCGACGCTCGATGGTCGCTTCCTTGATTTCGCGTTCCTCGCGCTCCTGCTCGGTCTCCTGATGCTGGACTGGCTGCTCCTCGGGAGCCTCCTCGGTGAAATAATCGTTGAAATTGTCGTCCATATATTATTCAGTTTTCAGTTTTCAGTTTTCAGTTTTCAGTTGAATGCGGATGCCGCTGACAACTTAAAACTTACAACTTACAACTATTATAGTTTGATTTCGTCGTTGGTGGTATCGACAACCGTCTTACCGCTCTCGATGCGGCGGCGGTCAATCGTCATGCTGATAAAGGCGTAGATGCCGAGTGCGATAATCAGCACCTGCTGGAAACCCCACACCAGCATGGCAAAAGCCGATGCGCGGGGGTCGAAATTGGAAGGTGAGAACGTGCCCACGCCATAGAGCGACAGGCCAAAGATGGTGGCCACATGCCAGGCTCCCAGACCGCCATTGGTGGGAATGCCCATGCCGATGCTGCTCAGCACGAATACCACGAGCACGGCGAGCACGCTCAGGCCGCTAGTGAAGGTGAAGGCTTGGCAGGCCAGCCACAGCTGCAGGTAGTAGCAGCCCCAGATGAGCAGGGTGAGCAACAGGAACCACCACTTGCCCTCCATGCGGGCGATGCCGGCAAAGCCCTCCCACAGGTTGCGGGCCATGAGCTGGAGCTTCTTGATGAACTTGTTCTCGGTCTTCATCACCAGCAGCCATCCCAGGGCGATGATGAAGATGGCGGTGCCGAACCAGATGCGTGCGTCGCTGGCGACGCTGAGGAAATTCTCCTTCATCTGCGGGTAGGCGTCAAAAAACTGCCCGAAGGCTCCCTGTGCCAGCAGGAAGGTGACCAGCGTGAGCAGCAGCACGGTGGCGGTGTCGGTCAGGCGGTCGGCAACCATCGAGCCCATGACCTGGGTGACCGAGGCTTTCTGGCGGTTGGCAATGTAGCCGCAACGCCACACCTCGCCCAGACGCGGGAATACCAGGTTGACGGCATAGGTGGTGAAGATGCTGTTCAGCACGGCACTGAACGACGGTTTCACATCGATGGCCTTGAGCTGCAGGCGCCAACGCAATGCCCTGAACACATGGCTCAGGATACTCACCACGGCAATGCCGGCAAACCACCAGTAGTTGACATCGTTCTTGAGGGTGTCCATCATGCTGGCGATGTCCACGTTCTTGTACAGGAAATACATCAGCCCCACTCCGATAACGAGTGGAATGCCGTATTTTATCAGATAGGAAATGGCCTTTTTCACGTTTTCTTGTCTTGTTGAGTTAAAATGTTGTCGCCAAAGTGTCACTGACGGCGAAAAAAGCAGTACCTTTGCACATTGCAAGTGTAACCACCTTGGAAGGTGCAAAGGTAACAATAAAAGAGCGAAAATGCGGAAAGTTAGAGCAAAAAAGTCACTGGGTCAGCATTTCTTGACCGATTTGTCGATTGCTGAGCGCATTGCCCACACGCTGGACGACTTCAAGCACCTGCCGGTGCTGGAGGTGGGGCCGGGTATGGGTGTGCTCACCCAGTTCCTGCTTGATATGGGGCTGGACCTCACCGTGGTGGAACTGGACAGCGAGAGCGTGGACTACCTGGAGGTGGCCTATCCCCAGTTGCATGGCCGCATCATCGGCGAGGATTTCCTGAAGATGGACCTCCACAAGCTCTACGGCGATAAACCGTTCTGTGTCATCGGCAACTATCCCTATAACATCTCGACACAGATTTTCTTCAAGGTGCTGGACTACCGTGATCAGGTGGCGTGCTGCAGCGGCATGTTGCAGCGCGAGGTGGCACAACGCATTGCCGAGCCGCCGGGCAGCAAGGCCTATGGCATCCTCTCGGTGCTGCTGCAGGCCTGGTATGACATCGAGTACCTGTTCACTGTTGACGAGCATGTGTTCAATCCTCCCCCCAAGGTCAAGAGCGGTGTCATCCGCCTCACGCGCAACGATGTGACCGACCTGGGTGTTGACGAGCGCATGTTCAAGCGCATTGTCAAGGCCTCCTTCGGCCAGCGCCGCAAGATGCTGCGCAGTTCCCTCAAACCGATTTTCGGTGCTAACCCGCAAGCCATGGAACGTGACGTGTTCCGACAACGTCCCGAACAGCTGGGCGTTGAAGATTTCATTGCCCTGACGCGGCTAGCCATGGAGCAGCCGCAATCAACTGGAAACTAGAAACTAGGGACTAGAAACTAAAAAACTGACTGCAATGAAAGAATATAACGAGGAATATTTACAGAACCTGACCGAACTCATTCAGACCCAGAACGAGGAGCTGGTGCGTGCCCAAATCCGGGACCTGCACCCTGCCGACATCGCTGAACTGGTGGGTGACCTCGATGACCAGGATGCCCTGTTCATCATGATGATGCTCGACGACGAGACAGCAGCCGATGTGCTTGTCGAACTCGACGAGGACCAGCGCCATGACCTGATGGAACTGATGCCCAACGAGGAAATCGCCAAGCAGGTGGGGCTGATGGATGCCGACGACGCCGTTGACGTGATTCAGGAGCTTGATGAGGAGGACCGTGAGGACGTTATCAGCCACATCGACGACGTGGAGCAGGCAGGCGATATCGTCGACCTGCTGCAATATGACGAGGATACTGCCGGTGGTTACATGTCCACCGAGATGATTGTCGTCAACGAGAACATGTCGATGCCTGACTGCATCAAGGCGATGCGCCAGCAGGCCGAAGACCTGGACGAGATTTACAACATATACGTCGTGGACGACGACAACCGCCTGAAGGGCATTTTCCCCTTGAAAACCACCATTACCAATCCCTCGGCATCCAAAATCAAGCATGTCATGGTGCCTGACCCCTTGAGTGTGCGCACCGATACGCATATCGAGGACGTGGCTCTCGACTTCGAGAAATATGACCTGGTGGCGATGCCTGTCGTGGACAGCATCGGACGCCTGGTGGGACGCATCACCGTCGATGACATTATCGACCGTGTGCGAGAGCAGGGAGAGGACAATTACCAGTTGGCATCAGGTATCTGGGGCGACATCGAGACCGACGACAACGTCTTCCGTCAGGTGCGCGCCCGACTGCCGTGGCTGCTCATCGGACTGGTGGGCGGTATCATCAACGCCTTGATTCTGGGCGGTGGTGAAGGCGATGCCGACCTGTTGCGAATCCTTCCTGGCCTGGCATTGTTCATTCCCTTGATTGGCGGTACGGGCGGTAATGTGGGCACACAGTCGAGCGCTATCGTCGTGCAGGGTCTTGCTAACGGCAGCCTGGACGTCAAGCATGTGGGCAAGCACTTGTTGAAGGAGTTCAGCACAGCGCTCATCAATGCGCTGGTGATGGGATTGCTCATCTTCCTGTACACCCGATTCTTCCCCGTTGACAACAACCCGATGAAGTCTAACATTGCAGCGGCAGCGGTAACCACCTCGCTCTTCCTGGTGGTCATGTTCGCCTCGCTGTTCGGTACAGTGGTGCCGTTGGTGCTGGAACGATTGAAGATTGACCCGGCTATCGCTACAGGCCCCTTTGTCACGGTGACCAACGATATTGTGGGCATCACCATCTATATGGCCATCAGCGGCTGGCTCATCAATGTGTTCACCACCCTCATGGGATAGAAGACGGAATGAGTGATCAATGACTAAAAGCGGCCGTGTCATAATTCAATTGCAAGGATTATAACCGCCCTGCGGGCAGGAAATTAAGCAAATTAATTATAAAATTATTATTATTATACATATAATATTAATTTTAATTTAATAATTTGTTTAATTTCCCGAAGCTTGGCGGCACTTCAGCAAATCGAGCAAACTCGTTTGCCTTCGACAGTATTTATTTTATCTTGCCTTGCAAAATGCTGTCGATGTGCTCAATCATCGGGCGCAGGGTCGTGAGGCTGTCGGGGTTAAGTTGCTCGGTGCGGAAATCAGCAATCGAAGGCTCCTGATCTTGAGAATGCCGTTCACGCTCATCGGTAAATGCCATCACCTCTTCTTCGCTGATGCCAATCAGTTCCATATTCTTCTTATTAAGGAAGCGGCAATAGGACAAGACGTACTGCAACCAGTTTTGGCGTGCATGGAAATTCTCCAGCGTCTGACGGAACTTGTTATTGCTGAGGAGTTTTGTCTGTGTGTGCTCGCCTGGTTGCAGATGGGTGAGAATATCGTTGACGATAGAGACGTTGTCATTGACCCAATCATTCCAATACTTCTCGATATCGTTCATCTCCGAGAAGCAGCTGCCCACATTGTCGATGAACTGGAAATTGCCCAGGTTTTTCCAGGTGTCGCTGCTGTTGCTGAAGATGCCCTCGGCGGTCTTGTCGTGTGACAGGAGGTCAAGGGCCACAACGGTATTGATGGGGTTGCGCATCTCATCGGGCGGAATGAGGTCGAGCTGATCAAGAGGCAAACTCAAGAGCCAGGTGGCAACGGAGTCACGGTAGGCCATATCTTGCACCATGAGTTCAAGTTGTCGTGAGAACTGCTCGATGTTGCTCATCACCATCATGGCCGACATCTTGCGGTCTTCGACGCGCTGGCAGCGTTCGAGCAGGCCTGCGGTACCGAAGGTCAGTATAATCGAGATGGTGGTGGCCATAATGGTCATGAACAGCTCCTTCCATTGTGAACCATGGGCCCAGGTGCGGGCACTCTTGGGCATTCTGAATTTTATGGGTAATCTTTTCATTGTCGTTTGTTTTTGTTTTAGTTTTTAGTTTTTAGTCCTTAGTCCTTAGTTTTCAGTAAGATTACTATCGTCTAATCACTCCTAACTCCTAACTCCTGCTTCGCAGTTCCCAGAAGGCGACTGCTGCCGCTGCTGCGACGTTGAGCGAATCCACATTGTGCTTCATGGGGATGCGCACGACATGGTCGGCAGCGGTAATCACCTCATGGGCCAGGCCGTCGCCCTCGGTGCCCATGATGATGGCCAGGCGGGGCTCGTTTTTCAGCAGTGGGTCGTCTAGGGCGATGCTGTCGTCGCTCAGCGCCATAGCGGCGGTGGTGAAGCCCAATTCGTGCATGCGGGGCGTGACGGGCTCCTCAATCCAGGTCCAGGGAACAAGGAAGACCGACCCCATCGACACGCGCACGGCACGGCGGTTCAACGGGTCGCAGGCTGTGGGAGTGAGCAGTACGGCATCTATGCCCAAGGCAGCCGCCGAACGGAAGATGGCGCCGATGTTGGTCGTGTCGGTCACTCCGTCGATGATGACCACACGGCTGGCATCGCGGCACACGTCGCTGGCGGGGTGGGGCAGGGGACGGCGCATCGCGCACAGCACACCGCGCGTGAGCGTGTAGCCCGTGAGTGCTGCCAGCAGGTCGCGCTCGCCAGTATAGACGGGGATGTCGCCGCAACGCTCGATGATGCTGGCGGCATCGCCGGTGATGTGTCGGCGTTCGCACAGCAGCGACAGCGGCTCATATCCTGCGTCCAGAGCGACGTGGATGACCTTGGGGCTCTCGGCGATGAAGATACCCTTGTCAGGTTCCAGCCGGTTGCGCAGCTGCGCCTCGGTCAAGGTCCCATAGACCTCAACCCCAGGATGTTCCAATGATGTGATTTCAATAATCGGCATGTGAATACTCGCGTTATCCGTTATGCACGGCTTTATTCGTCAAGTGTGGCGGAGCCCTGGATAGCGCGTACCTGGCGTTGGAACTCGATGGGGCGCTTGATGTAGTGCAGCACGATGGTGCCGGCGCCGGTGCCCGAGACCTTGATGGTGCCGTAGTTGAAGATGCGGCCCCACAGGTTCTGCTCGACCAGGATGCTCTCGACCTTGCTGATGATGATTTCGTGGGCATGGCGATGCACCCAGCCGTAACTGTGGAAAAATCGCTTGTCGCTCAGGAAGATGGTCGTCGTCAGGTTCCTGATGAGGCTGCCCAGATGCAGGTAGGCCCACTTGGTGAGGCGTGGGCGGTATATGATGGTTTCTCCTTGGGCGATAATCTTGCTGATTTTCATAACTAATCCTAAAAATTGTTTCTTATACTGCAAAAATAGTTCATTTTCCACATTATATAGTAATTTTGCACCGAAAAAATAAAAACAATCAATCACATGGCAACTGACATCGAAAAGAAAAACAAGGATAACAAGGAAGAGGAATATGTACGTCAAACGGGCTCGCTTCGTGAGCGGTTGGGACGAGTGAAGAAGACCCGCTGGTGGCGTTTTGGCGCTGTGGCGCTGATTTATGTGCTGTGGACCATCTGGGTGGGCAACCCTTTGTTGCTGCTGGGCTTGCTGCTGCTCGCCGACATCTACCTGACGCAGTACATCCCCTGGGGTGCCTGGAAGGGCTGGAAAAACGGCCCGCTGCGCACGCTCATGAGCTGGATTGACGCCATCGTCTATGCCCTGGTACTGGTCTATTTCCTGTTCCTGTTCATCGGACAGAACTATCAGATTCCCTCGTCGTCGCTGGAGAAATCGCTGCTCACGGGCGACTTCCTGTGGGTGAACAAGGTGACCTACGGCCCCCGCGTGCCGCAGACGCCCTTGCACTTCCCGCTGGCACAGAACATCCTGCCCATCCTGGGCTGCAAGTCCTATATCGAGCACCCGCAGCTGGACTACCACCGCCTGAAGGGCCTGCGCAACGTGGAGCGCATGGACATTGTCGTCTTTAACTTCCCTGCCGGCGACACCGTGGCGCTCAAGATGCCCAATCCCGACTATTACAGCCTGTGTATGCAGTATGGCCGCGATGTGGTGAACAGCAACAAGGAGGCCTTTGGCGACATCATCTATCGTCCCGTTGACCGCCGCGACAACTATGTGAAGCGCTGCCTGGGTCTGCCTGGCGAGACGCTGCAGATTAAGGACGGCATCGTTTATATCGACGGCAAGGCCATTCCGCAGCCCAAGAATGTGCAGTACAACTACAGGGTCACTACCGATGGCACACCGATTAGCGATGAGTTGTATGATGAACTGGGCATCAGCATGGACGACCGCAGGCAGCGCGTCGAAATCCGTGATGCTTACACTTCCTCGGTCGTGCCGGGCGAATATGAGCTGCTGCTCACTGCCGACATGAAGAAGACGCTGGAGGACAAGCATTATCCCTGGCTGCAGTCCATCACCCTGGATCCCTATTATCCCACGCGTGAGGACATCGACATGATCGTCACCTATCCCGTGGGCTATAATTACGGCTGGACACACGCCAACTACGGTCCCATCTGGATTCCCAAGAAGGGCGCCAAGGTGGACCTGACGCTGGAGAGCCTGCCGCTGTATGAGCGCTGCATCCGCAACTACGAGGGCAACACCCTCGAGGTCAAGGACGGCCAAATCCTCATCAACGGCAAGCCCGCCACGAGCTACACCTTCAAGATGGACTACTACTGGATGCAGGGCGACAACCGCGACAACTCGGCCGACTCCCGCTACTGGGGCTTCGTGCCCGAGGACCACATCGTGGGCACCCCGTCGATTATCCTCATCTCGTTTGACAAGGACCGCAAACTCTTTAACGGCGGCATCCGTTGGAATCGCATCTTCAAGATGCCTAATCCGGATAAGAAGTAGGCTTTAGGTTTTAGGCTTTAGGGTTGGCGGATGCCAACTAAGGACTAAGGACTAAAAACTAAGAACTCATTTTCGATGCTTGATAAATCGTCAGCGGTTATGATGGGCAGCATGTGTGCCGCCAGCGTGCGGTGCTATGCGGCGGCCATTCAGGCGGGCCAGCTGCTTGTTGACCTGGACGAGCGGCGGTTGCCGCTGCGCCACAGCCATCACCGTTACCGCATCGACGGCCCCAACGGCTTGCAGACGCTCACCGTTCCCCTTGTGGGCTCCACCAACAACATGACGACCCCGTTGCGCGACGTGCTCATCTCGGAGCATGGCGACTGGCGCCGTCTGCACTGGGGTGCCCTGTACTCGGCCTACGGGCGTTCGCCCTACTTCGACTATGTAGCCGACGACCTGTCGCGGGTCATCCACGGCACGCAGCGCTATCTGCACGAGTTCAACAGCCAGCTGCACGAGGTCATCGTCGATTTCATGGACTTGCCCTTGGCCACACGCTACGTTGACGGCATCAAGGCTCAAGAGGAACACGATGGCCTCCTCGACCTGCGCGGCCGCATCGCCATGAAGAAGCCCGACACCTTGCCCATTGCTGACGTGCCCTATTACCAGATGTGGACCCAACCAGGCGGTTTCATGCCCGGCCTGAGCATCATGGACCTGATGATGAACATGGGCCGTGAGGGAATTTTCACTTTGCTGGCCATGGCAGGCGTGGAGAAATAAAAAAGGTCCAAGCAATCACTGCTGAGACCCTCTTAATTACTAATACTTGAAAACTATATTTACCCCATAAAAGCATTTACTATTCATGCATCGGTTCCTTTGCCGATGCCTATGACTTTGTGCATGCAAAATAACGAAAAATTTCTCTAATGAAAATCATTTAATGTCTTAAAAAATGTAAAATGGACAGTTTTGAAAAAAACTGAGCCAGATTGTTGCTCATTCACAAATATTTCGTAATTTTGCACCCGCTTTTGAATGGCGGCAAGCCATCACGAGCCGGTCCTATAGCTCAGTTGGTTAGAGCACCTGACTCATAATCAGGGAGTCCTTGGTTCAAGCCCAAGTGGGACCACAGCAGGAGAAAAATCGCTGACACATTGTGTGCCAGCGATTTTTCTTGTATTGTGTTGTCCCGGTGGTGGGTCAGTTGGCGTAGAGCATGTTGAGGATTTCGTTGAACTGGGTCTCGCTCTTGAGGCCGTCGTTCTTGAAGAGCATGAGTTTGTCCATCACGCGGTTCAGGTAGTCGATGCTCTCGTTTTTCTCCTTCTTGTTATAGACTTTCCAGTACTTGGTGCCCTTGAGACCTTTCTCGAACTTCTTGTACAGGTCGCTGGTCGATGAGAGGTATTTCCAACTGTTGGCAGCAAGGTCTTTCTTTATCTTCTCCATGAACTCCCTCATGTCCTTGGTGTACTCGCCATACTTCTCGACGAGTTCTTTCTTCTTGAGGACTTCCTTGGTCTCCATGCCGTCGAAGCTGCGCAGGGCCTCATCGACGTCGGCTTTGTTGAACGGGTTGTAGAAGACATCGACGATTTCCTGGTCATAGACGAGTTCGTCGCGCGTGGTGAATTTGTCCTTGCGCATCTTGATTTCGTCCTTTAGGTCACGCTCCAGGTTCTTCTTCTGCGACTCGAGGTCCTTGATTTGCGACTTGAGTTCGTCGATTTTGTCCTGGAGCTCTTTGATGGCGGCTTCGTTCTCCTTGATGTTCTTCTCGTGCTGCTCGATGTCCTTCTCGAGCTGCCTGACGTCCTGAGCGTTCATGACGGGAGCCATCGCGCCGATGGCCATAACGGTCAATGACAGGACAAGTAATCTGATTTTCTGCATAGTGAAATTGTATTTGAATTTAATGTTTGAACTTGTTTGGGTGCAAAGATAATACAATGTTTTAGTTTATATAAAGCGAAAGTGCACTTTTTCACAAAAGCACACCATCTTCATAACCAAAATTCAAGTATATATGTTCTTGTTAATTATTGCCTTTCTTTTGATGATGCAAAATTAATAAGAAATAATAGTAATCGCCAAATTATTTTATATGTTTTAAAATATGTTTTTGTATTTTTTTTAAAGAATTATTTTACAATACTCTGATATTCAGCAAAATACAAAAATGCAAAAAAGTAGAATTCTTTATTTTTCGCGGAAAAACAGGTTGATTGCCGTTCCGTGCAGGTTCCAGTGCTCGCGAATCTTGTTCTCCAGGTAGCGCTTGTAGGGATCCTTGATCCACTGCGGCAGGTTGCAGAAGAAGATGAATGTGGGCACATGGGCGCCCTTGAGCATGGTGATGTACTTGATTTTCACATACTTTCCCTTGACGGCAGGAGGCGGGAAGGCCGTGATGTCGGCCTGCAGCACGTTGTTGAGCTGCGAGGTGGGGATGGTGATCTGACGGTTGTTATAGACCTCGATGGCCGTCTGCAGCACCTTGTGGATGCGCTGCTTGGTGAGCGCCGAGCCAAAGATGATGGGGAAGTCGGTGAAGGGGGCGAAGCGCTCGCGGATGGTGGCCTCGAAGTGGGTGATGGACTGCTGCGTCTTGTTCTCGGCGATGTCCCACTTGTTGACGAGCACGACGAGTCCCTTGCGGTTCTTCTGGATGATGGAGAAGATGTTGACGTCCTGGGCCTCGATGCCGCGGGTGGCGTCGATGAGCAGGATGCACACGTCGCTGTTCTCGATGGCGCGGATGGAGCGCAGCACCGAGTAGTACTCGATGTCCTCGTTGACCTTGTTCTTCTTGCGGATGCCCGCAGTGTCCACGAGGTAGAAGTTGAAGCCGAACTTGTTGTAGCGCGAGTAGATGCTGTCGCGGGTGGTGCCGGCGATGTCGGTGACGATGTTGCGCTGCTCGTCCATCAGCGAGTTGACCAGCGACGACTTGCCGGCATTGGGCCTGCCGACGATGGCAAAGCGGGGCAGATTCTCGTCGAGGGCCTCATCGGCCTTGTCGGGCATGACCCTGACGACCTCGTCGAGCAGGTCACCGGTGCCCGTGCCGTTGATGGCCGAGATGGAGAAGGGCTCTCCCAGTCCCAGGGCGTAGAATTCGGCCTCGGCATACATGCTCTGGTTGTTGTCGTCCTTGTTGGCCACGACGATGACGGGCTTGGAGGAGCGCCGCAGGATGTCGGCGACCTTGTCGTCCAGGTCGGTGATGCCGTTCTTGATGTCCACGACAAAGAGGATGACGTCGGCCTCGTCGATGGCGATGCTGACCTGCTTGTTGATTTCGTCCTCAAAGATGTCCTCGCTGTTCACGACCCATCCGCCGGTGTCCACTACCGACATCTCCAAGCCGTTCCACTCCATCTTGCCATACTGGCGGTCGCGTGTGGTGCCGCTGGTGTCGTTAACGATGGCGTCGCGTGTCTGCGTCAGGCGGTTGAACAGTGTTGACTTGCCCACATTGGGCCTTCCCACGATTGCTACTAGTCGTCCCATATTCAGTTTTCAGTTTTCAGTTTTCAGTTATTACTCGATGTAGCCGAATGCGCGCAGTTTGTTCTCCTGGTTGCGCCAGTCTTTCTCTACCTTGACATAAAGTTCGAGGAAGACTTTCTTCTCAAAGAATTTCTCGATGTCCTTGCGGGCCTCGATTCCCACGCGCTTGAGCATCTTGCCCTGATGGCCGATGATGATGCCCTTCTGGCTATCGCGCTCGACGTAGATGACCGCCATGATGTGGATGGCGTTGTCGCTCTCGTCAAACTTCTCGACGATGGCCTGGGTGGCATAGGGGACCTCCTTGTCATAGGTGGTGAGAATCTTCTCCCTGATGATTTCGGTGACAAAGAAGCGGCTGCTGCGGTCGGTGAGGGCATCCTTGCCGAAGTAGGGTGGGCTCTCGGGCAGCAACTCAACGATGCGCTTCATGATATTATCGACGTTGAAGTTCTCGAGCGCACTGGTGGGGAAAATCTCGGCATTGGGGAGCAGCTGCTTCCACTGGTCGATGAGCTTGAGCAGGTCGTCGTTGCCCTTCAGCAGGTCAATCTTGTTGATGACCAGCAGGATGGGGTTTTTCTCCCGGGCCACTTTGTCCAGGAAGTCCTGGTTCTTGGTCGGCGTCTCGATGACGTCGGTGACATAGAGCAGCACGTCGGCATCGACAAGGGCGCCGGTGGAGTACTCCAGCATGCTCTGCTGCAGCCTGAATTTGGGCTTGAGCACGCCAGGGGTGTCGCTGAAGACGATTTGGTAGTCATCGCCGTTGACGATGCCCATGATGCGGTGGCGCGTGGTCTGGGCCTTGCTGGTGATGATGGACAGGCGCTCGCCCACCAGGCGGTTGCTCAGTGTCGATTTTCCCACATTGGGGTTTCCCACGATGTTGACAAATCCTGCTCGATGCATTGTCGTTGAGTTTTAGTTTTTAGTCCTTAGTTCTTAGTTTTCAGTTGTCAGTAAGGTTACTGTCGCCTTGAGGGGCTGTTGCCTTGCTTACTTATCAAGAAGCATCGCTACCCGTTGTGTCGTTAAACTTGTGAGTAGTGATGCTTCAGGTGATGTGTCTGGAGGCTTTACAGCGACCAGATGAGGTAGAGGGCTCCCCAGGTGAATCCTGCACCGAAGGCAGTGAGTACCAGCTTGTCGCCCTTCTTGATGAGATGCTTGTTCTCGTCAAGGCACAGGGGGATGCTGGCTGCACTGGTGTTGCCGCGATTCTGGATGTTGACCAGAATCTTCTCCTCGGGGAAGTTCAGGCGGGCGCTCACGGCCTCGATGATGCGCAGGTTGGCCTGGTGGGGCACGAACCACTGTACATCGTCCTTGGTGAGGTTGTTGCGCTTCATGATGTCCTGACTCGAGGTGAGCATGTCAACGACGGCATGCTTATAGACGGCGCGACCCTCCTGGTAAACGCAGTGGAAATTGGCGTCCACCGTCTCGTGGCTGGTGCGCAGTGCCGAGCCACCGGCCTTATAGACCAGGTGCTCGAGACCCGAACCGTCCACGTGGAAGATACCGTCCATCACGCCGACGTTCTCCTCGGTGGGCTCCAGCAACATGCATGCTGCTGCATCGCCAAACAGCGGGCAGGTAGCACGGTCGTTGTAGTCCACCATACTCGACATCTTCTCGGCCGACACGACAATCACCTTCTTGTAGATGCCAGCGCGGATAAAGGCGGTAGCCTCATACAATCCGACTAGGAATCCGGCACAAGCGGCCTGGATGTCGTAGGCATAGCACTTCTTCTCAATGCCCGTAGCGTGGGCAATGATGGAAGCCGTCGAGGGGAAGCGGTGGTCGGGGTTGGATGTCGGGCAGATGAGCAGGTCGATGTCGTTGCGGTCCACACCGGTCTCCTCAAGGAGCTTGTTCACGGCCTGGATGCCCAGATAGGACGAGCCGGCCTGCTTCTTGAGAATGCGGCGTTCCTTGACACCGACACGGGTGGTAATCCACTCGTCGTTGGTGTCCACCATCTGCGAGAGCATCTCGTTGTCCAGGATATCGTCAGGGATGTACGAGGCGATTCCTGTAATCTTTGCGTTCAGCATAAGCTAGAAAGCTTTATTTTCAGGTTGCTGCGTGTTATTGAAATCAATATCCCAAATGAGGATGAACACACGATGAATCCAGCCCATTCAGGATACTATGTTGCTTCATCTCACGGCATTGCCGCTAGTGGGCGGCACAGCCTGTGGGATTTAGGCTTCTTCCTTGCCCATCACGTTCTTGCCACGGTAGTAACCGCACTCGGGGCAAACGGTGTGATAAACATGCCATGCGCCGCAGTTAGAGCACTGAGCGATGGTCGGAGCCACAGCCACGTCGTGGGTGCGGCGCTTAGCGGTACGAGTCTTAGACTGTCTTCTTTTAGGATGTGCCATTTTCTTGTTGTTATTTAAAAATTATTGTTCTTTCAGTTTTTTAAGCGCCTCCCACCGTGGGTCGGTGCTGGTTGTTTCACTTTGCGGGTCGTCATCATCGCCGGGGACGGCCTCGGCAAGATGGCTGTCGAGCACGTCGAGCATGACAGGGTTGCAATCCTCCTCGTTCTCATGACAATGCGTCATCGGGATAGCGAGCAGCACGGTGTCCCGCACCAGGGGCGCGGCGTCCAGCTCTCGCCAGTCCGATGGCACAATCAGGAGCTCGTCGTTGCTGTCGTCAAGCTCGGTGCCCATTTGCTCCACGTTCAGGCAATAGTCCACATCCACCGGCAAATCCAGGTCATCGAGGCAGCGGTCACAGGCAGTAGTGACTGTTCCGCGGCACGAAACCTCCAGGCGGTAGGTGTTCTCGCTCTTGCGGGTCACCTCAACGGTGACATCCACGTCGGCTCGACGCACCTCAAGTTGCTCGTCAAGATTGAAAAACGATTCGTCCAGATGACATTCAACCGTGTGAGTGCCAAATGGTAACGTCTTGATTTTCAACTTCAAAGCATCTACCATTGCCTATTTTTTTCGTTAAAGCGCCACAAAGGTATATCAAATTCCGCTAATATTCAACGTTTTTGCGGTTTTTTTTGAAATATCGTGATTTAGAATATGAAGCGCACACCCAGAACGGTAACCGACTGGTAGTAGTCCTTCAACAGCTGGAAACGCTCCTCGGCGAACAAATGCATCATATCCCCTATCTGATACTGGGCACCTACACCGATGTTGGCGCCGATGCGGTCATGTTTCTCGTCATACTTTTCACCCTCCTCGTCGATCATCTCGGTTTTGTAGCGGTGATAGGAGAAACCGGCAAGAGGATAATAAGCAAATTTTGAGCCCTCCTTGGGGAACAGGTAGTGGACGTTGAAGTCAAAACCGTAAGCCGAAGATTTCTTATTCTTGATGTAATAGAAGAAATCAGGGGCCAGGCGAAGGTGGTCGTTAATGTCAATCTGGACTTGAGCACCTATTCCTACCGTGGAGTGTTTGGTAGCAAAGGATAACTGGGGCGCAATGGCCATGTCGCCTGATTCGGCCTTGGCAATAAACAGCGTTGAAAAGGCCAAGAGGGCCATAAGGATGTACTTTTTCATTTCCTTTTGGATTAATGGTTATTATTGTTGTTTGTTGTGATATCGGTTTTCTGGGTGAGGATGCTGATGGCAGCATCGAGGATGGCGTCGTGCGTCGGGTCGTTGCGGTCCATGTCAACACGGACGTCGGGAGCCACGCCAAACTCGGTGAGCCGTCCCTGTGGGTCCATGATGGGACATGAGGAGAAGCGCACACGCCAGCCGTTGGGTAACTCGCTGGTGAAGGGCAGACCGCAGCCGCCACCGGTGGTGTCGCCCACGACGGTGACATTGCCGAGCGACTTCATGATGGACACGAAGTTGTTGCTGGCGCTGAAGGCGCCGCGGTTGGCAAGCACCACGACGGGCTTGAGGTAGTGGATGTGGTTGCGTGTCGGCTCGAAGTAGTAGGCGTAGGGCTCGCTCAAGTCGTTGTGCCCCTTGCCGGTCTTGTGGCAGATGTATCCTGCCAGCGTCTTCTGCTCGATAAAGCGCGAGACGAGTTTCTCGACGTTGGTAAGGTAACCGCCGCCGTTATCACGCACGTCGATAATGAGGCCGTCGGCGGTAGAGAGGTAGCTCAGAATCAGGTCCAGATTGCCCTCGCCGATGACCGACGAGAACGAGCTGTAGTGCATATAGCCGAAATTCTGCGGCAGTATCTGGTAGGTGATGCCCGAGGCCATCTTGTAGTCAAAGTTGAGGTAGTGCTCATTGATGAGCCGCTCGTCGTAGTTGACGGGCCACTGCTCCCAAATCCAGTAGCGCGACACGTCGTGGCTGGCGATGAGGTTGGTGTGGCCGTCGCGCAGCTCCTTGAGCATGTCGCCGCAGATGTCGAACAGCTCGCGGTCGGTCATCTCGTTGGACACGCGGGTGCGGTAGCGGCTGTGCACCTCGTTCCAGTCCACCTGCTTGTAGTCAAAGAAGCTGTAGTGCTCGTCCATGATGGTCCACAGCGCCTCGAAGTTGCCCACCTGGTCACTCTCGAACTCATCCTGCTGCGCACATCCGCCCAACAGACAACACAGTATCAAACAACTCAAACAACTTTGAACAACAGAAACAACTTTTTTAATTGCTTGCTGTGAGCTGTGACAACTGACGAAATGCCTAAGAGTTTTATGATTAAAATATATTGTTGCCATTGTTGTTTTTTTGTTGTTTTTGTTGTTTGAAAATCAGAGGTTGATGCCGAGGACCAGGGAGTGGCCCACGTCGTGGACCTTGAGGTAGTTGACGTTCCAGTGCTCGAGGCGGGCACGGTAGCCAACGCGCAGGGTGGTCTTGCCCAGGTGCAGGTCAGCACCGACGTAATTGGTCATGTCAAACCGGTTGCCCCACCAGCCCAGATGAGCCAAATTCTTGCGGTTGCCCAGGTAAATCTCGTAATAGCTCTCGTCATACTCCGGGGCGAAGAAGACGCCCAGCGCGGGCAATTGCGCCTGATAACGCAACGTCACGGGAATGCGCCACATGCGGGTGTCGAATGTCGCCATACCAGTAACACCCACATTCCAGTGGGCACGCACCGACACAGGGTTGTTGCTGTTGACTTCGTCATAGATGATGCCCGCACGCAGCTGCGTCATGGGGCCCACGCTCAGGTTGACGCGTTGTGCTATCGCTCCACGCCACTGGCGCTGCATGTCAAAGGTGATGTCACCCATCAGCTTGTGCAGCTGGTTGTTCTTGGCATCGTTCTCCACATAGTTGTAATCGGCGCCCACCTGGAGTTGCCACAGCCACTTGTCGGAGTAGCGCTTCATCGAGCGCATCGCCTCATAGCCCAGGGCAAGGTCAGTGCCGCCGTAGGTAATCGGTGTCAGGTAACTGTCATGCACCGAGGCATAACCCGCATCGACCGTAAACATCGACACGTTTTCCTGCCCAGCAGCTCCCACCGAAATGAGAAGACAATATAATATAACTAATACTCGAAGAGTCATAGGGTTATTGTGTTGAAGACAAGAAAGACAAGAAGGACAAATAAATTATTATTGTCTTTTTTGTCTTTCTTGTCGCTTAAATTATGTGTCGATGTCGTCAAAGGGGATGCGTTGCTGGCCGGTAAAGCTGTCCAGCACCTCGTCCTGGCTTATGCCGTCGGTGGCGGGGGTGTCGTCCTCGCCGCCCTCGTCGGTGGTTGCCACCACGGTGGTCTGTTCCTCGACGGGTGCCGGTTCGCGAGGCTCAATCTCGGTGATTTTAGCCACCTCCCAGTTGGTGACGCGGCGTCCTTTGGCCTTGAAGGTCTTCACGCCGATAAATTCCTCGGCATCGATGACAAACGGCTCGCGGAAGGCGTCGCCTCCGCCCATCTTCACCTCAAAGCGCGGGCACGGCTCGTCGCTCAACAGCAGCAGACGCGAGTCGGGATTGGTGCCGATGATGCTCTGCTTCTTGGTGTTGTCTTCGAGGGTAAAGCGCTTGATGTAGGGGTGACCTTGGTCAGCATCGTCAAGTACGGCAGTCCAAACCTTGTCCTTGACAAACTTCTCGATGCGCAGGATGCCCTCGTCGTAGTGGTTGGTGGCCTCGGCGCTGGTGGTGTAGTAGTCGCCATTGCCCATGATGACCAGGATGCGGTCATCGCCGCCAAACAGGCCCAATGAGCGGCCATGGCCCTCGTAGTTGATGCGCAGGATGTCGGGGTCGAACCACACCTCGCGGTCGCCCAGCGTCGATTGGCCAGCCTCCTTGAGTGAGATGCGGTGCACCTCGTTCTTGGTGACGATGTTGCCGCGCGCCTGCTTGCCCTTGATGGCGAGTTCGGCCAGGTTGACGTCAAACTGCAGGATCTTCAGCCTGAACTTGGGCTTGAGGGTGATGCGCAGCACCTCGGCCTCGCCATTGGGGTTGGCGGTGAACCAGGTGATCTTGCTGCCCGGCTTGCCCTGGGTGATGTCATATTCCTTGTCGCGCGTGATGCCTGTGACGGCAAATCGCTTCATGAAGGTCGTGCCTCCACGGCCGTCCTGGTACAACACATTATATATAGTGCGGTCATCGCCCTTCTTGAAGACGTTCAGGTACAGGATGTTCTTGCCCACGTAAATCTTGTCGGCGACCTTGATGACCTTGAACTTACCGTCCTTGTAGAAGATGATGATGTCGTCGATGTCCGAGCAGTTGCACACAAATTCGTCCTTCTTCAGGCCCGTGCCGATGAAGCCGTCAGCGCGGTTGATGTACAGCTTCTGGTTGGCCTCGGCGACCTTGCTGGCAACGATGGTGTCAAACTCGCGGATGACGGTGCGGCGCGGGTACTTGGCGCCGTACTTGGTCTTCAGGCCCTTGAACCACTCGATGGTGTAGTCGGTGAGGTGGGCCAGCTTGTCGTCGATGTCCTCGATGCGCTCCTTCAGGCGGGCGATGTTCTCGTCGGCCTTGTCGCTGTTGAACTTGAGGATGCGCTTCATCGGGATTTCGAGCAGGCGCAGCAGGTCGTCCTCGGTAATCTCGCGGTAGAATTGCGGCTTGTAGGGCGTCAGTCGCTTGTCGATGTGCTTGAGGGCTTTGGCTTGGTCCTTGGCGTTCTCAAACTCCTTGTCCTTGTAGATGCGCTCTTCGATGAAGATTTTCTCCAGCGACACGTTGTGCAGCGTTTCCATCGTCTCGCCACGCTGAATCTGCAACTCCTGGCGCAGGATTTCTCGCGTGCGGTCCACGCTGTAGCGCAGCACGTCGCTCACGGTGAGGAACTGCGGCTTCTGGTCCTTGATGACACAGCAGTTGGGCCAGATAGAGATTTCGCAGTCGGTGAAGGCATACAGGGCGTCGATGGCGATGTCGCTGCTCGTACCCGCCTGCAGGCTCACGATAATCTCGGCGGTGGCACTGGTATTGTCCTCGACCTTGCGGATTTTGATTTTGCCGCGCTCACCGGCCTTGAGGATGGACTCGATGACGGTGCCGGTGGTCTTGCCGTAGGGCACATCCTTGACCAGCAGCGTCTTGTTGTCGAGTTTCTCGATTTTGGCGCGCACGCGCACATAGCCGCCGCGCTCGCCGTCATTGTAGTGGCCCACGTCGATGTAGCCGCCCGTCTGGAAGTCGGGGTAGAGGTGGAACTCCTCGTCGCGCAGGTAGCTCACAGCCGCGTCACACACCTCGTTGAAGTTGTGCGGCAGGATTTTGCACGACAGGCCCACGGCAATGCCCTCGGCGCCCTGGGTCAACAGCAGCGGGAACTTGGCGGGCAGTGTCAGCGGTTCGCGCTTGCGGCCATCGTAGGACAGGCCCCAGTCGGTCACCTTGGCATTATACACCGCATCCAGGGCAAACTCGCTCAATCGCGCCTCGATGTAACGTCCGGCAGCCGCACCGTCGCCGGTGAGGATGTTACCCCAGTTACCCTGTGTGTCGATGAGCAGCTCTTTTTGTCCCAGCTGCACCAGTGCACTGTAGATGGAGGCGTCACCATGCGGGTGGTACTGCATCGTCAATCCCACGATGTTGGCGACCTTGTTGAAATGGCCGTCGTCGGCCTCCTTCATGGCGTGCATGATGCGGCGCTGCACAGGCTTGAAGCCGTCCTCGATGTGGGGAACGGCACGCTCCAGAATCACGTAAGAGGCATAGTCGAGAAACCAGTTCTCATACATGCCGCTCAGCTGCAATTTCTTATCTTTTGGCACCTGGTAGGTGGAATGGGCCTGTGGCTCAACGCCCTCGCCGCCCTCGTTGGGCGTAGTGGCGTCATTCTCGTCTTGAGGATTACCCTCGATAGGCTCCTGCCCATCCTGTCCTTCCAGTTCGTCGTCGTCTTTTTTCATATCATTGATAGTGATTTAACCCGCAAAGATACATAAAAAAAATGACTTAACAGCCATAACCCCGCGGTTTCCCATTTTAAAGTAATTTCAAATAGGAATCAAATAGGAATCCCTAAAAAATAATTGTACCTTTGTCGCAAGAATAATTATTATCTTAAATTAGTATCAATGATGAAAAAATCAGTTCAATTGTATTTGCGTTGATTCTGATGACTGTAATTTCTACGTCATGTGGAAAGGATGAACCCGTGAATCCCGACGAACCGAAGACCGAGACCTTCACTGTGAACGGCGTGACGTTCAAGATGGTGGAGGTCGCTGGTGGCACGTTCACCATGGGCGCGACCGCCGAGCAGGGCGGCAATGTCTTCGATGAAGAAAAGCCAGCCCACGAGGTAACACTATCGAGTTACTGCATCGGCCAGACCGAGGTGACGCAGGCCTTGTGGCAGGCCGTGATGGGTAGCAACCCAAGCTACATTAGTAGTCGTAACAATTACGCCACGAACCTTCAGCGTCCTGTAGAGTTCGTCTCATGGGACGATTGCCAGACGTTTATCACCAAGTTGAACCAATTGACAGGTAAGACGTTCCGCCTGCCTACCGAGGCTGAATGGGAGTTTGCAGCCCGTGGCGGCAACCGCAGCCAGGGCTACAAATACTCGGGTAGCAACAACCCTGATGATGTGGCGTGGTATTGGTTTAATATTCCCTCACTTGAAGGATATGGCACAACACAAACAGTTGCCACTAAAGCCCCTAACGAATTGGGTCTGTATGACATGAGCGGCAACGTGTGGGAGTGGTGCCAGGACTTGTATGACCGTTACAGCAGTGATGCGCAGACCAACCCTGTCGGTCCTTCAACGGGCTATGGCCGCGTGTTCCGTGGTGGCAGTTGGCTCAACGACGCCTACACCTGCCGTGTGTCGCCCCGCGCCGGCTACGCCCCAACGAACAGGACCGACTGTATAGGATTGCGACTCGCTCTTTAGTCTTATTCCTCGTCAATTTAACGTAATTTAGTGGTTTGGCTCGGGCGGAGCTTTTGCCCGCCCATGCCAACCGCTAATTCGTACATCAAATAATGGATGCTGGAAAGGGTTATTGCAGGGCGTCGATGAGGAGGCCGAAGAAGACGTAGGCGGCGAACAGCACGAGGGTGAAGACGATGGTGCGGCCCATGCAGCCCCAACCGCTCATGCCTCCGGATTTTTTCTTTTTCTTCTTGGATTTCTTTTTTCCTGACGTGTTGCGTTTCGGGGGTGTCGTAGTGTCACTGCCGCTCAAGCCGGTGTAGCGGTAGGAGGTGGATGCAGGTTTCATGCGTGTCTTGTGGGGTGGCGGAGTGCTGCTGCTGGCCTTGTATTCGGGTGGGGTGTCGGTGTTGAAACTTATGGTCTGCTGCTGGCGTTTTGGCGCTGTTTGGGGCTTATCGGCACGGGGCGTGACGGTGGCTTTGGGCACGGGTTGCCGTGCCTGCAGCAGACATTGCGGGCAGACAATCACGCCATCGTTGGCGACGAGCTGCTCGTTGCTGATATTCAGCTTTTTACCGCATTTGGGACAAGTCCAGCGCATTGATTTTAGTTAGGAGTTAGAAGTTAGGAGTTAGGAGTTAGGGAAAATTTTACTTCTCACTCCTAACTCCTCACTCCTAACTTCTCACGGGCAAAAGCCCGTGAGAGATTATCCCTCGTAGTGGATGATAGCTTTGACAACGACGTGCCACTTGCCGTCGATGAACTCGGCCTCGCCGGCACGGTCGGTGACGATGCGTGAACCGTTGGGAATCTGGATGGCGTTGCCCGAGCAGGCACGAATCAGGTTCTCGGCGGGCATCATCAGGGCGAAGCGGTGTACCTCGGGCTTGTCGATGACCTCAAATTTGCCGTGCTTGCCGTCGAATGTCGTCAGCACATAGATGGAATTACCCGGCTCAAACTCGTCGCTCACGCGGGTGAAGTCGTCGTTCTCGTCGGGCTTGCTCATGAACAGGTTGACGATTTCGCCTTCCTCCTCATTTTCCTCCTGTACTTCTTCCTGTACGGGGGCAACGGTCTCCTCTTCGATTTCAGCCTCAGGCTCGGGAGCAGGCTCTTCGGCAACTTCCTCTTCGATTGCCTCCTCAGCGGGAGCGGCAACGACTTCGGGAGCTACCTCCTCGACGATGGGCTTACGGGGCGACTTGCCAGTCAAGCGGATGGAGAGTGCTTTCATCTCTTCGGCGGCATCGGCCGAGAATTCCTGCAGGTTGGCGTTGGTGCGTTCCAGCTCACGGGCAAAGGCTCGGTTCATCTCCTTGATTTTGCCACGGTTGCTCAGGGCGGTAAGCAGAGCGCACAGACCCAGCAGCGAGCCCAGGATGCCTAACCACATGGGCAGGTTAACGGGGCATGCAGCGCCCTTGTTGTCCTTCTTTGCAACAGCGGCGTTGGCCTCATTGCCCTCACCCTCTTGTGTGCCGTCGGCATTCTCGCCATCGACCTGCTGGTCAGTTGTCTGGGCAGGTACCTCGTTGGCAAATTCGGGATGGTCGGTGATAAAGGCCTGGAACTCAGGTTCGACGAGTTTCCAGATTTGCGGGGTTACCAGCTCCTTGAGGTCGTTCATGGTGCCGGGTTTGTCCTCTTCATCCTTGAACTCCTTGTAGATTTTCTCCCACTTGCGGCCCTGGCCTCCGTAAATCTCGTTGAGGTTGTCGAGGGTGTAGCCCTGGGGATACTGTGACTTGATTTCCTCAATCTTCTTGCCGAAGCGGCGGTCACAGGCGGTGTAATGGGCACATGTTGCCAATCCCTGTTTCCACAGCGACGGGGAGAGCGGTTGGTCGGCGTTCTGTTGCGCCATTGCCGAGATGGCGAGGCAGACGATGGCTGCCATAATGATTGTCAAGCGTTTCATAACTTTTAAAAGTTTTAAGTTTTTAGTTCTAAGTTGTAAGTGATAATACTTTGTCCATCAACTCATTATTGGGATAGAAATCATACTAAAAACTTACGACTCAAAACTTACAACTATATTATTATTGGTTAAACTTGCTGATGATATCGTTGCGCATATTCTTGAGCAGGTTGTGGCGGATGACACCGATGATGGGGTAGAAGAACGGTACGTCCTCCACGATGTCATTGGCGTTGTAGCGACCCTTGAGGAAGGAGTTGATACCCGCCGTCAGGTAGTTGGCCAGGTTGTCGCTCAGCACACTCTCGAACAGGCGCAACACGTTGTTCTCGATGCCAAACTCGTCCTTGACGGTGGCATCGCACAGGTCGATGAAGAACTGGTTGAACTCCTTGACCTTCTCGACCAGCTTGTCGCGCACCTCAAGCGATTCGACCTGGGCCATCGTCAGTTCGTCGTCACCCAGCATCGAGCAGCAGTAGCGCATGCGCTTCACGTTGGTGGCGTTGTAGCGGGCCACGTCGGCCTGACCCTCCAGGCGGCGGTTCTCGAGTTTGATGCCGCCACGGCAGGTAATCTGCTTGGGACACTGGATTTCCTGCTTGATTTCAAAGTTCTCGGTGTACTGCTTGCCGTAAACGCGCTCGATGATGGTCTGCGTGAGCATGTTGATGCGGCTTTGCGACCCCAGGATGTTCAGTATCTTGCTTCCCGTTCCCGAGAAGTAAATCTGCTTGGGCATCTCGTAGTCGCGCTGCTTCATCGCCTGGGCGATGTAGTAGATGATGGCCGAGTAGAAGTACATGAAGATGAGCCTGCGCTGGCTGTCGTTGCGCAGCAGGGCGTTGTAGCTGTACAGGTTGCGGTCAATCTCGCGAAGTGTGCGCAGTTCCTCGACATTCTCAATCGAGAACAGGAAGGCGTTGATGTCCTCGCTGCGCTTCTGGGCCATGATGTCGTTGAGGATGCTGCTCAAGTAGGCGATGTGGCCTGCCTTGTCATTCTCGATGAGCTGCTTGAAGTAGCGGGTGTAGTGCTGCAGCAGCGGATTGTTGTCGGCATCTTTGTCGGTGAAACCGTCGCCAAAGATGGCGTTGCCAGCAAAGCGGAACGACGAGATGGCGACCGGTTCGCTGGTCATGCGGTCCTCGCTGGGCTGATAGATGACCGTGTCGCAGGTGCCACCGCCGATGTCGATGGACACATAGCTGCTGCCTGCCACCTCGGCACCGCTGTAGTAATAGGCGGGAGCAAGGCTCTCGGGATAAGAGCGCAGGCGGTCGCTGTCGGCACCGATGTAGGTGTTGAACAGCTCAACCCAAGTCCTCTCCAGCATGTCGCGGTCACTGCCGCCCATGCTCACGGGATAGAAGTAAACAATCTCGGTGCGACGCAGGTCAGCGTTCTCAAGCAGGGCTTTGGCCTTGATGAGCAGGGTCAACTCGCGCAGGAACGACTTGGCGAGTTCGGTGTCGCCTTTCCACTTGAGGTTGGTCGTCACCTCATAGCCGTGGAAGTAGCGCCTCTCGTACAGGAACGGGATGTTCACGTCGCTGAACAGGTCGCTGCCCATGCCGCTGTTCTCGTTGCGTGCCAGCGTGGAACGCAGCGGGAAACCATAGACGTTGTCAATCTCGCGCGGCACGAACTCAACGCGCTGCACCTGTTCGGCATACTCCAGCGACTTGGGCTTGTGCAACGAGGCGACAAGCACCTGCTGGGCACCGTATTCAAAGGTGAACGGACGCGATGGCTGTCCGCGCTCGGCCCACTCGACATGGGTATTGGTTGTGCCGAAGTCCACGGCAAAGATGAGTTCCTTGGCGCTCGGCATGTAAGGCTTCCACTGCGGGATAATCACGCCGCTGGTGCGTCCCAAGTGGTTCTGCACGCTCACCTCCATGTAGTCAAACGAGCCGTCCACGTCATAGTAGGTGGTGCTGTAGCCCGAGTGCGAACGGATGGCGTCGCGCACGTTCAGTCCGTCGGTCTTAATGCCGTTCTTGTAGAAACGCAGGGTCGCGCCGCCGCTCTCAATCATGGTGAACAGCTGCACCGTGTAGTCGTCGTTGGCATCGGTCTTGACAAACGGGAATATCGAGGTGGACAGGGTCGCGCCCACGACACGGCCTGTGCCGCGACGCTCGTCAAAGGTCCACGTGTGGTCGTTGATGGGGAAATACTTGCGCGAGAGTTCGATATAGCGGTTCTCGCCCTTCTTGACACGGATGCGCAGGGTAACCATCACGCTGCCGTCGGCAAACTCCTCGATGTCGATGACGTGGCGTCCGGCAATGGTGCCCTTCAGGTAGTCGGTGTCAAAGTAGGTGAACAGCAAGGGCTTCAAGGGCAGCAGGTAGCCGCAGGTGGGCTGCGGAGTGCGCGGCTTGAGGTTGCCGTCAAAGAAATGGTCCGTGTCGATGACGCAGCCGCTGTCGAGGCGCACGATGGAATCGGTCAGGAAATCATCGGTGGTGACAAACGGGTACTGAATCGAGGTGTCGGGCAACTTGCGGTCGCTCAAGGGGACGTTGCCGCCATAGACCTGGGTGGCGCTGTCCCATTCCTTGTCGATATAGCGGAAGTGCTCCACGCTGCCGTTGAAACCGTTGACGAGCACCAGGGGCAACTCGCTCTTGGTCTGCGGCAGGGTAGGGGTGATGACAAAGTCGCTCTCGCTGGCAGCGGTGCGGATGTCCAGCACGCGCTTGTGGTAGAAGCGGGCGCCCAGCACACTCACGTCGATGCCGCCGCCGAAGGGGTCGTAGTTGTGTTCCAACTGCTCCAGCACGGTGCTGGCACGTCCCTCGTCCAGGGCGTCCAGGTTGGGGATGACCGTGGTGATGCGGCGGTACAGGTCGGGGCGGTTCTGGCGCAAGGGCTCCAGGTTCTTCTGCATATAGGCATATACCTCGCCGCAATGAATGCGCAGCGTGGGATAGGCGTTCATCAGCAGATAGAAATAGAAGACGAAGTCCTCGTCACGTTGCCACAGGTGGCGCGTCTCGCCGAACAGGCTCACGCCCTGTTCCACCTTGATGGCATCGATGGTGCCCAGGGCGGGTGCCGCCATCACTACCGAGGCGGGCGATGTGCCGCCCAGCACTTGACGGTCCCACATCAGGATGTACCAGTCCTTGAGCAGGTCAAAGTTATAGACCTTGTCGCTGCGCAGGAACAGGTCCAGCGTCTCGCCGTAGAGGCGGTGCTGCGGATTGGCCTTCAACTGCTCGATGCACTCCTCGCGGTTCCAGCGGATGATGCGCAGATAATCCTTGTGGTTCTCGTAGTCAAAGAACAGCTGTGCCACGTCGAGGGCGTTGGACACCAGTCGCTCGTTCATCCTTGCGCCGCGCAGGTGCTCGTTGGCCAGCTGCTTGAAGGCATTCTTCACCAGGTCGAGCTGGGCCAGCGGGCTGGGGATGGCGGTGCGCGGGTTCTCGCTCAGTCCGCCGTCCGGATCCTTGATGCGGGCGATGTCGTCGTCGCTGTAGGGGGCATGGGCAATCCAATCCTCCTCACCGTTCTTGGTCGTGTTGTTGCTGTATGATAATATCTCGCTCATTGTTTTTGATTATAATCTAAACCTAAAGCCTAAAAACCTAGTTGATGTTTTCGTAGCGCTCGGTGAACACGTTGTGGGCGGCCTTGTTGAACAGGTCGAGCAGCTTGTATTCCACCGAACGGTCGCTGTAGCTGGGATTGTTCTTGCTCAGCTTGTTCATTTCGGCCTTGAGCACGTCGTTGTCCACCTTGTAATGGCCCAACATGCGTTTTTTCACGCCGACACCCTCAATGGCATGTGCCATGTCGATTTCGCCGGGTTTGAAGAACGCCACGCTGCGCATGTTGTCGTTCATCTCGGTGAGCCACTGGGCGTAACCCAGCATGAACTGCTCCACCAGGGTGCGGTAGAACTGCGAGACGAGGAAATCGCTCTTGATTTTGGGCGCATCCTCGGTAAAGCCCTGTCCGATGATGTCCTTGAAACCTGTGGTCAGGAACAGGAACAGCAGGTGGAACTTGCTCATCGGCTCATAGATGAGGCGACGCGTGCGGTGACCCAGCGACAGGAAATTGAGGCTCAGGTCATCCTTGGCGAGGGCATACTCATAGGCTGTTGTGGGCAATGGGTAGCCGTCGGGGTCGGTGAGCTTGCTGTCGGGCACACCGGCAAAATCCAGCGGTGCCATGGCGCCAATCAGCTCGATGAGGTGGGCATTGTTGCGCTGTCCGTGCTCACCCGGGTCATACAGGTAGGGCTTTGACCTCACCTGGTCGCCCAGGTAATAGATGCTGTTCACGTTGCTGTCGTTGGCACCCGTGAGCGTGTTCTTGTAGTAGTAGAGCGCGCTCTGGGTCTTGACAATGAAGTCGCTGGTGGCAATGCGCTGGTCCTGCTTGTTGCCTTCCAGGGTGAAGTAGGGCAGCACAGTCAGTCCGCCGATGGGGGCGCGGCTCAGGGCGTCGCGGTTTTCGATGCCCTCGAGGTTGGCGGCCTGGCGGATGTTTTTCACCATGATGGGGAAACCGGCGGCTCCCGTTCCACCGAAGATGGAACTGATGAAGAAGATGCGGTCGCCCTGGCGGAAGATGTTGCTGAAGGCCTTGAACTCGTTGCTGTCCTTAATCTCGTTCAGCGCCACGCTGCCGATGTTGGGACTGCCCACGAAGCCGATGTTCATCTTGTTCTCCAGCTGGTAGTTGGCAAACAGCAGCGACGTCAGCGCCTGGTTGGCCTCGTTCATCGTGTCATAGCCGATGAATTCGCGGAACTTGGCATTCTCCACGGCACCCAGGTTGAAGATGAAGGTGTCGCCCAGCGTCACGCTCGTGTTGCTCATGATTTCGCGCAGGGTGACGATGCGGTTGGCGAAGAAGCCCTCGGCATTGGGCTCGTTGCCGTAGAGTTTGCGACGGATGTCGCGGTAGTCGTTGAGTAATGCCTCGGTGCGCTTCAGGTCCTCGTTGGCCTTGTGCGGGTCGATGATGACAGGCACGATTTCCAGGTCACGCACAGGCTTGCCGTTCTCGTCAAGGGGACGCACGCCGGCTGCCGACAGCATCAGCAGCGACTTCAATACCCTGGACCCGGTACCTCCGATAGCAAAAAGGAATAGTCTCATTTATGTTTTGTAGTTTTCAGTTTTCAGTTTTCAGTTGTCAGTTTTCAGTCCCTAGTTGGATTCCTCCTAGAGCCTAGAGCCTAACGCCTAAAGCCTATCATTGCGGCAGCGGCGTGTGGCGGCAGTTGCTGCTCCACCAGCGCATCGAGTAGGATGCCACGACGTAGAGCAGGGCGGCGAACAGCACCGTCTGCATTTCGAATTGGATAGACTCGCCCACGTACATCAGGCCGTTGTCGGCAAACACCGTGTCGTTGTAGATATAGCAAATCACAGGCGCCAGTACGGCAACCGCGCCTAGCACGGCGAGCCAGTGGTACCAGCGGTCAAATTTCACCGAGTTGATGGCATAGTAGTAAATGCCGGCGCCGCCCCATGCCACGAGGATGGTGATGGCGGCAATCACGGGATAGACGTTCAGGTTGAACATCTTGTCGTTGAATCCCTGGTTGAAGTACATGACTTCCCAGATGTTGAATCCGTCGGTGCAGCTCAGGATAAAGAACAAGAGCGTCACCGCAATCCCGATAATCAAATAAACCAAATGTTTCATATTTTCAGTTTTCAGTTTTCAGTTTTCAGTACAATTACTAACGCCTAACACCTAAAGCCTAAAGCCTAACGCCTAACTAACGTTGCAGCTGGATGGTCACGTCAAAGAAGGAACTGCCGCCCTTCATCGCGTCAAACATGCCGCCCAGCAGCTGCTCCAGACCAAGCGTCGTCGTGGCAAACGAGCTACCGGTGCTGGCATCGTCCATGCTCGATGACTGGTGAATCCATGCGGGCAGCTCGTTGCGCAGCGTGATGTGAACCTCGTCGCGCGGGCTCTTCAGGTCACCCACCAGCGTGAAGATGTGCGTCATGCCCTCCAGATATTCCTTGTTGTTGGCCGTGAGCATGCTGCGGTCGATGGGCTGCACCGTCAGGGTGTAGCCGTCAACGCTCTTCACGTCATAGTTGGCGGGGTTGGTCAGCAGGGCATCATCCTTCATCAGGCCGCCCAGGTTGGCTGCCAGCGAGAAACACAGCTTGCCGGTCTGGCGGTCGCCGTCACACTTGGCGAGCACGATGCCGTCGCCGTGCTTGACGCGAAATCGTCCCGCATTATCCTTCCACTCGGGCAGCACACGGCATTCCACTTCGCTCGTTTCCTGATTGAAACGGTACTGGTTGCGCACGGCGGGAGCATCGAGCACGCCGCTGTAGCGCTTGTCCTGGGCCAGCAGGTCCATCACGTCGCTGTCAGCGATGATGACCAGATAGAACGGGCGTTTGCCGCTGTAGTTGAACGGCACGCCGTTATAGGGGTAGTACTTGCCGCTGTAGTCGCCCATGAACTGCTGCACCACCACGCTCTTGCCCTTGTAGCGGGCAAACACGCGGGTGGCAAGGCTGTTCTCCTCGTTGAAGATCTTGTCCAGGCTCACGCCATGGGTGTCCTGGGGCGAATAAATCAGGTCGCTCACAAGCACGCTCACGTTGCCGGGACGCTGTGCCTCCAGGATCTTGTTGAAAATCAGCTGGAAGTCGGTATAGCTGGCATCGCCGATGCCCGATGTGCTCTGGTAGATGTCGCGGTCCTGCAGGAACTCGTCCACCGAGTGCTGGTAGGGGTAGATGCCGTCGTTCACGATGTTGATTTCGACCTTGCTGCCCGCGGGGAAGTGGTTGATGATGTCGTTGACAGCCTTCTTGAGCTGGCCGCCACCGCCGCGCTGGTCGTAGGGCACCATCGAGCCGCTGCGCTCAAAGTAGATGGTCAGCGACAGGTCTTCCACGCCACCATAGGCGCGGGTGTCCCACAGCATCGGCGGACGCAGGTGGCTGCCGATTCCCTTGATGTACTCCGACATCTTCTTGTGGTCCACGCGGCCCTCGGGCGTCAGCAGGTCGGCGTATTTGCCGGGATTCTCGGTCACCAGCGAGCACAGCGAGTCATAGGCCGCCTTGGTGGTGTCACCACTCACCAACACGCTACGTACCGCCTTCTCAAGCTTGCCGTGCCCACCGCACGCAGCCAAACATGCCACGAGCATCATGCTCATCAGCAATATCGGTAATCGTCTCATTTCTATCATTTTATGTCTTTATCTTTCTTTTCTTTGAAAACTGTACCTTATAAATTATGCAAAATTAGTGCAAGCCGAACACAAAAGCAAATAATTCATTTGATTTTGTTGAGGCGCAGCCTAATTTATGCAAAAATAATGCCGTTTGCCTCATTGCCCACGAAAACCCGTGTTAAAAAATGTTTTCATTTTGCCGCTGGGCCGTCTCCCTATCGGCTCATCCAGTACTTGCGTTCGTCATCGCTCATCTGCTCGATGGCATAGCGCAGGGCGGTGCGCGGCATCTCGTGGGCGTGTTGTTCCAGGAACTGTTGCAGCAGGTCCATGCTGCAGCGTTTGCCCACCTCGCGCAGCATCCATCCCACGGCCTTGTGCATCAGGTCATGCGGGTGGTGCAGGTGCCACTCGGCGTATCGCAGGCACCACGACGGGTCGCCCTGTTGTGTGGTCTTCCAGGTGCACACCATGCCCATGCGCTGCTTCCACAGACAGGGACTGGCCGCCAAATCGTCCATGATTTCGCGTTTGTCCCCTAATTGCGTGGGCAGCAATAGCCAGAATCCAAGGATTTTAGGGGCAGATAAATCGACTAGGTCCCAGTTGTTGGCCTGCTCGGCATGTTGCAGGTACATGGTCACGATTTCATCACGTTTCTGGATGGCGGTTTCGTCGTTCTCGAGCCGTTTCTTTGCCCATCGTCCGAATTTCTCGACCAGCATCAGCAGGCCGCACAGCCTCACCTCGTGCCAGCGTGACATGAGCAGTTCGGGCACCTCGTCCAGGGGCGTGTCGCGTTCGGCCAGTTTCACGACCTGACGGGTCTGCGGCACTTTAAGCCCCAGGAACTCGTCACCCTCGCCATACTGTCCCGGTCCGGTCTTGAAGAACCCCATCAGCACTTGCCGCTGCTTCTCGTTGCGCTGCGACTCCATATATCCGATTATCTCTCTTGCTGTCATCTTCAGTGCGTATTGATTGATGCAAAGATACCGATAATTTGTACAATCCGCTCCTGATGATGAAAACTTTTTCTATGGAGCCATGCCGATATACCGAAAAGAATTGTACCTTTGTGACGGCAAAAAAGTCACCTTATTTTTCAATGGAAACCGCTAATCTATCCTCCGCAAGAAAGACCATTGTGGGCATCCAGTTCCTGTTTGTGGCTTTCGGTTCAACAGTACTTGTCCCGCTGCTCGTTGGTCTCGACCCCGCCACCGCCCTGTTTACCGCAGGCTTGGGTACCTTCATTTTCCATCTTATCACCAAAGGCAAAGTACCTATTTTCCTGGGCTCCAGCTTCGCCTTTATCGCACCCATCATCTCGGCTTCCAAACAGTGGGGCATGCCCGGCACGCTGGCTGGCATGGCTGGTGTGGCGCTGGTCTATTTCACGATGTCGGCCCTCATCAAGTGGCAGGGACGGCGCCTGCTCGAGCGGCTGTTCCCCCCTGTAGTCATCGGGCCTGTCATCATCTGCATCGGTCTATCGTTGTCGCCCGCAGCGGTCAACATGGCTCAAGAAAACTGGTTGCTGGCGCTCATCTCGCTCATGACGGCTATTCTCGTGCTTGTCCTGGGGCGGGGGCTTATCAAACTCGTTCCCGTGGTATGTGGCATCGTGGTGGGCTACATCGTGTCGGTGCTCATGGGACTGGTGGACTTCTCGGCTGTCAGCAGTGCGCCTTGGTTCGCCCTGCCGACAAGCATTACCCATTTCAAGCTGCCGCAGTTCGCCTGGGAACCTTTCCTGTTCATGATACCCGTTGCCATTGCCCCAGTGATTGAGCACATCGGCGACGTCTATGTGGTGGGTGCCGTTGCCAACAAGGATTTTGTCAAGGATCCGGGTCTGCACCGCACGATGTTGGGCGACGGTCTGGCGTGTTTTGTGGCGGCCCTTTTCGGCGGTCCTCCCGTGACCACCTACAGCGAGGTCACCGGTGCCATGCAGATTACCCGCATCACCAGCCCTGCTGTCATCCGCATCGCTGCCGCCACGGCCATCGTCTTCTCGGTCATCGGCAAGCTGAGCGCCCTGCTGCAGAGCATCCCCAGTGCCGTGCTGGGCGGCATCATGCTGCTGCTGTTCGGCTCCATCGCCTCGGTGGGCATCCAGAACATGGTCAACCACAAGGTGAACTTGAACGAGACGCGCAACATCATCATCGTGAGTGTGACCTTGACGCTCGGCATCGGTGGCGCCATCATCCCGATGGGTTCCTTCTCGCTGAGCGGAATCGGCCTCTCCGCCCTCGCCGGTGTCATCCTCAATCTGTTGATTCCCAAGTCCAAAGCCTAATAGCACTTGCCCCTCCTAGCCATGTGCGGCAAGGAGGGGCAAATTGTGTTTTTTCGCTTAAGTGTTGTCAGTTTTCTGTATCCAATCACCTTAGACGCAGAAATCTGGCAACGGTTTACTTCAGCATCTCCTGGACGGCGCGTTCCAGCTGGCGGTCATGCCCGCTGAGGTAGTCCTCGGGGGTGTTATAGACCTCGACGTCGGGCAGCAGCGGGGTGTTCTCGCAGTAGTTGCCGCGCATGTCACGGCAGCCCACCTGCGGGATGCCGAAGATGAGCGAATTGTCGATCAGCGTCTCCCACCACACGGCGGTCATGGTGCCCGGAACGGGGGTGCCGATGAGTTTGCCGATGCCCAGTTCCTTGTACACAAACGGGAAGCCGTGGCCGTTGCTGTAGTCGTCCTCGCACATCAGCACGCACGAGGGTTTGGTCCACTTGTTGAACGGGTCCACACCCACGACCTTGCCGTGGGGCACGAAGCTCTGGTACTGCTTGCCGCCCAGCAGGGTGCACAGGTCGTCATGCAGCCAGCCGCCGCCGTTGTGGCGCTCATCGACGATGACTGCCTTGCGGTTGCGGTTCTTGTCGCTGAGCAGTTCGCGGTAAACGGTGCGGAAACTCTCGCTGTTCATCTCCTTGACGTGGACATAGGCCAGCTGGCCGCCTGACAGGCTGTCCACCAACGCGCGGTTGCGGTCCACCCAGCGCTTGTACAGCAGCTCGGTCTGTGCTCCCTTGCTGATGGCCTTGACGTTGACGTCAAAGCGTTTGCCGGCCTTGGGGTCATACACGCTCACGCGGATGGGTTTGCCGGCCTTGCCGTCGAGCATCCAGTTGTAGTCCTCGCCGGCAAGAATCTTGTTGCCGTCGATTTTCTCGATGATGCACCCTGGAGTGACGCCCGTCTTCTTCACGTCAAAGGGGCCGCGCTTGATGACCTCCTCGATGCGCAGGCCGTCACCCTGATAGCTGTTGTCCAGGAACAGGCCCAGGGCCGCCGTCTGCAGCGTGGGCCCACCGGGATTGTAGCGGGCTCCCGTGTGGGAACCGTTCAACTCGCCCAGCATCTCGCTGAGCATGTCGCGGAAGTCATAGTTGTTGTTGATATAGGGCAGGAAGCGCTTGTAGTTCTCGCGGTAGCCTTCCCAGTCCACGCCGTGGATGTCCTCGACGTAGAATTTGTCCTTGACCTGCTGCCAGATGTGGTTGAAGATGTACTCCCGCTCCTGCTGCGGGCGGTAGTTGAAGTTGGCCTCATAGCTGACCGCCTCGGGCTTGCCCTTGGCCAGGTCAATCTTCTTGATGCCCTTGCCGGTGCACACAAACAGGTTCTTGCCGTCCTTGTCGGCCATCATTTGTCCCTGGCCCACGTCCTTGAGCACGATTTCGGTCTTGTTCTCACGCAGGTCATGCTTCCACAGGTCCATGCCGCCCTCAAAGGCTGCCTGGTAATACAGCGTGTCGCCGCCGTTGGAGAGCACATAGTCGCCCAGGCGTGACGAGTTCACCGTGAGCCGTGCAATGCGGTCTTGGCAGTTTTCGAGGTCGAACACCAGCGGCTGCACGGCGGGCTTGTCGTCGTCAGCGCCTTTTTTCTTCTTTTTATCGTTTTTCTTCTTCTCGTTCTTTCCCTTGTCGGCAGTTTCCTGTTCTTTCTTCTTTTCCTTCTCGGCCTCGTCGCTCAGCACTTTTTCCTCCTTGGTCATCCTGAAGCGCTCATAGGCGTCCAGGTCCAGGAACATGATGTACACGTCATCCTCGCTGCCCCAGCTGCCGTGGCTGCGGTAACCGGCACGGTCGCTGGAGAAGATGATGGCCTTGCCGCCCAGCACCCACTTGGCGTTACCCTCGTTGTAGCCGCTCTGGGTCAGGTTGTGCACCTCGCCGTTGCCATTGGCGCTGACCAGTGCCACGTCCTGGCTGTTCCAGCCGCCCTCGCCGATGTAGGAAGAGAGCAGCCAGCGGCTGTCGGGGCTCCATTCATACCACACATCGCCGTCGCTGTAGGAGTAGATGTACTTGCCGTCCATCAGCGTGCGCACGGCCTTGCTCTTCACGTCAACGGCACGCAGGGTCGCACGGTCCTCGAGGAAGGCCACGCTCTTGCCGTCGGGGCTGTATGTGGGCTGTATGCTGGTATGGCCCGTGTTGGTCAACTGCTCCTCCACCAGGTCGGTGCAGTAGGTGAACAGTTTCTCGTCCTTGTTCTTGATGCTGGTCTGGTAAATCTGCCACATGCCGCCACGCTCGCTGTCATAGACGATGCTGCGGCCGTCGGGCGAGAAGTCAATGGTGCGCTCCTGCTCGGGCGTGTCAGTGATCTGCTTGGTGGTCTTGTAGTCCACCGAGGTCACATACACGTCGCCATGCATGACAAAGGCCACTTCCTTACCGCTGGGCGACACGCTGATGGCTGTCGCGCCGCTGGATTTGATCTGGCGGATGAGTTCCTTGTCGCTGCGGTCGGCATTGACGGTAATGTCCACACGCTGGGGCTCGCCGCCCTCGCGCAGGGTGTATATCTCGCCGTTGTAGCTGTAGCACAGGGTGCCGTTG
>CACZNH010000027.1 GCA_902782465.1 uncultured Bacteroidales bacterium
AACGAATTTCTCGCAGTTCACCGACCAGTTCAACATCATGCGCAACTACGCCAAGGATTATCAGGGATTCTTTACGAGAATCATCAGTAAAGTGAGCGCATTTACTGTTTCACAATACTTAAACTTTATCAATAACAGACCCATCGGCAGGATCAAGTATGAGCTCGCTTAATTCCGCCAACGGGTTAATTCTTATTTGTTCTTATTTGTTTTGGATTTGTTTTGATTTTTGCCCGCATGCGGGCACCTGCCATAGTGAAATACGAGAGATGTCTACTGGAATTGGTGGTATTTGTTGGTTTTTTTTGGATTTGATGGTTAATTTCTTTGAAATTAGGTTTTTATTGTTTATTTTTGCGACGATTCGAAAGGAATACCTAATTGTTTTTTGATTCCCCCTCACAAGGGAATCCTTACCTAATTATTATTTATCTAAACATTCTGCCTTATGAAACCCAAGATTTTAAACCTACTGAAGGTTATGTTGCTGCTGCTTGCTGCGCAGGCAATGTTTGTGTCGTGCAGTTCCGATGACGAGCCCGATTATCAGGTAAATTATTATCTGGCTCTGGATTCCAGCGAGATTATCGGCCTGTCAGAGGATGACGAAACCCAAGGCACCCTGCTCCCGCCCCAGGAACACAGCGCCTACATAACGTTCTTGAGAATGAAGCGTGCACTGACTTCCGCATACCCCACGCCTGTTCCTACAGGCAATGATGCCCGAGTGATTGCTGTCTGCGACTCCTGTTTCAGGGAAAGCATCTTCTCCGATAACCACGAGGGCGTGATGATATGTACCGTCAGGCTGATGCGCGCCAACATGTCGGGAGACCGTGTGGTCAGTCAGCGCCAGCTCAAGTATTACAAGTTCAACCGGTATTCGCTATATTATTAGGCGTAAGGTTTTAGGCATTAGGCGTTTATCAAACAACAGAAACAACAAACAACAACAGGAACATCTTTTTATGATTAATAGATGTTTTTGATGTTCAACGTTGTTGCTGTTGTTTGAAAAAAACTTAAAACTGATAATATTTTTTGTTTTTCGCTCTACTTGCACTATCTTTGCCTTTGGTATAATATAATTACTGAAACCAATGGCAAAAGATATCAGACATCTGTTCACGTCGTGGCGCCTGTTGCTGCTTGTGGGGATTCTCGCCGGTGCGCTGGCGGGCATCAGTTCGTGCGGCAGTGACGAGCCTGACATGAAGGTGGGTTATTACCTGTCCGTCAGTTCGAGCGAGGCCTATATGGCATCGAGCGAGGACGAGGGACAGGGCACGATGAGCGATACCCAACACGGTAACGTGCTGTACACCACCATCACCCGCATGAAGAATGCTGTGCAGAACGCTTATCCCACCCCGGACACTAAGGGTGCCGACGTAGCGGTGCTCATGGCGTGTGACAAAATCTACCGCGACTACAAGAACATGTATGGCGAGTATGAGAAGAACACGATTTGTGTCGTGAAAATCATGCGCACGAAACTGGATGATGGCATCGTGGTGGGCAGCCGCACGTTGACGACCTACAGCTTCGGTGCACTGCCTCCCGACAAGGACCACGTGCAGTAAGATAACGGCGGTCGCCGTGGATAAAGGATAATGATTAATGAATCATTTTCAATCTTTATCCATTAGGCATTGTTTTAGGCGATAAAAAAAGCCTGAAAATAATTTTGTATTTCGCTCGACTTGCACTACCTTTGCCTGCATCGAAGAATAAAACTAACATCACATAAAAGAAAGGAAATAGACTATGAAGAAGATTTTTACACTGTTATTTTGTCTGGTAGCCCTGACGGCTGCCGCTAACACTGACGAGCAGATTGATCAGTGCATCAATGCGTTGCTGAACGGAAACGCAAACCCCACGCTTATGGCTCCGGCAGCCAATCTTGACGCTGATGGTGACGGCCTGTTGAGCATTGGCGATGTGACCAAGCTCATCGACATGAAACTGGAGGTTGGTGTCAACCGCGCACCCGCCAAGAAGATTGACATTGACGCCCTGGCCGATGAAATCGTACGCACGACGACCGGCGAGCCCAACGTTAACGACCTGAACGAGGCCATTGACGAGAACTTGAAGAACAAGTAAGGCGTTGGATGCCAATTAAGGACTAAGACGCAAGATTTTGCGCCTCTTCTAAGGACTAAAATATAAAAACTTGCTTCGGCATCATTTGTCGGAGCATAAATCAATGTGACATGAAGAAACTGTCCCGCCTGTGGCTCATATTAGCCTTCTCGTGCCTGTTGCTTGGTGGCCTGTCCTCCTGTGGAAGTGATGAGCCGGAGGGCAATAGTATTGATTACTACATGGAAGTTGAGGAGGAATTCCTGGTTAACGGTTCGGCCAATTATACCGACCGCTATAAGGAACATAATCCCAAGGTAATGATGATGGAGGCAATCCGCAGGGTGTATCCCAACCCCGACCTTACCGGCAACGATGTTGCCGCAATAGCGGCTTGTGACGAGGTATATGTCCGCTTTTATGAGATGTATACCGGCAATGGTGACCACCTGACTTGTCTGATGAATCTTGTCAAGGCTTACAAGGAGGGCGGTATCGTCAAGCGGACTGAACTGCTCAAGACCTATAACATCGACGTCAATCCCATTGAGCATCCTCAGGAATAGGCGTTATTAGGCTTTAGGCATTAGGTATTAGGCGTTAGGCTTTAGGTGGCATCCGCATCCCTAAAGCCTAACGCCTAAATACTAATGCCTATTTTACCCAAGTCGTTTGAGGAGTTTTTCGACAAGGCGAGGCAGGGCATAGTTGTTGATGTCCTGCTCGTCAATCCATTGGTATTCGGCGGGAAGATGGGGACGGCTTTCGGGTTCGGCCAGGTAGAAATCGGCCAGCAGAATGCGGTGGGTGAGCACATGCTTCACGCCGCTGGCCAGCAAGGTGAGCGGACAACCCAGGTCGGGCAGGGGAGCATCCTCGATGAATAGCGGTTCCCACAGCCCTTGCCAGATGTCACCGGCAGGCCTTCGTCTCAATGCAGTCATCCCCCGGTGGCGGATGTAGATATAGATCAGCCGGCGTTCCTGAATTTTGAGTTTTTTCTCCTTGACAGGCAACAGAGCGACACGCCCCGTGCGCAGGGCCTCGCAGGTGTCACCGACGGGACAGTCGATGCAGCGGGGCGAGCGAGGCGTGCACCAGGTAGCGCCAAAATCCATCATCGCCTGGTTGAAGGTTCCTGCCTCGCCTTCGGGCAACAGTTCCTGTGCCATCGCTTGGAACAGGTGTTTCCCTTGGGTGCTGTTGATGGGTGTGTCGAGGCCGAAGTGGCGCGCCAGCACGCGATAGACGTTGCCGTCAACAGCGGCGGCGGGCAGGTTGAACGCCATCGACCCTACAGCGGCAGCCGTGTAGTCGCCCACGCCCTTGAGTGAACGCAGTCCCTCGATGGTATTTGGAAATCCACCCATGGCAACTATCTGCTGCGCGGCGGCATGCATGTTGCGGGCACGGCTGTAATAGCCCAGCCCTTGCCACAGGCGCAGCACCTCGTCCTCGCTGGCGGCTGCCAGTGCCTCGACCGTCGGGAAACGTTCCATGAAGCGCAACCAGTAGTCGCGACCCTGTTCGATGCGTGTCTGCTGCAGGATGACCTCGCTCACCCAGATGCTGTAGGGGTCACCGATGCCACGCCACGGCAGCTCGCGCCCATACTGCGCAAACCACCCCAGCAATGCCGTTGCAAACGATGACTGCTCCATTGTTTATCGGCTTATTCCAGGGGGAGAATGGTCTTGAAGTTTTTCCAATTCTTGGCGGTGCGGTAGGCATTGATGGAGCCTGATGGAACATAAAGTTCCACCTTGTTGTTGCTCTCCTTATCAAGCTTGGGCGGCAAGACGGCATGGCACTCGATGCGCGTCAGGCCCTTGCATTTCTCGGTAACCTTCTTTCCGATTTCGGTAACGGTCTCGGGGAGGATGAGCGTGGTGATGGCGGTCTCGCGCAAGGCGTTGTCGCCCAGTTTGAGCAGCCCCTTGCCCAGGTCAATCCCGGCCAGTGACGAGCACTCGCGGAAAGCCTCTTTATCGACCGTGGCGCAGAGGTCGGGCACCTGTACCTGCGTCAAGCCTTTACAGTTCTTGAAGGCGCGTTCACCGATGGTGACCACCCCGTCGGGCAGGTCCAGCGACGTCAGGGCGCAGCCTTCAAATGCTTCCTTGCTAATGGTCGTGAGCTGTTCGGGTAACGTGATGTGTGCCAGTGCTTTGCAATGCTTGAAGGCATGTTCGCCGATGGTGGTGATCTCGGGCGACAATGCTACCGAGGTCAAGGCAGAGCAATTCTCAAATGCCGATGCGGGAACCATACCCAGACAGTCGGCCGAAACGGCTACCAGTGCCTTGCAGTCCTGGAAGGCCTTCTTGCCCAGACTCCTGACGCCAGGTAAATCAATCTGTTGCAGTCGGGGGCATTCATAGAAAGCATAATCGCCAATCTCGGCAACACTGGGTGGAATGGAGACTCTTGACAGCTCGGACTGGGCAAAGGCGGTGGGACCGATGCCTTCCACGTCATCGGGCACATAGAAGTCGCCGCTGCGGGCCGCGGGATAACGCAGGAGCACCTTGCCGGTCACGTCATAGAGCACTCCGTCCTCATAGGTATAGTAGTGGCTGCCGTTTTCCACGGTGATTTCCTCCAATTTCTTCATTTTGCCCAGGTCGTTGTTGACAATCTGGGTGGCAGCGGGCAGGTCAAGCACCTGGAGCGGCGTGTCCTCGAAGGCTGCGGCGCCAAGCTTCATCAATCCGCCAGGCAGATTCACACGCTGCAATCCTGTTCCCTTGAAGGCCCTATTGCCAATCTCGGAGAGCGTGCGCGGCAGGTTCACGGAGTGCAGATTGTAGCAATCTTCGAAGCATTCATCCCCGATGCACTCCAGCCCCTCGTTGAGGGTGATGTATTCCAGCCTGCGGCAACCGCTGAAGGCATCGTCGCCCAGCAATCTCACGCTCGAGGGCATGATGACCTCTTCCAGCTCGCCGCAGCCGCGCAGGGCGCTATTGCCGATACGCTTGATGTGTTCGGGCAGCACGATGGAACGCAGGTGGCTGGAATAGGCCAGGGCATTGTCCAGAACGTCACGTTCGCCGCTGTAGCCGAACAGTCCCTTGGAGCCAGCACTCATGATGCGTGCACGTTCCAGTTCCAAGTCGATATAATTGTCGATACTGCGGTTATGGTCATCGATGCAACGCGAACGGTTGCATATTTTTTTGATGAATTCAAAGTCCTTGGAATCGAGGGGTCCGTCAATGCGCAGCAGGCGCACACGGTCTATCATGTTAGCGGGCATTCTCTCCTCGAGGGAACCGGAGCTGCGGAGACGCAGTTCCACCACGTCGCCATAGGAGTTGGTGCGGCCGTAGCGGTCATTGTAGCGCTTGTTGCCACGGCTGCCGTATTGGGCATCCACAGGAATAGCAGTCGCCACTACCAGCAGCACCAGCACAGCCCATCGCAAGAAAATCCTAGTCTTCATTATCAATACATCATTTGGTTATCTCCTGCAAAGGTAGTGCAAGTCGAATACAATGCAAAATATATTTTAGCATTATTAAGACGCCGCCTGCCTTCGACCGAAGGTCAAAGTAATGTTTTTTGCCAAACCTTCGCTGCTTTTCAGTAGCTTTTCCAGTAGGAGGGCGTAAAGATGACCAGCACGGTGAAAATCTCGAGTCGCCCCATCAGCATAAGTGCCGAGAGAATCCACTTGACTCCCGCCGGCAAGATGCTCCATGACATGGTCGGTCCGATTTCAAGACCCAGCGTCGGTCCCACGTTGCTCGCGCAGCTCAGGGCGATGGTAAAGGAGTTGGTGCTGTCAACGCCCACGAGAATCATGATGAAATAGGCAACAAAGCACAGCAGGAAGTAGGCAAGCAGGAAGGCCATCAGTGTAATCTGGGCCGAGGTGTGTACCGTCGAGTCGTTGACCTTCACGGGCAGGATGGCTTTGGGATGAAGGCGGTGTGCGATTTCGTTGCGCAGAATCTTGATGGCAATCACCGCGCGGGCGCACTTGAATCCGCCTGACGTGCTGCCTGCACAGCCGCCAAAGAACATGCACAGACTCAGCACCACCCAAGTGATGTGGTGCCATTGAGCGGCATCCTCGTTGAACATGCCTGTCGTGGTGAGGAACGAAACGACCTGGAAGAGCGACACCCTGATGGCATCGCCCACCGTATAGTGGTTAAAGCGCAGCAGGAATATCACGATGATGACAGTGGAGACAATCGCGAGCAGGGTGTAGAAGCGAAACTCTGCATTCTTGAACAGATGCTTGATGCGCCCCTTGAACAGTGCGCCATAGAGCATGGCAAAGCTCACACCCGAGAGGAACATGAACACGATGGCGGTGTAGTCGATGGCCGGGTTGTTGAAGTAGCCCGTGCTGGCATCATGAGTAGCAAAACCGCCTGTCGCAGTGACCGTCATGGCGTAGTTGACGGCATCAAACGGTCCCATGCCGAAGATGAAAAAGCATAGGGCACACACCGCCGTGAGTGTCAGATAAACACCCCACAACGCCTTGGCGCTCATGGTGAGGCGCGGCTGCAGCTTGGACTGGATGGGTCCCGTGGCTTCGGCTGCGAAGATCTTAACCGAGCCGCCAACGAACGAGGGCAGGATGGCAATGGTGAAGAACACGATTCCCAGACCGCCAATCCATTGCGTCAATGACCGCCACAGCAATATGCCGTGTGGCATGCCTTCCACCTGGTCGATGGTGGTGGCGCCTGTCGTCGTCAATCCCGACATCGTTTCAAAGAAGGCATCCGAGACATCTGTGATGTATCCGCCCAAGAGGAAAGGCAGCGAGCCGAAAGCGGCAAAAGCAATCCACACGATGGTCACGAGCAGGTAGGCGTCGCGACGGCTTAACGCATTGGTTGCCCCTCGCCCCAGCAGCCGTAATGCTATCGCTGCCACCACAGTAATGCCTACCGTGATGGCTAGCGGTAACTTGTCGCTCTCGTGGCACCACAGCGACAAGATGAGGCATGCCGACATGAATGCCGCCTCGATGTACAAAAGCGTGCCCAGAATCTTGAAGATGAGTTTTGAGTTAATCATGGCTCAGACGAAGTATTTCTCGATTTGGCTGATGTTGGTGTCCTGGCAGAAAACCACTACATTGTCACCGGCTTGAACTTGGGTGCTACCGTTAATCAGCATTCCGACATCTCCTCGCACAAGGCCTCCCAGCTCAATGGACTTTGAGAGATTGAGTTCACTCACCTGCCTGCTGGTGATACGTGAACCCTCATGTGCAGTGAATTCAGCGACATCGGCATTGACCATCAGCAGGTTGCGGATGTTGCGCACGTCACCGTTAAGCATTAACTGGTAGATGTAGCTGGCCGTCAGTGCCTGCTTGTTGATGACGGTGCCGATGTTGGTGTTGCTGGCGATGTTCATGTAGTCCATGTTCTCAATCATGGCGATGGTTTTGGTAACGCCCAGTTCCTGTGCAGTCATGCAGGTCAGGATATTGGCCTCGGCATTGCCGGTTAGGGCAACCAACGCCTGGCAGCTCTTGACGTTCTCCTCGAGCAGGTTGGCCACCGAGCGGCCGTCGGCGTTGATGACCATTACCCTGTCCGTGTTGATGAGAGCGTTCAACTCCTCGCAGCGTGCAGTGCTGGTCTCAAAGATTTTGGCCTTTACCCCTTCGGGCAGGCGGTTGACCACACGCACTGCCGTCTTGCCGCCCCCGACGATGATGACGTTTTTCACGTCAGGATAGTTTTCCTTGTCGACGGTCTTCCTCATGGTGGAAATGTTCTCCCTGGTTGTCATAAAATAGACATAGTCGTTCTCCATCAGCACGTCGTTGCCGGTAGGGATGATGGTTTCACTGCCGCGTTTGATGGCCAGGACGTGATAGGGGGTGTCGGCTTGGCAGACTTCCTTGAGCGGCCTGTTCATGATGGGACAACTCTCCTTGAGCTTGATGCCGAGCATCGTGAGCGCTCCGCCATGCACATCCCACCGCTGGCTCACCCACGACAGTTTCAATCCTGCAACGATGTCCTGTGCCGCCAGGTCATCAGGATAGATGATGGATGAGACACCGGCACGCCTGAAGGCTTCGGTGATTTGTACCTCGGTGAACTCGTCGTTCTCGACCTTGGCAATCGTCTGTTTGGCTCCCATCGACTTGGCTAGCACGCACAGGCTCAGATTCAGATTTTCGTCCCTGGTCACCGAGATGAAGAGGTCGGCACTCTTTACTCCTGCCTCCCTGAAAGTCTTAATAGGGGTGTTGGATGATGACTGGATGGTCATCAGGTCGCAATATGATGAAATCCGTTCCAGTCTTGTCTCATCCTCATCGATGATGACAATGTTCTGCTTGATTTTGGAGAATAACTCTGCCAGGTGGGCTCCTATGGCGTCGGCGCCAACAATGATGACTTTCATATTCGTTCGTAATAAAGTATTGCGGCAAAATTAACGACATATTCTTGTTTAATGTGTGATGTTTGATAAAATAATGTTAAATATGTGCTTTTTATTAGTTTTGCTGGTGGTATTAACGTTGTGTAAGTGATGAAGAAAACGTTTTTTTTAATGCGTTTTTTTTGTAAATTGGTCGAATTGTCGTAATTTTGTGCAAATTACCGAAATACCGCTTTTTACGCAACAAAACATAAAAGTATCGCTTATGTCGAGAACCATCACATTCAACGAACTGCGACGCATCAAGAATCGTCTGCCCGAGGGCTCCATTCACGCGATTGCCGAAAAACTGAATCTGCCGGATCAGTCGGTACGCAACTATTTTGGCGGCACCAATTATGAGTCCGGGACCAATATGGGTTTCCATCTGGAGCCTGGCCCCGATGGCGGACTGGTCGTCCTTGATGACCCCAAGATACTGGATATGGCACTCGAGATTCTTGAGAACTCCTAACCTCTAACTTCTAACTCAATAAAATGGATAACAAGAACAATAACGACCCGAATAGGCTGATTACCGTAGCCATCCACACGTTTGACCGTGCGGTGGACCTTAAGAACCTGCTTGAGGAAGAGGGCATCGAGGTGAAATTGCACAATGTCAATCTCGATGAGAAGGTACTTGGCCCTGGTGTGAGGGTGCGCATCCGTGAGCGTGACTTGGCCCAAGCGCTGCAGATTATTGAGTCGCCCGATACCACGACCAGCGACCAGTGCTGTGTGCTGCTGCCGGTTGACTTTGGCAAGTACACGTTGAAGTCGGTCAAGTTGGGTATGGAGTATGCGCGACGTTTCCGTGGCAAGGTGCTGTTGCTCCACAGCTACATCAACGAGCGCCACACGATGTCGTTGCCCTTCGGTAGTGACCGTTATGAGAGCACTCCAGATGAGGAAATTAAGGATATCAAGAAGAATGCGCGGCAGCAGATGGATGGGTTCAAGAAGATGCTCATGGAAAAAATTGCTGCTGGCGAGCTGCCCAAGGTGAAAATCGAGACCAAGGTGACCGAGGGCATCCCCGAGGAACAGATTCTGCACTATGCCCAAAAGTATGACGTTACGCTCATCGTGATGGGCACCAGCGGCACCAACCGCCGCCGTCAAAACCTCATCGGCAGTGTGGCGGGCGAAGTGATGGACGCCTGCAAGTTCCCCATCTTTACCGTGCCCATCGGTATGCCTGATTGGGGCCTTACCGACATCACTCATGTGGCCTTTTTCTCTAACCTCATCCAGCAGGACTTGCTTTCGTTTGACCGTTTTGCCCGCCTGTTCAATATGCGTGGCGTGGAGGTCACCATCATCCCTGTGGTGGACAAGAAGGACCGTCGCATGGTGGACCAGTCACTGCAGCAACTGCTGAAGTACTGTCGGGAGCACTATCCCGAGTGCACGTTCAAGACCAAGCGCATCGCCGCAAAGACCTTTATGGAGAGTTTCTCGCAGTATGCCCAGGAGGAGAATGTCCAGCTCATCGCCGTTCCCAACAAGAAATCCAGCATCTTCTCGCGTCTGTTCAATCCCAGCATCGCCCACCGCGTGCTCTTCCAGACCGACACACCCATGCTGGTCGTTCCTGTGTGAATGACTCAGAACCATGCTGCAGTTTCAGCAAAAGCCTCATTATGACATCCTTGATGGGCTGCGTGGTGTCGCTGCCCTGATGGTCATATTGTATCATGTGTTTGAGTGCTTTGACTGGACGCCTGCGCCCCACGGCTATCTCGCCGTGGATTTTTTCTTTGTCCTCTCGGGCTTTGTCATCGGTTATGCCTACGACAGCCGTTGGCGCGAGGGACTCACATTGGGGCAATTCTTCAAGCGGCGTCTCATCCGCCTGCATCCCATGGTTGTCATGGGTGCCATCATCGGTGTCATTTGCTTCTTTTTGCAGGGCGGCGTGCGCTGGGACGGCACCCACGTCTCGACGGGATGGGTGATGGTGGCGATGCTGCTGGGGATGTTCATGCTGCCCTTGTATTCCGGCGCGGCGGCTGATGTGCGTGGCAATGGCGAGATGTTCCCCTTGAACGGCCCCTCATGGTCGCTGTTCTTTGAGTATATCGGTAATATCCTTTACGCTTTGCTATTGCGCCGTTTGCCTACACGGTGGCTGGCGCTGCTGGCTGTTGCCTCGGGTTGTTGTCTTGCCTATATCGCTGTGGGTGACGGCTATCTGGGCATTGGCTGGACGATGGCCGACGGTGGCTTATGGACAGGATTGGTCCGCATGTTGTTCCCCTATACTGTGGGCATGCTCATGGCGCGGGTGTTCCGGCCCGTGAAAGGGGTGCGCTCTGCTTTTTGGATTTGCGCTTTCATCATCCTGCTGGTGGGATGCCTGCCGCTCACCTTTGGGGACCTGCTGTCGTGGCAAAACGGCCTCTATGATGCCCTGTGTGTCATCCTCGTTTTCCCCTGCCTGGTGTGGTTGGCCGCCTCGCAGCTGTCGATAGGAACAACGACGCAGCGCGTGAGCCATCTGCTGGGCGAACTGAGTTATCCGCTCTACATGGTACACTATCCGCTGATGTATCTCTTCTATGCCCACATGGGTTTTGACGGCAACCTCGTGTCCGTCGCCAAGATGCAGGACGTGTGGCCCGTGGCCGTGACACTCCCCCTTGCCTGCATCCTGCTGGCCTACCTCTGCTGGCGATTCTACGACCGCCCCCTGCGCCGCTACCTCTCCCGCGATTGAAAAAGTCTCCGAATTCATCGAATTTACACGAATTATTGTTGTGCAAAGCCAATTCGTCTAATTCGGCGACAGTAAAAGTAGTGCGCTGAAGGCAATTCGTCTAATTCGACGACAATAAAGTCGTGTGCGGAGGCCCATTAGTTAAATTCGCGTAATTCGTAGTATAAACTTCGTCAACAATAACTGGGAACTCAGATTTCTCTGAATTCCCAGTTATTGTTGACCTGCATTCAGGTCAGTGTGTTGCGGGCTCTTAGTTTTTACCCAGCAGTTTGTCAATCAGGTCGGCCACGTCGCCGATGGTGATGTTGCGGTCGCCGTCCACGTCGGCGTTGATGTCATTGATGACATGGCTGCCTCCACTCAGCAGGTAGTCAATCAAGTCGGCCACGTCGCCGATAGTAACCTTGCCGTCGCCATCCACGTCACCAGCGAGAATGTTCTCTTGAGGCTCAATCGTTGCACGATGGACAAACTCCTTCCATCCCGTTGCGCTGGCATAACTGTCTACCGATTCATTGGGGACATACAGCGTAGCGTTCTCATAGGTATGGAGCCAGAAGCAGTCCTCGCTGATGAGCGGCGGCTGTGTCGCTAGGCACATCACCGTGTCGATGTTGTTATACACCGGTTCATAGATGCAGAAGATTTCGTCGTCAATGCTCTCCACCTCGCTACCAATGGTAATTTTCTTCAGGCTGGGACAATAAGCGAACGGAAGATGGTCCTCCTCATCAAAAAAATCGTATTCAAGCGTACAGTTTCGGGCATTCCACGTCACTTGAGTCAGGCTGTCGCAATAACTGAATGTGGTGAGGCCAATCGTTGTAACGGACTCGGGAACGGTAATCTCCGTCAGACGATAGCAATACGCGAACGCATTTTCGCCAATAGATGTGACTGAATTGGGGATGGAAACGCTCGTCAGGTCAATGCAACTCTCAAAGGCTTCGTCACCAATGGCAGTGACAGTGTAGGTCCGGCCTTCATAATTGATTGTCTCGGGAATGTTGACATCACCCGTGTATTTGTGGTTGTATTCATAAGTGACAGCAACTTCGTTGGGATTAATTAAACTGTAGTAGATGCCGTCAACCTCAAATCTGGAAGGCATCTCAACGATGTTGCCGAAGTATTGACTCCATCTGCTGTCTTGTTGATAGTTTCCTGAAAAGGAATAAGGCACATGAAGGGTGCGCTTGGAATAATCCTCACTTCTGACAAATACTTCATATCCCATTGAGTAATAATCATCATTATAATAAATAAAACTATACACATCGTTAAGCGCTTCGCAGTCAGCGAACGCATAGTTGCCGATGGTATAAAGCGAGCTGGGTAAAGTCAGACTTGTCAGCCCCGTGCAGCCAAAAAACGCATGGTGGCCAATGGAAGTGACGGAATTTGGGATGTTGATACTTGTCAGCCCAATGCAGTTGTAGAATGCATAGGTGCCGATGGAAGTAAGCGAGTTGGATAAGGTTAAACTGGTCAGTCCCGTGCATTTATAGAACGCACTGCCACCGATGGAAGTAAGCGAGTTGGGTAAAGATAAACTTGTCAGTCCCGTGCAGTTATCGAACGCATCGTGGCCGATAGAAGTGACAGCATTAGGAATGTTGATGCTGGTCAACCCCGTGCAGTGATAGAATGCACCGTTGCCGATGGTAATAAGTGTGTTGGGTAAAGTCAAACTGGTCAACTCCGTGCAGTTATAGAACGCATTGTTGCCGATGGAAGTGACGGAATTGGGAATTACAGTGTTTTGGTAACCGAAAATCAGTGTATTGCTTGCAGTCTCGATGATTGCGTTGCAGTTGTCGCGTGAATCATAGAATGGGTTATCACTTGCTACAGTGACACTGGTCAGTCCCGAACAGCCAACAAACGCATAACTGCCAAGTGTTGTGACTGAGTTGGGAATCGTTATACTTGTCAATCCAGTGCAACCCCTGAACGCTTCATTGCCGATTGTGGTCACAGAGTTGGGAATCGTTATACTTGTCAATCCAGTGCAACCCTTGAACGCTTCATTGCCGATGGAGGTGACGGAATTGGGAATTACAGTGTTTTGGCAACCGAAAATCAGTGTGTTGCTTGCTGTCTCGATGATGGCATTGCAGTTGCCTCGTGAATCATAAATTGGATTATCGCTTGCCACTTCTACACTGGTCACACCTGAACAGCCAGAAAACGCATGGTTACTGATGGAGGTGACTGAGTTAGGGATCGTTACGCATGTTAACCCCGTGCAGTCAGAGAATGCAGAGTTTTCAAGTGAGGTGACGGAGTTAGGGATCGTTACGCTTGTCAGCCCTGAGCAGCCAGTGAATGCAGCGTTGCTAATGGAGGTGATGGAGTTAGGGATCGTTATGCTTGTCAGCCCCGAGCAGCCAGCAAATGCAGCTTGGCCAATGGAGGTGACGGAATTTGGGATGTTGATGCTTGTCAACCCCGAGCAGTTGTAGAATGCAAAGTTGCCGATGGAGGTGACGGAATTTGGGATTGTCACCTCAGTTAATGACGTGCACACATAGAATGCTTGCGCTCCAATCTCATTAATCGTATTGGGCATGGTGACACCCGTCAAGTAGAAGCAATAATAGAAGGCATTGTAGCCGATGGCTGTAACAGTGTAGGTCGTGCCGTTGTAATAGACAGTTCCAGGTATTACCACATCACCAGAATAGGGTTCGGAATAGTTGTTTACCCCTTGGTAGGTGACGGCAACTTCGTTGCCGCCCGTGATGTTGTAATAGATACCGTCAACCTCAAAGTCGTGGGCGAGGGCTGTGGCTGGCAGCAGTAGTGGCAGCAGGAGCGGTATCAGAATTGCCGGGTGGAGTGAATGTAGTAGTTTTCTCATGAATGATAACAGTTTTTTGGTCTGCTGGCAGCCCTCAGCAGCCCTGGTTGTAATAAAGAAGCGTGGACTGAATTTGCCTCGCCCTCCCGAAGTGGGGTAATGGCAAAACGCCAGATAAAGTCATGGATGGCGATGAACCGTCAACCACACGCAAAGGTAGCCATTTCTCTTAAAGAAAACAAGATTTCCCCCGCTTTTCCAAGAAAAATGCGTTTTCGTCAGTGACAATGTTTTTCCTTGTGTACACATTTTTGTACACAATCTCTTGCATATTTGGTGTGAACATATTATCTTTGCTGCAAAAAATACAACGATGATATGACTACGTTAACGATTAGAGATTTTAGGAGTAATTTGGCGGCATCGCTTGACCGCGTTGACAAGGGTGAGCAGATCTTGGTGCGTCGAGGCAGCAAGACTTACACGATTATTGTCGTTGATGATGGCGAATTGGAGATAACCCCACAACTTGCTTCAAAAATTGAAAAGGCTCGTCAGGAATATCGAGATGGTGCAACACTGGAGTTTGAAAACGCATCTGCAGCTCAGCAATGGATGGATGAACTATGAGTTACCGCATTCATTTTTCTGAGGCGGCTCAACGGGTCATCAAGAAATGGAAGAAGTCTAATCCGAAATCTTTCCAGAAGCTATATCGTTTGCTTCCCGAATTGGAATCTCACCCTAGAACTGGAACAGGCCACCCCGAGCCGTTAAAGGGCGGAAACGGAATTACCTATTCACGCAGGTTATCGGGCCATGACCGCATCATCTACGACATCTATGATGATGTGGTCACTGTACTCGTCATTTCAGTCGAAGGCCACTACGGCGACAAATAATTCGTTACTTCATGAAGGCGAGTAGGATGATCCAGCACAGGGCGAGCAGGGCAAACAGCGACGAGAGCATGTAGAACTGTCGGCGGATGTAGCGGCGCTCGGGACGCAGGAAACTGCCCCGTGTGAACATGTAGGCCGCCATAAAGACAAAGCAGTCATCGACATAACCCACGATGCCCTTGTGGTCAAAGTCGCCGCACCAAATGATGTAGCATATCGCGGCTAATACCAAAACAATACCCACCACACGGCAAATCTTCATCCCCGTGCTCACCGGCAATCTTTCTTGATTCTTCTCCATAATATCATATTGAGTGAATAATGTGCTAAATGCTAAAAGCTACTGGTTAATAGCTTATTTCGGTTGCTCCACACCTTTCATCGACAGGGCGATGCGACCGCGTTCCATGTCGATGCCTGTGACCACGACGCGCACATGCTGGTGGACGTGAACCTGGCGGGCAGCGGGGATGCTGCGTTGGGGCATCTGTGAGACGTGCACGAGGCCATCCTTGTGGATGCCCAGGTCAACGAAGGCGCCAAACTGCGTCACGTTGGTCACGATGCCGTTCAGTTCCATGCCCTCACGCAGGTCCTTGATGTCGTTGACGTTCTCGTCAAATTCCCATACCTGCACCGTCGAGCGCGGGTCACGGCCGGGTTTCTCCAGCTCGCTCATGATGTCGCGCAGGGTGGGCTCGCCTACGTCCTCGGACAGGTAGCGGCGCAGGTCAATCTTGTCGCGTTGCGACTTGTCCTTAATCAGGTCGGCGATGCTGCAGCCGCAGTCGCGTGCCATGCGTTCTACCAGGGCATAGCGCTCGGGATGCACAGCGCTGTTGTCCAGCGGGTTGTCGCTCTCAGGAACTCTCAGGAAGCCCGCAGCCTGCTCAAACGTCTTGGGTCCCAATTTAGGCACTTTGAGCAGCTGCTGGCGTGAGGTGAAATGGCCGTTGGCGGCACGGTAATCGACGATATTCTGGGCGAGGGTGGGGCCCAAGCCGGCGATATAGGTCAACAGTTCCTTGGATGCGGTGTTGACGTTCACGCCCACACTGTTCACGCAGCTCTGCACCGTGAAGTCCAGCGCCTCTTTGAGCCTCGTCTGGTCCACATCGTGCTGGTACTGTCCCACGCCGATGGACTTGGGGTCAATCTTCACCAGTTCGGCGAGCGGGTCGAGCAGTCGTCGCCCGATGGAGACGGCACCGCGCACGGTCACGTCCTTGTCGGGGAACTCGTCGCGGGCAATCTTGCTCGCGCTGTAGATCGAAGCGCCGTTCTCACTGACGACGAACACGTCGATGGGGCGGCGATAGCGGATGCGCTTCAGGAACCGTTCGGTCTCGCGGCTTGCCGTGCCGTTGCCCAGGGCGATGGCGTCAATCTTGTAGGCCTCGGTGAGCGAGTGGATTTTTTTTGTCGCTCCTTCGATATCGTTGTGCGGTGCGGTGGGGTAGATGACGTCGTTGTGCAGCAGGTTGCCCTGTTCGTCAAGGCAGACGACCTTGCAGCCCGTGCGGAATCCCGGGTCAACGGCGAGCACGCGTTTGCGGCCCAGGGGCGGTGCGAACAGCAGTTGGCGCACGTTCTGGGCAAAGGTCTCGATGGCCTCGTCGTCGGCTTTCTCCTTGGCTGCGGTGGCAAACTCGGTCTCAATCGAGGGCTTTACCAGTCGCTTGAAGCTGTCCTCGACGGCCTCCTCGACCAGCTGGGATGCCTCTCCGTTGCCCTTGATGACGATGCGGGCGATGTTGTCGAGCGTGCGGTCATCGTTGATTTCGATACCCACCTTGAGGAAGCCTTCCTTCTCGCCGCGGCGGATGGCGAGCAACTGGTGGGACGAAACACGCTTCAACGGCATCGAGTACTCGTAGTAGTTCTCGTAGTTGCGGCCCTCAATTTCCTTGCCCTTGACAAAGTGGGACACCAGTCGGGCGTCATACTTGAATCCGCGGCGCACGGCATTGCGCACCGCCTCATTCTCGCTCACCCACTCGGCGATGATGTCCTGGGCGCCCGCGATGGCAGCATCGGTGTCGGGCACCTTGTCGCCGTCAACAAACTGACGGGCTCGCTCCTCGATGTTGCCGCCACGCTGCGACATGATGATTTTGGCCAGCGGCTCCAGTCCCAACTGACGGGCCGCCTCGGCGCGGGTCTTGCGTTTGGGCTTGTAGGGCAGGTAGATGTCCTCGAGCGTGTTCGCGTCCCAGCAGTTGTTGATGCGGTCGGCGAGTTCAGGCGTGAGTTTGTCCTGCGCCTCGATGGTCTTGAGGATGGTGGCACGGCGCTTTTCCAGTTCGCGGTAGTAGCGCAACCGCTGGTCGATAGACTGGATGGAGAAATCATCAAGGTTGCCGGTCACCTCCTTGCGGTAACGGCTGATGAACGGTATGGTCGCGCCGTCATCAAGCAGGTTGACGGTGCCTGCCACTTGGTTGATGGGTATGTTGAGCTCTTGGGAGATGAGCGTCGATAGTTTGTCGGCCATGTTTTTAAGTTTTTAGTTTTCAGTTTTCAGTTTTCAGTTTTCAGTACGATTGCTATCGCCTGAAAACTCCTAACTCCTCACTTCTAACTGTTAACTATTCACTGTTAACGTTTCTTGCGGAGGGTGATGACGGTGATTTCGGGTGTGGCACCGATGCGCATCGGGGTGCCCACCATGCCGGTGCCGATGTTGACATACAGCTGCTGCTTGCCCTCGCGATAGGCACCGCCCCATTCGGGATAGCGCATGCAGGCCGGCGACCAGCACCAGTTGCCCAGTTTGAGCATAATCTGCCAGGCGTGGGTGTGTCCCGAGAGCATCAGGTCCACATTGCTGTTGGGCAGGGTAGCGGCGCGCCATGCGTAGGGGTTGTGCTGTAGCTCAATCTTGAAGTTGCCGTCGCGGGTGGCGCTGTAGGCACGAGCCAGGTTGCCGCGTTTCTCAAACGGATGGTCACCGTAGTTCTCGGTGCCGATGACGACAATCTGGTCGTCGCCCCGCCTGATGATGGCATAATCGTCGTTGAGCAGCCGCCAGCCGGCGGATTGCTGCAGGTCGCACAGGGCTTTGCGGTCGGCCTGCTGGGCTTGTGGGTCATCCCAGCGCACGTAGTTGTCGTAGTCGTGGTTGCCCAGTACCGAGAAAACGCCGTCAGGGGCATGCAGGCTGGCCAACAGGTCACGGTAAGGCTCTGCCTCTTTGGTCTTGCGGCTCACGAGGTCGCCCGTGAAGCATATCATGTCAGGGTGCAAGTCGTTGATGGCGTTGATTTGGCGCTCGACGATGGCCCTGCGGCCGTTGTAGGTGCCCAGGTGGGCATCGCTCCATTGGACAATGCGGTAGCCGTCGAAGGCCTCGGGCAGGTTGTCAAAGGCCATTTCCACCTCGTTCACTTGAATTTTCCCGGGCGTGACAATGGCTCCCCACCACATGATGCCGAACACCAGTGCCGCCACGATGAAGGCACAGATGGTCATCCATCGCTGCCTTATGAGCCGCCCGATGCCGTACACCAGCATTCCCAACGCCTTGGGCGCGAGGATGGCAAAGAAGGTGTAGAGCATATATTGGCCCGTGACAAAGGTGCTGTTGGGCGTAGCGGCTTCGCTCAACGGCATCACGGCGACGGCGGTAGCCAGGCCTGCGGTGAGCACCGCCAGCACGGCATTGAACCACGCCATCCCACGATGGCCGCTGCGACGCAACCGCCAGCAGATATAAACGTCCATGGCGATGCAGAGCACCGCCACGGCTATTAATCCTAACCAGTGAATTTTCATCTTTTTTCAGTTTTCAGTTTTCAGTTCTCAGTTTTCAGTTTTCAGTTCTCAGTACGATTACTATCGCCAAGAAAACTCCTAACTCCTCACTTCTAACTATTCACTGTTCACTGTCAACTGTTCATTATTTCGTTGCCTCCAGGTAGTTGCTCAGCGGGTTGCTGTACATCTGCAACATCTTGTTGTACATGTAGAAGCGGTCGGCCTCGCTCAGCTTGATACCCTCGGTCTTGTCGATTTGGCTCGACAGGTACTGCTCAAACGCCTCGCGCTCCTCCTGGGTGTACTTGTCGGCAAAGTGCTTGTCGTCGAACAGGATGTCGTGGGCGATGTAGTTGGTCTTGTAAATCTTGTAGTTCTGGTGGATGGCGTGGTCGATGATGGCGCACACGCGGTCCACCTCCAGGAACTTGTCGAGACCCTCGGGGATGTTGTCCAGCTCCTCGTTGATGCACGGCGTGAAGGCATAGTGTACCTCGCCCTTGTGGCCGATGATGCCCGTCTTCATGCTGATGAGGTCGTCCTCGGGAGCCTTACGCCAGTTGGGGTTCTTGCTCTTGCACAGGAACTCCTTGGCCTTGAGGTAGTCGTTGGGGTCATACTCATAGCTGATGGAGATGGGAGCGATGTTCAGTTCCTTGAGGCTCTCGATGAAGGACTTGTCGCGGTTGCCGTAGGCGAGCATCTTGATGAGGCTCTCCTGGGTGCGGTCGTTGCTGTCCTTGCAACGGCCCTCGCGCTGGGCAATCCACAGAGAGGCATGCTTTTGCATCACGGCAAAGTGCATATAGCCCGACAGCTGCACGGCAGCCGTCAACGTCTGGATGCGGCCCAGATTGCGCTTGACGATGAAGCTCTTGTTCATGCGCACCAGCTTGGTAATCCAGTCATAGATGAGCAGGTTGTTGCCGATGGCGATTTCGCAGGCGTCGCGTCCGCCCTTGAGCAGCAGGTAGCTCAGCTGTGCCGAGTCGAGGACGATATCGCGGTGGTTGGTGACAAAGGTGTAGGGCACTTCTTTGTCAAGATTCTCGGTGCCGCTGGTGGTGAGTGTGGTGCCGGTTTTCGCCATCAGTCCCTCGATGAAGGGTTTCATCACCTTGACCTGGAACTCATGTTTGGAGTTGATGCCCAGGAGTACGTGCTTAAACTCGGAATACTTGTAGTTGGGCAATGCCATAGCCACAATCTGCTGGAATCCGGGCTCCTGCACCAGGATGGTCATTGCGGTCTGGAAATCCTTGTCAGGAATCGGGCAGATGTCCTGATACTCAACTGGAATGGGAATGTTCTCGTTCTCTATCATGTTGGTTTGAATAGTTTGGGAGAGACGTTACAGCCCCTCGTTTTTAGGTTCATATTTTCTCAACCCACAAAGATAGTGCAAGTCGAGAACAGAACAAAATATTTTAAATATTTTTGTTCTTTAGATGATGACTCGCTGGAAGGGTGGGGCGGTGATGTCGCAAAATTCCTTGTCCAGGAACTTGTAGTGGCCGGCAATGGCAATCATCGCGGCGTTGTCGGTGGTGAAGACGCGCTTGGGGATGAAAGCCTTGAGGCGGTGACGGCGGGCATAGTCCTCGACGGCGGCCCGCATACCGCTGTTGGCCGACACACCGCCGCCGATGGCGATGGTCCTGATGCCAGTGTCCTTGATGGCCTTGCCGAACTTGTCCATCAGTATCTCGATAATCGTGCGCTGCAGCGAGGCGGCCAGGTCGGCCTTGTTCTGCTCGATGAAGTCGGGGTTCTCCTTGAGGGCGTCGCGCAGGGTGTACAGGAACGACGTCTTCAGGCCGCTGAAGCTATAGTTGTAGCCGTCAACGTGAGGCTTGGCAAACTTGAATGCCTTGGCATCGCCCTCGGCAGCCAGTCGGTCAATGACGGGGCCACCGGGGTAGGGCAGGCCCATGACCTTGGCACACTTGTCGAATGCCTCGCCGGCAGCATCGTCGATGGTCTGTCCCAGCACCTCCATGTCGCGCGGCGAGTTCACCTTGATGATTTGGGAGTTGCCGCCGCTGATGAGCAGGCACAGGTAGGGGAACTCAGGTACCTCGGCATCGGGCGTTTCCTTGACGAAGTGGGACAGCACGTGGCCGTGCAGGTGGTTCACATCCACCAGCGGGATGTCCAGCGCCAGGGACAGCCCCTTGGCAAACGAGGTGCCCACATGGAGCGAACCGGGCAGGCCGGGACCGCGCGTGAAGGCGATGGCGTCGATGTCCTTGCGGTCGATGCCTGCCTGGCGGATGGCCTCGCTCACCACGGGCACGATGTTCTGCTGGTGGGCACGTGATGCCAGCTCGGGCACCACGCCGCCGTAAGCCTCATGCACGCGCTGACTGGCGATGACATTGCTCAGCAGCACCGTGTCGCGCAAGACTGCAGCCGATGTGTCGTCACACGACGACTCTATGCCTAATATCGTTACACTCATGTTAAAATAATCACAACTTCATTTATTGCCACTGCTGTAATATAACTCCTGTTTTTAATGCGAATTTGGCGAATTCTTTTAAAAAATAAATTCGTGTAATTTGTCAAATTAGCGAAATTCGCATTTCACTGGGTCGGGGCCTTTAGTCATCAACGATGACCTTGGTGACGATGGGCTTGCCGTCCTCATCGATGAGGGGCGTCAGGCCGGCGCCACTGCCCCTAACCACAAACAGATAGTTCACACCTGTCACGGTGTCCACGATGACCATGGCCTCGTTGCAGATGCCTTTCATTTCCTTGTCACGCCAAACAAATCTCTTAGGGTCCTTTGCCATATTCTTCTCAGTTAAACGGTGTCAATAGTGTTTGTTGATGCAAAAATACAACCAAATTTCGGTCCCACCAACATCCCCGCCGCAAAATCTTTAACAACTGAATAATCTGATTTATCTGATGGCATCCGCATCCCGATTTTTAAATACGAATTTGGCTTATTGAACGAATTTGGCGAATTCGTGTTGGCCCCGCAGGGCAGGAAGGACGCTAAGGATAATTAACGACAACTCGCACAACTCTTACAACTGTCGATATGGTTGTTCAAGTTGTGTGAGTTGTCTTTTTCTTGTTAGCCCGCAGGACAGGATGCGGATGCCATTGTTCTTGTTGCATTTGTTGTTTTCCTTTTGTATGATTGTGGCTTAGTGGAGAAAATGATGTATATTTGCACAAACTTTAATGTTCAAGTATTATGAAACGGATTTTATTCTTCTTGTTTGTTCTTGTGGCGCTCTCGATGAACGCCCAGCGGGGATTTGCGCCCCAGCCTGTCAGCAGCCCCGAAATTGCCAAGAACGGTGCGGTGACCTTCAGGGTCAAGGCCCCTAAGGCCGACACGGTGAAGCTGATTGTTGACTCGCGTGTGGATACGCTGATGATGCGTCAGGCCGACGGTACGTGGAGCATCACCCTGCGTGACCTGGAACCGGATTTATATATGTACTACTACGTCATCGACGGCATGAAGGTGCTTGACAACAAGAATGCCCAGGTGTTGCGCGACGTCAGCACGGTGATGAACACCTTTGTGCTCGACCCCGACGGCGACAGCCCGGTGGCGGTGCACGACGTGCCCCATGGCGAGGTGCATGCCGTGTGGTATGACTCCCCCACGCTGGGCATGACGCGTCGCATGATGATTTACCTGCCGCCTGGCTATGAAGCGAGCCACCAAAAGTATCCCGTCCTGTACCTTTTGCACGGCACGGGTGGCGACGAGACGGTGTGGCTGGAGCAGGGACGTGCCGCCCAGATTCTCGACAACCTCATTGCCAGTGGCAAGGCCGAACCGATGATTGTCGTCATGCCCAACGGACACACCGACACCCCGACGGCTCCGGGCCTGGGACCCAACAACAACGAGCAGCCCACCTTTGCCCACAAGCAGTGGATGGAGGGCACCTTCGAGAGCAGCTTCAACGACATCATGACCTGGGTGGACAACAACTACCGCACCCGCCCCTCTAAGCGTTACCGCGCTATCGCCGGTCTGTCGATGGGTGGCTACCATTCGCTCTACATCAGCGCCAACCAGCCTGACGACTTCAACTACGTCGGCCTGTTTTCGGCCGCCATTGGCCGCATGGACCAGGGCAAGAGTAAAATCTATGACAACCTGGAGGAGAAACTCGTCAACCAGTTCAAGCAGCGTCCCCGTTTGTACTGGATGGGCATCGGCAACAAGGACTTCTTGTACAAGGACAATGAGGAATTCAGGAAACTGCTCGACAAGAACCGCCTGCGTTATACCTATCACGAGAGCGGTGCCGGCCACGAGTGGGCCAACTGGCGCGATTACCTGGTGATTTTTACTCAACTGATATTTAAATGAGGCTATAGGCTTTAGCTTTTAGGCGTTGGCAGGCATTCGCCATTTCTGCCTAGAGCCTAAAGCCTAGAGCCTAAGGCCTAAATATAAAATATGCTCGAGACGCTCATCCATTTCTTTACCCAATGGGGCTATCTGGGACTCTTCCTGGGGTCGTTCCTGGCCGGCAGCATCGTGCCCTTCAGCAGCGAGGCGCTTGTTATCGCCTGTGTGGGGCCGTTGCACATGGATCCCGTCACCAGCATGTTTGTCGCGCTGGCGGGTAACGTGAGCGGCGGCATGACGTGCTACTGGATTGGCCACTTGGGCAAAATCGAGTGGATTGAGAAATATGCCCATGTGAGCGAGGAAAAACTCAACCGCGCCCTGCACTTCATGCATAACCGTGGCGCATGGATGGGCTTTTTCGCCTTTGTGCCAATGTTGGGCACCGCCATCAGCGTAGCATTGGGCTATGTGCGTTCCAACGTGTGGATTGTCCTCCTCACTATGACCCTCGGCAAGCTGCTGCGCTATGCCGCCATCATCTGGGGCTCCCTGAAACTCATCAACCTGTTTTAAGAAATAAAGAATGGAATCTGATCACCAAATATTGAACAGCAACGGCCAATATCTGAACTTTCGTGACGATATCATGCGGCGCATCCGCAGTGCGCAGTATGAAGCCATGAGAGCTGTCAACAAAGAAATGATTTCCCTATATTGGGATATTGGCAGACAAATTACCGAACGTCAACAGGAACTAGGATGGGGAAATTCCATTGTGGAAAACCTCTCTAAGGATATCCAAAAGGAGTTCCCCGGTATCCAAGGTTTCGGAGTGAGGAACATTTGGAATATGGCACGTTTTTATTCTGAATATCAGTCTAATGCAATTCTGCATCCATTGGTTGCAGAAATCAGTTGGACAAAGCACATCTGCATTATTGCTTAACCAACAATAATCACTAATCTCTAATCACTAATCACTAATCTTCATTATGACACCTATCGAAATCCATAACGAACTGTTGGCAGGGCGCATCATCAAGCACCTGAAACGCCGCAATTTTAACGCCCATTACTGTGCAACAGCTGCCGAGGCCATTGCCCTCGTCAAGTCACTGATGCCCGAGGGAAGCAGTGTTACCTGGGGCGGCTCGCAGACCATCCGCGAGATGGGCCTGACCGATGAACTCATCAACGGCGGCAATTATAAGGTCATCGACCGTGACAAGGCCGTCACTGCCGAGGAAAAACGCCAGTGCTACCTCGATGCGATGAATGTGGACTACTTCCTCACCAGCGCCAATGCCATTACCCAGGACGGCGTCATCGTCAACATCGACGGACGCGGCAACCGTGTCGCCGCCATCACCTGGGGACCGCACAACGTCATCCACATCATCGGGCTAAACAAGGTCGCCCCCACCATCGAGGCTGCCCTGGCCCGCGCCCGCAACGTGGCCGCACCCATCAACACCGCCCGCCTGGGCTGCGACACCCCCTGCCGCCTCGATGGAGTCTGTCACAACTGCAACAGCCCGCAGTGCATCTGCAACTACGTCCACTTCACGCGTAACAGCTTCCCCGCCCATCGCCACACCGTCATCCTCGTTGGCGAAAATTGGGGCTACTAATGAATCAATGGGAGAGATACAGATATCACCAGAATATGTGCAAGCTGTCAAGGCAATAAAACAAGCCATCCTTGACAGTCGTTATCGGGCAGCTCGATTAGTTAATAAGGAGATGCTTGCCTTATACTATTGGGTGGGCAATTATGTTTCAGTACACAGCAGAGTTGGGACTTGGAATACAAATGCCATTGGAGTCATTTCAAAACTGTTACAGCAAGAGTTGCCAGGATTGACGGGTTTCTCAGAAACAAACATCAAGAACATGCGCATTTTCTATGAAACATGGAGTCCTGTATTGAATCGGCAGTTATCATCTGCCGATTTGGATAAACCGTTGGAAATAAATGATTTGCTAAATCGGCAGATGACATCTGCCGATTTGAGCGCAGATGATTTTGAGTGTTTTTTGAATGTAGGATTCTCAAATCATCGTGAAATAATCAGAAAGACTTCTACACTTGAAGAGCGCTTGTTCTATATCCGTCGATGTGCAGCAGAATTTTGGACTGTAGAGACAACGAGGTATTATTTATCTGAAGGTCTTTATAGAAAAGAAGGTACGATTCGTCAAACCAATTTCAACAAGACAATTGAGGAACCTTCATTCAAACAGAGAGCCTTGCAATCATTCAAGGACGAGTATATGCTTGATTTTATCAATATTGAAGATCCAGAGTCGGTGGGTGAACGAATGATAGAGCAGCGTATTATCCAAAATGTGAAGAACTTCATTATGGCTTTTGGCCCTGACTTCAGTTTTATGGGCAATCAATACCGCATTGAAGTAGCAGGAAGAGAGTATAGTATTGATCTACTCTTTTTCTCTCGGCGTTTGCGGAGTCTTGTGGCATTTGAATTGAAACGAGGTGAGTTCAAACCTGAATATACTGGAAAAATGAATTTCTATTTGGCGGCTTTAGACAAATACGTGAAGTTGCCTGATGAGAATCCATCGATTGGTATCATCCTTTGCAAATCAAAGAATGAAGAGATTGTAGAATTATCGTTTTCAGACACATCAAAGCCGATGGGTGTGGCTACATATCGAACTTCGCAAGAATTGCCCCTTCGCTTGCGCAATGCCTTGCCTGACATGGACGATTTAAAGAAATTAATTGGTATAATTTAAATGTAGGTTTGTCTTGACCAATAAATTAGGCACATTGAGTATTATGCCATAGCGTTATAAATGAGAAAAACAAAAAGAAATAAATGAATAAGGAATTGACGTTTATTGGGATTGTACCGGCGAGATATGCCTCGACGAGGTTCCCCGGGAAGCCGCTGGCGATGCTGGGCGGAATGACGATGATAGAAAGGGTTTACCGCCAGGTGAGCAAGGCGCTCGACCGCGTGGTTGTGGCTACTGACGATGACCGCATCATGGCTGCAGTGGAGGCTTTCGGCGGCAAGGCGGTGATGACGAGCACCGAGCACCGCAGCGGTACCGACCGCTGTCAAGAGGCCTACCTGAAGAATGGCGGAGGTGAGGACGTCATCATCAACATCCAGGGCGATGAGCCGTTCATCCAGCCCGACCAGCTACAGGCCATCATGGCATGCTTTAACGACCCCACGACCGACATCGCTACGCTGGTACGCCCCTTTGACCCCAGCCGTCCCTACAGCGAATTGGAGAATCCCAATTCGCCCAAGGTGGTGCTGGACAATGAGATGCGTGCCCGCTATTTCTCGCGCTCGGTCATTCCATTTGTTCGTGGCCTCGAACGCGAAGAGTGGCCCTCCGCAACGCAGTATTATACCCATGTGGGCATGTATGCCTACCGTGCTGCCGTGCTGGCCGAAATTACGCGCCTGCCGCAGTCACCGCTGGAACTCGCCGAGTCGTTGGAGCAGCTGCGCTGGCTCGAGAACGGCTACACCATCAAGGCGGGTGTGACCACGACAGCCACCATCGGCATCGACACCCCCGAGGACCTCGCCCGTGCCGAGGAATACCTGCGCAACTCACATTAACCTGATGGCGTGTCATAATTCGGACTCGATAACTTAACCGTGCTAACGCACGGGAAATTAAACAAATTTATAAATTAAAATTATGAATATTATAAGTGTTATACAAAATTTTAAAAAGTAATTTGTTTAATTTCCCGCCCAACGGGCGGTTATATTATAGTTGTTTTATGACATACCACCTTATAAATCACAAACTATGAAGTCTTCAATTCTCACGATATCTTGTCTGTTGCTGGCGATGAGCGCTGTAGCCCAACCCGCCGGTGACGAGTGGATGAACCTGCAAGTGAACGAAATCAACCGTCTGCCTGTTCACACGTCATTTTTTGCCTACGACAGCGAGGGTCAGGCATTACTCAACCATCCCGAGCAGTCAGGCCGCTATCTGTCGCTCGACGGGAACTGGAAATTCCACTGGGTCGCCAACCTCGACCAGCGCCCCACGGATTTCTACCGTCTTGACCTCGATGACAGCGGTTGGGCGGTAATGCCCGTTCCCGGAATGTGGGAATTGAACGGCTATGGCGATCCCGTGTATGTCAACATCGGCTTCCCGTGGCGCGGGAATTGGGAGAATGACCCGCCACGCGTGCCCGTGCAGGATAACCATGTGGGCACCTATCGCCGCCACATCACCCTGCCCGCCGACTGGCGAGGAAAGCAGGTCATCGCCCACTTTGGCAGTGTGACCAGCAATATCAACCTGTGGGTGAACGGCAAGTTCGCAGGGTATGCCGAGGACAGCAAATTGGCGTCCGAATTTGACATCACGCCCTTCCTGCAAGAGGGTGACAACCTGCTGGCATTTCAGGTGATGCGCTGGTGTGACGGCACTTACAGCGAGGACCAGGACTTCTGGCGCTTGTCGGGTGTGGCACGGTCGAGTTACCTCTACTGCCGTGACAAGGGCAACCACATTGACGACTTGCGAGTGACTACGGGCCTGAGCGATGACCTGCTAGACGGCACGTTGATGGTTGCCCCCGCTGTGACCGGCAAGGGAACGATGAGTTACCGCCTGCTGGATGCCCAGGGCAACGAGGTGAATATGGTGTCTGCCAGCGAGAACCGTTGGACGGTGCCTGCCGCCCGCCAGTGGACGGCCGAGATGCCCTACCTCTATACCCTCATTGCCACCCTCACGCCTGCCGACAAGAAATCCAAGGGCGAGACCGTTGCCCAGAAGGTGGGTTTCCGCCGCGTGGAGATTAAGGATGGCCAGCTGCTCGTCAACGGCAAGGCCATCTACTTCAAGGGCGCCAACCGCCACGAGTTGGACCCCGACGGCGGCTATGTCCTGTCGCGTGAGCGCATGATTGCCGACATCAAGGAGATGAAGCGCATGAATATCAACGCCGTGCGCACCTGCCACTATCCCGACGACCCGCAGTGGTATGACCTGTGCGACGAATACGGCCTGTATGTCATCGCCGAGGCCAACCAGGAGGGCCATGGGTTCCACTACGACCCGAACACCGCGCCCACCTACAAACCCATGTTTGCCAAGCCCATCCTGGAGCGCAACCAGCACAACGTGGCTGTGCAGTTCAACCATCCCAGTGTCATCATCTGGTCGCTGGGCAATGAGACCTGCGACGGCCCCAACTTCACGGCTGCGCGTGACTGGATACGTGCCACCGATCCCTCGCGCCCCATCCACTGGGAACGTGCCCAAGGCGGCGAGAACACCGACCTGATGTGCCCGATGTATGCCGACCCCGACTGGTGCATACGCTATGCCAGCAAACCCGAGAGCAAGAAGCCGCTCATCCTGTGCGAGTACAACCATACGATGGGCAATTCGGGCGGCGGTATGATGGAATACTGGGAAGCCGTGCGCCGTTTGCCCAAGTTCCAGGGCGGCTTTGTGTGGGATTTCGTCGATCAGGGCCTGCGCGTCACCGACAAGGAGGGCCATACCTATTTCTCCTATGGCGGCGACTACAATACCCACGACCCCAGCGACAACAACTTCAACTGCAACGGCCTCGTGAGCCCTGACCGCGTGTGGAATCCGCATGCCTACGAGACCGCTTATTACTACCAGAACGTGTGGGCCGAGGACGTGAACGTGTGTCAGGGCGACATCGCGGTGAGGAATGAATTCTTCTTCCGCGACTTGAGCAACGTCAAGATGCGGTGGCAACTGCTCGCTGACGGCAATCCCGTACTCAACGGTGAGGAATTGAACCTCAACGTTGCGCCCCAGAGCAGCCAAATGCTGCATCTGCCCATCGTTGACATCATTAACGCCATCGATGAACCTGCCGAAATCCTGCTCAACGTCGATTTCCTGCTCAAGGAGGCTGAACCCCTGATGGCTGCCGGCCAACGTATCGCTTATGCGCAATTGCCTGTCAACGAAGCGACAAACCACGTTGCCGTGAAACCTGTCAACAAGGCAAAATTCACAGTGAAAAAACAGCCCGGGGGCAATCTGACTATTGCTGGTGAAGGCGTGAATATCGACTTCGAAGCACAAACCGGATTCATTACCCGCTATGAAGTGAAAGGTGTGAACCTGCTGGGCGAGGGCGGCACGTTGAGGCCCAACTTCTGGCGTGCGGTGACCGATAACGACATGGGTGCCTGGCTGCAAAAGCGCCTGAAGGCATGGCGCGCCCCCGTGATGAAGTTGACCTCGCTCGCTGTGGACAAGAAAGCCTCCAGTAAGACGCAAAAGACCGTCGTCGCCACTTACGATATGCCAGAGGTGGCTGCCAAGCTCACGCTGACCTACGAAATCTATAAGGGCGGAACCATGTGTATCACGCAAGGCATTGCTTTTAGTGACTCCTATCAGGCGCTTCCTGACATGCTGCGCTTCGGCTTGGTGATGGAGTTGCCCTACACGATGGATAACAGCAAGTTCTACGGCCGCGGCCCCATTGAAAACTATGCCGATCGCCGCTACAGCCAGCGATTGGGCATTTACAGCCAGACTGCCGACGAGCAGTTCTATCCTTACATCCGTCCGCAGGAAACGGGTACCAAGGGGGACATCCGCTGGTGGCAGCAGACCGATGGCAGCGGTGTGGGCTTTAAGGTGACCAGCGACAAGCCGTTCTATGCCAGCGCCCTGCACTACGACATCGCTACCCTCGACGAGGGTGACGAGAAGCACCAGCGCCACCCGTCACAACTGCCCAAGTCACGATACACCGTGCTCACCCTTGACGGCGAACATGCTGGCGTGGGCAATATCAACAGTTGGGGTGCCGAGCCGCTGGAGCCTTACCGTGTGCATGCCGTGGACCGCACCTGTTCCTTCACGATTCTCCCCCTGCCCTGATGGCCAATTTTCAGGAAGGTCGTATGAGATGAGCAGGCGGATGCCTCAGATTATTCAGATTCATTGTTGTCCGGTAAAAGAGTCCCGTTAGGGACGCAAGGTTATAGGCAGGGATTCCGTTCGGCTACGCCTCACTTCATCCCTGTACAAGACGGCTATCCACAAACATTATAGCCCCGTCGGGGCGGCACTAATTCCTTGA
>CACZNH010000028.1 GCA_902782465.1 uncultured Bacteroidales bacterium
CAAGGTCGCGTTAAGGAACTATGCGCCTGTGCCACACCTTTTTGCCCATTTTAAGGCATTTGCGGGGCAATTTGTTCTCCTTTTATAGAGGAAAGATAAAAACAATTCTCATATTAGCAATAACAAGAATGCCCATAAATGCTCATGAATAATCATTTTTTGGCATTCGTGGACATTCGTGGGCATTCGTGTCAAAAATAAAAGTTAATTTCATGGACAATTTATTAACAATAGGCTGCTGATTCAAGAAAAAGTAGTAACTTAGCGGGGCAAAAAAACAAGGGTCCAAAGTCAAACCAAGGACTAAGGACTAAGAACTAAGGACTAAGGACTAAAAACTAAAACTCAAATATTATTCACTAACAATTAAACCATTATTTTACAATGCAAGTAAAAGATTTAAATCCCAAAGCAGTTTGGTCAATCTTTGACGAGATCACCAAGGTTCCCCGCCCCAGCGGCAACGAAGAAGGCAAGTTAGACAAAATCCGCGCTTGGCTCGTGGACTTTGCCAAGAAGCACAACCTGGAGTACAAGGTCGACAAGACCGGTAACGTGGCCATCTTCAAGCCCGCAGCTCCCGGCTACGAGAAGTGCAAGGGAATCGTGCTGCAAGGTCACATGGATATGGTTGCCGAGAAAGGTCCCGGCTCCACCCACAACTTTGACACCGACCCCATCGAGACCATCATCGATGGCGACTGGGTACGCGCCAACAACACCACGCTGGGTGCTGACGACGGTATGGGCCTCGCCCTTGCCCTGGCTGCCATCACCGAGCCGACGCTGCAGTGCGGTCCCCTGGAGGCTCTCGCCACTGTTGACGAGGAGACCGGCCTGACCGGTGCCAGCAACATCGAGGCCGACATGCTCGTGGGTGACTACCTGCTCAACCTCGACGAGGAAGAAGACGCCACCATCACCATGGGCTGCGCCGGTGGTCTGGTGAGCATTTTCAAGTTCAACTACAAGCCCGAGGCTGCTCCCAAGGATCGCACCTATTTTGAGATTAATTTCGAGCACTTCCACGGCGGTCACAGCGGTGCCGACATCCACCTGGGTTACGCTACCACCACCAAGCTGATTGCACGTCTGTTGTGGAACATCGGCGAGGAGATGGACTACGTGCTCGCCAAGATTGACGCCGGCAACCTGCACAACGCCATCGCCCACGCTGCTACTGCCGTCATCGGTATCAAGCCCGAGGACAAGGAGAAGCTCAGCGTCGTGCTCAACACCTTCATCGCCGAGGTCAAGAACGAGTACAAGCGCACCGAGCCCAAGATGGAAATCACCTGCAACAGCGTTGACGCCCCCGAGACCATCATCGACACCGACACCGCCCGCCGCGTAGTCAATGCCGTCTATGTAGCTCCTCACGGCATCGCTGCCATGAGCATGGAGGTACCTGGCCTCGTCGAGACCTCGACCAACCTCGCCAGCGTCAAGATGCGCCCGGGCAACCAGATTGTTGTCGAGATGTTCCACCGCTCGTCGCTCGAGAGTGGCAAGTATGACCTGACGCACAAGTGCGAGACCGTCTTCCGCATGGCAGGTGCCGACGAGATCATCAGCGAGGGCGGCTATCAGGGCTGGGAGCCCATCAGCGACAGCCATCTGCTCACCGTTGCTACCGAGCAGTGGGAGAAGCTCTTCGGTGTGAAGCCCAATGTTCGCGCCATCCACGCCGGTCTGGAGTGCGGTCTGTTCCTCAAGGTTCGCCCCGACATGGAGATGATCTCCTTCGGTCCCACCCTGCAGGACGTACACTCGCCCGCCGAGCGTTGCCACATCCCCGCCGTCGAGAAGGCATGGAAGCAGGTACAGGCTGTCATCAAGGCCATCGCCGAGGAAAGCAAGTAAAATAGTTTTCAGTTTTCAGTCGTCAGTTGTCAGCGCCATCCGCATTCAACTGAAAACTTAAAACTAAAAACTTAAAACTCTAAAGAACAATGGACATTAAAGGTAAAATCATCCAGAAACTGGAACTGCAGAGCGGTACTTCCAAGGCCGGTAACGCATGGAAGAAGCAGGAATATGTGCTCGAGACACTCGACAGCTACCCCAAGAAGGTAAAGTTTGACTTCTTTGGCGACCGTGCCGACCAGTACCCCCTTGAGGTGGGCGACGTCATCACGCTGAGCTACGACATCGAGAGCCGTGAGTTCAACGGCCGCTGGTACACCGACATCCGCGGGTTCCGTGCCATGAAGGAGGATCCCAACGCGGCTGCAGCACCGGCACCCTATCCTCCCACAGCCGGCGAGCCCGCTCCTGCGCCCGAGGCCGGCATGCCCGCACCGCCCCCTGTCGATAACACCTTCGACCAGGCCGGCGCAGGCGACGACCTGCCCTTCTAAAAAAATCGGCCTCACAGCCGTCAACAAAACGGGGAGACGCAATCACGTCTCCCCGTTTTGTTATTGCCACTCGTCAAGGAAGGCCGTAAGCCTGACAAGAGTATAGGCAGGCGGTGGAAGGAGGCGTAGCCGACTCGGTAACTAAACCATGCTGACGCTCGGGAAATTAAACAAATTATATTTAAAATTCAGTATAATAATTTTAATTAAAAATTTGTTTCATTTCTCGGCCGCTAGGCCGACTAAAAAAATGGGATTACGGGGTGACGATGAGGCACTGGCCGTCATGGTACTGGAGGTCGAGGACGCCCATACTGTGCAGGGCGACGACGATGCGCGTGGCGCTCTCCTCGCTGATGTGGGCCAGACGCATGTAGCCCTCGAGGGTGATGCCGCCGTGGTTGCGCAGGTAGTCGAGCAGCACCTGCTCGCGCTCGCTGTAGCTGATGGTCTCGGCCGTGCGGGTCTCCTCAATGGCCGTCTCGGCGCTCATGATGCGCTCATGCAGGCGGCTGGCGAGGACGTTCTCGTCGGCCACGCGGTAATAGACGTGCCAGTTGCCGTTATCGTCGGGCGCCTCGACGGGTTTCTCCTGCGCCTCGGCGATGTCGGCCTTGACGACCGACTTGCCGTTGATGTTGAACACCTTGAAGGTCACCTGCTGCTCGGGGCGGCAGTACATCTGCGCCGCCGTTTCAATCATGTAGATTTCCTCCTCGCTGCGCACCCCGGCGATGTTGCCGTTGTCCTTGACGCCGATGAGCAGGTGGCCGCCGCTGTTGTTGGCAAACGCAGCGATGGAGCGCGCAATCTTGCGGGCATCGGTAATCTGGTACTTGAAGTCCTGATGCTCATGCTCGCCCTCGAGGATAAGGTCTTGTATGTAATGGCTCTTCTTGGCTTTCATCATCTTCTGTCAGCGTTTTTTTAACGTCCTACGGCCGAGAAATTAAGCAAAATTGATTAAAAAAATGAACAAAAAAATTATTAAATTTTTATATATAATTTGTTTAATTTCTCGTGCGAAGCACGATTAATAACCAGCGAATTAGCGGGGGTCGTCGACGCCGGGTTCCTGCGGAATGGTCGTGCCGTCGAGCACGGCACGCAGGTAAGGCTCCAGCTTTTGGGCATACCACCAGAAGCCGATGTCGGTCAGGTGGATACCGTCCACGGTGCCCTCGTTGTTGGGACCGTACAGGTCCTTGCAGGTGATATAGTAGAGGTTATCCGGGTTGTCGGCCTTGAGTTTAAGGTAGTTCTTATGGTATTCGTTATTCTTCTGCGGCAGGTACTCGCTGTAGAAGCCGCTGTACTTGGCATAGCTGTACATCTGTCCCTCGACCATGAAGATGGGCACTTCGGGGCGCAGCGTGCGCAGGATGTTGACGAAGCCATAGGTCAGCGTGTCGCACATGTCCTTGGTACAGTTGGGGATGGGGTCCAGGATATAGGCCGCCACATCGGGTATGCTGGCCATGGCACGGGCCATGCAGGAGTCCATCTTGCCCTCACCGCTGAAGCCCAGGTTCACGCACTCCACATCCAGGTCACGCTGGATGATGCTCGTGGCCACCATGCCGGGACGGCAGGCGCAGCCACCCTGCAGGATGCTGGTGCCGTAGAAGACGAACTTCTTGCCCACCTGCGGCGAGTTGAGCACCGGCTGGCGGATGATAGCATTGCTGTCCACACCGATTTCAATCCAGCGCACGCCGTCATACAGCGGCAGGTAAATCATGTACTCGTGCATCTTGCCGTCGAGACGGTCCACATACACCTTGCTCTGGATGGAGTCCTGGCGCGGGCGGATGTCATTGTCTATGCGCACGGGGCGGTTGCAGTTCACAAATTGCCAGCTCCTGGTGTCCTCGTCCCAGATGTACAGGTCGGTGCCCTTAATGCCCGTGTCGGCCATGTGCATCATGTGCATGTTGGTCAGTAGGTTATAGCGCACGGCGATGGCCGTCGAATTGGTGGCAAAGCGGAAGCCCTTGCCGCTGGTGCAATAGGCACGGTCCCACAAGGTGGGGCGCACGCTGTCCTTGAAGTTCAGCGGGATGCGCGACGCCAGCGTGCGGTCAAACGCCCAGTTAATCATCCTGTAGTGCATCGCGTCCACATAGCGCAACGTGTCCTTATTGGTAAAATCCTGTGCCTTGAGCGCACTGGGCAACATGGCGACAATCATCATCACCGCCAGGGCTATCTTCTTGAAACTGGTATTCATAGTGGTAATATCTTGAAAATGGTTGATTACAGTACGCTGAGGAGTTTGAGGGCTTCCAGACGGCCGCTGTTGAGCAGTGTGGGATAGTGGGTGTCGCTATTGACCACCACGGGGGCATTGAAGCGCTTGAGCATCCCGAAGTACTTGAGGTTGGGATAGAAACGGTTGCGCTGCAGCCATGCCTTGGTGTTGATTTCGATGGTCAGGTGGTGGTCCATGATGTTCTCAAACAGGTCGATGACCAGCTTGTCGTACCACGGTTCCTCGTCGATGCCCTCACAATACTGGCTGGCATTGAAGCCGATTTTGTCCATGTGGCCCACCATGTCAAAGCCGCCCTCATCGACCATCGCCATCATCTGGGCAAAGAAGGTCTTGACGACATACTCGATATCGTCGCCAAAGTGCTTCACCATGCGATGCTTGAATTGCTGGAACTTGCCGTCGATATCCACCATCTCGCTGGGATTGTCGATGGCAGGGATGAAGTGCACCGAGCCGATGCGGTAATCCAGCGGCAGTTGCTGGAAATAGTCGGCGGCAGGACCGTCGCCCACGCTCACATAGTCGATTTCCATCGCATTATAGATGTGGATGCGGTCGCCGTAGGCACGACGCAGGCGCTCCACCTCGTCGAAATACTGCTGCACCTGTTCCTGGACCATGTTGCAAGGGCTCTCGACCGAGATGGGCGAATGCGGTGTGAAACCCAGATGGGTGAACCCCTGGGCAATGGCCTCGGTGACAAACTCCTCCATCGCGGCGTGCCCATCGCAATACTGCGTGTGGGTGTGGAAGTTATATAAATCGGTTTCGTGGGTTATTCTCTGGAAGTCAAACATGGCTAAAACATTTTTGTGATTTGCTCCATCGGGATGACGGTGATAATCGTCTTCCCGTCGGGTGTGTAATTGGGTTCGGGCAACTTGAGCAGGTCGGCAACGATGATTTCCATTTCCTCCTGGGACAGGATGCGTCCCGAGGGGATGGCTGCCGAACGCGCCACGGTGAGCGCCAAATGCTCAAGGATGCGTTTCTTGAGCGGCACGCCGCCATTGTCCACCGAGTCGATAATCTGGTGAATCATCGTGGCGGCATCCACTCCGTCAAGACCTGCAGGAATGGCTTTCACCGCCCACTCGTTGGCGCCCAGCGGGGAGAGGACAAAGCCCATCTTCTCCATCTCGGGCAACAGTTCCTGCAACGCGATGCTTTGGGCGGCGCCCAGGTGCAGGGTCTCAGGAAAGAGGATGGCCTGTGAAGAAAGGCTGCCGGTGTGTATGCGCTTGATATAACGGTCAAACAGGATGCGCACGTGGGCACGGTGCTGGTCAATGACCATCAGGCCCGACTTGGCGGGAGACAGGATAAACCGCCCCTTGAGCTGCAGATAGACCGATTGCGGGTCACCCAGGGGCAACAGCGTGTCCTGTGCGGCCTCTACGGCAGGCTCTGCAGGCTGAGCGGCAGTCTGGTCCACGCCTTCGCGCTTCTTGCGCTCAAAGTTGGCGAACAGTTCATCCCAGTTGCTCATCGCCTGACGGTCCGCAGACGCATGGCGCTGCGGTTGGGCAGGTGAGGACGGTGTCGAGGACTGCTTAAAAGGATTGTAGGATGTATCGACCTCAATCTCTGGGCGGTGCAGCTCGACGTGGCCGCTATAGGCGGGGATGGCGGGGGCGTCCTGGGTGTTGAAATCGATGGCGGGAACCTCGTTGAAACGGCCCAGCGTCTCCTTGACGCCGGCAGCAAGAATCTGCCAGATGGGCATCTCGTCCTCAAACTTGATTTCGGTCTTGGTGGGATGGATATTCACATCGATGGACTGCGGGTCAACGGTGAAGCGCAGGAAGTAGTTGGGCTGCTCGCCCTCGGGAATGAGCTGCTCGTAGGCCGTCAACACCGCCTTGTGGAAATAGGGATGACGCATGAAGCGTCCGTTGACGAACATGAACTGCAGGGCGTTGCGCTTGCGGGCGTTCTCGGGTTTGCCGACGTAGCCCTGAATCTTGACCAGCGAGGTGTCGATGGTCAGCGGCAACAGCTGCTGGTCCAGGTTGCTGCCCATGAGTGCGGTGATGCGCTGGCGGAAGGTGCCCTTGGGCAACTTGTACATCAGGTTGCCGTTGTGCATGAGCGTGAATTCCACCTCGTTGTTGACCAGTGCCAACTTCTCAAACTCCTTGACGATGTTGCTCAGCTCCACCTGGTTGGTCTTGAGGAACTTGCGACGGGCAGGGACATTGAAGAAGATGTTCTTGATCATGAAATTGCTGCCCACGGGGCACATGTCGGGTTCCTGGCTCTCGCATACCGAGGCGTTGATGACCAGGCGGGTACCCAACTGGGCATCCTGGCGACGGGTGCGCAGTTCGACCTGCGAGATGGCGGCGATGGACGCCAGCGCCTCGCCACGGAATCCCATCGTGTGCAGGGTGAACAGGTCGTCGGCACTGCGTATCTTGCTCGTGCTGTGACGCTCAAACGCCAATCGGGCATCGGTCTCGCTCATCCCCACCCCGTCGTCAATAATCTGGATGAGGGTGCGCCCCGCGTCCTTGAGGATAATCTGGATGTGCGTCGCCTGGGCATCGATGGCGTTCTCCACAAGTTCCTTGATAACACTTGCGGGTCGCTGGATGACTTCGCCGGCAGCAATCTGGTTAGCGACAGAATCCGGGAGGAGTTTGATGACGTCACTCATGGCTTTTCACTCGATTCAGGGGTTATGTTACTTGCATTCTCGGTAGCGACCGTTGTGGTGGCGGCATTACTGCCCGAGCGGCGGCGCGTGCCGCCCTCGACCGACTGCCAAATGCGTTTCTGCTCCTCGGTCAACTCGTAGATATCGTCGGGAGAGGCGGGCCGCAGCATGTCATACCAGTGGAACTGCGGCAGATAGAGTTCAGATTTCTTGGCCAGGAACAGCGGGGTCACCGAACCCGACACCTCGGGCCACATGGTGATGCGGTCAACTTCCTGCTTCGCCTTGAGGTTCAGGCGCAGGTAGCTGGACTCGGCATTGACCATCTTGTTGTAGGTGGAATCGTCCTCCTGCGGGAACATGATGACCTGAACGTTGCCGTCAACATCGAGGCGCCGCAATTCCTTATCCTCGAACCACGCCTTCATCTTCTTGCCGCTGAGCTGGTCGTAATAGACCTCGCCCAGGTGCTCGGCCATGAGTCCACCGGTGGGCAAGGTAGCCCAGTCGGCAGAGCTGTCATTGAGGTGGATGTTGATTTCGTCGCCCGAAATCTGGCGTTCCAGGTTCCACACCACGGCATGGCGGTACATGTTGATGATGGTGTCGGCCTCGCTGAGCTGCAACGAGTCGCAGATGCCCTGCACGTCGTTGCGGTAGAAACGCACCTGGTTGAACGCACGCAGCACGCGCACCGAGTCATTGACCGAATCGTTCACGACGTGGTTGATGAGGGTGCACAGCGTGTCGGCATGCAGGTAGATGGTGTCCTTCTGCGAGAACTCGCGGGCGCGGGCGCGACGCGTCACATAGCTGTAATGGGCATTATCGTCGTGGTAGCCGTATCCGCCGTCCAGGATGACCTTGTTGCTGGGGTCGGTAATCACCACATTGCCACGGGCCTCACCGTAGTTGCGCTTGCGGTTGTAATAGACGGTGTCGCCCTGCAGCGTCTTGCCGTCCTTGGCGGTGATGAGGGCGCGCTCATAGAGCGTGGCATCGTCGGCACTGGTGTTGTACCAGCCGTTGGTGGTGTTGATGGTATTGCTGTCGCTCACGATAAACGTCTCGCTGGTGATGTGGGCGATATGCGTCTGCGTGTTGTAGTCGAGCAGGTCGGTGAACATCTCATAGCGGTCGTTGATGAGATGCACATCGCGCGAGAACTCCGCCTGCTTGGTGTCCAGCTCATAACGGCCGTAGCGCGAACTCAACTCGGTGTGGTTACGGTTATCGACAATCGTGCCACCGTCAAAATAATAGCCCACGTTGGAGTTGATTTCGTAGTCGAGGGCGTCGGTCAGCAGTGTTGTGCTGCGGTTCTCCAGACGCACGTTGTTGCGCAATTCAGCCACGCCCTGGTCACCGTAGTAATGCAGAATGTCGCTATAGACCCACAGGGTGTCGCCCTGGGTCATGCGCACGTTGCCGAAGGCGTCGAGCGAGCTGGTCTCGGCATAGAAATAGGCGCTGTCACAGAACATGTACATGTCGTTGCGGCGGAAACGCACATTGCCCTTCAGCACCTGGTAATCGGTACTTCTTGCCTCGTTGGCAGTCAGCAGGTCGGCATTCTCGAGGAATACCTTGTTGGACTGGTGTCGGTTGGCCTGTGGAATCTGGGGTGTGATGCGACTCACCTTGGGACCCTTGGAGCCCTTGCGGGCGGCTACGGGCGGCTGCGGGTTGGTCGTCGATGTCTTCTTGACGGGATACTTGGAGCGCGGCAGATTGGTACGTGCGGGATTCTGAGCCATCACAATAGGCGACAATATAAATGCCATCGCGCTACATGCCAGCAGCATGTAACGCAGTCGGCTTTTTACCGAAAAATGTCGCTTGATGTATGATGCAATCATTCAGTATCGCTTTTTATACTACGAATTTCGCGAACCCTTAGCTCAACGTAGCCAATTGAACGAATTTTGTGCAATTCGCGTAATTCCTAAAGCCTAAAGAACCTAAAGCCTAAAACCTAAAGCCTAAAGCCTATTTCCCCTTCTTCAGCCAGTCATACTGGAACTCACAGTTGCGCCAGCCCTCCTCGATATAGACATAGACGCTCTTCTGCTTCTGTTCGACCCAATTGCGGATGATTCTCTCGCGCTCGGCACCCTCGCACATCTCCTTGATAATCATATAGTCGTCGGCAAGGTCTGCCTTGTGGCCGTCGATGCGCTTGACGAGTTTCACGATAGCGACCTGCTCACGACGGGTCTTGGGGTTGAGCATCACAAACGGTTCACTGATTTCACCAGGCTGCAGATTGCTCACCTTCTTGCCCACCTCGGCGGGCAGGTCGGCCATCTCAAAGCGGTTGCTCTGGTTCTTCTCGTTGAGCATATTGCCGTGGTTGTTGCGGGAATCCTTATCCTGTGAGATGTACAGTGCAATTTCATTGAAGTTGGCCTTGCCGTCCACAATGTCGGTGCGGACGCTGTCCAGCCTGTTGATAGCATCGGTCAAGTCCTTGTCGTTGACACGGGGGCGCAGCAGGATGTGACGCGTGTTGATGCGGTCGCCGCGCTTCTCGATGAGCTGGATGATATGGTAACCGTCATCGGTCTCGACGATGTTGGAAACGCGCTTGTTGTCATTGAGGTTGAAGGCTGCTGTAGCATACTCCGGCAGCAGCACCGAGCGGCTCAGGAAACCCGTCTCACCGCCATGGACAGCAGTCTCCTGGTCCTGGCTATAGAGAATTGCCAACGTCGAGAACTCGCGCTCACCGCTGTTGACCTGCTGGGCATAGTCGCGCAGACGGGACTTCACCTCGTCAATCTCCTGCTGAGGAATGACGGGGTTCAGCGTGATAATCTGCACCTCGACCTGCATCGGGATAAACGGCAGGGAGTCCTTCGACAAGCCGTTGTAGTATCGGCGCACTTGGGCGGGCGTGGCACTGACGTTCTTGGTCAGGTCGCTCTGCACCTGCTGGATGCGCATCTGGTCACTGATATCCTCGTTCAGCTTTTCACGCATTCGAGGCATCGGCATCCTGAAGTACTCCTCAACCTTTTCCTTGGAACCAAAGTTGGCAATCAGGCGGTTGATCTGGCTTTCAACCTCGCTCGACACCATCGACTGCTGCACCTCGACCGTGTCGATGCGAGCCTGGTCCAGAAACAGTTTGTTCAGCGCCATGCGCTCCGGGATGACACAATAGGGGTTGCCATCAATGGGAATGCGCTCATAGAGTGCCTGCTGGTATTGTTCCTCAATTTCGCTCTTGAAGATGGGCTCGTCACCGACGACCCACGCAACTTCCTCAGCCACATTGTTTTGCGCCAACGCGGCAAAAGCCGCAACGGCAGCAATGATAGCGGTAAAAAATCTCAGTTTCACTTGTATTATTGTTTTAGTTAGTTTCAACCCGCAAAGATACTGCAAGCCGAGCGGAATGCCAAATCCATTAGCAAAATGTTTGTTAAATGGATCCTCTCCTCTCTCCACTCTCCACCCGCCACCGCGATGAGCCGTTATCGGCTCATCGCACTTTAGTGCGGTAGATATCGTCTTTCTTGACCTTGACGATGGTGCCGTAGCGGGCCAGGGCCTTGAGGTCAAGTTTCTTCATGTCGCCGACAATCATCAGCTGGTAGGGCTGGCCCTTGATGTGGCGGGTATAGAAAGCCTCCACATCGTCACGGGTCAACGTGGGCAACTGCTCGGCCAATGCCGCATTCCTGTCACGGTTGTAGCCCAGGTACTCACTCAACGCCACCATATAGGGCTTGCCGCGGAAGGTGGGATACCTGTTGTTGATGTCGTTGAGAAGACTTTGACGGGCAACAGCGAGATTCTCCTCATTCATGGGCATCTGGTTGACGAGCGAGTCAAGCAGCGTGATGGCCTGCATCGACTTGTCGCCCTGGGTGGCGACAAACGCCATGTAGCCGCTGGGATCGGTGGAGCGTGCCAAATCGGGAGTGAAGGCGACACCCTGGGCCGCATAGGCCATGGAACGGAACTCGCGCACCTCCTGGAAAAGCACCGACGACATGCCGCCGCCAAAATACTCGCCCCACATCTTCAGGCAAGCCTGGTCGCGGTCACCGGTCACGCCTGTGAGCGGACGGTAGAGTCCGATAACCGACTGACGCGACTTGGGCAGGTCGAATACATAGACCGTGGGCGTTTGGGGAGTTTCCAGCAGACGTTCCTGCACGGGATTATCATGCGTGCCCTGCAACTGGGGCAGATTGCTGGAAATCAGGCTGGCAACCTGTGCAACAGGCAGTTTTCCGCTATAGCTGATGTCACAACGGCAATCATAGATTTGCTTGAACGAGGCGATGAGGTCAGCGGCCTTGATTTTTTTCATTTCTTTGGCCGTCAGGCGGGTCAGGTAACTGGAACGGTTGCCTCGAGCCACCTTATTGGCAAGGGCGGCAAACACTTCGGTATTGTCTTCCCAGAAAGACTTCTCTTCGGGTCCCGCAGCGTCCTTGAGCGATTCCAGTTTTTCCTCATCGGCCTTGATATTGCCCAGGAAATGCCCCAGCAGGCGCAACGTTGCCTCCAGGTTCTTGTCTTCGCCGTTCAGCACGAGGGTCGTCGTGCGTTCGTCAGCGCCCAGCTCCATGTTCGCGCCCAGCTGCTGCATGGCGGTGCCAAAGTCCTTGATATCCAACGAGTCGGTGCCCAGCTCGCTCACATATCCGGCAGCGGCTTCAAGCAGCCTGTCTTGTAATGTTCCCTTGTGGAAATCGACAATGAGGGTGAAATAGTCATTGACGGGGTTCACAGTGGCATAGAGCGGATTGCCGCCAGCGATGGTAGTCTTGGAGACATCGCGCCCGAAGTCGAGCAAGCGAGGCGCCACATCCTTTACGGGAATCTGCTCCAGATGCTGTGCAAACGCCGACTTGGCATCAGCGTGCTGCGGCACCACTGGTGTATATTCGGGCTTGGCAATCTGTTCGGCCGGTACTCGGCCGTTTTTCTTGTGGAAGCGGTAAAAGTTGTCGGTAAAGTACTTGTTGGCAACGCGCATGACGTCGTCGCGTGTGATGTCGGCAACGCTGGCGCTCAGTTTCATGTAATCCTCCCAGGCCACACCTGCCGACATGGCGGCGACCATGACCTCGCTGCGCTTGGTGATGGATTCCAGTTCCTTGTCATGCTCACGCTGGAGGGTCTGCTTGACGGCCTGCAGCTGTTCGTCGCTGAACTCGCCGTTTTTCAGCTTCCCTATCTGCTCCAGGCACAGGTTCTCGGCGGTCTTGACCTTGCACAAGATTTTAGGAATCACCATGACGGCAATCGCCGACGTCTGGTTCATGCCCATATTCATGGCCATCGACAGATAGACTCGGTTCTTGTTGGTCAACTCGTCGAGCAGACCGGTATTGTTGCCATTGTTGAGCAGGGCCAGCGCCACCTTCATAGCGGGAGCATCGACATCATAGTCCGTGGGACCACGGAACACCATCGCACTCATGCCGATAATCGGCATCGGGAACAGGAATTTCTCCACAGGCTGCCCGGTGATGGCGGGAGCCGTGATTTTTGCACGCACGGGCTTCACGCCGCGCTCCAGGCTGCCGAAGGTGCGTTCCAGCACGGGCATCAGCGTCTCGGGATTGATGTCGCCCGACAGTATCAGTCCCATATTGGAAGCGACATAGTATTTCTCATAGAACGCCTTCATATCCGAGAGCTTGGGGTTTTTCAGGCTCTCGGTGCTGCCGATGATGGGATAAGCGTAAGGCGTGCCGGCAAGGAACTTGGAGGATAACTGCTCCAGCAGCATCGCTTCAGGGCTGTCGCTGTACATGTTTTTCTCCTCATAGACCGTTTCCAGCTCGCCCTGGAACAGGCGGAAAACTGGGTGAATGAGGCGGTGGCTGTTCAACTCGCACCACTGCTCGATGAACTGCGGCGAGAACGTGTTGTGGTAATAGGTGAAATCGTAGGACGTTCCTGCATTCAGGTCCGAGCCGCCATACTTGGTAATCAGGCGGTTGAACTCATTGGGAATGGCATATTGCGACGCCTTGATGTTCAACTGGTTAATGTCGTGCTGAATCGCTTCGCGCTGCTTCTTGTCGGTCGTGCGCGACAGCTCGTCATATTTCATCGAGATGGAGTCGAGATAGACCTGCTCGGCGGCATAATCCACGGTTCCCAACTCGTCAGTCCCCTTGAACATGATGTGCTCGAAATAGTGGGCAATACCCGTGTCGGGGCAGTCCACCGAACCGGCACCCACAACCACGGCACCAAACACCTTGGGCTGGCTGTGGTCCACATTGAGCCACACCTTCATGCCGTTACTCAGTTCCAATTCCTGCACCTGCAGGGGCGACAACGCCTGCGCCGAGGCAAAGACGGCGACAAGCGCACACGTCATAACGCAAAAAAAGACTCTCTTCATCATATCTTAATGTTTTATTCCGTTTCTTCTTGACAAAATAGCCCCGCATGAATCGCTAGACTCACACGAGGCATTATCTTCACATAACGGTATCGTTATTTCACTTTCTTGAGCACTTTCTTGTTGATTTTGGCAGGATATTTCCTGGCAAGCTCCTCTTTCCAGATGCGCTCCAGCTCGTCCTGATAGTCGCTGGTGACAGCACCGCGCACGTCGGCCATCTCCTCGGGCTGGTTGATGACACCGCCCTCGAGGATGATGTATTCGGCAAAGCCTTTGCGCTCGGGCTTGGAGCCCATGTGGAAGGCGAGGTAATCGGCCAGCTGGTTCTCTCCCTGCTTGACAACCATGCGCTCCATGCGGATGTCGCTACCATACTTCATATGAAGCTTTTCGGGAAGCGAGTCAGTACCAAGTTTACGGATGTCGGCCTTCACCAGCTGCATGACGCTGTCGGTGGTAGCACTCAGGATGATGCCCTTGAAATGCGGCTCGGTCCAGACATAGTTGGCGCGATGGTCGGCAAAGTAGCGCTCCAGGCCGACGGTATCCTTATTGGCAGCCTTCCACACACGGTTGTTGCTGACTTCAAACAGCAGCATACCGTCGCGGTACTCATTGAGCAGGTTGCGGTATTCGGGGTTGCTCTTCACCAGCTCATGGGCATGGTAATCGGTGAGAACAGTCTCGGCAAGGGGGTCAACCTTGGACTTGATGTAGTTCAAGGCGTCGGCAGCATCAGGAATGCGGGTCTTGAGGTTCAGGGCCGAAGTCAGCTCGGACAGGGGCGTACTCTGATTGTCACCGTAATAGAACAAGGGGATGGTTGCGCCCTTGATGGCCGTGGCCACCAGTGCCGAATCAAGACCCTTATTGTCGCGCAGGGCATTGGTCAGATACTTCTCAACCTCAGGATTGAAGCGGTAGTTACACTTGGCCTTCAAGTCATTGAGGCGACGCTCGTGAATCATGCCGGCACGCTCGTCGCGGTTAATGGCATTCTCAAGGGCGGGACGCACCTCTTCGAGAGCAGGCATACCATGAGCTACCTTCTTGATGACATGATAGCCATACTGGGTGGCAAACGGCTCACTGATGGCTCCGTCGGCAAGGCTGAACGCGATGTCCTCAAAGGGCTGCACCATGCGTCCGCGGCCAAACCAACCCAGATCGCCGCCGCGGCGGGCGGTACCGTCCTGTGATTCGGCCTTAGCCAGTTCCTCAAAGTTGGCGCCGGCCAGCAACAGGGCATAGATGGAATCCATCTTCTGTTTGCAGGCGGCCTTCTGCTCCTCGGTGGCATCCTTGGGGAACAGCTTCAGGATGTGCTTGGCGTGAACATCATTGCGCTCACGCGTCTCGTTGACGCGGAGCATGTGTACACCAAACTGCGTCTTGAAGGGTTTGGAAATCTCTCCAACGGGAGTATTGTACAATACATTCTCGAAATCATAGGGGAACATGCCCGAACTGACATAGCCATAATGGCCGTGGTTGCGGGGCTTGGAGGGGTCGCTGGAATACTGGTCGACCAGCGTCTCCCACTTCTCTCCATTGAGGATGCAGCTGCGCAGGCTGTCCATACGGGCCATATAGGTTGCGGTCTCCTCAGGGTTATTGCCCGGAGGCAGCATGAAGTGGTCGATGCTGATTTCCTTCTTCATGCGGTCGTAAGCCTCATTCAGCATCTCCTTCTCATAGGTTGAGTCCTTCATCATGTAGGGGGCGGCAAGGTCCTTCTGGTAACCCTCAAACTCGGAGAGGAAGGCACGTGTCGTATCCAGACCTGCTGCCTCGGCATCGGCAACCTTCTGCTTATAGAGCACAAAGCGGTCCAGATACTGGTCAAGCGTTTCTTTCTCGACCTGTTGTTGGTTGTTCTTGTGATAGAGATACTCAAACTCCGAGAGCTTGATATCCTTGCCATTAATGGTCATGAGGACAGGATCCTCCTTAGCAAGTGCGAGGATCACCGTTCCCAACAGCAATGAAGAAATCAAGAGTTTTGCTTTCATCTTCTACTAGGTTGGTTGTTCTATATTTTACGTTTTTTCATTCTATATTACTTATGTATAACGCACGCGCACGGGAAAAATTATATCCCGTGCGCATTTTTATCTCAAATCAATCAAGATTGTGACTTTTTAGGCGGGCATCAGTTGCCCATCTCGCTGAGGAACTTGATGCGGACGAGGCGGATTTCCTCCTCGGTGTAATCGTCACCCAACTCCTTCATCGCGGTCTCGATGTCGTCGCTCTCGCTCTCCTTGAAGTAGTCAAAGATGTCTTCCTCGATATCCACATCGATGGCCTCGTCAATGTAATAGGACACGTTGATTTTTGTGCCGCTATAGACAATGGCCTCCAACTCGTCTAGCAACTCGTCAAACTCCAGGTCCTTGCTCTCGGCAAGCGCATCAAGCGGCACCTTGCGGTCGATGGCGGTGATGATTTCCACCTTGAGTTTGCTCTTGTTGGCGACAGTGCGCACACGCATGTCCTCGGGGCGCTCTATCTCGTTCTCCTCGACATATTTCTTGATGAGGTCAATGAATTCCTTGCCGTAACGCTTTGCCTTGCCAGGTCCCACTCCAGGGATGTTCTGCAGTTCCTCGATGGTGATGGGATAGGTCGTCGCCATGGCATCGAGCGACGGCTCCTGGAAGATGACATAGGTGGGCAAGCCGTGCTGCTTGGCAATCTTGCGGCGCAGGTCCTTGAGGATGCTGAACAGCTCTGAATCGACAGCTCCACTGCCGCCGCCACGCATCTCCTCGTCGAGCATCTCGGTATATTCGTTGTCCTCGACAATCCAGAATTTCTCGCGGCTCTTGAGGAAATCCTTGCCTTCCTTGGTGACCTTGATGACACCATAGTTCTCGATATCCTTGGCAAGATAGTCGGCAAATACGCCTTGGCGTATGACAGCCAACAGGAATTTCTCGTCACGTTCGTCGGCACAGCCGAACACGTCAAGCTCCTCGTGCTTGTAACCCTTGATTTCAGACGTAGCGTCACCCATCATCACATGGGCTATATATTCGGGCTTGAAGCGTTCACGCAAGGCCAGAATCGTCTCGATGGCGGCCTTGAGCTCCTCGCTGGCCTCAACACGTTTCTTGGGCTTGAGGCAGTTGTCGCAGTTGCCGCAGTTGTCCTTGTCATAGGTCTCACCGAAGTAGTGCAGCAGCGAGCGCCGACGGCACACCGACGACTCGGCATAATCGCGCGTCTCAAGCAACAGCTGCTTGCCGATTTCCTGCTCGGCGATGGGTTTGCCCTGCATGAATTTCTCGAGCTTGTCAAGGTCTTTGCGGGAGTAGAAAGTGAGGCACTTGCCCTCACCGCCGTCACGGCCTGCACGGCCGGTCTCCTGATAGTAGCCCTCCAGGCTCTTAGGAATATCATAGTGGATGACAAACCTCACGTCAGGCTTGTCAATGCCCATACCGAAGGCGATAGTGGCAACAATGACGTCCACATCCTCGCTCAGGAAGGCATCCTGGTTGGCACTGCGCACAGCGCTGTCCATACCGGCATGGTAGGGCAACGCCTTGATATCATTGAGGCGCAGCACCTCGGCCAGCTCTTCGACCTTCTTGCGGCTCAGGCAATAGATGATGCCCGACTTGCCCTCGTTGGCCTTGATGAACTTGATGATTTCGCGGTCCACGTCCTTGCTCTTGGGGCGCACCTCATAATAAAGGTTAGGACGGTTGAACGACGACTTGAACACCGCGGCATCGGTCATGCCCAGGTTCTTCTGGATATCGTGCTGCACCTTGGGCGTCGCAGTCGCCGTCAGGGCGATGATGGGACGCTCACCGATGCGGTTGATGATGGGACGTATATTGCGGTATTCCGGGCGGAAGTCATGACCCCACTCCGAGATACAGTGTGCCTCGTCCACGGCATAGAACGAGATGGACACATCCTTGAGGAAGGCGACATTCTCCTCCTTGGTCAGCGACTCGGGGGCGACATACAGGAGCTTGGTGCGCCCGCTGCGAACGTCGGCCTTCACCTCCTCGATGGCCTGCTTGGTGAGTGACGAGTTCATGAAGTGTGCGATGCCATCTTCCTCGCTGTAGCTGCGCATGGCATCAACCTGGTTTTTCATCAGTGCGATGAGTGGTGAAATGACAATGGCCGTGCCTTCCATCAGGCGCGCCGGCAGCTGGTAGCACAATGACTTGCCACCGCCTGTCGGCATGAGCACAAAGGTATCATTCTCAGCAAGCAGATTCTCGATGATTGCCTCCTGATTCCCCTTGAAAGTCTCAAAGCCGAAAAACTCTTTCAGAGCCGATGTCAATTTACTGTTCTTCGCCATAATATTCGGTTTAGGGTTTTCAATGATTTCACAAATATATAATGATTTTGTGAAACCCACAATTTTTCAGGGAAAATATTTTCTCTTTTTTCTATCAGTCATACAGCCACACAGGGCCAAAAAGCTATTTGCTAACAGCTAATTGCTAATTGCTCTGAGCCAACAGTTCAAAATTGGATTTCGAGAGTTGACGCTCAGCAAACTCGCGCGTGAGCACATAACGCTTGCCCTTCATCGACGGCGCCTCATACATCACGTCAATCATGATGGTCTCAAACAGGCTCCTCAGACCACGGGCGCCCAACTTGTACTCGATGGACTTGTCCACGATAAACTCCAGCACATCGTCCTCGATAACTAGCTCCACGCCGTCCATCTCAAGCAGCTTGGTATACTGACGCACGATGGCATTGCGGGGCTCAGTGAGGATGCGCAACAGGGCGTCACGGTCCAGGGGCTCCAAGTTGGTGAGAATGGGCAGACGGCCGATAATCTCGGGGATGAGGCCATAGCTGCGCAGGTCCTGAGGGGCGATAAAGTGCAGCAGTTTGTCGCGGTCGGCCTTGCTCACGTGATTGCCGGCACCATAACCCACAACATGGGTGTTGAGGCGCTGGGCAATCTTGCGCTCGATGCCCTCAAAGGCACCGCCGCAGATGAACAGGATGTTCTTGGTATCGACGGCAATCATCTTCTGCTCGGGATGCTTGCGCCCGCCTTGGGGCGGCACATTGACCACCGAACCCTCAAGCAGCTTCAGGAGGCCCTGCTGGACGCCCTCGCCGCTCACGTCGCGCGTGATAGACGGGTTGTCGCCCTTACGCGCGATTTTGTCGATTTCGTCGATGAAGACGATGCCGCGCTCAGCCTCGGCGACATTATAGTCACAGGCGGCAAGCAGCCTCGTCAACAGGCTCTCGATGTCTTCGCCCACATAGCCCGCCTCGGTCAGCACCGTCGCGTCCACGATGGCAAAGGGGACCTTCAGCATGCGGGCGATGGTCTTGGCCAGCAGCGTCTTGCCCGTACCCGTGGGACCCACGATGATGATATTGCTCTTCTCGATGTCGATGTCATCGTCACGCTTCTGGTTCAAGCGCTTGTAGTGGTTATACACCGCAACCGACAGGTAACGCTTAGCCGTCTCCTGGCCGATGACATACTGGTCAAGATAAGCCTTGATTTCCTCAGGCTTGGGCAGCGATTCCAGGTCCAGGTCGGTGAGCCTGGCCGCCGCCATCTTCTTGAGATACTCGTGTGACAGTTCCACGGCGCGCTCGGCACACTCGTTGCAGATGCAGCCGTTCATGCCGGGCAGCAGCAGCTCCACCTCGCGGTCACTGCGCCCGCAGAAACTGCAGTATAATGTATTGTTTTCCTTTTTCTTCGCCATTATTTCTCACGGATGAGCACCTTGTCAATCATACCGTATTCCTTGGCCTCCTCCGAGGTCATCCAGTAGTCACGGTCACTGTCGGCATACACCTTGTCGTAAGGCTGGCCCGAGTGGTCGCTGATGATGGTGTACAGCTCCTTCTTGAGCTTGAGGATTTCGCGCGAGGTAATCTCGATGTCCGATGCCTGGCCGCTGATGCCGCCCATGGGCTGATGAATCATCACGCGGCTGTGCTTCAGGGCAAAACGCTTGTCCTTCTGGCCGGCAACGAGCAATACGGCAGCCATCGAGGCAGCCATGCCGGTGCAGATGGTCGACACGTCGCTCTGGATATACTGCATGGTGTCATAGATGCCCAGGCCGGCATATACCGAGCCACCGGGTGAGTTGATGTACAGCGAGATGTCCTTGCCGGGATCAGAGCTGTCGAGATAGAGCAGCTGGGCCTGGATGACATTGGCAGTATAATCGTCAACCTCCGAACCCAGGAAGATGATGCGGTCCATCATCAGGCGCGAGAACACGTCGAGCTGGGTAACATTGAGTTTGCGCTCCTCCATAATGGTGGGAGAGATATAGCTGTTGGATACACCTGCGGCGAACTGGTCCAGCGCCAGCCCGTTCATGCCGAGATGATGCACTGCAAATTTTCTGAAATCGTTTTCCATAATGTTTTAATTCAGTGGTTAAAAAAATTTTTGTTCAAAGATAATATTTTTTTCTCATTCCGATGACATTTTCGGGAACTTTTTATCTCCTTTACACAAAAACTGCGCCAAGCGACAATTTGTCACCTCCTCACCCACAACTCCCAAGACAACAAAAAAAAGCAGGGACGGCATGATGTCGTCCCTGCCTCGCTATCATTGAAGTGAGTTGATTACTTCTCGTCGGCCTCGTAGAGCTTGCGGAAGTCCTCGACGCTGATTTCCTTCTCGTTGACCTTCACGGCCTCCTTGACAGCGGCATAGAACTTGTTGTCGATGGCATGCTCCTGGATAGCCTCACGGGCGCGGTCGTCCTGCATGAAGCGCTCGGCCTGCTGGCGCACGAGGTCCTCGGGGGCGTTGTAGATGCCGTACTGCGACAGCTGCTGCTGGGCGAAGATGAAGGCGGCGGTGTCGATATCCTCTTTCTCAATCTTGATGCCCAGTTCCTGAGCCAAATGGTCCTTAACGAGTTGCCAGCGCAGCTGCTTGAACATACTCTGAGCCTCCTCGTCAGTTACCTCGACGTTCTCCTTCTCCTCCTGCTCGCGGCGCAGCTTCAGGAAGCGCTTCAGGAACTCCTCGGGCAACTGCAGGTCACCGGCCTTCTCGGTGAGGATGCGCTGTGCATCAATGGTGAAGCGGTAGTTGCTCTCGGGAACGTTGGCGCGCTGAATCATCTCACCCACAGCCTTGCGGAACGACTCCTCGTCCTTGACATCGGTCTCGGTGCCCAGAACACCCTTGAAGAACTCCTCGTTCATCTCGGCCTCCTTGTTGACCTTGATTTCCTCGATGGTAACGCGGAAGTCGCTCTTCACGTCGGCCTGGCTGCGGTCCACGTTCAGCAGACCGGCCATCTCGGCGATGTTGCCGTTGTTGGCCTTGTGGGGGTTGAAGACGAAGGTGTCACCCACCTTGACGCCGACAAACTTAGCAGCTTCTTCCTCATCGGCCATGTAGCGGGGCGAAATCACGGTGCGCTCCACCTTGATGCCGTCCTCCTTGTCGTTGCCCTGCTCGTCGAGCTCGACCATCGAGCCACGCAGCATCGACTCCTTGTCGCTCACCTCGCCGTCAACCAGGGTGCCCAGGCGCTTGCGGTCATGGGCAATGGCGTCATCGACCATCTGGTCGGTCACGATGATATTGTAATAGGGCACATTGATGCGCTTGTTGAGCTTGAGCTCGATGGCGGGAGCCAGACCCAGGTCATACTTGAAGGTCATCTCCTCGTCCTTCATGATGTCCACCTTGGTCTCCTCGTTGGGCAGGGGCTCTCCCAGCACCTGCAGCTTGTTCTCACGGATGTAGTCATAGACGGCCTTACCCACCTTGCGGTCAACGACGTCGGCGGTGACGCTGGGACCGTAAAACTTCATCAGCAACGCCTTGGGGGCCTTGCCGGGGCGGAAGCCCTTCAGCGGGTGACGAACGCCCATGGCAGCCACTTCCTTCTGTACGTCAGCGGCAAAATCTTCTCTTTTAAGCTCCACGGTGAGCAGTCCGTTCACCGCATCAATCTGTTCAAAATTTACGTTCATTACTAGGTTTGTATTCTATGTTTAATGTTCAGCTCTTTAAAAAGCGGCTGCAAAGGTACTACTTTTCAGCCGATACGCAAAATTTAACCGCCAATTTTTTTCAAAACCATCGCCCCTGGAAGAAAATGCCCATGAAAAGAAAGACAACAAGTACAACAAATACAAGTCCTTGATTTTCAAAAAAAATTGTACTTATTGTACTTATTGTCTACATTATTTCAGATGGACGTTGACGCCCCTAAGGTCTAAAGTCTAAGGCCACACCAATGGCCGTGGAGCAGATAGTCGATGAGAGTTGACACATCGCCGATGTTAACAAAGCCATCACCGTCACAATCGGCGCCCGCTTTGTTAATCGTGGTGTTGCCACTGCTGAGCAGGTAGTCGATGAGTGCTGACACGTCGCCGATGGTCACGTTGCCGTCTCCGTCGGCGTCGCCGTGGGCATATGGTGGTCCAGCAGTAAAGTATCCCGGAGCACTTGGGCCGCCGTCGATGTGGGCATAGGTTACATCCACATGTTCAGCATCGTAGGTCGTTCCCAGTCCACCCACCAGGTTGGCGCAACCGGTGAACATCTTATCGGAATTGGTGACATTCGTTGTGCTCCAATCACTTCCCGCATAGATTGTGGTCAAGTTGTTGCAGCCATAAAACATTCCATACATATCAGTAACGTTGCTGGTGTTGAAGTTGCTCATATCAAGGCTCGTCAGCCCGATGCAGTTAACCAACATGCAGGACATGTAGGTCACATTAGCCGTGTTGAAGTTGCTCACATCAAGGTTTGTCAAGCCTCTGCAACTATTAAACATGTAACTCATATCAGTTACGTTACTGGTGTTGAAGTTGCTCACATCAAGGTTTGTCAGCCCGCTGCACCAATAAAACATGAATTTCATATTGGTTACGTTACTGGTGTTGAAGTTGCTCACATCAAGGTTTGTCAGCCCGCTGCAACCATTAAACATGTAACTCATATCGGTTACGTTACTGGTGTTGAAGTTGCTCACATCAAGGTCGGTCAACTCGCTGCACCGATAAAACATGAATTTCATATCGGTTACGTTACTGGTATTGAAGTTGCTCACATCAAGACTTGTCAAGCCATAGCACTCCCTGAACATGTAACTCATAGAAATTACGTTACTGGTATTAAAGTTGGACACATCAAGGTCGGTCAAAGTGGAGCATCCACAAAACATAATTCGCATGTCTATCACCTGGGATGTGTTGAAGTATTCCATGCCAGTGATAGACTTGAGGTTTCTCATACCAAAGAACCAAGCATAAGTCGAGTAAGGGCGAGCATAGGCAAAAGACGGGTCGAATACCACTTGGCTGATAGCTAAAAGTATGCTGTCATGATACCATTCAGTATTACCTGAGTACTGGTGGATGTCATAGGTAGTGCCTGAGCGTAAACCATATAAGTTGTCGCAATAGAAGGTTAATGCCGAATCCTCGGCAACATACACAGCATAGGCTGTTCTCACTTCAGGGCCCGTCAGGTAGCCTGGAAAACTAGGGCCGCCGTCGATGTGGGCATAGGTTACATCCACATGTTCGGCATCGTAGACCGTTCCCAGTCCACCCACCAGGTTGGTGCAATCGGTGAACATATAGTTGGATTCGGTTACTTTTTCCGTTTTCCAATTACTGCCCACCAAGATGGTTGACAGGTTGTCGCAGCCATCGAACATCATGCTCATGTTAGTCACTTTTTGGGTATTGAAATGGCTTAAGTCAAGGCTTGTCAAGCCACTGCAGCCCCAGAACATCCCGCCCATGTTAGTCACTTTTTGGGTATTAAAGTTGCTCACGTCAAGGCTTGTCAGACAGCATAATGCAAACATGTAACCCATTTTGGTCACATTGGAGGTATTGAAGCTGCTCACGTCAAGGCTTGTCAGTTCGCTGCATTCACAGAACATATTTTGCATATTTGTCACGTTGCCTGTGTTGAAATTGCTGACATCAAGGCTTGTTAATCCGCTGCAACTAGAGAACATGGCATCCATATTCGTCACGTTGGCCGTATTAAAGTTACTCACATCAAGGCTTGTCAAGCCAGTACAATATCGGAACATACAATACATGCTTGTCACATTTTCAGTATTGAAGTTACTCACGTCAAGGCTCGTCAAAGCGCTGCAAAAATCGAATAACTGTTGCATATCTGTCACGTTGCCTGTATCGAAACTGCTCACATTGAGGCTCGTCAAATTGAGGCAGCCATAGAACATGCTTTTCATGTTAGTTACGTTACCAGTGTTGAAGCTGCTCACGTCGAGGCTCGTCATACTTATACAATAATGAAACATGTGAGCCATGTCAGTCACTTGTTCGGTGTTAAAACTGCTCAAGTCTAGGCTCGTCAAAGCGCTGCAGTCACAAAACATGTAACTCATTGTAGTCACTTTACTGGTGTTGAAGTTGCTCAAATCAAGGCTTGTCAAAGCAAAACAGTTATAAAACATGTTAGCCATATTTGTCACCTCCTCGGTGTTGAGGTAATTCAAGCCAGAAATTGACTTGAGTATCTCCATACCAGTAAACCAGCAATAAGTCGTTGTGGGGCGGGCATCGGCAAATGTCGGATCGAATACCACCTGGCTAATAGAGGTACGGCAGTTGTAATACCAAGAAGGGCGAGAACTTCCCGTATTCAGGTTAAAGGTAGTTCCTGTGCGGGTGCTGCGCAGGTTGTCGTAATAGAACGTGAGTGTCGAGTCTTGGGCGGTGAACTCCGTGTAAGCCTCCTGTGCCACAGCGCCGATGGAACACATCAGGCACGCCATCAAGGTGACGAGACTGTTAAGGGTTGCTTTGTTTTTCATAATTAAATAGTTTTTTGGTAATGAATTCATGGCACAAAAATAGGGAAAAATTCAGTAAAAAACAAATTTTTTAGTTTTTAGTCCTTAGTCGCTTCTCACTAGTCCTTAGTCGGGCCTCCACACACAACTAGAAAAGGAAAACAATAAATACAACAAATACAAAATTATTGAAAACCAACAAAAAATTGTATTTATTGTACTTATTATATTCCTTTTATCAGACGTGCGCAAAAAAACAACTGAAGAATCTGATGAATCTGAACTCAGAAATCTCAGAAAATCCAGTTGTTTATTCCTTAAGCACCTTCACGCCTTGGCGTGGGGCCTGGTTACATCGTCAAGACGATGTTGTGCTCCTCGGCGATGCGGCGCATGTTCAGGATGGCATAGCGCATGCGGCCCAGGGCGGTGTTGATGCTCACGCCGGTGGTATCGGCGATCTCCTTGAAGCTCATGTTCTTGTAATAACGCATCACGAGCACTTCGCGCTGGCTCTCGGGCAAGGCCTTGACCAGGCGGCGCACGTCGTCATGAATCTGCGTGGTCACCAGGTTGTCCTCGATGGTGAGGTCCGACAGCTCCTTGCGGTTGAGGATGTTGACGTCGGTGTCGTCGGTGGACTGCAGGCTCTCGGCCTTGGTCTGGCGGAAGTAGTCAATAATCAGATTGTGGGCAATGCGCGTAATCCAGGCAGGGAAGTGGCCGTTCTCGACATAGCGTCCCTGCTTGATGGTCATAATGGCCTTGACAAAGGTATCCTGGAAGATGTCATCGGCGAGGTCCTCGTTCTTCACCGCATGGTATATGTACATATAGACACGGTCTTTGTGACGCTCCAGGAGCTCATCAAAGGCCTCGTTCTTGCCATCGACATACAGCGATATCAGTTGTTCATCGCTCTTGTCATTGAATATCTTCATTACTATCTAATATTGGTCAATAATAGGTAATGTTTGTCGATAGGCAGATATGTTTTAGTTCTTTATAATCATTAAATTGTTTTCACTCTCGGGTGCAAAATCGTCAGATTTCGCGCTGCAAATATAGATAAAATCAAAAAAACAACAATTTATTTTAAGAAAAAACTGAAAAAATCGGGCGTTTTTTCGATTTTCTGTGGGTGGAGAGGTCAGATTTTGACAGTTAAAACAGATGTATGTGCTAACGGCGGCGACGACGGGTGCTGCGCAGTCCCATCAGCCAGCGCGCTACCCTGAAGCCCAGCAACACATAGTCGGCGGTCTTCAAATGCGACACGGTGCTCGGGCTGAACATGAGGGCTCTGATACCGTTGTCCTCCACATTGCTCTTCAGGCCGTCGATGCTATACTGCATCGAGGCTCGCCCCACCTCGCGGCGAACAAGCGCCTTGCCGCGGGCACGGCGCAACTCATCGAGCGTCATGCCGCGCCATGATTCGGGAGCATCTGGCGTGGCAACAGGCAGCTGCTGCTGCGAGTCTCCCATGGTGTTGATGGTCTCGCTACTCATTGGTCATCGGGTTTAAGGAACAACTTGCTCACAAATCGCGTCACGGGGTCAACGATGAGCTGCTTCTTGAAGGCAAACACCACCAGCAGCAACACACCCAGGAGCAGTGCGGCAATTAGGTTGGCGCCCCACATGCATCCCAGTGCCGAGGCGAGAACGCTGACGAGTGCCGAAATCAGATACAGCAGGATAAAGGTGCCTATGACGATGACCACGGCGACAAATGCCATCGCCGACAGCAACACGGCCATCTTCTCGACAGCAGTGAGCTTGGTGTAGTCCCACTCCAGCGAGAAGTACTTGCGCGCCTCGGTAAACAGTTTTTTATAATCTATATCGTTCATATCATTGATTCAGGACAGCCGTCGCAGTCTTGATGATGAGTGATTAGTGATGAGTGATTAGTGACAAGATAAGGTTCTTGGCCAATAGACACCCTACTGCAGGACGCTGTGTCATAATTGCTACATGGTAATATAACCGTGCTTTCGCACGGGAAAGCTTGTGCAAACTGAAGGCAAACGAGTTTACTCGATTTGCTGTGTATAATAATAAAAATTTTAAAATTAATTTGCTTAATTTCCCGCCCGCAAGGCGGTTATAATCCTTGCAATTGAATTATGACACCGCCTGTCAGTCAGCGTGCTATTTTGTCAGTCCTCGATTTGAGCGCTGATCTGCTTCACCAGCTGCTCTACCTCGTCATCGCTGAAGTCGATGCCGTTCTTCTTGAGCATCTCCTTGATGCGGCTACGCAGGTCCGAACCCTTCTCGGGAGCAAACAGGATGGCTGCCGAGGCACCTACCAGTGCGCCTCCGAGGAACGCGTACAATAAACTCAGTCCTTTCATATTCTTATCAATGTGTTAAATGGGTTATTAATCCAGACGGTCTTTAATCTCCTCGGCGATATCGTCAACGAGGTGGTCCAGCTTGGAACCTTTGAGCTTCACGCCTTGTTCGCGCAGGGCATCAGCGATGCGCTGACGGGTATCGTCACCTTTCTCGGGGGCAAACAGCAGGCCCACTGCGGCACCGGCGATGGCACCGCCCACTACAGCCATTACAATGTTAATCGGTTTCATATCAGTAAGTAAATTAAATAATTAATAATGTCTTAGTAATGCTCTATCAAGCAACAATCGTGCCAGTCAGGCGGCACTACGCTTGATTTGAGGCAATAAAATTACAACTTCTTTCACAATCCGACAAATTTTTTCCAAAAAAAAATCAAATGGTTTTATTGGCACTCAAGGGTAACATGAAACCGCCCGTTTGGTTTTCTTGAGGATTTTTTGTACCTTTGCGGGCTCAATTCAGCAGTTATGGCATCAGGCGATATCATCATCAAGGGGGCACGCGTCAACAACCTCAAGGATGTTGACGTGACAATTCCGCGCGGCAAGTTTGTCGTCGTGACAGGCCTGTCAGGCAGCGGCAAGTCGTCGCTGGCGTTCGACACGCTCTATGCCGAGGGGCAGCGGCGTTATGTCGAGAGCCTCTCGTCCTACGCCCGCCAGTTCATGGGCCGTCTGACCAAGCCCGACTGCGACTTCATCCGAGGCCTGCCGCCGGCCATCGCCGTCGAGCAGCGCACCGTCACGCGCAACTCGCGCAGCACAGTGGGCACCAGCACCGAGATATATGACTACCTGCGCTTGCTGTTTGCCCGCGTCGGCAAGACATTCTCGCCCGTCTCGGGTGAGATGGTGAAAAAGCACACCGCCAGTGATGTCATCGACTGCATCAACGGCTACCCCGACGGCACACGCCTGGCACTGCTCACCGAGGTCATCGTCCCCGAGGGGCGCGACCTGCGCACACAGCTCGACGTGCTCATCAAGGGCGGCTACTCCCGTCTGATGACACGCGACGGCAAGTTTGTGGATATTGCCCAAGTCATCGACAGCGAGGGCGACCTGCAGGCCGCCGACTACCGACTGCTCATCGACCGCCTGGCGGTAACGCACAGCCACGAGGACGAAATGCGCCTGCTGGACTCGCTGCAGACGGCCTTCTACGAGGGCAAGGACGAGTGCATCGTCGCCATCTGGCAGCAGGACGGCACGCTGCGTGAGCACCGCTTCTCCAAGCGGTTTGAGCTGGACGGCATCACCTTCGACGAGCCCAGCGACCTGATGTTCAACTTCAACAACCCGCTAGGGGCATGCCCCACCTGCGAGGGCTTTGGCTCGGTCATCGGCATCGACGAGACGCTGGTGGTACCCGACCGCGGGCGCTCAGTCTATGACGACGCGGTGATGTGCTGGCGTGGACAGGTGATGGGTGAATGGAAAAACGCCTTCATCCATGTCGCGGCACAGCACAATTTCCCCATCCACAAGCCCTACAACGAACTCACGCAAAAACAGCTCGACCTCTTGTGGCACGGCACCGGCGACGGCGAGTGGAGCGGCATCGATGGCTTCTTTGAATGGGTAAAAAGCAAGTCCTACGCCATCCAGTTCCGCGTCCTGCTGGCCCGCTACCGCGGCAAGACCGTGTGCCCCGACTGCCACGGCACGCGTCTCAAGCCGCAGGCACAATACGTCAAGGTGGGCGGCATCACCATCAGCGACATGGTGCGCATGCCTGTCAAGGACCTGAAACAGTGGTTCCGACAGCTGGAACTCGACGAGACCGACGCCCAGATTGCCAAGCGCCTGCTCGTGGAAATCAATAACCGCCTGGACTACCTGTGCGAGGTGGGCGTGGGCTACCTGACACTCGACCGCCTCTCGGCGACCCTGTCGGGCGGCGAGAGCCAGCGCATCAACCTGGCCACGGCCCTGGGCAGCTCGCTCGTCGGCTCGGTCTATATCCTCGACGAGCCGTCCATCGGCCTGCACCCGCGCGACACCCATCGCCTGATTCACGTGCTCAAGATGCTGCAGCAGCTGGGAAACACCGTGGTCGTCGTCGAGCATGACGAGGAAATCATCCGCAGCGCCGACTACCTCATCGACGTGGGACCCGAGGCGGGACGCAACGGCGGACGCATCACCTATCAGGGACCCGTGGACCAGCTGGCCGACGCTGACGACAGCTATACCTCCAAATACCTGACGGGAGCCCTCTCCATCCCCCTGCCCAAGCTGCGCCGCAAGTGGAGCCAGTACATCGAGGTCAAGGGGGCAACCCACAACAACCTCAAGAACATCAACGTGCGTTTCCCGTTGGGCGTGATGACGGTGGTCACCGGCGTCAGCGGCTCAGGAAAATCCACCCTGGTGGGCAAAATCCTCTACCCTGCCCTGGCGCGCAACTACGACCAGACCGCCGACTCTCCCGGCAGCTACAGCTGCCTCAGCGGCGACCTGAGCCGCCTGCAGGCAGTGGAATTCATCGACCAGGGACCCATCGGCAAGAGCACGCGCAGCAACCCCGCTACCTACCTGAAGGCCTTTGACGAGATACGCCAGCTTTTTGCCCAGCAGCAGTTGTCCAAGCAGATGGGCTACAACGCGGGCTTCTTCTCGTTCAACTCCCCCGGTGGACGATGCGAGGAGTGTAAGGGCGAGGGCACCATCACCATCGAGATGCAGTTCATGGCCGACATCACCCTCACCTGCGAGGCCTGCCACGGCAAGCGATTCAGTCGCAACGCCCTCGACGTGACCTTCCGTGACCGCACCATCAGCGACGTGCTCGACATGACGGTCAACCAGGCCATCGAGTTTTTTGGCGAGAGCAACACCTACAACGAGTACAAAATCGTGCGGCGACTCAAGCCACTGCAGGACGTGGGATTGGGCTACATCAAGCTGGGACAGTCGTCCTCGACACTGTCGGGCGGTGAGAACCAGCGCGTCAAACTCGCCTACTACCTGAGCGGCGAACGACAGGGCAACACGCTGTTCATCTTCGACGAGCCGACGACAGGTCTCCATTTCCACGACATCAACACGCTGATGAAAGCCTTCGACCAGCTCATCGGCAATGGCCACACGGTGGTCATCATCGAGCACAACCTCGACGTCATCAAGTGCGCCGACCACATCATCGACCTCGGACCCGAAGGCGGCGACAAGGGCGGCACCATCGTCGTCGAGGGCACCCCCGAACAGGTCGCACAGTGCAAGGAGAGCCACACCGGCCGCTTCCTCGCCGAGAAACTCACCTCACACTAAGCTTTATTGAAATGGATAACGTACAACAGGAGAAAATCAGGGAGATACGCAAGGAGTTCTTTGCTTTCCGCAATGGCATCGTCGCCGACAAGTTAAGGCAGGCAGGTGACCCGCACAGCATGATAATGGGGTGCCTGTTGGTGGACATTATGGGCATCACCGCACGTTTCCGCGAGGCCATCGGCGACGCCCAACAGCTTGCCGCCATCGCCAGTGAGCTGTGGAGCGACACCAAGTCTCGAGAGTGCCGCCTTGCCGCTCCCATGCTTTACCCCTCCCAGTTGATGACCATGGAGCTCGCCCTGCAATGGTGCCAGACCGTCGAGACCGTCGAAGTCGCCGACAACCTCTGCCACAAACTCCTGCGCAATATGGACAGCAGCGACAAACTGTTTCGGGCACTCATCAGCAACGACGCCCCCCTCATCAAGTACACCGGCTACCGACTGCTGTTAAACCTGCTATTGTTGAAAAAAGTCCAGCCATCCGCCTCCCTCCGCACCATCGTCGAGACCGAAGCCTCCACCGCCACGCCCCCACTATCCCCCCTCCTCAACGACCTCCTCGACGACCTCTAACCCATCCCATTGTGCTTTTTGACATGGTAAAAAGCAACTAACCACATTACCTTTGCACCACGGGCGTGCAAGACCGTGTAGTCACTTCTGTCAGTACCATTTGCTGAAGTGCCGCCAGCTTCGGAAAATTAAACAAATTATTATTAAAATTATTATTAAATGTATAATAATAATAAAAATTTTATAATTAATTTGTTTAATTTCCCGTGCGAAAGCACGGTTATATTACCATGTAGCAATTATGACACAGCGTCACTTCACCCTCACTGTCCCGCATTCCATAGCGTCGCCAGCTTGCTAGACCTATCATTATTGAAAGCGGCAGCAACTATTCGTCCCAGAGGAGGTCGCGGATGACAGCGTCGCTAAGCATGATGCCCTCACGGGTCAGGACATAGCGGTTGCCGTCCTTGACAGCGAGGTGACCGGCAGCGATGTGCCCTTGTGCCTCACGGGTAAAATGCTGCCAAGCTTCATCGCCGAAGTCGCTGCGCAGCCTCTCGGCATCTATGCCGCGGGCGGTTCTCAAGCCGAGCATCACACGCTCGTCATAGCGTTCCCATCGCGACAGTCCCTCTTGCTCACAGGCCGTCTCGCCCGCCATGACCTTGTCGATGTACTCTTGCAGGTCGGCCGGGTTGTAACGCCTGACGTCGCCGTCATAGCTGTGTGCGGCGGCACCAAGCCCCAGGTAGGGCGTGTCGTTCCAGTAGGAGGAATTGTGGCGGGAATAGCACCCCGGCAAGGCAAAGTTGGAAATCTCATAATGCTCATAACCAGCCGCTTGCAGCTCATCGACAAGGATGCGGTACATGGCCAGGCATTGCTCCTCTGGCACCTCGATGACCTCACCGCGCTCCCGCTGGTGCCACAGCCATGTACCCTCCTCGTAGGTGAGGCCGTAGGCCGAGATGTGCTGCGGCTTGAGGCCGATGGCCTTGCGCACCGAGGCAGTCCATGACTCCACCGTCTGCCCCGGCAAACCGAAGATGAGGTCGATGCTGATATTGCGGATGTCCGCCTGACGCAGGTTCTCTACCGCCTCGACCGCTTGCTGTGCCGTGTGGCGGCGCCCAATCAACCGCAAGATATCGTCCTCAAACGACTGCACACCCATGCTCACGCGGTTCACGCCCAACGACGGCAAGGCAGCGCACCATTCTGCAGTCACATCGTCGGGGTTCGCCTCAACGGTAAACTCCTCAAGGCCAGACAGGTCAAAGACGTCCCGCAAACCCTCGACAAGCCGCAGCAACAGCGCAACGGGCAGTTGAGACGGCGTGCCACCGCCCAGGTAGAGCGTCTTGACCCGCTCACCACGCAGTTCGCCATGACGCAACCGCGCCTCGGCAATCAGCGCGTCAACGTAACGTTCACCAGCATCAGCCAGACGCAACGTCGAGAAGAAGTCGCAGTAGGCACAACGACTCGCACAAAACGGGATATGGACATAAATTCCAGCCATGAGATTCTAATCCACAGGCAAAGGTACTCATTTATCATGATTCCGCACTGTTTTCAGCATAGCAAAAAGCACGTTTTGCCATGGCGTTTTAGGACGATTTTTGAGGTTGTTGAAAATTTCTTATTAATAATATTGTGTTTTGCGCAAATTTTAGTAATTTTGCAGGCTGTTTAGCGATAACAAACAACAATTTACTATATAACAACCATTTAACAACAAAATCAACTAATGAAGGTTTACAAAACAAACGAGATCAAGAACATCTCTCTCGTCGGTGGCAAGGGCGCTGGCAAGACCACTCTCACCGAGTCTATCCTCCTTGAGGGCGGCACGATCAGCCGCAGGGGCACCGTCGATGGTGGCAACACCGTGAGCGACAACTCCCCCGTTGAGAAAGAGTACGGTTATTCCGTATCTTCATGCGTCTTCTATGCCGAGAAGAACGGCAAGAAGCTCAACTTCATTGACTGCCCGGGTAGTGATGACTTCGTAGGTAACGCCGTTACCGCTCTGAACGTAACCGACACTGCCGCGCTGGTCATTGACGGACGCAACGGTGTCGATGTAGGTTGCCAGAACAACTTCCGCACCGTGGAGCGCATCGGCAAGCCGCTGATGTTCGTCATCAACCGCCTCGAAGACGAGAAGTGCGACTTTGACAACGTATATAACCAGCTGCGCGAGACCTACGGCAACAAGGTTGTTGCCCTGCAGTTCCCCGTGAACGCCGGCCCCGGCTTCAACAGCGTGGTAGACGTGCTCGCCATGAAGCAGTACACTTGGCCCAAGGACGGTGGCAAGGCTACCGCCAGCGACATTGACGGCGCACACGCCGACAAGGCCGAGGAGTTCCGCATGGCACTGCTCGAGATGGCAGCCGAGAACGACGAAGAGCTGATGATGAAGTTCCTCGACGAGATGACGCTGACCGATGAGGAGGCCATCAAGGGTATCCGCCTGGGTATGGTTGACCGCAGCATCTTCCCCGTCGTGCTGGTAAGCGCCGAGAACAACATCGGCACCGACCGCATGCTCGAAATCATGAGCACCATCGTTCCCGACGTGACCGAGATGCCCGCTCCCAAGAACAACAACGGTGACGAGGTTCCCTACGACGAGAACGGTCCCGTCAGCATCTATTTCTTCAAGACCTCGGTAGAGACCCACATCGGTGAGGTTTCCTACTTCAAGGTAATGAGCGGCGTCCTCAAGGCTGGCGCCGACCTGACCAACATGAACCGCGGCAGCAAGGAGCGCCTTGCTCAGATCAACGTGGTTTGCGGCCAGAACAAGACCCCGATCGATGAGCTCCATGCCGGTGACATCGGTGCAGCTGTGAAGCTGAAAGACGTACGCTGCGGCAACACCCTCAACGAGAAGGGCTGCGAGTACGTATTTGACTTCATCGAGTATCCCGCTCCCAAGTACCAGCGCGCCATCCGCGCCCTCAACGAGAGCGAGACCGAGAAGCTGGGTGCCGTCCTCAACCGTATGCACGAGGAGGATCCCACGCTGCTCATCGAGCAGAGCAAGGAGTTGCGCCAGACCATCGTTTCGGGTCAGGGCGAATTCCACCTGCGCACCCTCAAGTGGAACATCGAGAACAACGACAAGATCCAGATCGAGTACCAGGAGCCCCGCATCCCCTACCGCGAGACCATTACCAAGGCCGCACGTGCCGACTACCGTCACAAGAAGCAGTCAGGTGGTTCAGGTCAGTTCGGTGAGGTTCACCTGATTGTGGAGCCTTATCGCGAGGGCATGCCCGAACCCGACACCTACAAGTTCGGCAACCAGGAGTACAAGATGAACATCAAGGACAAGCAGGAAATCCCCATGGAGTGGGGCGGTATGCTGGTTGTCTATAACTGTATCGTCGGTGGTGCCATCGATGCACGCTTCATCCCCGCCATCGTTAAGGGTATCATGGACCGCATGGAGCAGGG
>CACZNH010000029.1 GCA_902782465.1 uncultured Bacteroidales bacterium
TCGGTCATGGTCACGTTCATCTGCACGGGAGCAAAGGGACGGGTCACATCCCACACACGGGTGGTGCCCGTGCATCCCGTCAGCTGGTAAGTGGTGTCATTGCCCGCATTGTTCAAGCCAAATGCCAGCACACCGTTCTTCAATGCCAACTGACGCTGATAGTTTACGGTGATGAAATCCAGGCGAGCCTCATGCACGGTACCCCTACAGGTGAAATCCACCTTGAAGTCAAGTTTATCGGTGCCTTCAATCATGAAGTTCTTGATGGACTTTGCTACCTCGTAATGGACGTGAGACAGGTTGGTATTAACAGCAAGTATGTCGGCATTCATCTGACCGATTTCTGTACCGTTGTAGGAATAGGACACAATACTTGACGCACCAGTAGTCTGAGCGGCAAATACGGGATAGACATTGATGAAAGTTCCGTTAATGAGACCATTCAAGTCAAAAGTGAAGGTTTGGCTACGGTTAGAGGCAAAACTCTCGCCCAGGAAGGTGCGTCCTGTTTCGCCTGGATTGCAGACTTCCTGCTCGTGGTACAGGCGTTCGACGTAGGTGTTCTTCAACGGGCCGGCGGGGCTGTTGTCGGCTTTGACGATGTCAATGTCGTTAAATCGCTCATCGTTGGTAACCAGGTAACAACCCTCGCCGAGCATCGTCTCGCTCAACGGCGCGCCACCGTAGCCGAAGATGTGAATCTTCGACAGGTCGGTGCCCAATCCCCAACTGCGGATGTCATCAGTGGTAATCTGATAGATGCCACTCTCCCTTACGGCGATTTTGACCCACCTGCCGTTAGCCAACTTGCTTTCAGGGGCATAATAGTTCTTGTCCAGTGCATGAACATTACCGGTGGTGATGGCCATCAATGCCACACACATGACCAAACGCATGAAATATTTCATCATTCTTCCCATTCTTAGCTGTATAACGCGTGCGCTCCACACGGTTTTCGCCTGGATAGCACACTTTTCTTTTACCAATATAACGATGAATAGGCTGCTTTATTGCCTTGGCAGCGCTGTTTGGTCGGTAGCTGGCACTGCAAGGGTCATGCGGTGCCCGTCACAGAGACGGGTCATCAGGTCATAGCAGCGGCTGTCGCAGCGGGCTCGAAAAACACTTTCATCAGCATCGGCACAGAACGGTTCCAGGCAGATTCCTTCAGTCCAATCGATGGCGCTGTTCCGCTCAGCCTTAATGACAGCTTCCTTGGCAGTCCAGGCAACGACATGGGCAGCAAGGTCATCGGGTGAGATGAATTGTTTTTCTTTGGAATTCAGAAATTTATCACGCACCCGCAGCATCTGTTTCCTATCTGTTCGCTCGGCATCCAACCCGATAACATGACGGTCATTCAAGGCAATGGCCACCAGTTCCATCGTGTGGGTTATGCTCAGGTTAACAGCATCACCTTCAACGCTTGGTGCTCCCTGCTCAGTATGGGAAAGTGTCACGGGATGCCCATAGGCCTGACATAGCAGCAACCGTTCGGCTGCCTTCTCACACTGCCGCTTGACAGGCAAGTTCTCGAGGTCATCACAGGGCACCCCTGCCTGACGGCACAATGTCAGCAACTGCGGTGCCTCCTCATCGAGCCGCCACACCAGCACACGGGTGCTATCAGGATATGAAAATTCCTTGAAAAACAATAGATTGGATAATTAGCACAAAACTAACGCAACTAATATCTAATATCTATAAACTACCCCACTCCGTTTTTGGCTAGTTCGATACGGGTAAGGACGTTGGGATTGTCCTCGCTGGCAGCAATCCAGGAACGGTAGCGGCGACGGTTCACATATCGCTCGACCATGTATGCCAGGGTGAACAACACGGGCACCTGGAGCCACAGCATCCAGTATTCGTGCTGCACCTGATACAGGGTGGCGCCGTTGGTCTGCATGAGGACATAGCCGTTGACCATCCATGTAGCAGGCACACAGTCACCCACGACGCGCCACAGCCTCGACATCAGGTAGCGGGGCCACGATACACCCGTGAGGAAGACAAATACCACCGACGAGAACACGAATAGCAGGAACACGCTCTCGCGCTCGTTGACAAACGCCTGCAGGGTCTGTCCCATGAACGACACCGCAATGATAAAAGGCACGGCCAGACAGATGATGTGCAGCAGGTTGCCGTACTGCGGGAATCCGAACATCAGCGGCACATAGTGCAACACATAGATGACCGGCAAGATATAGATAATCTGGTGACACATCATCTTGCCGATGATGGTCGCGCTGGAGCAAGCCTCTATCGCCATGGGGTCACGTCCGCCGTTGCGGCGACGTCGCTCGATGCTGCCGCCATGCAACATGGCGATACCCAGTATCATACTCTGTTGCAGCACCAGCGGCAGGATGAACAGCAGCACGGCGCTGGCGATACCCATTGCGGGATTGCCCACAGCGACCTGGCGGTTTTCCACGATGGCGCCACTCATGTTGAGCACGGGCTCGACAACGGCGGCCATGCGCTCGTTGCCCATAGCCTGGGAGACGTTGCTCAGGGCGGTAAACATCGCCTTGTAGCGCATCATCACGCTCATGTCGCAATAGAGCGACACATGGCCTTGCTCGCCGCGTGCCACACACTGGGCAAAGTCACGCGGAAAATACACAATGCCATAGCACTCCTTGAGGTGCATCGCCTCCTGTGCCTCCTGCATGTTGGCGGCATAGCCGGCGATGGCGATTTCCTGGGTGGCATCGAGCCGGCGCGCGAATTCACGGCTCAAGGCAGTGCGGTTTTCATCAATGACGACAACACGCTCGTCACGCACCACCTCGGGATTGTAGATGAGGGCATAGAACACCGGATAAACCGCATTGAGCAGCAGGAAGAAGATGACAACGCCCTCGTCACGGAACACGAGCAGCAACTCGCGGCCGCACACCCTCAGCACCTGGATGCACCACAGGAAAAACTTGCTATGTTTTACTCTATCGGTCATATTTCATCAAGGCACATACACGGGATTCATGCACTCCTTCTTCAAGTGCCATGAGAGCAGCATGGGCAGGATGGTGAATCCCAGCAGTGCAGCATAATAGTATCGGGAATAATACAGGTCGATGCCGTTCAGCGCCTGGTCAACCATAATCAGGAAGTAGTACTTGATGGGCGTCGTGAAGCCCAGGGCCTGAACCCAAGGATACATGGCCTCCTGCGGCAACGAGAAGCCTGTAAACGAGAATGACACCATGCCCAGCAGCGTGCACAACATCGTGCCGTAGCGGAAGTTGGGCACAAAGCAGAATATCAGCACCGCAAAGCTCTGGTTGGCTACAACGAGCAGGAACATCGCCAGGAGCATGTTCCATGGATTGCAGTTCAGCGGGAAGTCATAGCAGCGAAACATCATCCACTGGATGAACCAGCCCACAGCGGTAAACAGCACAGTCTGCGGCACCAACTTGCCCAACAGCGCTACAAACATGCTGCCGCCCGAGGTCTTGAGCCACTGGCGGCTCAAACCTGTCTTCAGCTCCGTACCCAGCGAGAACGCCGTCACCAGCAGGATGAACAGCGACAGGAAACAGGGCACAAAAGTGCTGTTCAGGTAGTAGTTGTAGTTGATGAAGGGGTTACCAGGCATGTGGAGGTGAGTCTGATAGGGCACCAACGCCGGCTCGATGCGCTCGTCACGCAAGCCCACAGTGCGCAATGCCGTCTGCACAATACTGCCATTGACGAGCAGCGAGATGGTCTTGAAACCCTTGAACTGCATCGATGCGGGCGCATAGTAGGCATAGTTCACATAGTAGCTCACTACGGGCTGACGACCGCCCAGTGCCTCCTCCTCGAGATAGTCTGGAATGAGGAAGAAGCCCAACACCTCGCCGCGTTGAACGGCATCACGCGCCTCGGCAAAGTTGTTGTAGCGGTTGCGGATGCTCACCTGCTGGAAACCGTTCAGGTTGCGTGAGATGCGTCGTGACATACTGCTGTTGTCCAGGTCAACGATGCCGACAGGCACATTCTGGACCGAGCCACTCTTGATGAGGTCCATCAAGAACCAGCAGCACAGGATGGGCATGATGACAATCAACAGGAAATACATGGGTCGCCTCACGAGCTGAACGCACCCGCGCTTAAACGAATTCCCTATGTATTTAGCTATCATAATCTTTTTTATGGTTCTAGATAGTCTAGATTCTCTAGATTTTCTAGATTATTTCTCAAGAATGACCGACATGCCGGGGCGCAGGTTGGGCACCTTGCTCATGGGACGCATCTTCACCTCAAAGGTCTTGCTGTCATACTGGCCCTGGGCCTTTGCGGCCTGCCAAACGGCATAACTGCCCATGTCGTGGATGTAATAGACAGCCATCTTGGTCTGCTGGTTGTTCAGCGCGGGGATGCGCACGTTCACTTCCTTGCCCATGGGCAGGTCGTTGAGCACCTCTTCACGAACGCTGAAGCTAACCCACATCTCATCGAGTTTGGCAATCGACATGATGGGGGTACCCATGGCCACGAGCTCGCCCTCCTGAGGATAAATCTCGCTCACCTCGCCGTCGCAGGGTGCTACGAGCACCTGGTCCTCGAGCAGGCTCTCGACTTCCATGACGGTACCGCGTGCGGCGTTAGCCATGCTCTTGGCGGCATTCTTGTCCTCCTGCTGAGCACCTCTCACAGCCATGTCATACTGTGCCTTGGCTGCCTTGACCTGGGCCGTGGCAGCGTCATAGGCGGCCTTGGCCTCGTCACGCTTCTGCTGGGTTGCGACACCCTGCTTGAAGAGGTTCTCCACACGCTGATAGGTCTTCTCGGCAATGGTCTGAGCTGCGATGGCCTGCTGCCACATGTTATAGGCGCCCTGCTTCAGCTCCTCGCGGGTGCCCTTAGCGGCCTTCTGGTCCTGGGATGCGGCGGCCTGCTGCATCTGCTTGGCCTGGTAATACTTGGCATCGACGGTGCTGGAGTAGATGCTCACCAGCTTGTCGCCCTTGTGTACCGTGTCGCCCTCATGGACGTAGAAACGCACGATGCGTCCGGGCAGTTTGCCGCTCACGCGCACAGCGTCACAGTCGGCCTGGCCCTGGATGGTCGTGTCGGCAGGATGAATGAGCAGGATGCCCACAATGGCGATGCTCACCATCACCAGCGCAAACAGGGCCAGCGCTGCCAGCAGCGCTTTGTCCTTTTTGCGGACCACAGTTCTCTGTTCGTCTTTTTCCATATCTTATTTTAATTTAAATTCTCTTTTTAAGTACAATCACTTTCTCCTAAAGCCTAAAACCTAAAACCTCATCGTCCCCATCACCTTGTCAAGGTACTCATGGGTCATCTGAACATTGATTTCGGCATCGATTTTCTCGCTGTTGGCCTTGAGCCATGCCGTCTGGGCGCCGAGCACCTCATCGACGGTGCCCATGCCCTCCTTGAAGGCGATGCCTGCGATACGCAGGTTTTCATCGGCCTGTGCCAGGTTGGCCTTGGTGGCCTCGTAGGTCTTGAACGCCTCCTGATAACTGAAGGCGGCCTGACTGATCTGCAAGGCGATTTTCTCCTTGGCATCATCAAGTTCAAGGCGCTTGACGTTGGCATCGACCTGAGCTGCCTTGACCTTATTGCTCAAGCCACCCCAGTGCCACAGGGGCACCCTGAGCGTAGCGCCGATGCTGAAAGCCGCGCCAAAGCGGTTCTCAAAGCCGTCATAGCTGTTGGGATTGGTGGCATGAAGGGCGGCGACAGCAGCCAGCTTGGGCATCATCTCGCTGCGGGCGACCTTCACCTGCTGGTCGTAAATCTTGGTAGCCAACTCCAGCGAGCGCACGTCATGACGTTTGTCATACACCTCATTCAGGTTATAGTGCGACGGGGCAAGGGTCAGTCCCAGATCATCACGGCCCTCGTCGGCAAGGGTCATCATGGTGTTCACGGGCAGTCCGCACAGCTGGGCCAGCAACATGCGCGACAATGTCACGCCGTTGTCCACCTTGGTCAGGTCGACGTTGGCCTCATTCAGTTTCACGTCCACGGCGAGCTGGTTGGCGCGGGTTGCGACACCCTCGTTCACCATCGCCTTGACATCATTGTCCAGTTTCTCGACCAGGCCGACGTAGCTCTGGGCCAGCTTCTGCTTGGCACACAGCGAAACGACCTGCCAGTAGGCGGCATCCACGTTATAGATGACATCCTCTATCTTGCTCTCGCGCATCTCATGGGCGAGCTGCTGGGCGAGTTCGGTAATCTGGTTCATGGCGGTGATTTTACCGCCCATGTAGATGGGCTGCGTCACCGTCAGGGCACCGCCCATCAGGTTGTGGATGTTGTAGGTGAGGCCACTCTTGGGCAACAGCGCCACAGTCGTGGGGACATATTGCCCGTTGACCTGCATGGGTGTTCCCGTGCTGGGGTCAATGAGCAGGTTGTAGTCATATTGGCCCGTCTGGGGGTTGAACGACTTGGTGGGCAGCATCTGGTCCTCCTTGATGAGTGACACCTTGCGGGAATTGTAGATGTAACCCGCAGTGAAGTCAAACTGAGGCAAATAGGCAGCAGCTGCCTCCTTGCGCTGGTAGCCCGCCTTCTCAATGGCAAGGGCGGTTTGCTGAATTTCCTTGTTATTGCGCAACGCCATGCTGCGGCATGAGTCCAGGGTCACCTGGGCAGGAGCCGCCAACGAGATGGCACACAGTGCGATGAAAACGATGTTTCGCATACTCTTTATACAATACTTTTCACAAGTAGGTCTATTTTACAAGGCGCAAAGATACTACAATTTTAAATAACCGAATCGGCCTTGACAATATTTCACACAATTCGTGAAATTTGGAACAGTAAATTCCGACGAAATGCTTACCTTTGCATGCGTAACCAAAAAAAACTATTGTTTATGTCCAGAATCCGTATCCTCCTATTAATGACGTGTATAGTGGCAGCAAGTGCCGCTATAGCCAACCCCATCACCGAACACCGTGCGCGCGAAATCGCCTCACGGTTCATGGCAACGCATTCACCCTCGACCAAGCTGGCTGCACCGGCCACAGTATTCACTCCTGTAGCCCAACAGGCGGCTTATTATGTCTTTAATGCCACCACGGCCGACAAGGGCTTTGTGATAGTCGCCGCCGATGACCGCTTGCCCGCAGTGCTGGGCTACAGCGACACCGGCAGCTTTGATGCCGACGACGTGCCGCCGGCCTTGCAGCAGTGGCTGGACGGATATGCCGCCCAAGCCGAGGCCATTGCCGCCGGTGCCTCGCCCGAGGTGCGCACGACGAGTCGTGCCGCCATTGCACCGATGTTGCCGGTGCGCTGGAGCCAAGGCACGCCCTACAACGTGCTGCTGCCCCACATCAGCGGCAGCAGCAATGCCCATGCCTATGTGGGCTGTGTGGCAGTGGCGATGGCGCAAGTCATGGCCTACTGGCAATACCCGCAGCGCCCCACGACGACCATCCCGGGTTACACTTCGAGCAGCGGCAAGACCTATCAGGTCACCATGCCCTCGCTCTCCCCTATCGACTTCGACTGGGAGAGCATGCATGACACCTATTACACCAACGACAGCACGAGTGCCTCGTGCCTGGCCGTCGCCAACCTGATGCTGTACAGCACGACGGCGATGCAGTCCAACTTTGCCCCGACGACAACCGGCGGTTACACCCGCAATATCCCCGACAGGTTAATCAAGTACTTCGGCTACAAGAATTCGGCCCGTTACATCTATCGCGAGGACTTTACCACCCAGTCGTGGGAAGACATTATCTACAGCGAGCTGGCGGCAGGACGGCCTGTGGCCTACGGCGGCAACAAGCAGTCGGCAGGTCACGCCTTCGTCTGCGACGGCTATGACGGTGACGGACGTTTCCACATCAACTGGGGATGGGCGGGCAAGAGCAACGGCTACTTCCTGCTCAATCTGCTCAATCCCAGCGATGAAGGCATCGGCAGTGCAGCGGGCGCTTACGGCTATGTCAAGGGCCAGGGCGCTGCCATCGGCCTGGAGCCGGACATCGACGGCCAAGGGGGCACGGCGGCCTTTACGTTCGACGACCTCTCCATCATCCGCAGCAACACGACACGCAGCGCCGCGTCGAGCAATTTCTCGGTAACGGTGTCTGGCAAATTTGTCAACAATACCAACGTCACGTCCCAGTTCCGTCAGGGCTGGGGACTTTACAACATGGACGGGGAACTGATTGACGTGCTGTTCATTCGTTTCTCGACCAATGCCTTGGGCAATGGCGAGTACATCTCAGTCAGCAACAGGGAAGTGAGCTTCGGTGCAGGAATCACCAGCGGCACCTACCGCATCAAGCCCATCTACTCCATCTATCCCGGCGAGGACTATAAGCCTTGCATCGGCTCGGACGTGAACTATATCGAGGTGACCTTCGGCGGCTCCTATTCCTGTACCATCAAGGGCTATGGCACTGCTGGCTCCACCACAGGCTACACCGTCAACAGCTGCACCCTTGACGGCACCATGAACCACGGCAAGCCCGTGACCGTCACGCTGAACGTGACCAATACGGGCACCACGACCAACGACATGATTTATATGTTCGTGGGCGGGGAGTTCACCGCCATGGGACTTGCGGGCATCGCCCCAGGCGAGTCGGGTGACCTCGTCTTCCGCTTCACTCCTGCCACGGCTGGCACCAAGACGCTGTACTTCTCGCTGAACGAGAACAACTCGACATACTTCTATTCCAAGAACATCACCATCAACACGATGCCCACAGCCGACCTGGATGTGTCCTACCGCATCCTCAACATCACCGACAGTGTGAACCGCATCATCACAGCCGACCGCTACAGCATCATCGCCGACATCACCAACAACGGCACGTCGGCCTACAACGAGGACTTCTCGGTGCGCCTGTACCGCATCAACAACGACGAGACCAACGCGGGCACCGAACTGCTGAGCCAGACGCAGCCGCTGCATCTCGCGGCCGGCCAGTCCACAAGCCTGCAGTTCGACTTTGACCGCGACCTCATCGACGGATGGAAATACTTCTGCTACCTCTACTACTACAGCGCTGGCGAGACCGTGGGCAAGGGCACCAGGTGGTACTACCTCAACCTGACGACCGAACCCGTCAACCCCGTGACCCGCTACCACGTCAACGTCAATGCCGCGCCTGGCCATGGCGGTAAGGTAGAACTGTCGGGACAGTTTGTCAACGGCAAAATCGAGCCGGGCAAGACCGTAACCATCACTGCCAAGCCCAATGTAGGATGGAAAATCTCGGGTCTCGAAGTCACCGATTCCACCGGCAATCGGGTGGAATACTCCATGTCTGACAACGAGACCTATACCCTGGTCATGCCCGAGAGCGACATCAATGTGACCGTCAACTTCTACCGCTCGACAGGCAGCCTGTTCGAACTGGTACAGAGCCGCCAAGACATCACCGAGGGCAGCACCTATGTCCTTGTCAGCCGCACCCATAACAAGGTGATGAAACACTGGAGCGACGGTGATGCCACCTTCCAGAGCGACGACGTCGTGGAATGGCTGGACGAGGGACAGACCGTCGTCAGATTGAGCGACGAGGCCTGCTTCTTCGAGATGACACAGGTGGCCGACACCACCGTCTCGAGCAACACGCGCACTGCCGCCTACATGACCACCGGCAACGGCTACCTGCGCACCAGCAACTACAACGTGCTGCTGCAAGACAACATCGTGGCCGAGAGCCGTGCGTGGATGTACGTCGGCAACGGCTCCAACTGCCTCATCCGCTTCAAGGATTCCACCAGCGGCAGCAACGGCAACTGGATTCTGCGCTATGACAACGAGAATGATGTCTTCAAGGTGATGAACTGGAATACCACGGGTGCCGAGACCACTCGCGTGTGGCTGTTCAGGCTCGTCGATGATTACAGCATCAACCTCGACTTTGACCCCGAGCAGGGCGACATCACCGTCACTGGTATCGAGGACGAGACCGTGCAGCACGGCGAGACGGTGACCTTCACCGTGACGCCTGCCGAAGGCTTCACCACTGCTTCGGTGCTGGTCACCACCCGGAGCGGCGAGGAAATCATGACAGTGTTGGACGAAGAGACGGGCACCTACTCCTTCACGATGCCTGACGAGGAAGTCATCATCAGCGCCACGTTTGACCCGTCGTCAACGCCGGAGCCCCTCCTGGGCGACGTGGACAATGACGGCAAAGTCGATATCGTCGATATCACCACGCTCATCGACTATATCCTGAACGGCAATGGCGTCATCGACAGCATCAATTCCGATGTGTCGCAAGACGGCAACATCGACATCGTCGACATCACCTCACTCATCGACCTGATTCTCAACGGACACGCCTAATCTGTCCGCTACACAAAAAGCAGTCGCGCGGCCTGGTTTACCCCAGAGCCGCGCGACTCTATATCATGCCATAAAAAATCCGACATCCACACTCGATTTGCCCCACGCTTAGGCGCAAAGCCGCTAAGATTCTTAGTCGCCCGAGCGGCCGGCCGTGCGCCAGCCCAAAAATTCGTTTAATTCGCGTAATTCGTGGACAGAAAAAAGTTTCGCGCAATTCGCCGTTAGAACTCGGTGAACGACAGCGGCATCGTGTCCTTGAAGTTGTCCAGGATATAGATTTTCTCCTTGCCGGCAAGTATCAGCTCGATGTCGTGCCCGTTCTTCTCAAACTCCAGGAAGGCCTGGCGGCACACACCGCAGGGCGCCGTGGGCTCCTCGACAAACTCGCCGCGTGTGAACGATGTGATGGCCACGGCCTTCACGGGCACGCCCGGATATTTCGCACCGGCGGCATACAGCGCGGCACGTTCGCCGCAGATGCCGGCAAATGCCGCATTCTCCTGATTAGCACCGATAAACACCTCGCCGTTGTCGAGCTTCAGTGCCGCCCCAACCTTGAAGTTGCTGTAGGGCGAATAGGAGTGCGTGGTGGCCTCGCGAGCCATGTCCACCAAAATTTTTTGCTCCTCGGTGAGCTCAGTATAAGAATAAATTCTTACCTTTGTGGTGATTTTCTTTTCAGTCATGTATAACAGTATATTTCGCTAACTTGGGACGCAAATTTATAGAAATATTTTCAATGCACAAGCAAATTTCGCATTTTTGCTTGTTTTTTGCGCTTTTTTGCGCCATTTCAGCCTCCGCACAGACCAAACAACAACGATATCTGGACTATATTGAGCGCTACAAGGCGATTGCCCTCCAGGGCGAACGCGACTATGGCGTGCCCGCCAGCATCACCCTGGCACAGGGGCTCCTCGAGAGCTACGTGGGGCAGAGCAAGATGGCCCTCGAGGCCAACAACCACTTCGGCATCAAGGCCTACAACTGGCAGGGCGAGGTCTATGGCCGCAGCGACTCCACACGTCAGGTGGGCTACCGCAAGTACGGCTCCCCTGAGGACTCTTTCATGGACCACGCACGTTTCCTGCAGGGGCCGCGTTACAGCATCCTCTACCGCTTTGACGTCACCGACTACCGCAGCTGGGCGCAGGGACTGCGCGACTGCGGCTATGCCGAGGACGTGAACTACCCCGCCAAGCTCATCCGCATCATCGAGCAGTATGAGCTCTATGCCCTCAATGGCGGCCACCGCATGGACGGCGCCGTCGTCAAGCAAGTCGTCATCGCCGAGGAAGAGGAGACCACCGACAGCGGACGCTGGCACCACCGCAAGCGCCGCGCCCGCTCCAGCGACGCCGCCACCCAGCCCCAACAGCCCCAGCCCCAGCGTCAGGAGACCCACACCCCGCTGCTCCAGGGACGCGTCTCCTCCAGTGCCGACAACGATTAGTGCGGGCTTGCGCCCGCTGTGGAGTGGCGCCTGTCGGCGCGTGGATTTGCGGCTTCGCCGCGTGGAGGGGCGCTCCGTTCCCTCCGTGTCATTCCGTCCGCGTGTCACGTGGGCGCGGGCTCTGCCCGCGTCACCCCATGAAAAAAATCACTTTTTTTCTTTGTCCTGTCCTCGACTTGCACTACGTTGCCTGCGGCGAAGGTAGGCTGCGTCTCGGGATTGCAAACAAAAAAAAATTCATTTTTTGTTTGGCACTCCTCTCGACTTGCACTACCTTTGCACCAGTCTAATTCAACCTAACATTAAACAACTTTTTAAAAAAGAGAAATTATCATGTACGGAAAATTCCAGGAACATCTCCAGAAGGAGCTCGCCGACATCCAGGCTGCCGGCCTGTACAAGAACGAACGCATCATCACCACGCCGCAGCGCGCCGACATCCGCGTGAAGCCCGACGTCGAAGTGCTTAACTTTTGTGCCAACAACTATCTGGGACTGAGCGACAACGCCCGCCTCATCAAGGCTGCCACCGATGTCATGTCCCACCATGGCTACGGCATGTCGTCGGTACGTTTCATCTGCGGTACCAGCGATATCCACAAGGAACTCGAGGCTGCCATCGCCGACTATTTCCACACCGAGGACGCCATCCTCTACGGCTCCTGCTTTGACGCCAACGGCGGCCTGTTCGAGGCCCTGCTGACCGACGAGGACGCCATCATCAGCGACTCGCTCAACCACGCTTCGATCATCGACGGCGTGCGCCTGTGTAAGGCCAAACGGTACCGCTATGCCAACGCCGACATGGCCGAACTCGAGGAGTGCCTCAAGCAGGCCCAGGAGCAGCGCTTCCGCATCATCGCCACCGATGGCGTCTTCTCGATGGACGGCAACGTGGCTCCCATGGACAAGATCTGTGACCTGGCCGAGAAATATGACGCAATGGTCATGGTCGATGAGTCGCACTCGGCAGGTGTCGTAGGTCCCACGGGACACGGCGTGGCCGAGCAGTTCGACATCTACGGCCGCATCGACGTCTTCACGGGCACATTAGGAAAGGCCTTTGGCGGTGCCATGGGCGGTTTCACCACTGGCCGCAAGGAGATCATCGACATGCTGCGTCAGCGCTCGCGTCCCTACCTGTTCAGCAACAGCATTGCCCCCGGCATCGTGGGTGCCAGCATCGAGATGTTCAAGATGCTCAAGGAGAGCAACGCCCTGCACGACAAGCTGGTAGATAACGTGAACTACTTCCGCGACAAGATGATTGCCGCCGGCTTCGACATCAAGCCCACCCAGAGCGCCATCTGCGCCGTCATGCTCTACGACGCCAAGCTGTCGCAGGACTTCGCCGCCGCGCTCCAGCAGGAGGGCATCTACGTCACCGGCTTCTACTATCCCGTCGTTCCCAAGGGACAGGCACGCATCCGCGTACAGGTATCTGCCGGCCACGAGCGTGAGCACCTCGACAAGTGCATCAACGCCTTCATCAAGATCGGCAAGCAAATGGGAATCATTAAATAAACCTGACTCTCGCCCGCTGAGGAGTGCGGCTTGACGCCGCGCAGAAAGGTGGAAAAGTGGAGGGTGGCTAATGCCACCGTCGATAAGTGTATCGGTCGCGCCGACAGGCGCCCTCCACTGCGGCGCCAGCCGCACCTCCACCCCTCCACGGTGCCAACGGCACCTCTCCACCGCGGCGCCAGCCGCATACTAGGGGCAACCGCAATCATAATAAACCCTGAAAAACCCCATGACGGGTCGCTGGTGGCACTCCATCGGCGACCTTTCTTTTTTATGCGCCCTTCAGCGCAGTGGGGTGCGGCTCACGCCGCGTGGAAAGGTGGAAAAGTTGAGGAGCGGCTTCCGCTGCAGTAGATAAGTGTATTGGTCGCGCCCACAGGCGCACTCCACCGCGGCGCCAGCCGCACCTCCACCACTCCACGACGCCAACGGCGCCACTCCACGGTGCCAACGGCACCTCTCCACCGCGGCGCCAGCCGCAGCATTGCGGCACTCGCCGCTACACATTATAATAAAATTAACGATTTTTCTTTGGTGAATTCCAAATTTTGGCATTATCTTTGCAGCACTAATGCAGTAATATGAAGTATCATAAAGTGACTTTGAGCAAAGAGCAAAGGACAAACATTGATGATTGTATTTATCCTGATGTTGTATAATTCTCTACATATCAAACTATTACAATAGCAATGCTTGACCTCTACCGATGTTGTATGCATGATGGCACTCCCCTTACGGGAGCAAAACACCACAAAATCACTTTATCTTCACCGGTTATTACTATTATTAAAACTTAGATGATTATTCTAACCTATTTATTTTTAATTTTTTTAAATCATAATTATGAGACGTAAATTTACAATTCTTTTGTTCGGCCTGCTGTTAGCAGTGGGTTGGGCAAGTAGTGCTTCGGCTCAGTCTGTGACTAAGCCCACAAGCTACTATGAGGGCTTAACCTACTCGTGGAGCGACCCCACGACTGGTGAGTCTGGGACCGACGTCCCTGCGACCCAGGTAGCCACTAACCGCTACCAGATTTACGAGTTACTCAGGTTCGTGTACAGGGATAAACGTTTCCCTGGCCCCACCTATTCGGCCTATGCCGATGATGGCACAACTCGTGAGGACCCTGTTTACTACGGCGCTATCGGCGGTGGTTGGAACCTCACCTCGGGTGGTGTGCGTGACATTGTAATCACCACGACCAGCACCAATGTGAACATCCGCTCCATCGCTGTTTATGCCGGCACAAGCACCAGCGGCACCCCCATCACAAGCTGGATTGCCACCGAGACGCCTGCTGGCACTGAGGAAGGACAGAATACCCAAGGACAGACTACAACTTTCTATTACTATGGTCTGCCAACTGGCTGGACATCTTCCAGGCATGTTTATCGCTATAACGCTGGAACGACCAACAATCCCGTTTACGTTGGTTACATGACCACCGGTGGCACCATCACCATCGACAAGAGCCTGTTCGAGGGACAGACCAACGTAACTGTCGTTATCAACGGTAGCGTTGACGAGGGCTCTGAGGCCGAGTCCTTCACTGTGGACGGCGTAATCTGGCTGCCCGCTTCCAACACGCTGACCAACCACACTTGGAACGTGAACCTTGCGTCTAACGCCAACACCGACGTGACGCGTCCCGACGAGGAAGGTTACACCGTCCTGATTGTGGCACTGCGTGACACGCTGAAACTTGCGCCTGAGACCGACGCGAGCCGTGACGAGGACAGTTACTTCAACAACCCGACCGACCTGATTAACTACATTGGTGACAACATCAAGTCCGTCAGACTGTTGACCGATGGTCTGCGCTTCAACTCCGACATCAACCCCGGTACCATCTTCAACTGCGATGGCACCTACAACCGCTTCTTCTTCCTGAGCAAAGGCCAGGCACGCAAGAAGAATGGTTTGATTCAGACCCTGGAGCAGCAGAACAACACGCTCTATGGCGAGCAGGTTCCCTTCAAGGAGATGTTCGAGCAGTTCAGCCCCACTAGCGGTGAGCTCAGTGACACTGTTGAGATCAAGGACTTCTACAGCAAGATGAACAAGGGTCAGATCTTTAACGTGGTTCACGACTGCTCCTCGGTTATCCAGAACAACCACTACTTCTCGATGGCAGGTAGGAATGGCAACCAGGAGTATGCTATGGAGGGTATGAACTTCTTCATCCCCGACCTCCGTCTCATGAAGTGGAAAACCACTCACACTGAACAGTATTATACCAGTCAATACAATTACAACTATGGTAGCCCAACGACCGCTACCTATAACGTTGACGGCCGTGACATGAACCCGATCATGGACTATGACGACAATACGTTCCCGTACTACGATCAGCGTTATGGCAGAAGCACCAACTTCAGTTACTTCGGTGCATGGTGGGCTCAGTATGACTCGGTTCACAACCACGCGCCCAAGGTAGGTCTGTACAAGCTCCAACTGGATGCTGAAGCCAGCCCCAATGGCGCACCCAAGACCTATGACGTTGTGCTTGACTGGACCTCATCGCTGAACACCATGACCGGTGACTCCGTGCCTCAGACCTATACCGTCTACATCGTGAAGACCGATAGCCTGGGCAACGAGTATCATGAGTACCTGACCACAACCACAGCCACCTCTTACACCTACCAGGTTCCCCAGGATGATCAGAGTTACAAGATCACCTACATCGTCATGGGTGTTCCCATCGATGACCATGAGCGTCCTGGCTTCGTGGGTTGGAGTAATGAGGACTACGTCATCATCCCCGGTACTGAGGACTTCATGGCATTGAATCTGAATCACTACGAGAGTGACTTCGTGGTCAATGTCGAGAAGAACTACTACCGCAACTACCTCTATCCTGTTAATGACATCCTGAACGGCGTCACGCCCGCAAAGATTCAGGCAGGTGAAGATTCTTATATCTTGTACCGCGACAATATCGCCGTGGCCAAACTCAGGCTGGCGGTAAGCGGCAGCAGGGTGCTCTTCAAGATTACCTATTTTGATGAGACTCAAGATACTACGGGACCTAATAATATTAGTATTGCTAACCCCTCTAACAACTGATAAGCGATGAAAAAGTTATATATGATTTTGGCAGCCATGACGCTGCTCTCAATGTCGCTTAATGCGCAATTGCTGCCCGAATTCCAAAGACTGAAGGTCGACAAGACCCAAACCACGGAACTCCGCAACGGCAAACATTTCAATGTTTCGCAATCCCCTAACAGATCTAATGCTGCCGAGGGTAAATGCAACCAGCCTGGTTCCTTGCAGATGAAAGGCAAGAACGGCAAGATGATGGCGCCCAAGGCTCCACTCAAAGTCCTGAATGACGGCGAGTACTACGTTGGTCCTTACACCACCGACGAATTCAGCACCAATGGTCTCGGATTTGGAGATCAGTACAACCAAGATCAAAGCATTCTTTTGGGTGTGATTCTGAATCGTTCGGAGTTTGAGGAACATATAGGTGACGAAATCGTCGGCTTCCGCTTTGCACTTGCAGGCACTGGAGTACTTCCTGTGTTTGAGTTTGCTATGCTTCCTTATCATGATGATGAATCTTCACTTTATTTTGACCAAGACAATCTGAAAGAGTGGGGCATGGAAGAATGGAATCAGCCGACCACAACCACATCTAACGTAACATTCACACCTGAAAACGGTTATAATCAATCAACATCTATAACGAGTGATGGTGTTACTATAAGTACTACTAGCGGAGAATTAACTTATTATTCTAATTTCCGCTTCTATTCCGGCTCTACCACAACCATTTCTGTGGCCTCTGGTACGATTACTAGCATTCAATTCACTGGTGTAAACCGTTATGCGGTAAGCAACTGGACTGCTAGTACTGGCACGTTGTCCACTAGTGGCAACAATGGCACTTGGACTGGTAATGCTCAAAGCGTTAGCTTTACCGCAAGTTCTCAGGTTCGCTGCACACAGATTGTCGTTACCGTTACCGATACTTCCACGCCCACATATCAAATTCTTAATTGTGGCCAGTGGCATGAATATCGCTTGAGCGAGCCTATAGAGTTCAATGTTGCTAGCGATGTAACTAAACTTTTCCTTGGATATAGCTACTATCAGGAGTTAACAAGTGGTTCTAATTTTGAGCACTATCCCATTGCTGTTAATCCCAACAGCACAGGACACGATCACATGGCGCTTATGTATGCTGATGCATCGTCAACTTCAACACCTAATTATCAGCGCTCTTGGTGGCTTTGGGACTTCAGTGGGGTTGGTGACCTTGCCGTTCAGCTGATCTTCAAGAGTGAACTCGAGAAGACGGCTACTCCGACCATTACGGTTACTCCTGGCAGCAATGCTTACACTGTGACTGCTACTGGTAACGGAACCGTGACACTGACCGTTGGTGACCAGACCGTAGAGGGTCAGGGAACTGTTACCATCACAGTACCGGTAACTCCCGACGACCAGAATCTGACGGCTACTGCTACCGCTCAGGAAGAGGGCAAGCGCGTCAGCGATCCTGCTACCCAGGCTGTCAACATTCCCGGTGCTGGCCGCACTCCGATGCCTACCATCAACGTTGTATGGAATGGTGACCAGTGCACCATCACCGCCACCGGTAATGGCGAGGTTCACATGTATATTGACGGTGTTGAGGTAGACCAGCCCTACATTGTTGAGGAAGGCTCTACCGCCAAGACTATTGTCGTGACTGCCACCGCACAGGAGGATGGCTTGGCCATCAGTAATACCGCCACCAGGACGGTTGAGATTCCCGCTTTGAACACCTCTGGTTGGGATCAACTTGACGGTACTTACAGCAGCAACCAGAACGTTGACTTTGGTAAGATTCTGTTCGTTGACCGTTTCTCGGTATCGACTGCCAACGATGAGCATCCTTACGGATACGACTATGTGATGAAGGAGACCAAGGGCCAGAAGCGTAAAACCAACACCGTGCCCGTTGAAGTACAGCACACTGGTGTTGACGTGGGTGCTTATGCTACCCTCGACCAGGTGAACCTTGATGTTGACCGCCAGCATGTTGCACTTGACGTGCTCAATGCCGAGCAGAAACTCTACCTGTCGCCCTCGTCCAAGATCTTCTACTACACGCTGCAACGCGGCCAGGCCAAGAACACGCGACCCACTAGCTACATGTCAGTCATGCAGCGTCAGGGTTCAGGTAATTATATGGAATTGTTGGGCACCGGCGGCAACAACGTCAGCGAAACTGAGGGTGTTCCCGCAGCCACTTTCTACTACCGCATGGACGATAGGGACGTCACCACCGGTATCTACGGTCAGGACTTCATGGCCTATGTACCCGTTGTTTGGACCTATGGTTATGACCGTGTAGGATATAATCCCAACGATCCTGTTCACAACAGCTATGGTGCTCCCATCTGGAGGACTGGTGCCGGTATGGTGGCCAACATCCACGGCCAGGTACAGGCCCAGACCGGCAGCAAGTGGACCGTATGGAATGATCCCAACGGCAAGAAGTGCTGTCTGTTCCGTGCTCACCTCGATGCTGACGGTCTGCTGCCCAGCGATGGCAGTGACACCATCAACGTGAACTATGAGCCCTACATGTTCCGCATCTGGGTTGTTTGCGACTCACTGCGCAACTATAGTGTTGCCGAGAGTGGTTTCATGGTTGACGGCGGCGCCTACGGCGACACCATCATGTGGCTTGCCGACGTTCCCTGCCGTTACATTGAGGACCTCCACGCCTATGACCAGCACCTGAACTACGGTAACATCGACCAGCAGGAAAGCTATACCAACCAGTTGGTATTCGGTGCTAACGCCGGTTCACATCCCACCTTCATCATCCGCTTCTACTACAGGGCTGCTGACCACACCGCAGCTACTGCAGGAATGCGCGGCAACCGTGATGGCGGCGGTAATGGTTATGGTGCAGCCGAGGGTGGCTACGATCCCGGCAATCCCGGAACGGGCATCACCGAGGCCCAGTATGAAGGCACTGTGGTAAGTCAGACTTACTATAATGCCCAGGGTATGAAGAGCGACAAGCCCTTCGATGGCCTGAACATCATCGTTACCCGCTACAGCGACGGCACCACCAGCACCACCAAGGTGATGCGCTAATCAATGCTGAAAAAAACTGCCTGTGAAGGTAGGGTTAAGTAATTTTTCATAAATTTTAAAGAAAACAATTGAGGAGGGGTGCCCGTGTGGGCATCCCCTCTTCTTTTCCTCCTCTCCCTTCATCAAACAACATGAACAACGTTGTCATTGTTGTTTGATAAAGAGTGCGGATGCCATAAAATTCGTAAAATTCGCGTAATTCGTGGACAGATAAGAAGAGAGCGCGTCAGCCCAAAATCCCATAGATCCGTTTAATTCGCCGACAGAAAAGAAAAGGTACGCGCCAGCCCTCAGAAATCTCAGACTAATCAGTTGTTTGAAAGTTTTTGTGTATCTTTGCAGGCATGAAAGGTTTTTGGCAATTGTTGAAGCGGTTTGTGCCGCCCTATAAGAAATATCTGGTGTTGAACATCCTGTTCAACCTGCTGGCCGCGTTCCTCACGCTGTTCTCGTTCGCCCTCATCATCCCCATCCTGGAGATGCTCTTCGGGCTGAACACCAACACCTACCAGTTCATGCCCTTGGGCTCCGGTAGCCTGCAGGACGTCGTGGTCAACGACTTCTACTACGGCGTGCAGTGCATCATCGAACGCTACGGCCAATCGACCGCCCTGGCAGCCATCGCCGCCGCCCTGGTGTTCATGACGGGCCTGAAGACCGGCAGCAGCTACCTGAGCTACTACTTCATGATACCCATCCGCACCGGCGTGGTGCGCGACATCCGCAACCAGATCTACCGCAAGATGACGTCGCTGCCCATCGCCTTCTTCTCTAACGAGCGCAAGGGCGACGTGATGGCGCGCATGAGCGGTGACGTCACCGAGGTCGAGAACTCCATCATGACCTCGCTCGACATGCTCTTCAAGAACCCCATCATGATCATCGCCTGTCTGGTGATGATGATTGTCATCAGCTGGCAGCTCACGCTCTTCGTCCTGGTGCTGCTGCCCGTGGCCGGATGGATTATGGGGCGCGTGGGCAAGCGCCTGAAGCGCGTCTCGCTCGAGGGGCAGAACCAGTGGGGCGTGCTGCTGAGCAACATCGAGGAGACCATCGGCGGACTGCGCATCGTCAAGGCCTTTAACGCCGAGGACAAGGTGCGCCGCCGCTTCGAGACCGAGAACGAGGCCTTTCGCTCCATCCAGACGCGCATGAACCGACGCTACGTCCTCGCCCACCCCATGAGCGAGTTCCTGGGCACTCTGACCATCGCCATCGTGCTGTGGTTCGGCGGCACCCTCATCCTGGGCGGCCACAGCAGCATCACCGCGCCCAAGTTCATCTACTACATGGTGATCTTCTACAACATCATCAACCCCGCCAAGGACCTCTCCAAGGCCGCCTACAGCATCCAGCGAGGCCTCGCATCGATGGAGCGCATCGACAAGATCCTCGCCGCCGACAACCCCATCAAATCGCCCGAGCACCCCGTGCCCCTCAAGAGCATGGAGCAAGGCATACAATATAATAATGTGCGGTTCCGCTACGGCGACGCCTGGGTCATCGACGGCGTCAACCTCGACATCAAGCGCGGCCAGACCGTCGCCCTCGTGGGCCAAAGCGGCAGCGGCAAGACCACCATGGCCGACCTGCTGCCACGCTTCTACGACGTGCAGGAGGGCAGCATCAGCATCGACGGCACCGACATCCGCCAGCTCAATGTCACCGACCTGCGCGCCCTCATGGGCAACGTCAACCAGGAGGCCATCCTGTTCAACGACACCTTCTACAACAACATCACCTTCGGTGTCGAGAGCGCCACGCGCGAGCAGGTCGAGGAGGCGGCAAGGATCGCCAACGCCTATGACTTCATCATGGCCAGCGAGCAGGGCTTCGACACCAACATCGGCGACCGAGGCTGCAAACTCTCGGGCGGACAGCGACAGCGCATCAGCATCGCCCGCGCGATATTGAAAAACCCGCCCATCCTCATCCTTGACGAGGCCACCAGCGCCCTCGACACCGAGAGTGAGCACCTGGTGCAGGATGCCCTCGACAAACTCATGCACGGACGCACCACGCTGGTCATCGCCCACCGCCTGAGCACCATCAAGGGCGCCGACCTGATCTGCGTCATGCAGGACGGACGCATCATCGAGCGCGGCACCCACGACCAGCTCATCGCCGCCGGCGGTGCCTACAAGCACCTGGTCGATATGCAGACGTTCTAAACGCCGCTGGCGTTTAGTGAGGAATGTAGGGCCTCGCCTTGGCGTGGCCGCCCGTCAGGCGACAGCAATCTTACTTAAAACTAAAAACTTAAAACTAAAATTTTTCAAAAAATAATGTAGTTTTTTAGCTACTTCTTGCGTCTAAAGGATGTAAAGTAAAAAACAATGGAATTGAACGAGAACCAATTCGCACAACTCATCCGCGAGAACAAGGGCACCATCTACACCGTGTGCTACATGTTCTCCAAGGACAAGGAGGAGGTCGATGACCTCTTCCAGGAAGCCCTTATCAAGTTGTGGCAGGGCCTCGCCTCCTTCAAGGGGGAGAGCGACTTGAAGACATGGATCTACAAGGTGACACTCAACTCCTGTATCTCCATCGACCGCAAGAAAAAGACCCGCGTGACGCAGCCGCTGATGGAAGGCATCAACCTGTTTGACAAAAACGATGCCGACAACCGTCAGACCGACATGCTGCATGCACGCATACAGCGCCTGCAACCCTTTGACCGCGCCATCGTTCTACTATGGCTCGAGAACATGAGCTACCAGGAAATCGCGCTCATCGTCGGCATCGACGTCAAGAACGTGTCTGTGAGACTGCATCGCATCAAGGAACAACTCAAACAAATGAACTAAAAAACGCACAAAACAATGGAAAATCCCAACAATATCACCAATAACGAGTTCAACGAACTCGACGACATGCGCCAGCAAATCAACGCCATCAAGGATAAAGTGGAAGAGCAGGGACACCTCAACGTACGCCTGGTCAAAGACGCCATCAGGGGCAAGATGAAGGGCGTCCACCACACAATCATGCTCCTGGCCGTCGCCACCATGCTCTGCATGCCGCTGTTCATCTGGATGAAATATGAGGAGAACCTCTCGTGGCCGCTCATCATTGTCACCATCGTCATGATGCTCGGCTCACTCATCGCCGACTACTTCATCAACCGCATCGACGTCAGCCGCATGGGCGACGACATGGTCGAGACCGCACGCCGCCTCACCCAGATGAAGGCACACCGCAGCAAGGCCCACCGCATCAGCCTCACCGCAGCGCTGCTGTGGCTCTTGTGGTTCATCTACGAGTTCTACACCAGCCACCTGTCGATGGGTGTCGAGGCAGCGCGCCTGTCGGTCATCCCCCTGATTGTGGGAGCCACGCTGGGCGCCACACTGGGCGTCTTCATCTACCACAAGATGCAATGTGCCAACGACGAGATGATACGTCAAATCAACGAAATCACCCGCGACCAGTAACCCCTGGCGCCCCCGCCAGCAGTGAGGAGTGAGGAGTGAGGAAAGTGGAGTGAGGAAAGTGGGGTGAGGAAAGTGGAGTGAGGAGAGCCACCCCGGTCCCCCATGGCGAGGCTCCGCCTCGCCCCACAAAACAATAAAAATCCCCTCCGATTTGGAGAAACGATAAATTGGCATTATCTTTGCAAGTTAGATGAGTAGCAACGGAGCATCGTGACGTCGCCAAAGACAAAATATTAACGACTTTTAACGTTCCCCCCGCTACTTTTTTAAAGACTTGAGAGAGCCTAAAATAAGAGGAATTAATCATTTTATTCAATAATAACCAATTTACAACTACATGAGAATGAAGAAATTATTTGCTGCAATGTTCATGATGGTCATGGCATTCAGCGTGAACGTCACCCGAGCTCAGCAGATGGGTCCTATCCCCGTTGACGACCAGGTACGTGTCGGTAAGTTGGACTGCGGACTGACCTACTACATCCGCCACAACGACTATCCCGAGCACCGCGTGAACTTTTACATCGCACAGCGCGTCGGCTCCATCCAGGAGGAGGAGAACCAGCGTGGTCTCGCCCACTTCCTGGAGCACATGGCCTTCAACGGCAGTGAGCACTTCAACGGCGAGGGCAAGGGCATTATCGACTACACCCGCTCGCTGGGTGTCGCCTTTGGCCAGGAAATGAACGCTTACACCAGCATCGCCGAGACCGTTTACAACATTGACAACGTGCCCAGCGACCGCCAGAGCGCCATCGACTCGTGTCTGCTCATCCTCAAGGACTGGAGCAACGGCCTGCTGCTCACCGACGAGGAAATCGACAAGGAGCGCGGCGTTATCCACGAGGAGTGGCGCGTGCGCCGCAGCGCCATGCAGCGCATGCTCGAGAACCAGCTCGAGAAGCTCTATCCCGGCTCGAAGTACGGCCGCCGCATGCCCATCGGTCTGATGGAAATCGTGGACAACTTCCCCTATCAGGACCTGCGCGACTACTACCACAAGTGGTATCGTCCCGACAACCAGGCACTGGTCATCGTGGGTGACGTCGATGTGGACCACATCGAGGCCCAGATCAAGGAGCTCTACAAGGATTGCGTCCTCGACCCCAACGCCGCACAGGTGGTTGACGAGCCCGTGCCCGACAACGAGCAGCCCATTATCGCTATCGACAAGGACAAGGAGCAGCAGTTCAGCCAGGTAACCGTGATGTTCAAGCACGAAGCCTTCCCCAAGGAGATGAAGGGCGACATCGTGTACATGCTCATGGACTACGGCACCGAGATGATGAGCGCCATGCTCAACGAGCGACTGAGCGACAAGGCACAGGAGCCCGACTGCCCCTTCATCCAGGCCTATGCCTACGATGACGACTACCTGCTGGCCAACACCGTCGACGCCTTCACCCTGAGCGTGCTGCCCAAGGAAGGCCAGACCGAGGCCGCTGTCGAGGCCGTCGTTACCGAGGCCATGCGTGCCGCCAAGCACGGTTTCACCGATTCAGAGTATATCCGCGCCAAGGAAGAGTACCTGAGCCAGCTCGAGAAACAGTACAACGAGCGCAACAAGATTCCCAATGCACGTCTTGCCTCGATGTACTACCGCAACTACCTCGACAACGAGCCCATGCCCTCGATTGAGCAGGAATACGAGCTCATGAGCCAGATTGTGCCCATGATTCCCATCGACATCGTTAACCAGCTGCTCCCCGAAATCATTACCACCGACGGTACCAACCTCGTTGTGATGAACTTCAACCAGGAGAAGGACGATGCCGTTTATCCTACCTACGAGAGCCTGAAGGGCGCCATCGACAACGGTCTGAACGCCGAGGTCGAGGCATTCGTTGACAACGTGAAGCAGGAGCCCCTCATTACCAAGCTCCCCAAGGCAGGCAAAATCAAAAAGGAAAGCACCAACGACCTGTTCGGTTACAAGGAGCTCGTGCTGAGCAACGGTGCACACGTCATCCTCAAGAAGACCGACTTCAAGGAGAACGAGATCCGCATGAGCGCTGTACGTCGCGGTGGCAACTCGCTGCTCACCGAGAAGGATTGGGCCAACATGAAGATGATGGACGGCATCACCGAGGTGAGCGGTCTGGGCAACTTCTCGTCCACCGACCTCGAGAAGGCTCTCGCCGGCAAGCAGGCCAGCGTCAGCATGAACATGGGCAACGAGTATGACGAGATCAGCGGTAACTCCACCGTCAAGGACCTGGAGACCATGTTCCAGCTCCTCTACCTCAAGTTCACCAACATCACCAAGGACGACAAGGGTTACAACCTGCTCACGTCGATGCTCGAAACCCAGCTCAAGAACAAGGGTCTGGCTCCCGAATCGGCATTCAGCGACTCCATCTCCTACATCATGGGCAACCACGAGTGGCGCAGCAAGCCCTTCGACGTTGACGCCCTGAAGGAGCTCAACTATGACCGTGCCCTCCAGATTGCTAAGGAGCACACCGCCAACGCTGCCGACTACACCTTCATCTTTGTCGGCGCATTCGACGAGGCCACCATCCTGCCCCTCATCGAGCAGTATGTTGCCAGCCTGCCCGCCAAGAAGGGTAACCCCTCGCAGTGGGGCAAGCTCGAGAGCCATCCCCAGGGCGAGACCGTTTGCCACTTCTCTCGCAAGATGGAGACCCCCAAGGCCTATGCTTTCTTGACATTCTTCGATGACAAGACGCCTTATAGCCTCGAGAACGACATCAAGGCTGATATGCTGGCCGATGTACTCGACAAGATTTACATGCAGAAGATCCGTGAGGATGCCGGTGCAGCCTACTCGACCAGCACCTTCGGTCGCTGCGGCTTCGAGGGCAGCAACACCTTCACCGCAATCCTCAACGTGTGCCCCGTCAAGCCCGAATTCGCCGACCTGGCACTCAAGATCCTCAAGGAAGAAATGCAGGGAGTCACCAGCAACGTTGACGCCAGCACCCTCAAGGACATCAAGGAGAACATGATCAAGAGCTACAACACCAGCATCAAGGAGAACCAGTACTGGGTGAACATCATCAGGACCAGCATCCTGATGGGCGCCGACCGTCACACCGGCTTCGTTGACCTCGTCAACGCTCAGACGCCTGAGTCGATTGCCGCCTTTGCTCGCCAGATTCTCAACGCTGGCAACAGCATCGAGGTACTCATGCTCCCCGAGGAGTAAATCCCGAGCCCTTAATTACATGACACAAAATCAGCCCTGCGCAACCCTGCAGGGCTGATTTTTACACCACCAACTAATTTTTAATAAAAGTTAAATCGGGGGGGGTAGTACTTTTTCGGAAGTTCTTATATATCTTTGCATCAACAAATCAAAACGTCCTTGCTTATGAAAAAGTTTCTCTTTATCCTTTCCATGACTGCACTGCTTGCCCTGCAAGCCAATGCCGAGACCTTACTGGGTGACCTCAACGGCGACAACGAGGTGAACATCACCGACGTCAACCTGCTGATTGAAGCCATCTCCACCGGTAACGGCGAAGCAAACTTTGACCTCAACGGCGACGGCAGCATCAACATCACCGACCTCTCGATCCTGTTAGAGATAGCCATGGCCATCGACCCTGAACCCGACTTCGAAATCGACGGCGAACACGCCACCGGCTGGTGGAATTTAAGGAAGCTGAACCCAATAGCTATTTTCATAACGCCATTACTTTCAATTATGGTCCTTATGGAACCAGCTATTGGGATCCTGAACTTAGTTATGAGGAGAACTGCAAAAATATCCCCAATGTACCCTTTTGCTTCGTGCTGGACGGAGTGCGATATGGACCATCAGTATCAATGAAACGGCCTGCAATATGGTGTAATTATCCAGGTCATTATCCTAAGCCATATAGTGTGGAAATGAATCCTCTTGTAAAAGGCAACAAGTACTTTTCTGTTCCAGTTGGTGGAACTTTCCATTATGGAATTAGCATCGACGAGGAAACTGGCGAATTATACCTCATTTTTAAAGTTCTTTATGCTGGCGTATAAATAAAAGATAATGGCCAAAAATCAGGGTGTGCCGCTTCACAGCAGGCGCACCCTGCTTTAATGAGGAAGAAATGTGGCTCGAACCTTACGTTTCAAGTATTTTTCAAATGAAATTTTCATAAATGGAAAAAAATAAGTAATTTTGCATCATTAACTTATAATCTTTATCATTATGTGCATCATTGAACGAAACTCACGCAATATCACTGTCCGCTTGTCCAACAAACGCTGGAACAGGCTGATGGCGCTGGAAAATGCCTACCGCACTGCTCACGCTGTAGTAAAAGCAAAGCATGAATGTGAGTCAGCCCAGCCGATGACAGTTGAACAGGCCTATAACTTCATCGACACATTATGATTCAAGAAATCATATTCTCCAATGAGTTCCAGCGTGCTTTCAAACGCCTGAAAAAACGTTATCATTCCCTACCTGAAGATTTCAAAAAACTACTTCAATCCTTAACCTGCAATCCACAACAAGGAAGTGAATTATATGATGGAATGCGCAAAGTGCGCATTAATATAACGACAAAACGAAAAGGCAAACGCGGAGGCGGCAGGGTAATTATACGGCTTACTGTCGAGAACACACGCCTTGCATTCCTTTATATCTATGACAAAAGCGATATGGCCAATGTTTCGGAAGAGTTCCTTGACGAAATAATCCTGCAAATCGACCGAGGACAAATGAGCCCAGGCAATAATTAGGACTTTACACCACTGAGAAACATTTAATAAAAGTTAAAGCCGGGGGGGTGATACTTTATTGAAAATAATGGTGTATCTTTGCAAAACCAACCTAAATCAATTAGCTTATGATGAAAAAAATACTATTTCTACTTTCATTCACCGCAATACTTGCCCTGCAAGCCAATGCGGAAATGACGTTGCGCGGTGACCTCAACGGCGACAACGAGGTAAACATCACTGACGTCAACCTGCTGATTGAAGCCATCTCCACCGGCAACGGTGAAGCTAGCTACGACCTGAACGGCGACGGCGCCATCAACATCACCGACCTCTCGATCCTGTTAGAGATAGCCATGGCCATCGACCCTGAACCCGACTTCGAAATCGACGGCGAACACGCCACCGGCTGGTGAAAAAATCATAAAATCAGATATTTTTTTCGAAAACTGCATTACCTTGAACTATCATGATTACGGATCATTCTACTGGGATCCCGACTTGAGTGCCGAGGAGAACAACAAAAACAGGCCTAATGTGCCATTTTGCCTTGTTATTGACGGAGTCCGTTATGGCCCGACTATATCCAACATGCCCACTGCAATAGCTTGGCTGAATTATCATGATTATAATTGGTACTACAAAGCACGCAATACTTTGGTTAAGAGCAACAAGTACTATGTTATCCCTGTAGGATACCACTATTATATGGACATTGTTCAGGATGAAGAAACGGGTGATTTCTATCTTGATGTGGCAACTTAGAAATTGATATCGTTCCGTTAGTCACAGCAAACAGGGTGTGCCGCTTCACAGCAGGCGCACCCTGCTTTTTCCCTCACTAAGGACTAAAGTCTAAGGCCTAAAGCCTAAGGTCTAAAGACTTTTTACTACCGTTGCTTGCAGCGAAGGTAGGCCGGCGCCTTGGGATAAAAAAAGAATAAATTCTTTTTGTTCTCCACTCGGCTTGCACTACCTTTGCAGTTTGAAATAAGACCAAAACAACATTATGGATACGACAAGACAACAGAAAATCAGCCGCCTGGTGCAGAAGGAACTGAGCGAAATCTTTCGCCGTGAGACCGCCAAGACACGCGGCACGCTCGTCAGCGTGAGCAGTGTGCGCGTCTCGCCCGACTTGAGCGTGGCTAACGTGCGCCTCAGCATCTTCCCCAGCGAGAACGCCCAGGCCATCATGGACAACATCAACGCCAACGAGCGCGGCATCCGCCACCAGCTCGCCCAGCAGGTGCGCTACCAGCTGCGCCGCTGCCCCGAACTGAAGTTCCACATCGACGACTCGCTCGACTACATCGACCACATCGACCAACTCCTCGCCAAGGACAAGAAAAGTGAGGAGAGTGGAGAGAGGAGCGAGGAGTGATATGGCGGATGCCAACTAAGGACTAAGGACTAAAAACTAAAAACTAAAATGTCTTTACCGTTGAAGATAGCGTGGCGTTACCTGGTGTCCAAGAAAGGTCATCAGGCAGTGAACATCATCTCGATAGTCGCCGTTTGCGGCGTCGTGGTGGCTACCGCTGCGCTCATCTGCGTGCTGAGCGTGTTCAACGGCTTCAGGGGGCTCATCATGGGCAAGCTGGCGATGCTTGACCCGCAAGTCGCCATCACCGCGACCCTGGGCAAGACCATCATCGATGCCGACAGCGTCATCACCGTCGTGAGCGCCATTCCCGGCGTCGAACGTGCCGTCCCCGTCATCGAGGACCAAGCGCTGGCGGTATATGCCCAGTTGCAGATGCCCGTGCGCCTCAAGGGCGTCCCCGACGACTACAACATGATGAACGACATGGACTCGGTTATCGTCGATGGCGTCTGGAAACTTCGTGACCAGGTGTCACGCTATGCCGTGGCCGGTGCTGGGCCTGCCGTCAGGCTGTGCGTGCGTCCCGAGTTCTTGGGCATGATACAGCTCTATGCCCCGCAACGTCAAGGACGCGTCAACCTCGCCAACCCGATGGGCGCCTTCAGGCAGGACTCGCTTTTTATGTCGGGCATCTTCCAGCTGCAGCAGAACAGCTATGACGCTGACCTTATCTATGTGCCGCTCGACGTAGCACAGGAACTGTTCGACTATGAAACCGAGGCCACTCAAATCGAAGTGAAACTGGCCGCGGGAGCCAATGAAAGCCAAGTGATGCGCAGCATCACCCAGGCGTTGGGAAATAGCTATCAGGTGAAAAACCGCCTGATGCAGCAACGCGAAGCCTACCGCCTCGTCAACATCGAGAAGTGGATGGCCTTCCTGCTGCTGGCCTTCATCCTAGTCATCGCCACCTTCAACGTCATCAGCACCCTGTCGCTGCTCATCATCGAGAAGGATGAGAGCATCGCCACGCTGCGTGCTCTGGGCGCTAACGACCGCCAGATTTCCCGCATCTTCGTCCTGCAGGGCTGGCTCATCACCCTGGTGGGCGCCGTGACGGGTGTGGTTATCGGCTTGGTGCTGTGCCTGTGCCAGCAGCAGTTCGGCTGGCTGCGGCTCAGCGGCGACCCCGCCAACATGATTATCAACGCCTACCCTGTCGAGGTCGAGTGGACCGACGTCATCGTCACCCTCGCCCTGGTAGCCGCCGTCGGGCTGCTCACCAGCATGGTCACCGCCCTCATCATGCGCCGCCGCCTCAAAAATGAACCTTGATTATTCGCTATAGAAACTATAGTTATTATAGCTTCTATAGATACTATAATGATAACAACTTAAAACACAAGATAAATAATGCTTACCATCAATTCTTACGAGGAATTTGCCTCCTATCTGGGACAGGAACTCGGTGCCAGCGATTGGCTGCTGGTGGACCAGGACCGCATCAACATGTTTGCCGACGCCACGCTCGACCACCAGTGGATTCACGTGGACGTGGAACGCGCCAAGGCCGAGAGTGCCTATCACAGCACCATCGCCCACGGCTACCTCACCATGTCACTGATTCCCCACCTGTGGAACCAGATTATCGAGGTCAACAACCTGGAGATGCAGGTCAACTACGGCATGGACAAGATGCGCTTCGGCCAGCCCGTCATCACCGGCAGCCGCGTGCGCCTCGTCACCAAGCTGCACAACATCGCCGACCTGCGCGGCATCTGCAAGGCCGAGATTGACTTCAAGATGGAAATCGAGGGGCAGCGCAAACCCGCCCTGCAAGGCATCGCCTCCTTCCTCTACTATTTTAAGAAATAATGGTCATCCACATCATCAACGGCCCCAACCTGAACCTCGTGGGACGGCGTGAACCCGAGGTCTATGGCAACCGCTCCCTCGACCAGTATCTGCAGGAGCTCATCGAGCAGTTCCCGCAGCACACGATTGACGTCTATCAGAGTAACATCGAGGGCGAAATCGTGGACCGCCTGCAGGCCGTGGGCTTTGACGACTGCGGCATCATCCTCAACGCCGGCGGCTACACCCACACGTCGGTCGCCATCGCCGATGCCGTCGCCGCCATCACCGCCCCCGTGGTCGAAGTCCACATCAGCAACATCTACGCCCGCGAGCCGTTCCGTCACAAGTCCCTCTTGTCTCCCGTCAGCAAGGGCATCGTCGCCGGCTTCGGCCTCGACAGCTACCGCCTCGCCCTCCACTCCTTCCTCCCTCATCAAACAACCTGAACAACGTTGAACAACATAAACAACTGTCTTTTATGATTGACGCAGTCAAGTTAAGAGAGCACATCTATGATGTTGTTGGAGCCATTCATCAGGTTCACAAGGTGCTGGGAGCAGGACTAAACGAATCATGTTACCAAGAAGGACTGCAAATTGAGTTAACTCAAAAGAATATCCCGTTCAAGAGAGAAGTTTCTTTTCATCCAACCTATCAAGGTCTTAAGATGGAAGCAACTTTCCGAATAGATTTCATTTGTAAAGAAGACATTATTGTTGAATGTAAGTCTGTACCAAAACTGATTGGAGACCATCGGGCTCAGCTTTTCAATTATATGCGTCTACTCAAACTGCCATGCGGTATTTTGGTTAGTTTTATGCCACAGTATGCTGAAATCGAACGATATTTCTATGATGAAGAAAAACGGTCAATTGTTCCAGCCAATCGTATGGTTTATGGTCATCGAACCAAAAGCATTGAAAATTAATAAAAAACAAGTTGTTTAAGTTGTTCATAGTTGTACAAGTTGTTTGACATTAACCAGGTTGTTTGAGAAATGAACGAGGAGTTAGAGGAATATATTTTGGGGCATATCGACGAGGAGCCGGCGGCACTGGCACGCATCGACCACGATACCCACGTGCAGAACTACTACTGGCACATGTGTTCGGGGCACCTGCAGGGACGCCTCATCAAGATGCTCACCCGCATGGTCGCACCGCGGCGGGTGCTGGAACTGGGTACATTCAGCGGCTATTCGGCGCTCTGCCTTGCCGAGGGGCTGCCCGATGATGACTGCCATGTCGATACCATCGAAATCAACGACGAGCAGGAAGACTTCATCCGTGAACACCTGACGCTGTCGCCCTACGGCAAGCGTGTGCGCCTGCACATCGGCGACGCCCGCGACATCGTGCCCGCGCTGGGCGAACGCTATGACCTCGTCTTCATCGACGCCAACAAGCGCCAGTATGTAGAGTATTACGATCTGGTGATGGACTACCTCAATCCCGGAGGCTATATCATCGCCGATAACACCCTGTGGGCGGGCAAGGTCGTTGACCCCAAGGCACAGCGCGAGGCTCAGACCCGTGGCGTGATGGAATTCAATGACAAGGTAAAAGAAGACCGCCGCGTCGAGAAAGTCATCATTCCCCTGCGCGACGGCCTCACCCTCATCCACAAACTCCCCTAATCACGGCCTGGAAAGCAACAGCAGCACGCGGGCGCGATGCAGGCGCCATGCCGTGCCGTAGATGCTGTCCTCATCGCCATACAGGCTCATCAACGTGTAGTTGGCAAGCGCCGCAATCATGGCGTTTTTCAAGTCGCGGGCAAGAGACAGCAACGGCCGTTTTTCCAACCCAAGCCCCAGAATGATATTCTGGCGCTCCAGATTAAAGTTGATGTTACTGTCCATGATGTAGCCGCTCATGCGAGCCATCAGGTCGTCCAGGCCCTCACGCACGCGGCGGTCAACGATGGGTTCATTACTGCTGTCCACGCCCCAGGCGGTGGCATTGGCAGCGGGATGCCATACTCCCTCGGTGTAAATGGCTTGCTGGATATCGTCCAGGTCAATGACGATGTCGATGCGATAATTGTGTCGATTCATGGTAAATTTGGATTTTAGCGCATAGCGCGGGTTCTTGAATAAGTACAGATTTTGGTCAAAGCAGTAGCGGGGCTGATGAAGAAGCGCGAGGCGCGGCAGTGATTCAGCACATGGGCCAGTGCACTCTCCACACTCATACCGCGTTTAAGCAGGCGCGACACATGCTCTGCAATCTCATAATACATCTGCTGGCGCAGGCGGCGTTTGGGTAGACCCATCTCGTCAATGTTACGGTAGGTCCGGGCATTGCACGCCTTCTTATCGTCGGCATTGAGCAGGCGGCACACACAGCGGTAAGCCCGCTCCAGGTCCACATGATAATGCGGATGTCCATTGGCAATGGTAAATTCCACGGCGGCACGACGGGCTTTGCTCAGGGGCATGCCCTGTTCCATCATCGCGTCAAGCGTGGGGTGATAGAGTTCCAGGAACTCCTTGTCGCGCTGCTCACACAGATAGCGCTGCTGAATCTCAGATTTCATGTCTTTCATAGTATAAATTGGTATTTAATGGTAAATATATCATTTTCGACGTGGCAAAGTTACAACATTATTGGTATATTGTCAAGTATTTTGACCGTTATTTTTTCTAAAAAATGGCAATCCTATCTATTTCGGCATTTGCCTGTATGAAAAAGATAGTGTACTTTTGCGACCAGTAACAATAGACAGGATATGAAACGTTTTTTCATCGCTTTGCTGACTGTAGCCGCCACCGTAACTGCCCTGGCGCAGGGCAACGGACGCATCTATATCGAGGACTTTGAAATCACCCCCGATTCTACCGTCATGGTACAGGTAATGCTGGAAAACAGCGAGCCCACCCAAGGTTTCCAATTCAACATGAATCTGCCCGAGGGCCTGACACTTGAGGAAATCGAGTTGACAAAGTACAGCCGTAAAATGAAGATGAACCAAGCCAACAAACTGAAAAACGGCAGCTGGATCGTGGCCGTCTATTCCATGGAACAAACCGCATATCCGCCTGACACGGCAGCAGTGCTGACTTTAACGATGACGGCACTCCCCGATTTTGAGGGTGGCAACATCAACATCGATAAATGCCAAGGCTCATCCCTGGAATACACCACCATCAACTACGATAACAGTTATGCTGTGGTGACTAGGAAACCGGGACAGTAACGGGCCATTAAACCTATAGCACCGCCAGTGGTCTAAAGAGGGAATAAAACCTAATGACACGAGAAATGAAAACTTGGATTACTACGGCATTGCTTGCCATGGCCCTGTTGTTTCCCCTGCAGGCAAGCGCAAGGGATTTCAGCAAGGAGACGCTGAACTATGAAATCGTCTATCACTGGGGCATGATATGGAAACATGCCGCCGACGCGACACTGAGCATCAGCAAGACCAAGGACGGCGGCTACTACTCGCAACTCACGGGCAAGACGCGCTCGTGGGCCGACAAGGTCTATCCCGTGCGCGACACCCTGCGCTGCACGATGGACTCCAAGCTCAGGCCCCTGCGCTACGAGAAAGCCACCCACGAGAAGGACTACTATGCCCGCGACGTCATCAAGTTCTCCTACGACTACAGCCACACCAAAGCCCACTGCACACGCTACCGCAAGAAAGGCAATACCTCGATTGAACTGAGTGCAAAGGCACAGGCCTATGACATGGTGAGCGTTTTCTACATGCTGCGCAACCTGGACTACGACGAGTTGAGCCGCAACAAGAACTACACCACCGTCATCTTCTCGGGCAAAGAGAAGGAGTACCTCACCATCAACTACAAGGGTGTGGAGAGCATCAAGATGCGCGACGGCAAGAAACGTCAGGCCCACTGCATCCACTTCCGCTTCACCCAAGAGGGCGGCAAGAAGTCTAGCGACAACATCACCGTGTGGCTCTCTACCGACGACAGCCGCATCCCCCTGCTCCTGGTCGGCAAACTGCCCGTGGGCGAGGTGAAATGCTACTACACGGGATCGTGAGGAGTTAGGAATTAGGAGTTAGAAGCGTAGGGCTTCGCTTTGGCGTGGCCAAGTCCCGCAAGGGACGGCAAGAATAAAGGCAGGTGGTAAAGCGAACCTGCGGTTCGCGGAACCCCTGCAAAAGGATAAACAAATATACTAGCCCTGTAAGGGCGACGGAAAACAAAAATCCCGCAGGCCGTTGGCTTGCGGGATTCTGTTTCTTTAATAACTGATGTGTCGATTAGTTCTCGATAGTAGCGAAGCGAACAAAGTTCACCGTCGTACCTTCATTGGTCATCTCGAGCGATGCTTCCCCCACCTTGACGGTGTTCTCTTGAACTGCAGCAAACTGCTCCTTGAATTCGGGGCTCTTGAAAATTGCGTTGATTTGAGACTTGATCATGGGATTAGCACCGACCTGACCATTCACCGAGATGCTCAGAATCTCATACTTGTAGGTATCGATGTCAGGGGTCAGGGTCAGCTTATCACCCTCGAGGGTATAAGTGCCCTTGATATCGATGCTGGTGGCAATCTCCAGGGCCATAGTGGGAGCAGGCTCCGTCGACATCGTGAGCTCGTCAATGAAGGAGTAGGTGCCGTCCTCGTTAAAGGTGCAGGTAAGGTTCTGAATCTCCAGCGACCCATCCTCGGCAGTTTCAATAATGGGTTGCATGCTGCGCCAAGTGCCGCAAATCGACTGCGCCTGAACGGTCATTACCGCCATCAGGGCAATAAGAGAAAATAAAACTTTCTTCATAATCAATTCATTATTTGTTAACGTCACAAAAGTAAGCATATTTTTTAATCCACAGCATGATTTGACATCATTTTTTGACATCACCACCACGCTTACACCGTTATAAGATACCCAAACCGCCAAAAAGTTTAAAGCCCCCACCCTTAAAAAAAGTCCAAATGGTTTGCAGATTTAAAATATTATTTATAATTTTGTGGCAATTATTTTAAATCATATTTAAAAGATGGTTGATAAGCAGATTCTCAAACAGATACTCGCCTCTAATCAGAGAGATGTCGAGAGGTACGAAATCGTGCCACGCCAGCTGCCTACGGATGAATATCCGCGGCAAGTTTTTATGGGCGTGCGACGTGCAGGAAAATCATTCATGCTTTACCAGAAGATGCAACAAATGCTTGCCGAAGGGCATGGATGGAACGAGATGCTGTACCTTAACTTTGAGGATGATCGTCTCGAGAACTTCACGATAGAGGACTTCGAACGCATTCTTGAATGTCACACCGAGATGTATGACGCGCGCCCAATGCTGTTCCTCGACGAGATTCAGAACATCAATGGATGGGATAAGTTTGCCAGGAGACTGGCCGACGCCAAGTACAAGGTATGGATTACAGGAAGCAACGCCAAGATGTTCTCCAGCGAAATCATGACCACATTGGGAGGTCGTTACATGACCACCGAAGTGTATCCCTACGATTTCAAGGAATACTTGAGAGCATGCGACATCAAGTGGGACAGTAACACGCTGCTGGCCACAGAGGACCGTTCCAAGATAATCAGGCAATGGAATGAGTATCTCTGTTGGGGTGGATTGCCTGAATCCATTGGGCTAACCATCAAGCGAGATTACCTGAGCAGTACATTCCAAAAAATCTATCTGAGCGACATCTGCAATCGCAATAGGATTTCCTATCCGAGCAGTTTGCGCCTGTTGCTGAAGAAACTTGCTGAGAATGTCTGCAAATTTGTAACTTATAACCGCCTGGCCCACGTGCTTTCGTCGGTGAGTGGCAAAATCACCACTCCCACCGTGAGGTCATATATTGAATTCAGCGAGACGGCATGGTTGTTGCTCAGGTTGCGCAACATCAATGCCCCCTTTGCCGACCGCGAGACATCAAGCAAATACTATTTTGTTGACAATGGCGTACTCAATCTCTTCCTCATCAATGGAGAATCAGCACTATTGGAGAATGCCGTTGCACTGGCTCTATTCCGCCGATATGGGCATGACACCAACAATGAGCGGATATTCTTCTATAACAAACACATCGAGGTGGACTTTTATGTTCCCGAGGACAAACTTGCCATACAGGTTTCTTACAGCATCAAAAAATTGGATGACACCTTCAACCGCGAAGTCAATGCACTAAAGGCACTGCCCAAGGTGTTACCCTGCGAAAAAAGACTTATCCTCACCAATGACGAAGAGTCCACCATTACTGATGAATACGGCACTATTGAGGTGAAACCCGTCTGGAAATGGCTACTGGAAGTCTCTAACAACAACGCTATAATGTTTTAGACTAAAAAGACTTCTAACTAATATTTACCAAATAACTACATTCTTATGAATTTATTCCATATTCAATCGGCTTCGAACACAACTCTAAAGGTTACACTCGGTGAGTATATTAGAAATAATTCGAAATTCTCGTTATGCTGCAAATTGGTGATAACTATACTTCTATTGTGCTTTTTCAGCCATCTGTTATGGTCTGCATACCGAGTTCCTGAACATTTCACCGAAATTCATATTGGAACCTCTTCATTAATGGATACTGGTGCTGTGCACATCTCTGTCGTGAGGAATTATTCATGGGATAAACCAAATATCGGTGAAATTGTTCTTTATGGGGCACTGTGGAATGAAAAGAATAATAACGGAACATTTTACTCAAGTCTTTCAAAAGAAGACAAAGTCAGATCGTATGCAACATCACTTCTCGATACCACGGACATAGACCCCAATTCGTATTTTAATTTGGCTTATCTGACCATTAAAACCAAAAACCGTCACCATTTTGGGCGCCATTATGCTGTCTATCCTAAAAAATCCGTTTTTTTTAAAGATGATACACTCCAAATGCATTCAAATTATTACTGGCAATATGGGAACTACAAAATGGGGAATATCAATAACAAGTATTGCAATGGACAGATATGGACTTTCCCCATACATAGGCTATTTGAATTTCGTAAAAATCAGGTTGACAAGAGTTGGGGAATAACCGAGAACTATATTATAGTATCTGATAGTGACATGGTTATCCCCGTGTCTCGATCTTTAACTGCTGACGATTGGAAAAGGCCTAATTTATTGCTAAACTTTGAAGATCTTAGAAAAGCCGAAGTAGTATTCAAAACCACTACTGCCACAACACAATACATTGCCAGTTTGACGATTGACTATGTTGGCTCAACTGATTTCATTGGCATAAAACCAGAACCTGATGTAGTGGGCGATAGCTACATCAGATACACCAATCGCGATAAACTATGGAGTATTGCACACGATGGCCTTAGATTTCATGCAAGGTTCAATGAACTTGAGAATCTGCACGAAATCAGAATGTTCGCATTAACGGCATTGGTGACAATATTGATTACACTGTTATTATCAATTCTCTACAAACTTGCTTTACAATATTTCAAAAAGAAAAAGTTTAAACATCCTAAGTGGGTAATCATCGGTATGATGCTCTTGGGGGTTATCACAATTTTCGGTATATGGGCATTTATGGGGTATTATGATAGTAACAAATATGAACCACTGAAATTTGAAACACTAGACAATGGCAAAGATTGGGAACCACTGTAGCAATATGTTATAACAAATTTCATTAATTCGGGGGCACCTCAAAAATGAAGTGCCCCCGATTAATGGTTTCAATTCGCCGTTAGGGAAATCAGATGAGTTTCTTGTAGCCGTACTCGGCAGCCTCGGCGAGCTCTTCCTCGATGCGGATGAGCTGGTTGTACTTGGCCATGCGGTCGGTGCGCGAGAGCGAACCGGTCTTGATCTGGCCGCTGTTGGTGGCCACGGCGATGTCGGCGATGGTGGTGTCCTCGGTCTCACCGCTGCGGTGCGAGGTCACGGTGGTGTAACCATGACGGTGTGCCATCTCGATAGCGTCGAGCGTCTCGGTGAGCGAACCAATCTGGTTCACCTTGATGAGGATTGAGTTGGCAGCACCCATCTTGATACCCTTCTCCAGGAACTTCACGTTGGTCACGAACAGGTCGTCACCCACGAGCTGGCAGCGGTCGCCAATCTTCTTGGTGAGCTTTACCCAGCCGTCCCAGTCGTTCTCGTCGAGACCGTCCTCGATAGAGTCGATGGGATACTTGGTGATGAGCTGCTCGAGATACTTGATCTGCTGGTCGCAGGTGAGCTTTTTGCCCTTGGGATCCTTGGGCAGACCGCTCTTGAGCTGACGGTAGTCGTAGTAGTACTTACCCTTCTCAACTACGGCAAACTCGCTGGCAGCGCAGTCCATAGCAATCTTCACATCGGTACCGGGCTTGTAACCGGCATCCTTGATGGCTTGAACGATGCTGTCCAGAGCGTCCTCGATGCCATTGAGTGCGGGAGCGAAACCACCCTCATCACCCACGGCAGTGCTCAGGCCGCGCTTCTTGAGCAGCTTGGCCAGGGCGTGGAATACCTCAGCACCCATGCGAACGGCCTCGACCTCGGTCTTGGCACCCACGGGGCGAATCATGAACTCCTGGAAGGCGATGGGAGCGTCGCTGTGTGCACCACCGTTGATGATGTTCATCATGGGCACGGGCAGCACGTGAGCGTTGGTACCGCCGATGTAGCGATACAGGGGCACACCGAAGTAGTTGGCAGCAGCGTGAGCCACGGCGAGCGATACGCCCAGGATGGCGTTAGCACCGAGCTTGCTCTTGGTGGGGGTGCCGTCGAGCTTGATCATCGCCATATCGATGGCGCGCTGATCAAAGGCATCCATACCCTCAATCTCGGGAGCAATAATCTCGTTGACGTTCTTGACGGCCTTCAAGACGCCCTTGCCGCCGTAACGCTTCTTGTCGCCGTCACGCAACTCGAGGGCCTCGTTCTCGCCCGTGGATGCGCCACTGGGCACCGATGCACGGCCCATATCGCCGCTCTCGAGGGTCACTTCAACTTCTACAGTAGGATTGCCACGCGAATCCAGAATCTCTCTGGCATGAATTTCTTCAATATACATAACTAAATACTATTTATAAAATTGTTGATATCATTTAGTGGGTGCAAAGATAATAAATTCTAAGCGCTTAACAAAATTTTCCATGCTTTTAAATCATCGGACTATGCAACCGATTGACACAAAAGTCCTCTTGTCCTACTCAAAAACAAGAGGCCATATGAAGATTTATCGACAAAATAGGCCTATTGGTATATATTTTTTGATTTGCAACATTTGTATGTATTATTTTTGCGAGCGAAAAGAATAACGGTATTTTCTTGATAAAAATCAAGACAGCAACATCAGTTACATTTTCATAACCACAAGTTTATAGTTTTTATTAGCACACAAACGAGTCCGTTTCCTTTGGATAAGGCGACGGATTCTTTTTTTATTGCACAGTTCCAAGCTTTTTAGTAATTTTGCGCTGAATAAATAAATATTAAATATGCACTTTAAACTCTCGATACTGATTTCCCTGATGCTGCCCATAGGTGCAACTGCTTGCTCCAATGGCACCAATGAGACACAGCCAGCTACCGCCATAACCCAGCTTGCCGACAGTGACAGCCTGAAGCCCGCACTGCAGCTGCCACCGCTGCCCGACAAGCCCAGCGGCACCGCATTCATCGTCGTTTCCAAGCAAAACCAGGTGCTCAGCGTGTATGACCGCAATGCCACGGGCGACACTGTGTTGGTGGCACAGTATCCCTGCTGCATGGGCAAGAACAAGGGCAACAAGCAACGGCGCGGCGACATGCGCACTCCCGAGTCGCCAACAGGCAAGCCCTTCAAAATCACAATGATTCAGGATGCCTCGACATGGAAGCACGATTTCAAGGACGGCCGCGGCGAGATCAAGGCTTACGGCCACTGGTTCCTGCGCCTGGAGACGCCCGGACACCGCGGCATCGGCATCCATGGCAGCACCAACAACGAGAACACCGTCCCCGGCCGCGCCAGTGAGGGCTGCATCCGCCTGCTCGACAAGGACATCATCACCCTGAAGGAGCACTTTGCCTACGTCGGCATGCCTGTCACCGTCCAGCGCGAGGACCAAGCCCCCTTCACCTGGGAACTCCGTGCCAGCAACACCAAAGGCGAATGAAGTCCGCTCTCTCTGATGTAATCAGTTTACTCTCATCGTTGACGCACGAGTGATAACTGTTGCGTCCCCATCTTTCGTGTCAGGAAGAAAAGCGCTCATCCTACGGCACGCACACGGCACGCACATAGTAGGCACAATTACGGGGTGCCCACATGAGCCACCACACTGCATCTTCTTGACTAAAGCTCCGGCCGTAGGCGTAGAAAGGTATTCCGGCATTGAGCGTGCGTGACCAGTAGTCGTAGCGCTCTGTGGCCGGTATGAAGATGCTGTTGCCATTAGGCCCAGTAACCAAGCGGCCTTCCACACCGTCTTTTTCTGCCCACTTCCAGACGCAGTTCTCCTCCAGCTCGGTGAATTGCTCGTTGCTTGGTATGCGCCATGCCGGGCCCCAGTTCACCCAAGCGGCATCGTCTTCAGGCTCGAGTTCCGTCAGGTTGTCAACCATGCCATAGGCGCTATTGGTGCAATACTTGGTCAACGAGTTGTAGTTACCCTCACACAACTTGTAGTTACTCCAATCATAATAGTCCTTGGTCACAGTCGGCATTTTCAGGGGCCGTTCCATTAACCAGCAGCACGTCAATCAGGAGCACCACGTCGGCAATATCAACGGCGCCGTCGCTGTTCACGTCACCGCGCATGGGTGCCGGCTTCTCGCTGAAATAGCCGGGGTTGTCGGGGCCGCCATCGATGTGGGCATAAGTCTTGTCCCTCGGGTTGGATGCGTCCCAGGCTGTGCCCTGGCCGCCCACTATGGCAAAGTTGTTTGCGAACATATGCTCTGATTGAGTGACGCAATCGGTGTTCCAGCCACTGCCCACATAGATGGTTTTCAGTTCGAGACAGAATGAGAACATCATGTCCATGTCGGTCACATTGGCTGTGTTCCAGTTGGACAGGTCAAGGGTCTTTAGTTTTTCGCAGTCCCCGAACATTGCGTACATCGAGGTCACCTTATCGGTGTTAAAGTGACTCACGTCGATGTGCTCCAAATTAGTGCTGTGCCCGAACATCCAGTTCATAATGGTCACCTCGCTGGTGTTCAGGTACTCCAGACCGATAATGGTGTCAATTTTATTCATCCCATAAAACCAATCGTAGGTTGTCGTCGGGCGGGCATCGGCAAACGAGGGGTCAATGACCGCATTGGTCACCTCGCTACAGGTGTGGTCCAATTCCCAACCGACTCTGTTGATTCCCGTGTTCAGGTCGTAGATCCTGCCCAGGCGGGAATCGCGCTGGTTGTCGTAGTAGAACGACAGCGCCGTGTTATCCGCCGTGTACACAGCATAGGCCTCTTGGGCACTGACGCCAAGGGCGCACATCATGGCCACCACCAGGACGAGCGTCCGAAAAAGTAATGATTCTTTTTACATAATGCGAGCAATTTATAACGTGAATAATGTAATTTGCTGCAAAAACACGAAAAAATATTTGTTTTTCACCCTCTCAAATTATCAAATCCCACAGCCTGCTACATCGGAACAACTCGTGACAGTGGCTTCGCTACAGATGTCACAAAGATAAAAACGGCCGGCTGCTTGGGGCAGTCGGTCGCTTCGTGTTTTACTGATGTGGCACCTCAGGTCTCGGACGGATGAGTCTTAACCCTCGGTTACCATTTTTACAACCAGGTATATCTAATTCCAGGCGCCGCTCAGGATGATGTCGATGACGGCGTTGACGTCGGCGATGTTGATTGCGCCATCGCCATTCACGTCGGCAGCAGCGTTGTTTCCATTTCCGCTTAAGATGATGTTGATGATGGCATTCACATCAGCAATATTGACCCCACGGTCGCCATTAATGTCTCCAGGCACATCAGGCTTCAAGTCTTCAACAATCCGTCCGAAATAGGGATACCAGTGCGCGTCGGCTCGATAGATGTCGCCCGTCCCTTGCAGTACATGAAGCGTGCGTCCCGAATAGTCTGCAGACATATCATAAAACGCATAAGAACTCATTTGGACCGCAGTTGGGTTGGCAATATAACTATACATATCCTTCAAACTCAAGCAGGCATGGAACGCATCATCCTTGATGGAGGTGACCGAGTTCGGAATAGTCACACTCATCAGACCGCTGCAGTGATCAAACGCAGAGTCGCCGATGGTGGTGACCGAGTTCGGGATGGTCACGCTCATCAGACTGCTACAGTATCGAAAAGCACCCTCACCAATGTAAATGACTGAGTTTGGGATCGTCACACTCGTCAGTCCAATGCATTCATTGAATGCCCAATTGCCGATTGACGTGACCGAGTTGGGAATAGTGATGCTGATAAGACCGCTACATCCTGAGAAGACCTCATCACCGATATAAGTGACCGAATTGGAGATGGTCACACTCGTCAGACCACTGCAGTAAGAAAAAGCGCCGTTGCCAATGAAGGTGACCGAGTTGGGAATGGACACGCTCATCAGACCGCTGCAGGAATCAAACGCTGAGACACCGATGGAGGTGACCGAGTTTGGGATCGTGACGCTGGTCAGGCTGCTGCAGTTATAGAACGCAAACTTGCCGATAGAAGTTACCAGGTAGGTTGTTCCATTGCAGGTGACGGTGGCGGGGATAGTGACAGAGCCTGAATAGTCATATAAACCATTGTAGGTCACAGTGGCCTCGTTGCCGTTGATGTTGTAAAAGATGCCATCGACCTCGAAGTCGTAGGCCGTCGCGAGTGCGGGCATCAGGATAGCCAGCAACAGGATGGAGAAACGTAAGAGTTGTTTCATTTCCTTATGTATTAAAAGTTAATATTCTTGTGATTAAATCATTGATTAATGATCTCGGTCGCAAATGTAATAATAATTTTTCTATATTCATCACAATCATGCATATTTTTTCCATACATCCACACAAAAAAACGGCCGGCTGCGCAGGCAGTCGGTCGCTTCGTGTTTTTTTGATGTGGTACCTCAGGTCTCGTTGCGGATCAGTTCAGGATGATGTCGATTAGGGCGTTGACATCGGCGATGTTGATTGCGCCATCACCGTTCACGTCGGCAGCAGCGGTGCTACCATTGCTGCCCAGAATCATATTGATGACGGCGTTCCTAGGAATATATCTTCAACAATCCGTCCGAAACAGGGATTCCAGTTCTCGTCAGCCCGGTAGGCATCTGCCGTCCCCTGCAGCACATGCAGCGTACGACGAGCGTAATAAGAATTATTCAATGAGAATTGATAATTCCCGCTCGATACTCTCGAGAGGTCAGCAATGTAGCAATACACATCCATCAGTCCAAAGCAGTCATAGAACGCCTCGTCATCGATAAAAGTAACAGAGTTGGGGATATCGATGCTAGGCAGTCCTGTACAGCCATAGAACGCCGCATGACCGATAGCAGTTACCGAGTTGGGGATAATCGTGTTCTTGCAGCCAACAATTAAAGTATTAGAGGCGGTCTCTATAATTACATTGCAGTTGTTGCGCGAATCAAATGTTGCATTGCCACTTTCTACCACGATGCTGGCCAGACCACTGCATTCAGCGAACGCATACATACCGATCTCAGTTACCGAGTTGGGAATGTCGATGCTGGTAAGTTCAGTGCAGCATTCGAACGCCTGGTCACCGATAGCAGTTACCGAGTTGGGGATGTCGATGCTGGTAAGTCCATGGCAGTAAGCGAACGCCCTGTCACCGATAGCAGTTATCGAGTTGGGGATAATCGTGTTCTTGCAGCCCAAAAATAACGTATTATCGGCGGTCTCTATAATTGCATTGCTGTTGTCGCGCGAATCATATCTTGGATTGCCATTTTCTACCACGATGCAGGTCAGCCCAGTGCATTCAGCGAATGCTAACATACCGATCTCAGTGACCGAGTTAGGGATGTCGATGCGGGTCAGACCACTGCAGTAAACGAATGCCTGATGGCCGATAGAAGTTACCGAGTTGGGGATGTCGATGCTAGTCAAACCACTGTTGTTAGCGAACGCCTCGTCACCGATAGCAGTTACCGAGTTGGGGATAGTCGTGTTCTTGCAGCCAACAATTAAAGTATTAGAGGCGGTCTCAATAATTGCATTGCTGTTGTCGCGCGAATCAAATGTTGCATTGCCACTTTCTACCACAATGCCGGTCAGCCCAGTGCATTCAGTGAACGCCCACCTGCCGATGGAAGTGACAGAATTCGGGATCTCCACGCTCGTCAGAGCACTGCATCTAGCGAACGCCTGCTGGCCGATAGAAGTTACCGGGTAGGTGGTTCCATTGTAGGTGACGCTGGCTGGGATAGTCACCGCACCATGATAGCGACTGTAAATATCTTTCCCATGGGTTACTTCGGCCTCGTTGCCGTTGATGTTGTAATAGATGCCATCGACCTCGAAGTCATGGGCTGTGGCGAGTGCTGGCAACAGGATGGCCAGCAACAGGATGGTGGTTTTGATGAATTGTTTCATAATAAAAATGTTTAGAAATAAATAATGGTTAATAAAAACATTGATTTAAAGTTTCGCCCCAAAGGTAATAAGAATTTTTCATTTTTCATCACAATCATGCATATTTTTTCACACATCCAACAAAAAAACGGCCGGCTGCGCGGGCAGTCGGTCGCTTCGTGTTTTTGATGTGGTACCTCCGGTCTCGGATGCCTAAGTCTCAACCTCGGTTGTCATTTTGGCAACCAGTTATATCTAATTCCAGGTGCCGCTCAAGATGATACTGATGAGGGCGTTGACATCGGCGATGTTGATTGCGCCATCACCGTTCACGTCGGCAGCAGCGGTGCTACCATTGCTGCCCAGAATCATATTGATGACGGCGTTCTCGCCAGACAGAGGTTCAGGGATTAAGTCATCCACAATCTGCCCGAAATAGGGATACCAGTTCTTGTCAGCCCGGTAGGCATCAGCTGTTCCCTGCAGCACATGAAGCGTACGACCAGAATAGTTTGATGAAAATTGCAATGAGAATTGTTCGTTCCCGCTCGATACTCTCGAGAGGTCAGCAATGTAGCAATACACATCCGTCAGCCGCCAGCAATTATAGAACGCCCTGTCACCGATCTCTGTTACAGAATTGGGGATGACGATGCTGGTCAGACCGTTGCAATCACAGAATGCCGAGTTACCGATAGAAGTTACCGAGTTTCCTATGTCGATGCTGGTCAGACCTTCGCATTTATCGAACGCCCAGGCACCGATAACAGTCACCGAGTTAGGAATGACGATGCTGGTCAGTCCAGTGCAGCTATCGAACGCCCAGGCATCGATAACAGTTACTGAGTTAGGGATGACGATGCTGGTCAGTCCATGGCACATATAGAACGCTAAGTGACCGATAGCAGTCACCGAGTTGGGGATAGTCGTGTTCTTGCAGCCAACAATTAACACATTATCGGCGGTCTCTATAATTGCATTGCTGTTGTTGCGAGAATCATATCTTGGATTGCCACTTTCTACCACGATGCTGGTCAGCTCACTGCAGTAAGAGAACGCCCAGTCACCGATAGCAGTTACCGAGTTAGGGATGACGATGTTGGTCAGACCAGTGCAGCCCTCGAACGCATAGTTACCGATAGCAGTTACCGAGTTGGGAATGACGATACTGGTCAGACCAGTGCAGTCCATGAACGCAAAGTCACCGATCGCAGTTACCGTGTTAGGGATAATCGTGTTCTTGCAGCCCGCAATTAAAGTATTAATGGCGGTCTCTATAATGGCATTGCAGTTGTTGCGAGAATCATATCTTGGATTGCCACTTTCTACCAAGATACTGGTCAGCCCAGGGCAGTCGCACAACACCTGGTCACCGATAGAAGTTACTGAGTTTGGGATGACGATGCTGGTCAATTCAGAGCATTCCACGAACGCAAGGGCTTCGATAGAAGTTACCGGATAGGTGGTTCCATTGTAGGTGACAGTGGCTGGGATGACAACAGAGCCTGAATACGCAGGGCAAAATATATTAAAATCACCTGCGTATGTCACGGTGGCCTCGTTGCCATTGATGTTGTAATAGATGCCATCGACCTCGAAGTCGTGGGCTGTGGCGAGTGCGGGCAACAGGATGGCCAGCAACAGGATGGTGGTTTTGATAAATTGTTTCATAATCATAATGTTTAGAAATTAATAATTAGTTATTGTATCAATAATTAAAGGTATCGCCCGCAAAAATAATAAAGATTTTTCAATTTCCATCACAGACATGCCCATTTTTCATACATCCACAAAAAACGGCCGGCTGCGCGGGCAGTCGGTCGCTTTGTGTTTTTGATGTGGTACCTCCGGGGATCGAACCAGGGACACGCGGATTTTCAGTCCACTGCTCTACCACTGAGCTAAGGTACCTTTCAAAAGCGAGTGCAAAGATATGGCGACTTTTTGACGTGACCAAATTTTTGGGCAGAAAAATTGAATTTTCTTTTTTGGAGCCTATTTGGCTTCAAACATAGGCCCCTATCAATCAGCTTTATACAGCGCAAACCACTCGTTTTGCCAAACGAGCTGATATTTACGTATGGCCAAGAAATTCTTGAGGGCATCCATTTTTTCCTGCAGCAGGAACTTGCCATCCTGCATGGAATAGGCCTCGAGATATCCGTCAGTCGCCTCGCTCCAATAGGGTCCCAGGTTGTTGAACTTCTGCCGTAAGATTGCGGGGCTGCTGTTATCTTCATAGCATCTGATGTCCAGCTTGCCCAACCTCTTGGCAAGGGCTTTGGCACTCAGCAGTTCGGGCCACGCGCAACCCATGGCGGGCACGGTGCCCGTCAGGTGGTTCATCATGGGGATGCTGCCATAGCACAACAGGGTGTCACCCTCAGCAACGAAGCGTTTCAATTCAGGCAAGGTCGCGTTGATGATTTGTGCTCGTTCGGGGGTCGTATGGATGAATGCGGCACGGCTGTCGTCGATGGTCGCCGTCTTGTGCCACAGGGCGCCGCCGTCGAAGTAGGCGCCCACGGTCAACGTCTGTATCAAGCCCACGGCGATGAAAGCCAGCGGGAAGATGACATTCTCACGGCGCTGCCAGAACAGTGCAGCCACGGGTGCCGCCATCCAGGCGATGATACCGCCATTGTTGGTCGCACCGTCGCTGCCCAGCGGGAACACCAGCAGCATGAACAGGCCCAGCCATGCCGCCACGGCACGGCTGCCACCCTTGATGATGACCCACACGAGTCCTGCCACACACATCACCCACAACGGGTGCATGATGTGGGACTGGTGCCACATGAAATAGACGGTTGCTACCGCAACGGCCAGCCATACGGCCCAACGCAACGGGCGGTTACTGATATACCGTCCAGCCAACCAGCAGGCACACCACAAGGCCAGCATCTTCAGTCCCACGAGCAGGCACTGGAGGTAGAAGCGCAGCATCTCCATGACCATGCCGCCGGCATTGTGGCTCGCCTCGCCACTGCTGCCCGTAGCAACGCCATGCAGGTCGGACATGTTTTGCCTGAAGATTTCCCAGTGCCCCAGCGCCAGCATCATGCCGATAATCGCAAGCGTCCCGAGGACAATACCCATCAGCATGACGCCGCATTGCCGCCAGCAGTCACGCCACGACACCTTATTATTATATAAACGGGCGAGGAAAGGCATCACCACCAGGCCCACGGCCAGCACATTGGGAATGCGGGTAAAAGTATTCATGCCCACTATCACACCCGCCAGCAGCAGATAACGCCGCTTGCCGCCCGTGAGGCCCCGATAGGTCAACGCCAGGGCTGCGACCCACAGCAGGGCGCTCATCAGGTCGTTGTTGAAGGTATAAGGGAACTGCACCAACGAAGCGACCACCATCAGGAAACCCAGGATGACCGCCGTTGCAGGCAAAATGCGCCGCAGGGCACTCGCCAGTATCGCCATCACGCCCACGTTGCACAACACGCCAGCAATGCGCATCGCCAGCCACTTGCCACCCTCGGGCAGCACGGCATTGAGGGTACCACCCGCCACACCGCTCAGGTAGTACATGAAATTGTACTCCACACTGTCGGGGGACTTGAAGATGTTTTCAAAGAAAGTGAGGTAATAGCCCGTGTCGCACAAGTCCACACCGAACAGGGCAATCAGCAACTGCCACAGCGTGAGCACAGCGATAGCCCACCCCACCGAGGCGCCGTAGTGGCTGTTCATCCACTGCCTGATATGTCGCACGCGCTGCATCATTACACACGCAAAGGTAGTGAAACTATTGTAGAGACGCAAAATCTTGCGTCTCATATCTCATTTTTTAGCGCTTTTAGGCCCTCGTTTGCCGAAAAAGCAGTAAATTCGCACTGCTATATGGAAGGACTGTTGCAATACATCTGGCAGCACAGGCTGTGGCTCAGCGAGGACATGGTGACCAACGACGGCCGCCGTGTGCGCGTCATTGACCCTGGGCTGCTGAATACCGATGCCGGTCCTGACTTCTTCAACGCCAAGATAGAGATTGACGGCCACCTGTGGGTGGGCAACGTCGAAATCCATGTGCGTGCCAGCGACTGGAAGCGGCATCACCACGACGAGGACCCGGCCTACGACAGCGTCATCCTGCACATCGTCGAGAAAGACGATGCGCCAGTCTATCGCATCAACGGCGAACTGATTCCACAGGTAGAACTGCAGGTGTCGCCACGTTTCAATGAGTGTTACGACCGCCTGGTCAATGCCAAGGTGGAACTGCCCTGCGCTGCACGTCTCCAGGAGGTGCCACAGTTGACCGTTACCGAGTGGATTGAGGCGCTGGCCTTCGAGCGGCTGCACGGCAAGGTGGACCGTGTGCGCGAGTTGTATGAACGCTACAACGGCAGCTGGGAAGATATCTGCTATGTGATGCTGGCCAGGACGCTGGGCTTCGGCATCAACAACGATGCCTTCGAGCGGCTGGCTCGGGTGACGCCGTTGCGCCTGCTGCACAAGCACAGCGACTCCATCCTGCAGGTCGAGGCGCTGCTTTTCGGTCAGGCGGGACTGTTGAACGGTGCCCACGACAACGAAACCTACTACCAGCAACTCACGCGTGAATATGCCTTCCTGGCCAACAAATTCTCGCTGCGTCCCATCGAGGGCACGGCATGGCGCCTGTTCCGCAGCCGTCCGCAGAATTTCCCCTACCGGCGCATCGCCCTGCTGGCCCAATTTGTCAAGGGCGGCTTCAACCTGATGAACGACATCCTCAATGCCAGCGACACCAAGGCCCTGCGAGAACTGTTCGATCTCGAGCTGAGCGGCTACTGGACCACGCATTATTCCTTCGGCAAGCCGTCACCCAGTGCTGGCCGAGCCTTGAGCAACAGCAGCATCGACATCGTGCTCATCAACACCGTCGCCCCACTCTACTATGCCTACGGCGAACTGACCGACGATTACCAGATGACCGACCGCGCCATCGCCTTGCTCGAGGACATCCGCCCCGAGCAGAACAGCATTGTGACCATGTTCAAGGCCGCAGGCATCAAGTGCGACGACGCCCTCACCAGCCAGGCCCTCATCCAGCTGCGCCGCAACTACTGCGAGGCCCGCAAATGCATCTATTGCCGCCTGGGCCACCGCCTGCTGGCCACCGACGCCCGTCACAATCCTGCCTAATCACCCCCATCACAAAACAGGAGGGCGTGTCATAATTCAATTGCAAGGATTATAACCGCCCTGCAGGCGGGAAATTAAGCAAATTAATTTTAATTCATTGTTGTCCGGTAAAAGAGTCCCGTTAGGGACGCAAGGTCATAGGCAGGGATGAAGTGAGGCGTAGCCGAACGGAATCCCTGTACAAGACGGCTA
>CACZNH010000030.1 GCA_902782465.1 uncultured Bacteroidales bacterium
TTCAGCAAATCGAGTAAACTCGTTTGCCTTCAGTTTGCACAAGCTTTCCCGTGCGAAAGCACGGTTATATTACCATGTAGCAATTATGACACAGCGCCCTCAAGGCAATTCACTCAAGCTTATGTCTTAACGATTAGCGCCAAACTTGATTCAGCACGTAATCGATGAGTGTAGTCACATCGTTGATACCCACACTGCCCGAGAGGTCGCAATCGGCACCAGCCTCGTTAACCTCAGTGCCATTCAGGACATGGTCAATCAGTAAGGTGATGTCCAAAATATTCACCGTGCCGTTGCCGTCCACATCGCCACGCAGGCTGACGGGGCCTTCCTCGGCAAGGAGAATCTGCAGCTGGGCATGGGCGCCAACGTTGGGACGCACATTGTTGGCGTAGGCCTCAAAGGCGTTCACCCTGCCCACAGCCTGCTGAATAAAGTGGCTACCCTCGGCATTGAGGAAGTAAGCATCCTCGACCATCTTGCTGGCATATTCGCCCACGGTCATGTGGTAGGTGCCGCTGGTGATGGCAGTGGGATTGGGCTTGACAACAACGTTCTGGGCACTGAAGACGTAGGTCTTGCCACGCATGTCAACACCGTCGGTGCCGCCATCGTAGGGAGCCACGAAATAGGGCACGTTGGCCTCGAGCGTGGCGCCCACATAGTTGGCAAGCAGGTGAGCATCGTCACTGCTGTCTTCCTCCTCATTGAAGTTGCAAATCCACAGACCCTTGGCATCAGTGCTGCTGTGCATCCAGTCGATAGCCTCGCCATCGGCAGTAACGCTGGTAGCGGCAAACGGCAGCACCATCGTGCTCCATCCGCCTTCCTGGCCTGCATGGCGGCCCTTGGTGAAGGTGCGCTCATAGCTGATGTTGTCGGCCCTGAAGCGGTAGGGTGCAAAGAAATCATAACCATGCTTGAGAACGATATCGCGCTGGGCTACGTTGTTCTGGATGACGTTCTTGGACTCAAGACCGGCGGGAATGTACCTGGTAGCATTACCCACATAGAACAGCGTGTTGGGATTCTCGTTGGGAATCAGTGAGGTCAGGTTGACACCCTCCAGACTCACAGCAGCGGCATTCTCGGGAACGCGGATGCCGTTATAGGCCTTGTAGCCCATGCGGTTACCGTTGCCATCCCAAACCACCATACCGGGCTGAATGGTGTAATACTTGGACTCGCCGGGATGAACAAGATTGGTAGTCACCTCGTTCTCGTTGCGGCCATAGATGTTGAGGGCATAGCGTGAGCCATAAGCCAGGTTGTCAAACTCAAAATAGAAAGTCTGGGTCTCGCCAGCGGGGATAACCACGTTGCTGCTCAGGTAGGTCACCATCGAGCCGTGGTTGTTCTCGTCAACGATGAACAGCGGCGCCAGGATATAGCGGTTGTACTCGCCCTCGGTATTGTTGTTGGTGACATCGACCTTGAACTTGATGTGGCTGTCATAGATGACCATGTCCTCGTCGGCGTTCAAAGCGTTGATGTCAACACTCAGGTTCATGGGATAGACCGTCGAGCCGGCGATATTCACCGAACCCGTACCGGGGATAGGCTCATACCAATCGCTGTTGTCGTGAGTGGACAGATAAACGTTCTTGGTACCGGCATTCTTGGGAGTGAAGTTGAAGGTCACCACCTTGGTGCCGCCTGCAGGTATCTCGGCCTCGACAACCGTGGTGTACTGGCTGTACTCATCGAGCTGCTCGTTGCCCACATACAGGTAAATCTTGCCGCTGAAGCGGTCAACGCTGTTGTTCTTCACCGTCGCATAGCACTGCTCGGCCATACCCACCTTCTCGCCACCAGCGAACTCAAAGTTGACAGCCTCCAGGTTCTCGATGGGATGGTCGGCAAACGACACCCAATTGCCATCGAAGGTGGCGGCGATGTAATAGCGGTCACCCTCAATCATGGGCGTCCAGACATTTGAACCGGGCATGCTGCACACGGGCACAATCTTGTAGGTGCCGCTGGTGATGCCCTCACCGAAGGTGTAGGTGGTGCTGGTCTGTTGGGGAGGCCAGCAGTCGGTGATGGAGAGGGTGCTCTGGCCGTAATAGGTCTGGGCAATCATCTGTACAAAGTTGTCTTCGCTGTCATACAGGGCGATGCCGCGCAGATACTTGGTGCCGTCATCGATGTGGTCCTCGGCAGTAACCTTGACGTAACGGTTCTTGGTCAGCTTGAAGGCACCGTTGTCGCTGCGCTCAAACCTGCGCGCACCGGTGTAGTACATGTTGTACACGGTCAAGCGGTGGTCAACCTCTTCAGGAACACCCGAATAGCCCGGCACGATACCGATGATGGCGGTCTGGTCAATGTTGTAACCCTCGCTGCTGGTTACAGTGGCAACGCCACCGCCGGCATAGGGGTTGAGCACCGACAGTACGAAGTAGCCGTCTCCCAGGCCACCCCAGCCCCAGTTGATGTGGAAATAATCACCGTAGGCATAGCCGTCGCACACAAACGAGTGTCCGCCACCGGTGCCCGAGCGTCCGTTATAGATGATGGGACGTCCGGCATACAGTTCCTGATATATCAACTCTTCCCAGTCGGCCTGCTCGTAGTCGCTGCGGTAAACCAGCTTGGCGTCATAGTTGAAGTAGTCGTTCAAGGCTGTGGGGATATAGGGGTCACTGGTGCTGGAGGCATTGGTACCATACTGCATGTGGGCAGCACAGCCGGCATAGAGCATGAGCCATGCCACAGCGTCCTTCTCGGCTTCGGTCTCGGCACCTGTGTAATTGTCCTTCATGTTCTCCCAGTCAAAGTAGATGGGATCCAGAGTTTCGGTATCAAAGATACCATATTCCTCATTATAATAATAGGTAACCTGATAGGATGGTATGGGTTTAGAAATGGTCAACGGGAACTTGTAATAGTTCATGATTTGAGCCATCGAGGTGGCAACACATCCCGTGTAAGCCAGCTCGCCAATGGTATCACCTTCCTCGGTTATGTCCATGAACTCGGGGCAATGGGTCCAATAGGGAGCGCCCTGGTCCCAGTGGCTGGTAATCAGCGGCGAGATGCTGTTGCGCGTGGGACGTGGAGCAGAATAACCCTCACCAGTGATGCCCAGCATGTCGAGGGCGCTGATCTGCTTGGAATAGTTCTCAAGCCATGCCTTCATGTTGGCCGGCATATTATTGGGGTCGAGCGAACCGCTGTCGGTATAACCCAGGATGGGCGTCGTGCGGTCGTCACCCGATACAATCACGAAACCTTTCTTACCGACGGTGTTGAAGATATAGTAATTGGATTGTTCGGTCGATAAATGACCATTGTTCATCATGCGGGGAGCACTCACTACGGGCTTTGACTGGACGGTCAGGTTCGGGCGGTGCTGTTGCAAGAATTGGGCTGCGGCCTGCTGCGCCTTCTCCGGCGAGACAGGTGCTGCTATTGCCGCGACAGCAAGCAATAGCGAGGTTAAGAATAAGACTTTTCTCATCAGTTATTAATGTTATTAGTTGGTTAATGTAAATCAAAAAAAACTTCCTCCATCAACGAAGGAAGTGCAAAAATATGTATTTATTTCAAAATATACAATTTTTTGACACAAAAAGTGACATCTTGCGCAAAAAAAAATTTAATCCATAGCAAAAGGATAGCAAAAACCGATGATTTGCTATCCTTTTGTTTATCGCCTAATAATGTCAGTAGTAGCCTTTTATGCAGGATTGGAGTCGTCGTTCTTCTTCTTCTTGTTGTGAACACGCACCTTCAACTCGTCAAAGCCGAAGCCGTAGACGCCGTTCACATTGCTCTGGGTGATGATGGCCTCGCGGTCGGTCTCCTTGATGATGCGGAAGATGTTCACGCTCTCATGCTTGCGGCACATCACCAGGACAATCTTCACGGCATCCTTGGTGTACCAGCCCTTGCCGTCAAGGATGGTGCAGCCACGATGGGCGACGGCAATGATGTTGTCGGCAATCTCCTGCCACTTCTTGCTGATGATGAGGAACTGGACGCTCTGGCGCGTGTTGTTGATGACACGGTCGGCAGTGACCGAATAGATGACCATGAAAATCAGACCATAGACAATCTTGTCAATCGAGTGGAACAGCAGCCATGACGAGCAGATGATGAGCACATCGCAATACATCATCGTGCGGCCGAACGAGATGGTGCTGTATTTGGCAACCATCGCCGCAATGATGTCGGTGCCACCCGTGCTGCCACCGTGAATAAACACCGTGCCCAAGCCCAAGCCGCAAAGCACGGCACCCAGGATGACATTCATGAAGGTCTGTTGAGCGATAATGGGCGTGGGGAACAACGGCTGAAGGATGCCGATGAATATCGTCGCTATCGTCGCACCCAGGATGGTGAGAAACACAAACTGCTTGCCCACGCTGCGAAAGGCGATAGCCAGCAGGATGATGTTGATGACATAGTAGGTAACGGCAACATTGGCTCCCGTCCAGAAGTGGATTAACGATGACAAACCCGTCACACTGCCAATCACAATCTCTTCAGGAAGGATAAATGCCGTGAAACCAAAGGCGTAGCAAAACAGTCCTATGGTTATCATCACAAAATCTTGTGCCTGTTTAACGTATTTTCTGGTCTTTTCGGTCATAATACTGATGGTGTTTTCGTGTTTCAGGCTGCAAAATTACTGCTAAAAATCGAGATTCCGAGCAACATGAGCGTTTTTCATCCATCAAAGGACATGCAGAACGAAAAAAGTTGTACCTTTAGGGTGCCCAAAGGCATCACTTGGCACATTACATTATTAATATATACAATAAGACATTATGATTACAAGACTGATTATCTCGACGCTGGCGGTACTCATCACCGCGCTCACCCTCGATGGCGTACATGTTGAGCCCTGGTGGTGGGCTGCGATTATTGCCGTCGTCCTCGGTTTCATCAACACCTGGATTCGGCCACTGGTCAAGCTGCTCTTGTTACCCATCAACATCCTGACGCTGGGTCTGTTCACCTTTGTCATCAATGCCCTAATGGTAATGCTGTGCTCATGGCTGCTCAAGCCGCACTTCGAGGTGCAGAACCTGGGATGGGCACTGGCATTCAGTATCGCCCTCACCATCGTAGGATGGCTCTTGCACCTGGTGTTCCCCAGCAATAAAAAGAAATAATAGGCTTTAGCTTATAGGTATTAGGCGTTAGGGATGCGGATGTCACCTAACGCCTAATACCTAATACCTAATACCTAAAGCCTAATACCTAAAGCCTAAAAAACTACTCGTCCTCAAACTTGATGGCACCGCGGCTGGTGCTCTCGATGCGACGGTTGCGCCAGCAACGGCGGCACAGGGCGACGTACTTGTCGTCACCGCCAATCTCGACCTGGTTACCGTCGGTGACGATGTTGCCGGTGCTATCGATGCGCGCGTTGATGATGGTCTTACGGCCGCAGGAGCAGGTGGACTTGATTTCCTCGATGGTGTCGGCAAGTTCAAACAGGCGGCGCGACCCCTCGAACATGTGGCTCTGGAAGTCGGTCCTCAGGCCGTAGCACACCACGTTCACGCCATAGTCGTCGACGATGCGCGCCAACTGGTCTATCTGCTGCTCCGACAGGAACTGCGACTCGTCGATGAGTATCCAGTCCTTGACCACCAGCGTGCGCTCAAACAGTTCCTTGAGCATTTCATACAAGTCGGTGTCAGGATAAATCCACGTGCACTTGCGCTCGATGCCGATGCGGGAGCGGATGACGTTATCCTTCTCGCGGTCATCGATGATGGGCTTCATGCACAGGTATTGCATGCCGCGCTCCTCAAAGTTGTAGGCTTGGGTCAACAGCATCGCCGTCTTGGCCGAGCCCATTGTCCCGTATTTGAAGTATAGTTTACCTATTCCGTTCATGTCTTGTCGATAAAATGCTTGGTGTCAGTGTTATGCTTAATGGCTGGTCCTATTGCAGGGCCTCGCCTTGGCGTGGCCGTCCCATCTAGACCGACAACAAAGTTACAATTTTCCCGTCACTCGCGGGCACATTTTATCCACAAAAAGTTATTAACATGACGTCAGCCCCACTGCATCAGCAGTTGTAGTCCACACAGGCACGGGCCTCTTTCACCTCGCTGATGATGGCGGCAGCAGCGACATGGGCGGGATGCTTGGCATAGGTGGCAACGTCGGCCAGCGTGGGCACGATGGCGGTCAGGACGATGTCCCAATCCTCGGCAGGATTCTCGTTCAGGGCAACCTCAATGCTCTGCAGCACATCAATCTGCTCGGGCAGCGCGTCAAGGGCTGCCTTGAAACGCAGGGCGGTTTCACGGCGCACCTCGTCGCTGCCCTGCAGTTTAAACATTACAATATGCTTGGTCATAATTTTTCAGTTTTCAGTTTTCAGTTTTCAGTTTTCAGTTTTCAGTTTTCAGTTTTCAGTTTTCAGTTTTCAGATGCGGATGACCAACTTCTAACTCCTCACTCCTAACTCCTCACTCCTAACTAAAAGAAAACACCGACCATGTGGAGAAGGTCGGTGTCTTCGTCATTATCATGTTGTTTTATTACTCTGCAGCGGGAGCTTCCTCGGCGGGAGCCTCACCCTCAACAGCCTCCTCAGCCTCCTCAGCGCCTTCCTCAGCAGCCTTAGCGGCGGCGAGGGCAGCCTGGTGAGCAGCCTCCTCGGCCTTGCGGGCAGCGCGCTCTGCGGCGAGCTCCTCGGCGTTCTCGGCGATTACCTCAAAGGGAATCTCGACAGCAACTTCCTTGTGCAGACGCACGATACCGGTGTACTTACCGGGGGTCTTGATGCTCTCGTGAACGCTCACGATCTTGCGGTCTACATTGTGACCGGCAGCGAGCAGAGCCTCGTGTACCTGGTTAGCGCCAACCGAACCGTAGATGGTGCCCGTGGGGCTCACCTTAACGGGGATGGTCAGGAATACACCCTCAAATGTCTTGGCAGCCTCCTCGGCGTCGGCCTTCACCTTAGCCAGCTTGTGAGCCTGCTGACGCAGATTCTCGGCGTGAATCTTCAGTGCACTGGGGGTAGCCAGGATAGCCTTGCCCTGAGGAATCAGATAGTTGCGGCCATAGCCGTTCTTCACTTCCACAACGTCGTTCTTGAAACCAAGATTGACGATATCTTCTTTCAATATAATCTTCATAATAGTTTCCTCCTTTGTGTAATCGGGTTGTTTATTTCATCAAGTCGGTCACATAGGGCAGCAATGCCAGATGACGGGCACGCTTAACAGCCTTAGCCACGCGGCGCTGGAACTTCAGCGAAGTACCGGTGATGCGGCGGGGCAGGATCTTGCCTTGCTCGTTGAGGAACTTCTTCAAGAATTCGGGATCCTTGTAGTCGATGTACTTGATACCGCTGCGTTTGAAACGGCAGTATTTCTTCTTGCGGGTGTCAACTGACAGCGGAGTCAGATAACGGATTTCGCCCTGATTGTTGGGCCTCATTTGTTCTTGTGCCATAGTTTTTTACTTCCTAATTAAAAGTTTAACTCGTTGGTTTTTTAAGCCTCGGCAGCGGGTGCCTCTTCAACTGCGGCGGGAGCCTCAACTGCTACGGGAGCAGCTTCCTTCTCGGCAGCCTCCTGAGCGGCGCGCTCTTCCTGCTTGGCCTTGCGCACGGCGCGACGCTTGATAGCGTACTCGGCAGCATACTTGTCCAGACGGAAGGTGAGGAAACGGATCACCTTCTCATCGCGACGGAAAGCGGTTTCCAGCTTTGCAACGATGGTGGGTTCGCCCTCAAACTCAATCAGGGTGTAAAAACCAGTGTTCTTGTTCTCGATGGGATAAGCGAGCTTGCGCAATCCCCAGTTCTCTTCGTTCTCGATCTTGCCACCATTGTCGGTGAGCACGCTCTTGAACTTTTCTACCGTTTCCTTCATCTGATCATCAGACAAAACGGGAGTCAAAATGAAAACGGTTTCGTACTTGTTCATAAATCGTTAAAAATAAGTTGATTAATAATTCCGAATTGGCAATCATTTCCCCCAAATTTTCTCTTATAATTATGAATAACGGACTCTATTGACTTTTGTCGTCGATGCTATTCAAATCATATACTGTTAATCTTTTAACAATATATTTGTTAAATTAACGTCATTTTCACGCGGTGGTGTTTTTCTATGATGTACTTTTGCACGTTGTAAAATAGCGAACAATCGACTAGAAACAGAAAAAACAATATTGTTATGGCAGAAACAGTCAATATCAGGGAGTTGAATGACCTGATTGCAAGTAAGAGTAATTTCGTGAATATGATTCGCCAGGGTATGGACCAGACCATCGTGGGCCAGAAGCACCTCGTGGACTCGCTGCTCATCGCGCTGCTCGCCAACGGGCACGTGCTGCTCGAGGGTGTCCCCGGTCTCGCCAAGACCAAGGCCATCAGCACCCTGGCGTCGCTGATTGACGCACGCTTCTCGCGCATCCAGTTCACCCCCGACCTGCTCCCCGCCGACGTGGTGGGTACGATGATTTACAGCATCAAGAAGGAGCAGTTCGAGGTGAAGAAGGGCCCGGTATTTGCCAACTTCGTCCTTGCCGACGAGATTAACCGTGCCCCGGCCAAGGTGCAGAGCGCCCTGCTCGAAGCCATGCAGGAACGTCAGGTGACCATCGGCGAACAGACCTTCAAACTCGATGACCCCTTCCTGGTGCTTGCCACCCAGAACCCCATTGAGCAGGAAGGCACCTATCCCCTGCCCGAGGCCCAGGTGGACCGTTTCCTGATGAAGGTGCTCATCGGCTATCCCAGCAAGAGCGAGGAGAGCGACATCATCAAGATGAACATCGCCCCCGACCCAGTCGAGGTACGCCCCATGGTCACGCCCGCCGACATCGTTGACACGCGCAAGGTGGTTCAGCAGATCTACATCGACGAGAAGATCCAGAAATATATCGTGGACATCGTGTTTGCCACCCGCTTCCCGGGCGACTACGGCATGAATGACCTCAAGAGCATGATTTCGTTCGGTGCATCGCCCCGCGCATCCATCAACATGGCATTGGCATCCAGGGCATACGCCTTCCTGCGCAACCGCGGCTATGTCATTCCCGAGGACGTGCGTGCCGTTTGCCACGATGTGATGCGTCACCGCCTGGGCCTGAGCTATGAGGCCGAGGCCAACAACATCACTGCCGACGAAATCATCAGCAACATCCTTGACAAGATAGCAGTTCCCTAATTAGTTAGGAGTTAAGAGTTAGAAGTCAGGAGTTAGCATCCGCTAACTACTGACAACTGACAACTGAAAACTGAAAACTAAAAAATGGATACTAATGAGTTATTGCGCAAGGTCCGCAAGATTGAAATCAAGACCAAGGGCCTGTCGCAGAACATATTTGCCGGCGAGTACCACTCGGCCTTCAAGGGCAGGGGTATGACCTTCAGCGAGGTGCGCGAGTACCAGTATGGTGACGACGTGCGCGACATCGACTGGAACGTCACGGCCCGCTACAACCGCCCCTATGTGAAGGTCTATGAAGAGGAACGCGAACTCACGGTGATGCTCCTTGTCGACGTCAGCGGCAGCAAGGACTTTGGCGCCGTGGGTGTCGCCAAGCGTGAGATGATGGCCGAAATCGGTGCCACCATCGCCTTCTCGGCTATCCAGAACAACGACAAGGTGGGCGTCATCTTCTTCAGCGACAAGGTGGAGAAATTCATCCCGCCCAAGAAGGGTCGCAAGCACATCCTGCTCGTCATCCGCGAACTGCTCGACTTCCAGCCCGAAAACACCGGCACCGACATCAACATGGTGCTGGAATACATGACCGGCGCCTTGAAGAAACGCTGCACCACCTTCCTGGTAAGCGACTTCATCGACGAACACGACTACAGCAAGGCGTTGTCCATCGCCAACCACAAGCACGACGTCATCGCTGTGCAGGTCTATGACAAGCGCGAGGCACAGCTTCCCGACGTGGGCCTGATGCGTGTGCGTGACGCCGAACGCGGCACCCTCAAGTGGGTGAACACCGGCAGCAAGCGCGTGCGCGACGCCTATAGCCGCTGGTGGTACAACCAGCAGCAGATGATGGGCAGCACGCTGCAGCGCTGCAACGTCGACCTGGCGAGTGTAGCAACCGACGAGGACTACGTATCAGCACTGATGGGACTGTTCAAGAACCGAGGAGTGAGGAGTTAGTTAGAAGTTAGAAGTTAGGAGTTAGGAGTTAGAAGTTAGAAGTTCACTTTTCTAGATATTCTAGATTCTCTAGCTTTTCTAGAGACTAGGGACTAAAAGCTAAAAATCATGTCACAACATGTGAGACATATCATGATGACTGCCACCCTGCTGCTGGCTACCATGACAGCGGCGCTGGGCGGCAACGTCACCTTCAAGGCTAAGCTCGACAGCGCCACACTGCTCATGGGCAAGACCACGACCTTGCACCTGGAAATCACCCAGGACAAGCAGGCACGCGGCTTCTTCCCCAACGAGCAGGCCGACACGTTGAGCGCCATGGTCGAGATTGCCGGACGCCCTGCCGCCGACACCATCGACCTGGACAACAACCGCATCCAGATTAACCGTGACCTCATCATCCAGAGCTTTGACTCGGGCCTGTGGGTCATCAAGCCCATCCCCTACGTCATCAACGGCGATACCGCCTTCTGCAACCAGCTCACCCTCAAGGTGCTGCCCGTTGACGTGAGCAAGATGAAGGACATTCACGACATCAAGCCTGTCGAGGAAGTGCCCTTTAACCTGCTGGACTGGCTCCCCGACTACTGGTGGGCATGGCTGCTGGCACTGTTGCTGATTGGCGCAGGCATCTGGGCTTACCGCAAGTATTACAAGAAGGGCATCAACCCGTTGAAACCCAGCAAGAAGCGTCTGCCGCCCTACGAGGAGGCGATGATTAACCTGCAGAACCTCAAGGCTGCCCAACTGTGGCAACGTGGCCAGGAGAAGGAGTATTTCACGGGATTGACCGACATCCTGCGCGTGTATATCGACCGCCGTTTCCACATCAACGCTGTGGAGATGACCTCGTCGCAGATTATCGACACGTTGAAAAAGAACGACGAAACCAAGGCGGTGAACGAGCAGTTGGAGATGATTCTTGAGGTCGCCGACATCGTGAAGTTTGCCAATGCCCGTCCGCTTGCCGACGACAACGAGGTGGCCTACCAGCGTGCCGTGAACTTTGTCGAGGCAACCCGCCCTGTTGAACAACTTGAAAAGAAAGAGGAGGTGAAGAAATGATGAACCTTGCTCATCCAGGATGGCTGTGGCTCCTGCCCGTGCTGATGATTCCGCTCATCGCATGGTACATCTATAGCCAAGACAAGAACGAACCCGAGATGAACGTGTCGTCAACACGCGCGTTCGACGGCCTGGGCACGAGCTGGAAGGTGTGGCTCAAGCATTTTTCTTTTGCACTCAAGCTGGGCGCACTGGCTTGCCTCATCGTCATCCTGTGCCGCCCGCAGACCAAGGACAGCTGGTCCACCAGCGACGTGGAGGGTACCGACATCGTCCTCGCCCTTGACGTGTCCACCAGTATGCTCGCCAAGGATTTCTCACCCAACCGCTTCGAGAGTGCCAAGAAGGTGGCCACACAGTTCGTCAGCGGCCGTGACCATGACAATATCGGCCTGGTGCTGTTTGCCGGCGAGAGTTTCACCCAGGTGCCCATGACGATGGACAACGCCACGCTCGTCAATGCCATCGGCTTAACCGAAATCGGTGCCCTGGAGGACGGTACTGCCATCGGTGACGGTATCGCCACCGCCATCAACCGCATCCGCGACGGCAAGGCCAAGAGCAAGAGCATTATCCTGCTCACCGACGGTTCCAACAACACTGGCGTCGTCGCCCCCAACACCGCTGCCGACATCGCCCGCAAGTACGGTATCAAGATTTATACTATCGGCGTGGGCAGCAACGGCACTGCCGAGTATCCCGTAGCCATCGACTATGCCGGCAACATCCAGTATCAGCGCATGCCCGTGGTCATCGACGAGGCCACCCTGAAGACCATCGCTTCAAGGACGGGCGGCAAGTACTTCCGCGCCACCTCGGGCAGCGTGCTGCGCAGCATCTTCAAGGAAATCGACCAGTTGGAGAAGACCCACATGGACGTGCAGCGCTTCACCCACACCGAGGACCACTACGAGCCCTGGGCACTGCTCCTGCTGGGATTGCTGCTGTTGAGCCTGTTGCTCGACTACACATTGTTGAGGCATATCCCATAAGTTAGAAGTTAGGAATTAGGAGTTAGGAGTTTTTTACGAGAACCAAAAACTAAAAACTAAGGACTAAGGACTAAAAACTAAGGACTAAGGACTAAAGAAATTATGATCAATTTTGCTCATCCGCAATATTTCTACCTGCTGCTCCTGCTGCCCGTGCTGGTGCTGCTGTTCCTGTGGAACCGCCGCGATCGCCACAAGCGTCTGGAGCGTTACGGCAAGCGCGCCTCTATCGAGCCGCTGATGCCCGAGGTGTCGCGCTACAAGCCATGGATACGCCTGGTGCTGGAACTGCTGTTGCTCACGATGGTCATCGTGGTGCTCGCCCGTCCGCGTGCCGGCTCCAGCAAGACGACGACCAAGGTGCACGGCATCGAGGTGATGGTCGCTGTTGACGTGTCCAACTCAATGAACGCGTCCAGCACAGACAATCCCCAGGACGTGAGCCGCCTGCAGCGTTCCAAAATGATTCTGCAGAAACTCATCGACCGCTTGGAGAACAATAAGGTGGGACTTATCGTGTTTGCAGGTAATGCCTACATGCAGATGCCCATGACCAGCGACGCTGCCTCGGCCAAGCTGTTCCTGAACGGCATCAACACCAATATGGCACCCACCCAGGGCACCGCCATCGGTGCCGCCATCAACCTGGCGATGAACGGCTTCTCGCAGAGCAAGAAGTCGCAGAAAGCCATCATTATCATCACCGACGGCGAGAACTTTGAGGATGATGCCGTCAGCGCTGCAAAGGAGGCTGCCAAGTTGGGCGTTCAGGTCGATGTCATCGGTGTGGGCTCCACCACAGGCGCTCCCATCCCCATGGATGGCGGCTACCTGACCGACGACGAGGGTAATCCCGTGACCACCTACCTCAACGAGGAGATGGCACAGAAGATTGCCAATGCCGGCAAGGGCGTCTATATCTCGGGCACGGCATCAGATGCTGTCTCTACCCTGCAGGAAACGCTCGACAAGCTGGCCAAGAGCGACCTTGCCGCAGTGAGCTACACGCAGCACGACGAACAGTTCCCCGTGTTCGCCACCATCGCCCTGCTGTTGCTGCTGGGCCTGCTGCTGTTGCTCGAACGCAAGAATCCGTGGCTCAAGAAGTATAATTTCTTTACTAAGGAAAAGAATCAGAACACTGTCAACCATGAGACTGACAAGAAACAAGATAACACTGACGAGAAATAACCTGCTCACAGTGGCACTGGCCCTGCTGTTGGCATTGGGCACTACCCTACCCTCACTGGCAGCGGACAAGGGTCCCAAGATGACCAAGCAGGAACGCGTGTGCCTGCGCAACGGCAACAAGCTGTATGAGAAAAAACGCTATGCCGAGGCCGAAGTCGAATACCGCAAGGCCCTGCAGGCCAACCCTGCCAGCGAGAAAGCCCAGTTCAACCTTGCCACTGCTCTCATGCGGCAGGGAAGCGTGACCTCGCAGGAAAACGATGACAAGAATCCGATGAAACAGGCCGAAGGTCTGCTCACCAACCTTGCCAAGGGCGCTCAGGACAAACAGCTGCGTGGCAAGGCCTGCTACGACCTGGGCAACATCGCCTACGGCCGCCAGCAGTATGACCAGGCCGTTGAGTTTTACAAGCATGCCCTGCGTTGCAACCCAGATGACGACCAGGCACGTCACAACCTGCGCCTAGCCCAGCTCAAGAAGCAGCAACAGGACAAAAACAAGGACAACAAGGACCAGAATCAAGATAAGAATCAAGACAAGGACCAAAACAAAGACCAGAACAAGGACCAGAACAAGGACCAGAACAAAGATAACCAAGACCAGAATAAGGACAAACAAAATCAAGACAAGCAGAACCAAGACCAACAGAATCAGGATAAACAGGACCAGCAAAAACAGCAACAGCAGGGCGGCATGAGCCAGCAGAACGCCGAGCAGGTGCTCAAGGCCATGCAGGACCGCGAGCGTGCCACCCAGCAGCGCATCAACGCCCAACAGGCGCAACAGCAGCGCCACGAACGCCAGCGCACCAACAAAAAGTGGTAATCCCCAAGCTAAGATCTAAGGTCTAAAGTCTAAAAACTAATGAAGCGAATCATCAACATAGCAATCCTGCTCTTGTTCGTCATCGCGGCCCAGGCGGCATCGTTTACCGTCGAGGCGCCGCGCCAGGTAGTCGAGGGCAACAAATTCAACGTCACGTTTGTGCTCACCAACGGTGAGGGCAGTAACTTTGCACCCCCCGAAGTGACCGGCGCCAAACTCATCTACGGCCCCAGCGTGTCGCACAGCTACAGCTCGTCGTGGGTCAACGGCAAGTCGAGCAGCAGTTCGAGTGAGGAGTACACCATGATTTATAAGGCTACCGGAACCGGCAAGTGCCACATCGGCGCGGCATCCATCACTGTCGGGGGCAAGCACTATGCAACCAAGGCCTTCACCATCGAGGTGCTGCCCTCGGGCAGCAGCCAGCCCAGCCAACAGACGCAGCGCACACCCGGTGCCCCGACGCAATACAGCGACCCCATGACGCAGACTGCCGATAAGGAGGTGAGCGGTAAGGACCTGTTTGTGCGCATCGAGATGTCCAAGCCACGCGTCTATGAACAGCAGGCGGTTGTGTGCACCATCAAGCTGTACACCAAGTATCAGGTGTCGCAGTTCATTCCCACCATCCAGCCCTCGTTTGACGGCTTCCTCATTGAGGAAATACCGATGCAGCCCAGCCTCAACAAGGTCGAAACCTTCAACGGGCAGCAGTATATGGTGGCAGTGCTCAAGAAGTGCATCCTCTATCCCCAGCAGAGCGGCGACCTCACCATCACGTCGGGTAACTATGACGTGAGCGTGGTGCAGTTCGATACCTTCCGCAGCATCTTCGGCACCATCAGCAAGCCCGTGGAGAAAGACCTTAAGGTCACCAGCAACAAGGCCACCATCCACATTCTGCCGCTGCCCGAGCCCAAACCCGCATCGTTTACGGGCGCCGTGGGAAAATTCAACGTCACCACCGACGTGAAGCCTGCCACGGGCCTCAAGACCTACAGCGCCGCCACCTACCGCTACACTATCCTCGGCACGGGTAACATCAAGTACATCAAGGCGCCCGAAATCAAGTTCCCCGACCAGTTCGACGTCTATGACCCCAAAACCGATGTCCAGGTCAATGACGGTGCCGGCGACATGAGCGGCAAGGTGGTGATGGACTACACGTTCATCCCCCAATATGCCGGCGAATTTGACATTCCCGACAGCGAATTCTCCTACTTTGACCCTGATCAGGGCAAGTATGTGACCATCACCGTTCCCGGACGCCACCTTTCCGTAGCCAAGGGCGAGGGCCAGCCCAGCAATCACTACCGCATGAAGAATATGGACATCCGTCCCATCAAGAGCGGTGACCTGGGGCTGAAGAAGTCACACGGCTACATCGTGGACAGCTGGACCTACTGGCTGTGGTTCCTGTTGCCGCTGCTGGCTGTGATTGCACTGTTGCTGTACTACCGCAAGCAGTTGAAGGAACGTGCCGACGTGCGCCGTATGCGTTCCAAACGCGCCAGCAAGGTCGCTCAGCGCCGCCTGAAGACCGCCCGCGGCTTTGCCACACGCAACGACCGCAGCGGCTTCTATGCCGAGATGCTCAACGCCCTGTGGGGCTACATGAGCGACAAGCTGTCGATTCCCGTGAGCGAGCTGAGCAAGGACAACATCAATGCTGAGCTGGAACAGTACGGCATCGACGAGCAGTTGCGCAAGGCGTCGATGGACCTCATTGACAAGTGCGAGTTTGCCCAGTATGCCCCAGAGCTGGCATCGGGCGACATGAATGCCGTGCTCGACGAGGCAGCCGACATCATCGACCGTCTGGAGAGTGTGAAAAGAGGAGTTAGAAGTTAGGAGTTAGGAGTTAGGAGTTAGGAGTTAGGAGTTGGCAGATGCCAACTAGGGACTAGGGACTAGAAACTTAAACATATGAAACGATTCATCATCACCATATTGTTAACCGTGCTGGCGCTGCCCATAGTGGCTGCCAATGCCAACATCGACAAGGCGAACCAGGCCTATAAGCAGGAACTCTACAACGAGGCGCTGCAACTTTACCTCCAGGAGGCCAAGGAGACGGGTGTGTCGTCAGCACTGTACTGCAACATCGGCGACACCTACTATCGCCTCAAGGACAACGTCCATGCCGTTCTCTACTACGAGCGAGCCCTGTTGCTCGACCCGTCGAACAATGACGCACGATTCAACCTGGAGTTTGTGCGCGGCAAGATGCAGCTGCCCGACGATGCCGGTGAGTCATGGTTCAGCAACTGGGTGGACCAGATGGTGAGCCGCCTGTCGAGCAACGCATGGGCCATCATCGCCATCATCACCTTCTTGCTGTTCCTCGCCGGAGTGGCCATCTACCTGTTTATGGACAACGTGCTGATGAGAAAAATCGGCTTTTTTGGCGGTGCTGTGCTGATTGTGGCCAGCATCCTGGCCAATCTCGCCGCTTTCCACGTCCACAACAAGGCGACGGGCGCCAGCGGAGCCATCATCATGCCCGAAAAGGTGACCTTAAGCACCGCTCCTCGCGAGCCGCGCGACAAGGAGGAAGAAGCCTTTGAACTGATGCAGGGCACCCGCGTCGAGATTGTCGATTCCATCGCCGACAAGGCCAGCGGCAAGTGGCTGCAAGTGTCCACCGCAGGCGGCCACAAGGCATGGATTAACGCCACCAACGTCGAAATTATCTAAACCTAAAACCAGAAACTAGAGACTAAAAACCAGAGACTAGAAACTAGAGACTAAACCAATGCTTGACTACTTGATAGACATAGACACTGAAGCCTTATTGGCCATCAACGGATTTCACGACGTGTTCCAGGATGCGTTGTGGTGGATGGTGTCTGCCAAGTGGTCATCACTGCTGATTCTTGTCGCCTTATTATGGGTGCTGCTGCACCAAAACCGCCGACATGCTCTGCTGGTACTCGCAATGCTGGTACTCGCCTTTGTCCTGGCCGACCAAGTATCATCAGGCATCATCAAGCAGCTGGTGGAGCGGCTCAGGCCCTCCCATGACCCGTCGCTGGGCGATGCCGTCCACATCGTCAACGGCTACCGTGGCGGCATGTATGGCTTTGTGTCGAGCCACGCCGCCAATTCCTTTGCCATCATCACCTTTATGGCGCTGCTTTTCCGCAACAGGTCACTGACCATCGGCTTGACCGTGTGGGCACTGATGCAATGCTACAGCCGCATGTATCTGGGCGTTCACTACCCCGGCGACATCCTGGGAGGAATGGTTGTGGGGCTGCTCACAGGCTGGTTAGCATGGATGTTGATGCGTTGGATTCAGTGGCGCTGGCGCCTGCCCCAAGGCCACTACACGCGCAACGACGCCATGATCATCCTCTCGTCCATCGCCATCACCCTGCTTGGCCTCGTCACCGCAGCCATTTTCTTGGTAATATAAAAAAAAGTACGCCTCACCCGAAAGTGAGACGCACCGTATTGCCATTCTGGTAGCGGGACTGAGAATTGAACTCAGGACCTCCGGGTTATGAATCCGACGCTCTAACCGACTGAGCTATCCCGCCATAATTTCCAAAAGCGACTGCAAAGGTACAACCAATTCCCCAACCCACCAAATTTTTTCCCAAAAATCGTCCAAAAAATATTTTTCGGACTGATTGAACACCCAAAAACAGGCTCAGCGGCATGGAGCTGGTGAGCCTGTTGGGAAGTGTGTGTGAATCTGCGTTTGTGGAAGGTCAGATGGTGCGCTCGACGGGGAGGACAAAGGCGCGGAGACCCAGTTTGGGGGTCGCCAGGTCCATCCTGTGGAGCTCGTCGAGGACGACGTCCACACGGCGGTCATCGACTACGGTGAGGATGGCCGAGGCGATAGAGGGCCAGGCATGGGTGCCGTAGTGCGGCTCGCCGGTCTTGCTGCCACGCCCCTGTACCTCGCGCCAGCTGGTGAATCCGCGGCAGTTGAGCAGATGCAGCATCTCGATAATGCGGTCGTAATAGGCCTCGTCAAAGGCTATAAATATCGCTTTCATATTCTCTGTTTAGTTTCTAGTTTCTAGTCCCTAATTTCTAGTTGGCGTATGCCCAACTATTATCTAATATCTGATATCTATTAACTATCATTTAGCGTGCTCCTTGCGGATTTTCTTGCGGGTGCGGCGGATGCCGGTGAGCGCAAAGATGGTGTACATCGTGGGAACGAACAGCAGGGTCATCAGCGTTGACATCGCCAGACCACCGATAACGGCGATACCCATGGGTCGCCACATCTCACTACCCACACCGGTACCGACTGCCATGGGCACCATACCCAGGATAGTGGTCAGTGAGGTCATGAGCACGGGACGCAGACGGGAGTGACCGCCGTTGATAACGGCACGGCGGATACTCATGCCACGTTCACGGTTCAGGTTGATGTAGTCGATGAGCACAATACCGTTTTTCACCACAATACCAATCAGCATGATGGCACCAATCATCGACATCACGTTCAGGTTGGTGCGTGTCAACAGCAGGATGAGCACGATACCCGAGAATGCGAACATGATCGAAGTCATGATGATGGCGGGATAGGTGAACGACTCGAACTGACCGGCCATCACGATGTAAACGAGCAGGATGATGAGCAGACCCAACGTGGCCAGGTCGCCGAAGGAGTCTTGCTGGTCCTCGTAGCTACCGCTGAGCTGAATCATCACGTCGGCGGGCTTGTCCATCTTGTCGATGAGGGGCTGGGCTTCGGCGATAATCTCACTCATGGGGCGGTCCTGGACTACAGTCGAGACGGTGATGATGCGCTCACGGTCCTTACGCTCGATGGTGGGCGGATAGAACTGCTCGGTCACGGTACCCACCTCCTTGAGGCGCACGCCACTGCCCATCGCATTGTAGAGCATGATGTTCTCGATGTCGCTGATGCTGCGGCGGTGCTCAGGGTCATACATCACCTTGATGTCATACTCCATACCGTCCTCGCGGAAGTAGCTGGCCGTCGTACCGTTGATGCGGTTGCGCAGGGCGGTGGCCGCAGTGCTCAGGTTCAAGCCGTACAGGGCGAGTTTCTCGCGGTCGAAGTCCACATGATACTCGGGCTGGTAGTCGCTGCGGCTGATGTTGATGTCGGCAGCGCCGGGCACCTTCTCTAGGATGCGCTTCAGGCGTTGGGCCACGCTATCAGTCTTGGTGAAGTCATAGCCGTAAATCTCGTAGTTAAGCGTGTTCTGGCCGCTCATACCGCCGCCACGACCGCCACCCACGTTAACGAGGGCGCGCTTCAACTCGGGATAGTTCTTGAGGTCCTCACGCATCATGCCGGCAATCTCGGTGATGCCGCGCTTGCGCTCGTTGGCCTTGTTGAGCATGATGTTCATCGAGATGATGTGGCTACCGTTGCTCTGCATCGAGGCAAAGGTGTTGTCACTGCTGGCCTGGCCGACGGTATAGTTGAAGGACTGGATTTCGGGGTACTTCTCGGTCCACTCCTTGTAGATGCGCTGGCTGACGTCCTTGGCAAGGTCAACACGCGAGCCGATGGGCAGCTCGAGCGAGACGCCCAGACGACCGTTATCGTTGGTCGGGAAGAACTCGGTGCCGACGAACTTCATCAGGAAGATGGAGAACACAAACACACCCAGGGCAGTTGCTGCCGTAATCCAGCGGTGAGCGACGCACTTGTCGAGCACGCGTGCATAGAAGTCGTCAATCTTGTCGAGCACCTTGAGTATGGGGCCATAGACCTTCTGGAAAATCTTGGTGTCACCCACATTGAGGCGCAGCAGTCGGCTACACAGCATGGGGGTCAGCATCAAGGCGCAGATGAGCGAGAGCACCATCATGATGGTCACCATCCAACCCAGCTGCTTGAACAGCACACCGGTCATACCCTTGACCATGGTCAGCGGGAAGAACACGGCAATCAGCGTCAAGGTCGAAGCCATTACCGACAGGGCGACCTCGTTGGTGCCGTTGACGGCGGCCTGCATGGGTGCTGAACCGCGCTCGATGTGTGTAGTGACGTTCTCGAGCACCACAATAGCGTCATCGACCACCATACCGATGGCGATGGACAATGCCGACAGCGACACGATGTTCAGTGAATTGCCCGTGGCATACAGGTAGATGAACGAGGCAATCAGCGAGATGGGGATGGTCACCAGCACGATGACGGTAGCACGCCAGCGTCCCAGGAAGACGAACACCACGATACCCACGAACAGCAGGGCGAACAGCACGGTCTCGACCAGCGAGGCGATGGTGCTGCGGATGTTGTCGCTCGTATCGACGATGTAACCCAACTTGATGTCGCTGGGCAGGTTCTTCTGAATCTTGGGCAGCTCCTGGGCAATCTTGGTCGAAATCTCTACCGAGTTGGCACCCGACTGCTTCTGCACGATAATCATCGCACCCTTCTGGCCATTGTTGTAGCTCTCCTGGGCGCGTTCCTCGAGCGAGTCGTCGATGCGAGCCACGTCACGCAAGTGGACAACGCCACCGCTGGGCGACATGCCCACGACCATGGCACCCATCTGCTGGGGATCGCTGAACTCACCCTGCACACGCAGGGGGTAGGTCTCGTTACCGATGTCAAAGGTACCGCCCGGGATGTTGCGGTTCTCGGCGCCGATGAGGGCGGCAACGGTCTCGACACTCAGGTTATAGGCCTCCATGCGCAGGGGGTCCAGATAGACGTGGACCTCACGCTTGGGGGCACCGGCGATGGACACCGAACCCACACCATCGACACGCGCCAGGGGGTTGGCGACGTTCTCGTCCAGAATCTTGTACAGGCCGGGCATACTCTGGCTGGCCTGCACCGACAGCAGCACGATAGGAATCATGTCGCTGCTGAACTTGAAGATGATGGGCGTGTTGGCATCGTCGGGCAGCATACTCGACACCATGTCGAGTTTGTCGCGCACATCGTTGGTCAACGCCTCGATGTCGTATCCGTATTCAAACTCCAGGGTGACAATCGAGATGTTCTCACGGCTGTTGGAGGTGATGTGCTTGAGGTGCTCCACCGAGTTGAGGGCATTCTCAAGGGGGCGGGTCACGTTCTGCTCGATGTCCGATGCACTGGTTCCCGCGTAGCTGGTCATCACCATGATGGTGTTGGTCTCCACGTCGGGGAACAGGTCAATGGGCAGACTGCGCAGCGAGAACAGACCCAGCACAATCAGCGCCACGAAGATGAGAATCGTGGTCACTGGTCGTTTTACTGAACTGGAATATAAACTCATAGTCGGGTGTTGTTACTTCTTGAGTTGAACTTTGGCACCATCCTGCAAGCGCGATGCACCGGCAATCACCACTTGGGTACCGGCAACAAGGCCGCCCTTCACCTCGTAACGGTCCTCCAGGCGCTGGCCCAGTTCGACCTCTCGCAGCTCGACCTCGCCGCCCTGGTAAACCCAGACGTAGCGCACGCCCGAGCCCACCTGCTTCTGCACGGCGCGGTCAGGAACGACAACACTGGTGGTCGTGCCGTAGTTGAAGTTCACGCGGGCAAACATGCCTGTGCGCACCTTGTCGCTGCGGTTGGTGATGGCCACCTCGACCTGGAAGGTGCGGCTCGTGGCATCGACGGTGGGATGAATCAGGTAAACCTGACCCTGGAAGGTCTCCTCACCGTAGGTGTCAAACTTCACCGTCACGGGCATGCCGCGCTTCACGTGGGGATACTCGGTCTCGTTGACGTTGACGATGACCTTGAGGGGATTCTGCTGCTCGATGGTCAGTACGGGAAGTCCTGCGGGCAGGTCGCCGGCATCATAGTTCTTGGCGGTTACCACGCCGCTCACGGGCGAGGTGAGCACGGTGTTCTCCTGCATGGTGCGGATAGCGCGTGCGGTAGCGTCATACTGTGCCTGCAGCTGATCCACAGTCTGCTGCGTGCCGCCGCCGATGTTCACCAACTCGCGGGCACGGTCCAGTTCGCGCTTCAGGTTGGCTTGCGCAATCTGCTGCTGGGCGATGTTCACGTCGTCCAGAATGACCAGGCGCTGGCCACGGGCCACACGCGAGCCCACGTCAACGAGGATGCGCTTGATGCGCGCACCGCTGTTCGACGAGATGTTGTTGGTCTTGAACGCCTCAACGGTACCTGTGTACTCGCTGGTCTGTTTCACGGCTTCCTGGCCAATGGTTACCACCTCGACGATGGGCAGCTCTTCCTTGACCTCGGTCGCCTTCTTGTCGTCTTTGCTGGAACAGGATGCCAGTGCCAGGACGAGCAATGCAATCGGTAAAAATTTCTTTGTCTTCATTGATGGATATATTTTGTTTTTTATCTTTCTCTTTTAATTCTAGATGCTCTAGATATTCTAAATAGTCTAGATGGGCTAGATTATTCTCTCACATAGTGGGTGTTGCCCAGCACATACTCGAGATCGCTCTCGGCAACCAGGTAGTTATAGATAGCCTGATAGTAGGCCAGGCGGGCTGCCATGAGGGCATCCTCGGTGTCGCGCAGCTGGATGAACGAGGCGGCACCAATCTTGAAGCTCTTCTGCATGATGTCGTTGGCCTTGAGCGCCATGGTCACGCCGTTCTCGTTGCTCTCAATCTGCTTGAGGTTCTTGGCGATAGCGTCGTTTTGGGTAGCAACCTGCATGTGGAGGCTGCGTTCCAGGTTCTCACGCTGCCACTTCATTTCCTCAACTGCGATTTCGGCCTGTTTCTGCTTGTAATAGCGCTGACCGCCTTGGAAGATGGGGAAGGCAAGCGTCAGACCCAAACTGGAGGCGCGACTCCAGCGGAAATTCTTGAAGGGGCTGCCGTTGTTCATCGAGTGCCACATCAGGCTGGCACTACCCGACAGGGTGGGATACCAGGCCATCTTCTGTACATCAAGCGCTTTCTTCAGGTAATCAGTCTGCAGGTCCAACGACTTGAGGTTAGTGTTGTTGGCCAGCGTCGTGTCGGCACCTAACGTGTTGTTCAGCGCACGGGCATACATCTCGCCCCTGAAGTCGTCCAACACCTGGCTGGGGGCAATCTCGGTGCGCACATCCATGCCCATGAGCACCTTCAACTGCAGCATCAAGGCATTGATGGAGTTCTCGGCCTCGAGAATCGAGGGTTCCAAGTTGGTCACGGCAACATTGGCACGCAACACGTCATACTCCGAAGCTGCACCCAGTTCATATTTCTTCTGGAAAATGTCGGCATTCAGTTTGGCCGTGGCATGATTCTCCTCAATCACGCGCTTGCTGTCCAGAGCCAGCAGCAGGGAGTAATAGGTTTTCTCGACCTGGTTGACCAGCGACAGTTTGTTGGCGCGCGCGGCTTCCACATTCTGCAGAATCTGGTTCTCGCTCAGCTTGATGGATTTCCACAACTGCGGCACAACCAACGGTACAGAAGCCTGGAAACCGCCGCTGTGGTTGTTGTCACTACCCATCTTGATGGCCATGGTACCTGCATCAGTGTCCATGTACATCGTCTGTAACGACAGGTTGCGGGTGTACTGGCCGGCAAGGTTAATCGTGGGAAACAGTTGGCCTATCACTTCCTTGCGGCTATAGTCCACGCGGGTGATTTCCATTTCCTGCACCTTGATGGTGGGGTTCTCGTTGAGCGCAATGCGGATGCACTCGTCGAGTGACAGCTTGAGCTGCGCATGGGCACTAAAGGCGCCACCGAGCAGCATCAACAGAATAATGTAGAAGAACTTTTTGTTGTTCATTGTATCTTGTAGTTTTATTGATTTGGCTGTTGTTGGTTCTCGAGATACTCAATCATCTCGATGCCCTTGATGGTGGCAATGCCGCGTAGGAAGCTGATGAACAAGTGGTCAAACAGGTCCTCTTGCTTGAAGCCGTACTTCGTGCCATTGGGATTCTTGTGAAGCTGGCGCATGGACTGCGAGAACAGGTAGGCGGCAATCTCGGGATTGATGCGCTTGATGACAAGGCCCTCGTCCTGCGCCTGGCGCAGCACCGAAGCGATGCCGTCAATCACGGTTTTCTCGTTCTCGACATGTTTCTCAAAGATGTCGGGATACAGGCGCTTGATATCGTTGACAAACGCCATCGATGTGGCCTCATACATCTTGCGGGCACGCTGATAGACCCTGTACATCGCCTCAAAGCAGTTGGACGATGTGCTAAAGATCTCTTTCATCTGCTCATTCTTGGCCTCATGCTCGCGGTGGATGCACTCGCCAATCAGCGTGCGCTTGTCAGGGAATGTTTCATATAGGGTACGCTTGGAGATGCCGCAGGCGCGTGCCACGTCGTCCATCGTCATCGATGCGGGGCCCACGCTCATCAGCATCTGGCTGCATTCCGTCACAATTCGTTCTCTGGTGTCCATTATAGTCCTTAGTGTATGGTTTTATTGGTATTTTTCACGCACTATATTGTCCAGCGCTTGAAAAACGGTGCAAAATTACAGAAAACTTTTAAAACTCCAAAAGTTTTCTTGGTTTTTCACACCTTTAGCGTGCATTTTTCATTCTATAACAAATAGCAAGGGTGGCGCCAGCCTTGACGCCACCCTCACGACTAGGGGTTTATCTCAAGTATGTCAGGATACTTTAACGAATCACCTTGCTGCTCTTGGTGAGGCCACTCTTGTAGCGGGTTACTACGATGTTGACGCCGTCCCAAGGCTGCTTGCTCTGCATACCCGACATGTTGACGTAGGTTACCGATTCAACCTCATCGCCGTCGGCGGCAATGTTGGTGATAGCAGTGTCGTGACCGATGTTCAGGCCTACCAGGGTTACCTCCTGGGTATTGCTGGTAGCGGTGGTGCCGTCAACATAGTTGGCAACCAGATAGTAGGAGTAGGTTCCACCCTCAACCAGGTTGCTCAGGGTGATGCCCGTGCTGCCAGCGTCGATGTCGGTGATGACAAAGTCGGTGTTGTCGCCGGTAGCGGTAGCATTCAGGTTCATCGTGCCTGCATAGATGGCGATGTAAGCCATATCGGGCGAGTAGCTGCTGTCGGTCGAGTAGATGGTGATCTTGTCACCGGCACTTGCCGTCACGGTCCAGGTCTTGGTAGCACCCTTGGTGAAGGTGTAGCCAACGGCCGAGGTCTTGGCCGACTTCACGGTGATGTTACCGGTACCATAGCTGCTGTTGGCGCTGGTAATCTGAACGGTGAAGGTAGCATTGCTGTAGCCCGAGGGAACAGTGAAGGTGATGTTGCCATAGCTTGTGCTCCACCATGAGCTGGAGTTCTTGGTGTAGATGGCGCCGTTACCTGCCTTGACGTTGCTGCCGCCCCACGGCGAGGTCAGCGTGATGCTGGCGTAGCTGCCGGTGTAGTTGCTGCCGTCGAGGGCACCCAGCAGGGTCGAGGTGGGCTCGTCATCGCCGCTGGGCTGTGCCGTCAGCGTGCCATAGAGGGTGTAGCTGGATACTGCCGATGCCGATACGTTGTGCGTCCAGTTGGCGGTGAAGCCGGTGCTGGTGATGTTGGTGGCGGCATTCAGTACGGGCGTAGCCTTAGCGATGGTGGCGTTACCGGTGATGGAAACGGTCTTGCTCGTTGCACCGGTGCTGGCCACGGTGACACTGGCGGTCTGCGTGCCATAGGCGGTGGGCTGGTAGGTCACGGTCACATTCACGCCGTTGGCGGCATTGGCTGCCGTGATGGTCGTCGGCGAGATGGTGTAAACGCCGTTGGCGTCGTTCAGGGTCAGCGTCACGTTGCCGGTCAGGTCGGCGCCGGTTACCTTGAAGGTAGCGGTAGCGGTGCCGTCAACGTTGGCGGTCATGTTCAGGCTGGTCGGGGTTACCGTCAGGGTCGGGGTAGCTGCGGGCTCCTCGTCCTTGAGGGTAACGCTCTGCTCGTTACTCCAAGCACTCTCGCTGCCGTCGGTGTAGATGGCCTTTACCTTATAGGTATAGGTTGCACCTGCCGTCAGATTGTTCACGGTGTAGTACTTGTTGGTGATACCGGTGATGGTGCGGTCGGTAGCGTCGCCAGTCTCGGTAGCATTGAGCGTGGTGTTGCCGGCATATACCTGAATCAGCGACATGTCGGGCGAGTAGCTCGTGTCGGTGGTGGTCAGCGTGATGGTCTCGCCAGCGCTGCCGGTAACAATCCAGGTGTAGGTCTCGCCCTTGGCGAAGGTGTGGCCCACAGCCGAGGTCTTGGCCGACTTCACGGTGACGTTACCCGTGCCATAGGTGCCGGTTACGGTCGTAATCTTGACACTGAAGGTGGCATTGCTGTAACCCAAGGGGATGGTGAAGGTGATCTTGCCGCTCTTGGTGAAGTAAACGGCGCTGTTACCACCCTTGACGTTGCTGCCGCCCCAAGGCGAGCTCAGCGTGATGGTCTTGTAGCTGCCAGTGTAGTTGGTGCCGTCGATGGTGCCCAGCAGGGTGGTGCCGGTCGAGGGAGTCGAGCCGCCCTGGCCGTTCACCTGCAGGGTGTAGCTGGCCACGTTGGCGCTGGCGGTCTGGTCGGTCCAGTCGGCACGGAAGCTCGAGCTGGTGACGTAGCTGCTGTTGGCAGCGCTCATCACGGGAGTGTAGGTCGTGATGGGAGCGGTGGTGGCAGTACCCGTCAGGCTGACGGTCTTGCTCTCGGCACCGCTGCTGGCGATGGTGATGGTACCCGTCTGGGTGCCCGTAGCGGTGGGCTTGTAGGTCACGGTCACGGTCACGCCGTTGGCGGCATTGGCTGCCGTGATGGTCGTCGGCGAGATGGTGAATACGCTCGAGCCGCTCTTGGTCAGCGTCACGTTGCCGGTGAGGTCGGCACCGGTTACCTTGAAGGTAGCGGTTGCCGTCTCGCCCGTGTAGGCGCTCATGTTCAGCGAGGTGGGCGTTACGGTCAGGGTGGGCGTTGCAGCAGCGGGCTGGGTGAGGGTTACCTCCTGCTCGTTACTCCAGGCGCTCTGGGTGCCGTCGGTGTAGATGGCCTTCACCTTGTATACAAACGTGCCGCCCTCCTTCAGGTTGCTGACGGTGTAGTACTTGTTGGTGATGCCCGTGATGGTGCGGCTGGTCTCGCCGCCGGTCTCGCTGGCATTGAACGAGTTGACTGATGCGTCGCCGGCGATGATTTCAATCTTGCTCACGCTGATGTAGTTGCTCGTGGAGCCGATGGTCACCTTGTCGGTCGATGAGCAGTTGAGCACAAAGGTGTACTCGGTGCCAGTGTCGGTCAAGGCCTGGGTCTGGGTCTGGGTCTGGCTACCGGTGCCCACGCTGAGGGTGGCGGCGCCATAGTAGCTCGAGTAGTAGGAATAGGCGGTTACCTTGACGGTCACCTTGCTATAGCCACTCAGGCTGTAGTTGGGCGATACCAGGTTGCCGCCGGTGATGAGCATGCCCGTGTTGGCATACACATAGGTCGAAGCGGTCCAGCCGGTGCCCAGGTAAGAGGCAATGCTGCCCGACACGTCGGTCAGGTAACCCTCGTCGTTAACGACTTGCGACACGCTGCTCAGGTCGATGCTGGCAAGCTGCGAGGTGGCGGGAGTGCTGCCCTTCTCGGTCACTTGCAGGGTATAGCTCGACACGTTGGAGCTCGTCGTCTGGTCGGTCCAGTTGGCGCGGAAGCTGTTGGTGGTGATGTAGCTGCTGTTGGCGGCGCTCATCACGGGAGTATAGGTCTCCAGGGCGGCTGCGGTGGCGGTACCCGACAGGGAAACCGTCTTGCTGGTGGCGCCGCTGCTGGCGATGGCGATGCTGCCGGTGTGGGTACCTGCTGCCGTGGGATTGTAGGTCACGGTAACGGTGGCACCGCTGGCGGCTGCGCTAGCGCTGATGGTCGTCGGCGAGATGGTGTAGGCACCGTTGGCGTCGGTCTTGGTCAAGGTCACGTTGCCGGTCAGGTTGCTACCGGTCACGGTGAAGGTCTTGGAAACGGTCTGGCCAGCGGTGGTGCTGAAGGACAGCGAACTGGGGCTGACGGTCAGCGTCGGGGTGGCGGTAGAACCGCTGGGCGGCTGGATACCGATAACCATCTGCTGATATACGTTGAAGTTGTAGCTGCTGTAGCCGAAGGAGTTCAGCGAGCACCAGGCGTTACCGTCACCACTCCAACCGAAGTTCACGTGGTACTTGTTGGTGCTGCTGTTGTAACCATCTACGTTGAAGGCGTGGCCACCGGCGTTGCTGCTCACGGCGCAGAAGACGATGGGACGGCCTGCTGCCATCTCCTCCTGAATCATAGCAGCCCACTGGCTGTCGGTGTACAGGGTGCTGCCACCGCTGTAGGCGCTGGTCTTCTTCACAAAGCGGGTGGTGCTGCTGTTGTAGCCGAAGAAAATGAAGGCATCGCGGATGTTGCAGACGCTGTCCACACTCACACCGCTACCGCCGGCAGCGCTCGTGCCGTAGCCCATGCGTTCGGCCTGGCCCACATAGTGCATCAGCGTGGCGACAGCCGTGCCCTGGGCGGTCGTGTAGCTGCCCGTGTAGCTGTCCAGCATATTGGCCCAGTCAAACGTTACCGAGGGCAGCGCCGTGTGGGTGTAGCTCTTGGAGCCGTAGCTCGAGTAGCTGATGGTGGACTTGTAGCCGGGGACAGCAGGTGTAGCTGCCGTCGGGTACTTCCAGTAGTAGAACACCATCGAGGCACTCGTGGCGGGGCAACCAGTCAAGCACTGGTAGCTGCCGAACTTACACTGATTATAATAAGGTGCTTCCTGGTCCCAGTTGCACGTCAGCAGCGGGCCGTAGGTCGTGGCATTCAACGACGGGGTCCTGAGCGTGTTGTGCGTCGGGACGCCATGCATGCCCGGGTGCTCCTGCAGATACATGATCTGGTCCTTGTACTGGCCCAGCATGTCGCGCAGACCCAGCGGCATGTTGTTCACATCCTTCAGGGGGCGGTCACCCACCATCAGGATGCTCTCGGCGCGGTCATCACCTGCGATTACCAGGAAGGTAGACGAGGTGTTGAAGATGTAATACACTGGCTGGTTCAATTTCGCATTGCCCAGCTCGGCCTTGAGCAGCACTGGATTGAGTGCCGCCGGGGCCATTACTCGTCCTGCATACAGTTCATTGGACAGATAGTGCTTAGCTATCTTTTGAGCCGTGGCCTGATCCACAGGCGCGGCTGTCAACGACACCGCCGTCAATACGGTGGCCATTAAAAGCAAGATTTTTTTCATAAGCCGTTAAGTTTAAGATAATCAGTTTAAGTTGATAATCAGTAATGTGTATGTAAAAAAATTAAGATAATTCTCGTTTTGGAAGGTTTTTTACGCCTCAAAGATAATGGCAATTTTTAATATAAGCAAAGATTTCAGCGATAATTTCCAATATTTTTCAACGAACGCCTTTTCGGTTTGTTGCATTTCCCCGATTTTTATTACCAAACTCTCAAATCACTCAAACGCCATAACGTCCTCAATCATTCTTGTCATTATCAAACTTAATGATTACCTTTGCCCTAACCGTCCTTAACGGGACTACTATTCACATAAAACATAAAACAAATTTGTCTTGATTATGAAATCTGCCAGCAACATGCATGAGGTATTGGCGTTCCTAAGGGAACTTGCCGTGAACAATGACCGCGCCTGGTTCAAGGCCCGCAAGGACAGGTATGACGCACTGCGCATGGCCTGGGAGCAGGACATGGAACGCCTCATCGGGCTGGTAGCTGACTACGACCCGCAGGCGCGCGGCCTCGCGGTGAAGGACAGCGTGTACCGCATCTACCGCGACATCCGCTTCTCGCACGACAAGCGGCCCTACAAGAACTATTTTTCGGGCGTCATCGGCCGTGGAGGGCGGCACACGGTACAATCCTGCTACTATGCCCACTTCGGTGTAGAGGAGCTGATGCTGTGCGGCGGCATCTGGTGGCCCGAGAAGGCCGTGCTGGAGCAGCTGCGGGGGCTCATCGATGCCGAGGCCGACGAGTTCCTTGCCATCATCAACGACCCGGCCATCACCTCGCGCTACCGGTGGATGTCACGCTCGCTCAAGACGATGCCCAAGGGCTATGACAAGGACCACCCGATGGCCCGCTACCTGAAGATGAAGGAATATCTGCTGGTGATGGAGCTGGAAGAGGACTACTTCGACTGCGAGGACTGGGTGGAACGTGCCGCCAGCGACTTACAACCTTTAAAACCCCTGCACGATTTCCTTAATTATGTATTTGAATAAACGTCATTGAGTTACAATCCGTAACATGGGAATTTGCCAGCAATTTGGCTAAAGTGTCGGCAAATTGTCAGTCAAAGGCGGCAAAACGCGGCATTTTTGCCACCATTTTTGCGCTTTTTGCAACGCGAAACGGATTTTTTTGAGGGTAATGGTGTTAATTTCTCAATAAAATTAGACCTATTAAAAAAAATGATAGTATCTTTGTGCCCGATTTATCGCGACATCATCAAGCCACAAGATGACTGAGAACAAAAAAAACTACGAATTACACGAATTTAGCGAATTTATTAACCTTCAGTGTAATTAGCGTAATTCGTAGTCTAAAGATTTTAAAAACTGAAACAAACAACATAAACTAACAAAATAATTTTCAAGTAAATCTATGAAGAAATCCTTAATTCTCCTGCTGGCGCTGGCTTCGAGCCTCGGAATGAGCGCCAGTGAAGCCGACCTGGTGATTCCCAGCTCGGTGCATGAGTTCAGCTTCCTTCACGTGGGATTCATAGTTACCATCCTAGGTATGCTGTTCGGCGTCTATCACTTCATGAAGACCAAGAGCCTGCCCGTGCATCCCGCCATGCGCGAGATTGGTGAGGTCATCTTCAAGACCTGCTCCACCTACCTCAAGCAGCAGGGACGCTTCCTGGCTATCCTGTTCATCTTCATCGGCATCGTGGTGGCCTTCTACTTTGGCGGCCTGAGCCACATGAAGGTGTGGGAAGTGCTCATCATCCTGTTATCGACGGTAATCGGTATGCTCGGCTCCTATGCCGTGGCAGCCTACGGTATCCGCATGAACACCTACGCCAACGCACGCATGGCGTTCGCCTCGCTGCGCCGCGACCCGCTGCGCCTGCTCAATATCCCTTTGAATGCGGGTATGAGCATCGGTGTGATGCTGGTGTGCGTCGAGCTGTTCATCATGCTGGTCATCCTGCTGCTCGTCCCCTGTGAGCTGGCAGGTGTCTGCTTCATCGGCTTCGCTATCGGTGAGAGCCTCGGCGCCAGTGCACTGCGCATCGCCGGCGGTATCTTCACCAAGATTGCCGACATCGGCAGCGACCTGATGAAGGTGGTCTTCAAGATTGGTGAGGACGACCCCCGCAACCCTGGTGTGATTGCCGACTGCACGGGTGACAACGCCGGTGACAGTGTCGGCCCCACTGCCGACGGCTTTGAGACCTACGGCGTGACGGGTGTGGCACTCGTGTCGTTCATCCTGCTGGCCGTGAACAACCTCGACATCCAGCGCGACCTGCTCGTGTGGATCTTCTCGATGCGTATCCTCATGGTCATCACCTCGATTGTAGCCTATTGGATCAACAAGGGCCTGTGCAAGGCAAAATATGCCGGCAATGACACCCTCGATTTCGAGAAACCGTTGACCAGCCTCATCTGGATTGCATCGGCGCTGAGTATCGCCGTGACCTATATCGTATCCTACTTCCAGCTCGCTCCCGTGGGTGAAATGGTGGGCAACACCAACCTGTGGTGGCAGCTGGCAAGCGTCATCTCGCTGGGAACCCTGGGCGCCGCCCTCATCCCCGAGATCACCAAGATTTTCACCTCGCCCAAGAGTGGCCACGTGCAGGAGGTTGTCAAGGCCTCGCACCAGGGTGGTGCCTCGCTGAACATCCTCAGCGGCTTCGTGGCAGGTAACTTCTCGGGCTTCTGGACCGGTCTGGCCTTCGCCCTGCTGATGTTCGCCGGTTATGCCTTCTCGATTGACATCCCCGAGACGATGATGGCCTATCCCGCCATCTTCGCATTCGGCCTCGTGGCCTTCGGTATGCTGGGCATGGGTCCCGTGACCATCGCCGTTGACAGCTACGGCCCCGTGACTGACAACGCCCAGAGCGTCTATGAGCTCTCCCTCATCGAGGAAGTGCCCAACAAGGACGAGGAAATTGAGCGTGACTTCGGCTTCAAGCCCGACTGGGAGAAGTCCAAGCACTACCTGGAGGAGAACGACGGCGCCGGCAACACCTTCAAGGCCACTGCCAAGCCCGTGCTCATCGGTACCGCCGTTGTGGGTGCCACCACGATGATTTTCTCCATCATCCTCGTGATTCAGAAGACCCTCGGCGTGGATCCCGCCCTGCTGCTGAACCTGCTGAACCCCTACACCATCATCGGCTTCCTGCTGGGTGGTATGGTCATCTACTGGTTCACCGGTGCTTCGACCCAGGCCGTTACCGTCGGCGCCAACCGTGCCGTAGCCTTCATCAAGGACCACATCAAGCTCGACCCCAACGCTCCCAAGAAGGCCGACACCAAGTCGTCGGTAGAGGTGGTGAAGATCTGCACCCAGTATGCTCAGAAGGGTATGTTCAACATCTTCCTGGCCATCTTCATCGGTGGCAACAACGCCGTTTCGCTCTTCGTGTCCTACCTCATCTCGATTGCCCTGTTCGGTCTGTTCCAGGCCGTGTTCATGGCCAATGCCGGTGGCAGCTGGGACAACAGCAAGAAGGTTGTCGAGGTTGACCTCGACCTCAAGGGCACCGACCTGCACGACGCATCGGTAGTCGGCGACACCGTGGGTGACCCCTTCAAGGACACCTCGTCGGTATCGTTGAACCCCATCATCAAGTTCACCACCCTGTTCGGTCTGCTCGCCATGGAGATGGCTATCAGCGAGAACTTCCGTGAGTTTGCTCCCTGGGTGGGTATCATCTTCGTGCTCGTCGCTATCTACTTCGTATGGCGCTCCTTCTACCGCATGCGCATCGACGAGAAAATCGACGACATCCTCAACGCCTACAAGAAGGACTAATTAGGCTTTAGGCGCTAGCCCAACTAAGAACTAAGGACTAAGGACTAAGAACCAACAAGGGCGCGAGCCCCCGTCAATAACCGCAAGGCGGCTGGACACCACACAACGTCCAGCCGCCTTGCATTTTACTATCTCTAATTGAATAGCTAGCTCATATGATAGGAAGAAAACTAGCCATATAAAAAAATGGCTTCTTTCATTATTCAATCAGTTTTGTCTTTATACCATTTTCCGTGGGGATGAATTCAACATGATCGAATGAAGTAACTACAAACTCTCCCTTGTCATCAAACTGAATACTTCCTGTCACACCAGTAAAACTATAACCACTCTTAATTGTGCCCTTAATGCTGTCAAGGTTGGTCGCGCCTGTCCGCTTCAGAATATCATACAATACTTTGACTGCATCATATCCCTTAAGAGCAAAAAAGGTTGGCTCTTCATTGTATTTTGCAATATATTTCTGAGCCATTTTCTTGTATGACTCATTCTCTTCATGGGTTGAAGGCACTACCATTCTCACACCCACAACATCATTTTGAGCAATCATATTCATATTCTCGCCATTGAAATTGTCCGAAACATAAAAGCCTGGTGTGAATTGTTGTCTACGAGCTTCTTTTAAAAAGCGACCACCATCATCAGGATAAATGAATAAACAAACTGCGTCAGGCTTCTTCGCTTTCATTTTAGCTATAGTAGATATAAAAGACGGTTGATTCCATTTCATGTCGAAAACACCGACCAGATTGAGAGAAGATTCTTCAATCATTGACTGAGCCAGGTGGAGCTGCGCTTTGCCCCAAGCATCATTCACATATAAGATTTCAACGTTGTTGACACCTTCTTTTTCCATCCATTGGATGATTTCCTGAGATACCGCCGCATCACTTGGCAAGATTCTAGCAAAGTTGCCTTTTCCTTCTTCCACCAGTTCGTATTTGTCATCAAATCCCGACAAAATGAACATATCATGGTTGATTGCGTAATTCATGCATTGTTCTACTTGATAAGAGCCTAGCAATTCAACAATATGCTTAATGCCCTTATTATTGGCATCAATTAAGCGATTCAATGTCACATCCATCCTATGCTTCGTATCAAAGAACGTAATCTTGACTCTGTCTCCATATTCTTCATAGATATCTTCCACTGCCATCATCTGCCCTCTCTGTATCATTTGACCATAGACAGACACTACCCCAGACAATGGCAATAAAGAGCCAAACTCATAAGATTCTTTCTCTTTATGACATAACACAAGAGAAATGACAGCGGCTATGAGCAAAACCGAAATTGCAGGAATGAGATATTTTTTCATATAAACATTATTATTACAGCATCTTCTGCATTGCTGTAAGCGGATAAGTCGCAAAGTTAAACAAAAGTCTTTAAACAAGCATTATAGTGATATCGCCTTTGATTAAATCATTATTTTGTTTGCTTCGATATAAATTCTGACTTATTGGGGAAACATGCGAATACTCAATGGCCTTTCAAACTTTATTGGAGGAAATCATTACGGCTGAGTGCTTCAGAAATCATCCCAAGGAGTTCTCGACCAATTTTTTTTTCGCAGAACTCCTTGATATTCATCACTGAGGTATCGTATTGGCTGGAAAGCAATAGGTAGATTTTGCAAAAAACTGTTTTCGGGTCAAGGTTGATGCAGTGGTTCTCCAGCTTGGTTTTCTCCAGGCTCAGCAGCAAGATGAGGGGGATGCGGTGGTCACCAATCTCATTTTAGTGAGTTTGAATCAACATTTTTGGGCCTATAGACCTAAAAAAACTCACCGAGGTCATCGGTGAGCCTATGTTACATCTGAGGAGCGACAACTGTTAATGGCACAAAGTATCGGTCATAGTCACTAAGTTCTGGCTGCACATTACCATCAAGAACTTCAAGTTGCTGACTCAAGGCTTCCGAGAATCGATTATTCTCGACCTTATAGTCTATCATTCTTGTACCGTTAAGTGCGAAACGCACATTTACGATTTTGCCTTGAATAATATCGTTGACCTGTTCACGAGTAACATAAAAGACCAGGTCATCATCAACACCGTGAGATTCTGAACATGAATTGTTAATCTCCTTGACACCCGCACCGACAGTATTAAATTCCAATACTTTACCATTACTTAATGTCAGCAAAACGGGCTGCGGTTCCACCAAAAGTAGCCTTCGGTCCAGTCCAGACCTAAGTCCTGACAATCTGATAGAATATGCTTTCTCATTACTCCTTTTATCTTCTATTAATCGCACCTCCAGGTCAAGAGTTTTCTCCGAAAGCACGTCTTCAGAAGGAATTGGAGCAACAACAATATTTGAGGGCATTGGCTTTTTAATAGCCACGTTGCCCGATTTGCTTTGCGACAACAAAGCAAATGGCATCAACGAGACGATGAATAACACAATTGTTTTCATAACACAATACTATTTATAATGATTTTGCGCAAAGATATATAATAATCCTCATAAATAATCGCATTCTTTGCAATATTTATACTTTATTTCAATTTTGCAACAAAAATGAAGGTGTGTCATAAATCAACTATATTCAACATAACCGCCCGTTGGGCTGGAAATTAAACAAATTATATTTAAAATTAAGTATAATGATTAATCTAATTTTAATTTAAAAATTTGCTTAATTTCCCGAAGCTTGGCGGCACTTCAGCAAATCGAGCAAACTCGTTTGCCTTCAGTTTGCACAAGCTTTCCCGTGCGTTAGCACGGTTATATTACGGAGTCTGAATTATGACACACCCCCGAATGTCTTCAAGAAAACGGCAAGAATCGCCCCCTTCAGATAGTGATTTTCTACTTGAAAGATGCCATTGCGAAAAATTTCGCAACGAAACTTTTCGCAATGGTTAAATCACTGGTTTTCTTCGGGTTTCCACAGAAAAAGGCCCGAGGCAGTGACCAGTTGTTGGACTAACCCGAGCAGGTCGTTCGAGGGGTTGTACAGGGTGATGTGGGTGTCGCCTCCGCTGACGGTAATCAGGGTGTCGCCGTCATCGACCAGGATGCACAGGTGCTCGTGGTGCAAGCATTCGGCCAGCCACGCCACCAGCATAGCCGGGGATGGGTTCTTGACCCATTCCTTGACCGAGCTGCGTTTCACCAGCATGTCATAGTAACAGTTCAACTTCAGCAGCACATCCGAAAACTGCCAGCGCAGGTGTTTGTGCCGCGGCTCCAGCAGGAAATACTGCTCCACAGCAAAGAACCGCCCTGCCTCACTTTTAGGCGCCCGCCTCGGCAGCACGTCAACCACCCAACATGGCGCATCCAGCAGCCGTTCAACCGTATTATCAAAATTCGTTTCCATATCCAATCGCAAAGGTAACAATTTTTCTAAATTTGAAAAAAACAACGTGGAGTATTTGCATTGCCGCCGAAAAACACTAATTTTGCAGATTGTAACTAGAAAAACGAATCACCGTGAGCAAGAATACAGACAAGAATAAAAGTTTTCGTGACCGCCACCCCATCCTGGTGAATTCAGCACTGATGGCGCTGGCACTTGTTGCGCTGGGCTATATCGCCCTGCTGTTTATCGACGTCTTCACCTCCCATGGCCAGCAGGTGCAGGTGCCCGATGTGCGCAACCTGCCGCTGGAGAAGGCCATCGAGATTCTCGATGACGCCGGCCTGCGTTGGGAAATCAGCGACTCGACCACTTTCTACGAGAATTACAAGCCAGGCACCGTCATCGACCAGGACCCCAAGGCAAAGTCCTATATCAAGAAAATACGTATCATCTACCTGAATGTCAACGCCATGCATGCGCCCATCATCCCGCTGCCCAAACTGGTTGACCTGCCGGGACGTCAAGGCGCCGCCATGCTCAAGGCCATGGGCTTCAAGCACGTGGACATCGACAGTGTGCCCAGCGAACTGGGCGGACTCATCCTGCAAGTGACCGTCAACGGACACAACGTCGCTCCCAGCACCCCCGTGAGCGTCAACAGCGTCGTCAAGATTATCGTGGGCGACGGCTCTATCGTGGACCTCAACCCCGAGCAGATCATCGACCCCGAACTGATGGACTCCATTGACGAGCAGAACTATCAGGAGGCTCAGAAGACCTACGAGGTGGAGATGAAGGCCGCACAAGCCCGCGCCGAACAGGAGCGCCGCAACCAGGAGGTCCAGGAGAAGAATGACAATAAGAAGGATGACAAAAAATCGTCGGACAAAGACAAGAAAAAAGAGCAAAACAAGGACAAGAAATCCTAATATAGAATCCTTATTGATATGGCAAAAAAGAATTTTTACACCAAGTGTGAGAATGCCAATTTTGCAAAGATTCTGGCCGAAAAGGGATATAAGTTCTTCACCAAAGGTTCTTATAACCTGAACATTATTGGTGTAAGGTCTGACCAGAGCAGAAAAGTCACTAATCTGTTTGATGATGCCCTTGTTGTGGTGTATAAGACTCCTTCCGGGAAATGGCAAAAGCAGATTTATCGCATCACCACTGAACCCGGCTCCTACTACATGGTCAACCACATGATTAACCCCAACGGCACCAGCATTCTTGCTCCTGGGCAATATCGTGGCTGCTGGGGAATCGGTAAGCATCAAGGCAAATATAAAGCCCTAGTACAAACCAAGCCCGTCACTGTCTATCGAGACAATAACAGGGACATGGTGTATGATTTAAAGCCTCAAAAGATTGACGTAGGCCTGTTCGGAATCAATATCCATCGTTCCAATGAGTTTGAGCCAAGGGTTTACGTCAATTCCTATTCCGCAGGATGCCAAGTGTTTGCCGAGCCTGAAAAGTTCCAGGCCTTTATGAGGCTTTGTGAATTGCAACGAGAGCATTTCAAGTCCAATAGCTTCACCTATACCCTGCTGGACGAGAGTGACCTGAAGTATATGCTCAAATAGGGATAAACACAACTACCAAACCATCATGGCACTGGACGACGAACTGCTTGACGACGAACTCGAGGCAGGCGGCAAGGACGAGATTCAATATGAATACAGCGAGCCCGACTTCACCGAAGACGGGCGGGACTACTGGGAGCACTACCACTATGTGGTGGAGCCTGGCCAGGTGTTGCTGCGCATCGACAAATACCTGGTGGAGCGCATCAAGGGCACCAGCCGCAACCGCGTCCAGAACGCTGCCGAGGCGCAGTGCATCCGTGTTAACGGCCGTCCCGTCAAGAGCAACTACCGCGTCCATCCCGGCGACGTCATCAGCGTGGTCATGGACCGTCCCCGCTATGAGTGCGAAATCGTCGCCCAGGACATCCCGCTGGACATCGTCTATGAGGACGCCAGCCTGATGGTCGTCAACAAGCCTGCCGGCATGGTCGTGCATCCCGGCCACGGCAACTTCGACGGTACCCTCGTCAACGCCCTCGCCTGGCACTTCAAGGACAACCCCGACTATGACGTCACCGATCCGCGCCTAGGCCTCGTGCACCGCATCGACAAGGACACCAGCGGCCTGCTCGTCATCGCCAAGACGCCCAATGCCAAGACCTCGCTCGGCGCCCAGTTCTTTAAGAAGAGCACCAAACGGCAATACATCGCCGTCGTGTGGGGCGAGATGAAAGAATTGGACGGCACCGTCATCGGCAACATCGGCCGCGACCCGCGCGACCGCGTCCTGATGAAGGTATTCCCCGAAGGTGACCAGGGCAAACACGCCGTCACCCACTGGCACACCCTCGAGAACCTGGCCCACGTGGCAGTCGTGCAATGCCAGCTCGAGACTGGCCGCACCCACCAGATACGCGTGCACATGAAACACATCGGCCATCCCCTGTTCAATGACGCCCGTTACGGTGGCGACCAAATCCTGCGCGGCAACCGCTCATCCAGCTATGCCCAGTTCATCCACAACTGCTTCGCCCTATGCCCCCGCCAGGCCCTACACGCCAAGACCCTCGGCTTCGTCCACCCCGAGACCGGCCAGCAGATGGACTTCGACAGCCCCCTCCCCGCCGACATGGCCGCCCTCATCACCAAATGGGAAGACTACGCCCACAACCTCGCCGGGAAGTAACTCCAAGGGCTAAGATTCCAGAGATCTCAAACTAAAAATAAATAAGCTCACGCCAAGCTGCGGGTATTGGTAGCGGCTTGGCGTGAGGGTTGGTTAATGGTATGTGTCTTGGTTACATGTACAGTTTTTGGTTTTCGAAGTCCACCTCGCGGTCGAGGAGGGTGACGAAGTCGTCGAGGACCTCGCGGTCGATGTCGCCCAGGGTGTACTCGTTCTCGGCGTCCTCGCGGATGAGGGCAATCCACTCGCGGCGGGCGGTGACGTAGTCCTGATGGACGCGTTCCACGTCTTCCTGGGTCAGTTTATCGATGCCGTAATAGTCCAGAATATAACGGTAACTCCAGGACCAGCGCAACTCATTATAATTATTGTCGATATCCTTGAAACGGGCATTGACAGCCTCAATGGTATTGAGCTTGCCGCTGATGATGTCGGCGATGATGTTGTCCTCAGCACTCTGCGGCATGAGCAGACCAGCCAGGTCAATCCAGTTACCTTCACCAGCAGTGGTAGTTGGCGGCACAGGCGCGTGGCGCTTGAGCACGGCACCCATATAGATGCGCAACGCCATGTCATAGTACTTGATGCCCTTGTGCAACAGCGGGGCCTTGATGACATACTCGTGGTAGTTATAGGTGCTCACCTTGTCGCCGCTTGCAGCACGCAGGTTCTCCAGAATCTTCTTGCCTCGCAACACCTCGCTGATGGTAAAGGGACTGAGCCAGTCGAAGTTGACCACACTGCGGTGCTCGCCCTTGTAACGCTTGTCGCGCTTGGGCCACTTGCGGATGTCGCGGTACAGGCCCACGGTGGCAAAGTTGCGTCCCGGTTTCAGGTACATCGTGTCGCCATAGGCAATGAGGTAAGAGAAAGGCAGGTCACGCGTGTCAGGATGATACATCAGCTTGCCGAACAGCACACTGAACGAGCCGATGTTGGCCGGCAACAGCAGATAGGCACCGCTGGCGGTTTTGCAGCCACGCTCCAGGTAGCCGTAATGCATGGGGCCCATCTTGTAAGCGTGGTTGCTGAAGTTGGTCGCCGAGCCGGCATTATAGAACGAGTACATGGCACCGATGAGCAGCGAACTCTTGTGGTGGCTCACCGTGAACGGGCCGCAGAAGGCGGCGCATGCCTCGCCATTGGACATATAGCTGTTGGCAAAGAAGACGCTGCTGGCAGCGGTGAAACCGTTTTCCAAGTGGCAGGACTCGCCGACGAAGCAATCAGTCAGTTTGACGCTGCCAATCAGGTGGGAGCCGCCGCTGATGATGGTATTCTCGCAGATGACGCCCGTGCGAATGACGATGGGATTCTCCATCGAGCTACTGATGGTGCACTCGCTCAAGCGCGACACACCGCAAATCTGGCAACCGTCGTCAATGACCGCGTTGATGATAACACCAGTATTGACAACACGAACATGGTTACCAATGGTGCTGCACTCGGGGCGGGAGGCAGCGACAGACTCCGCTACCATACGCCTGATGGCCTCCATCATCGGTTTGTTGTCACCATGCTTCACCATCAAAGCCGCGAGTTGGCTACTCAGGTCACTGAGCAACAACAGGTTGCCGTCGCCAACCTCGTTAAGCACCGAGATGGTATGGCCCTGTCCGTAGTTGGGTGTGCCCTGCGTGTCGATGGTGCTCACGTTGGAGATATAGCAGCCGTCACCGATGGTCACATTGTTCAGGTAGTTGCCGATATTCTCAATCAGGCAGTTGTCGCCGATGGTCACATTGCGCAGCGTGGCGTTATAGATGCCGCAGTTCTTCACAAAACCATCGGTAATCTCCACCGTTCCGCTGCCGTTGCCGAGTTTTGCCCAGCCATAGAACTGCACGCGGTGGCAACGGCAGACTTCAAAGTCGTCGGTCACCATCACGTCGTTCCAATCCTGTGCCCAGCAGTCCTTGCCCTTCAGTATCTCGATTTCTTTTGTAGTCAGGTGTCTATATTCTTTCATAGTTGGGTTATGCATGATTGAATGTCGCGGCAAAGGTAATGTATTTGCTGTGTATCAAAGCACAATCCCTATCATTTTAATATTTGATAGGGATTGTAAAATCTTTTTTAGGCTTTAGGATTGCGGATACCACCTAAAGCCTAATGCCTAACACCTAAAGCCTAAAACCTAATCCAAGCAGTGTACAAGCAGGTCGGTCTTACCCTGGTCGATGAGGTGGATGACCAGCTCGCCGAACAGGGTGTTCTGCCAAGCGAACCAGGCACGGGTGTAGCGTGTGGGGTCATCCTTGTGGAACGACTCGTGCATGAAGCCCATGCCGGCGTCGGTAGTGAGCAGTTGGCGCATGCACCAAGAGATTTCCTCATCGTTGTCGGCGGTGAAGGCCTTCATCATGATGCTCATGGGCCAGATGAGGTTATAGGCCGTGTGGGCACCACCGATGCCCTCACAGGCCTTGCCCTTGAAGAAGCAGGGGTTGTCCTCGCTCCACACAAAGCGGCGCGTGTTGCGGTAGATGGGGTCATCCATGGGTACGTCGCCCAGATAGCCCATCGCCAACAGGCTGGGCACATTGGCGTCATCGGCCAGCACGCGGCCGCCCCAGCCGTCCACCTCGTAGGCGTAAATTTTGCCGTACTTGGGATGGTCCACGATGGCATACTTGTGCAAGGCATCCTCCACCTCCTGGGCCAAGGCGCGGCACTCACCGGCCAGCGCAGTGTTGCGGTTCACCTTCTCGAGGATTTCGCCCGCCTTGCGCAGCGAGCTCACCGCCATGAAGTTGCTGGGCACCAGGAAAGGCAGCACCGTGGCATCGTCGCTGGGACGGAAACACGACACAATCAGTCCCACTGGGTTGACGGGAGGTCCCCAGCCATACCATGTGAGCGACGACTTGGCGTCGATGTCGCGGCGCATGAACTTGTACGGTCCCTTGTCGCCGTTCTTGCGCTGTTGCTCCTTGAAGGTGCGCAGCACAGCCTGCATTGCCTCGACCCATAGGTCACCAAAGATGCTGTCATCGCCCGTGATGAGCCAGTACTCATAGGCGAGCCTGATGGGATAGCACAACGAGTCGATCTCATACTTGCGCTCGTGCAGCTCGGGCTTCATGTCGGTCAGGTCGCTCTCCCACTGACTGCCCGTCGGTCCGTCATTGAAGGCGTTGGCATAGGGGTCGAGCACGATGCACTTCAACTGCCGCAGGATCACGCCGCGCAGCATGTGGCGCAGTTTCTCGTCCTTCTTGGCATACTTGACGTAGGGCCACACCTGGGCACCGCTGTCACGCAACCACATCGCGTGGATGTCGCCCGTATAGACAAAGGTGTCGTCCTCACCGTCCTCGTCCAGGCGGTAATGCACCGTGCTATCAAGCGTGTTGGGGAAGCAGTTCTCAAACATCCACGCCAGGCGCGGGTTGCTCTTGATCTTCTTGAGCACTTCCTGGATGCGCTTCTCGATGATGGCGCTGGTGAACAGCCGCTCCTCAACGGGCGGTCGTTTGGTGACGTAGGTCGTCGCATCACTCACCACCGTGGTGTAACGCGGATGCACGTCGGCAGCGGCAGGCAGCACAGCCACCACCGCCACAATCGTTAATATCAAATGTCTCAATTTCATAATCTATATTTTTGGTTTCTGCCACAAAGATAGCAACATTTACCCAAAAGGCAAACCCCGTTGAACGAAAAAACCGTCTTGCGGCATCCCGACAAAAGCAGGTTGCCGCAAGACGCTATAGATGGGTGTTATCCCACATAGGGAAAAGATTGTTACTGCGAGACGCGCACGGGACGCACGGCAAACCCGTAGCCGCGGTCGTTGCTGCCACTGTACACGTCTCCGGAATTGAAGTTCAGGCTGCACGCGTAGTACGGGTAGCTAGAGCCGAGCGTGCGCAACCAATAGTTGCCCCATAAGCCCGCGTAGTAGAGCGAGCTGTCGTAGCGGACGCCCGCGGCGGGCAAGAACAACGAGTTCCCGTTAGGACCGGTCACCAGGTAGCCGTTCACGCCGTTCTGGGTCGTCCATGTCCAGGTGCACTTGGTCCGCAATTCTGTCTGTTGGTCATAAGTCGGCATGCGCCAGTTCTCGCCCCAGTTGACATAGGCGGCATCGTCCTCGGGAACCAACTCCGTCTTGTTGTCAACCGTGCCGTTACTACTATTGGTACAGTACTTCGTCAGCGTGGTATTGGTGCCATTGCACCACTTATAGGTGGACCAGTTATATACATCCTTGGGCTCCACCTCTCCCCAGGCGAAGTAGTCGCCGTACTCCTCGGGGCTGCTTGCACCCACGTTGCAGGTCGCCCACAGCGTGCCGCTAGTCAGGCCCAGGTCAACCTACTCGTGTGCATCCGAGGGGTCATCGTCCCATGTGCCGCTCAACAGGTAGTCAATCAGGGCAGTCACGTCGGCGATGTTCACGGTGCCACTCTGGTCGCAGTCGGCGGCTTCCAGGTTGACGCCCGCGGTGCTGCCGTTCAACAGGTAGTCGATGAGGGCGGTCACGTCGGCTATGTTCACATTGCCGTCACCATCCACGTCACCACGGACGAAGGTATTCTCGCTCAATGCCACATTGTCCACGGCAAAGTAGTCTCCCTCGGCATTGACACTGCTGTCCTTGGTATAGGTCCACACCAGAGTATGGGTGCCAGCGGGCAAGACAACCGAATAGACTTCCCAGTCGTTCTGAATGGCACCATAAGTAAATTGAGACACCCCGTCAACCGAGAAAATACATTTATCATAATTGGTGCCTTCGCCCCACGCTTTGTACTCAAACGAGAGGGTGGAGCTACAGGTGGCGGTCACGGTAGCGGTCAGCGACGAGCTGCTGCTGGCAACACCCGCATTGCCCGACTGGCCATAAAGGCGATTACCATCGGTCAACACTGTCCATGGATAATCCCCGGTTGACGAGAAATTGATATTACCACCAGCGATATTGAGGGCTTCGTTAAGATAACCGCTACTGGTGATGTCAACCCAGTTGGAGCCATCATACTTCTTGGGATTCCAATACTTGGCCTGTGCTGTGCTCAGGTGAGAGGCGTTAAACACGTTACCCTCGCTGGTATTATATAGGGCATAGAGGGTGCCTGGGCTGCTGCTGGAGTACGTGGGCAGGCTGTTGACCAGTGTGGTCATATCTGCAGCAGAGATCTGGTTCTGGTGGCAATAGAGGTGCTTCAAAGCTGTGCAGCCTTGCACATAAAGCGATGTCAGCTTGTTGGAACTGCAATCCAACCTTTGCAGCTTAGTGTTGTTGTTAACGTTCAGTGCCGTCAACTGGTTGGAATAGCATTCAAGTCTGGTCAGGTTAGTCAATGACGACACATTCAGCGACGTCAGTTGATTGTTCCAGCAGATCAGCTGGGTCAACGCCGTGTTATCCGACAAGTCGAGTGACGACAATTTGTTGCTGTTGCAACTGAGCGTCGTCAACGCCGGGCAGGAGTAGATGTTGAGGCTTGTCAACGCACTGTTGCCCGAGATTGTGGCGGTGGTCATCGATGAGTTGTTTCGTAGGGAGACAAATGTCAGTGCGCTGTTGCCCGTGATCGTAGCGGTGGTCAACAACGAATTGGTCTGGGCTTCGACGTGGGACAACTTCGTCTTATTGGTCAGAGTCAGCGAGGTGAGCTTGTTACTATAACAGTAAAGCTTCTGGAGGTTGTTCATGCTGTTGCAGGCACTCAGGTCAGTCAATGCACAACTAAAGCATTGCAGTTCGGTGATGGCGGTGCAGTTGGCCAAGCCAGTGATAGTCGCCAAATTGTAATTGTAGCAGCAATTAAGTGTTTGTAGCGCCGTGTTGCCTGTCACGTTCAACGTGGTTAACTTGTCAAGGGAACAAGTCAGCGCCGTCAGCGCCGTGCAGTTGCGGACATCGAGCGTGGTCAATGCGCTGTTGCTGTAGATGTTGGCGGTGGTCAACGAAGGGTTATTATAGCAATAAACCTCCGTCAGTTTGCTCTTGTTAGTCAGTGTGAGTTGGGTAATCTTGGTGCCATAACAGTGCAGTTTCTCCAGGTTACTCAGGCTATTGCAACCACCCAGGTCGCTGATGCTGGTATTGTAGCAATAGATTTCCTTCAACGCCGTGCATCGATACAGGTCTGTGATATACGGCAGGCTGGAGTTGCCATAGCAGGACAAGTAATTCAGTGCTGTGCAGCCCGACACGCTGATCGCATTCAGATTGTTATTGGGGCAGTAGAGCGTGGTCAGCACCGGGCAGTTGGTGCTGGTGAGCGTGGTCAACGCGCTGTTGCCGTAGATGCTGACGGTGGTCAGTTGCGGGTTGTCGTAGCAATAGACCTCGGTCAGTTTGCTCTTGCTGGTCAGCGTGAGCGAAGAAATCTTGGTGTTAGAGCAGTACAGTGTCTCAAGATTGGAAAAGCTGTTCACGGCATTTAGGTTAGTGATAGCGGTGCTGTAGCAATAGATTTTCTTCAACGCCGTACAGTTGTCCAAGCCGGTGATAGATGACAGGTTGCTGTTATCACTACAGCTCAGATAGGTCATTGCCGTGTTGCCTGTCACGTTGAGCGTGGTCAGAGAAGAGTTGCCAGTACAGTAGAGGCTCGTCAGCGACGTGCAGTTGCTGCAATCGACGCTGGTGAGATACGATTTATTGCTCACTGTCAGGCCTGTCAGCTTGGTGTTGTAGCATCTGAGCAATCTGAGCTTGGAGAGGTTGCTCAGAGCAAGTGAGGTGATGCCCGTTTGGTAGCAGATGAGCGTCTCCAGGTTGGTGCAGCTGCCGATGCTCAGCGAGGTGAGATTGGTGTTCGGGGCGCAGTCCAGATAGTACAACGCAGTGTTGCTGTTCAGGTTGAGCGTGGTGAACAAGTTGTTGTAGCAGTAGAGGGTCCTGAGGGCGGTGAGCTTCTCGATGCCCGTCATGTTGCTAATGTCCTTGTCGGCCACGTTGAGCGAAGTGAGGTTGTTGAGTTCGCTCTGGGTAAGGTAGCCCTTGGGATAAAGCGAGAGCATGGCGTCGCGGAAGTTGACGTCGGGGAAGTTGGTCGAGTTCAGCAGCAGGGCATAGTTGCTGGTGATAACGATGTCCTTGTTATAGACCTTGCTGCCGCTGACCACGATAGACTCGCTGGAACTGCTAAATACAGCGTCACTGGGAGAAGCGATGGCATTGCCGTTGGTGAAACTCATACCTTTGATCTGGCGTGTAACAGGATAACTGCTGCTGCCAGTGGCCTTGAGTGTGACATCGCAGCTGCTACCAAAAGACACGTTTTTTAGGCCAAGTAGGGAACTCTGCGCACCAGTGACGATAGCTGTGACATTGTAGAAATTGATATAGTCCGTTGTCGCCGGATCAGATGAGGTGGCGTTCCAGCTGCCATGCCCGGCGATGGCACCGTTCTTCGGGCCCTTGATGTTGAACGTGCCGGGACCCTGGATCCACAGCGTGGTGTTGTCACGCACATAGATGGCGCCGTCACCGGTGCTCTCCAAGTTGACGGTCACACCGCTGGCGGCCTCCAGATAGTTGGTGCCGCCGGACTGGTCGCGGATGACGCGCCCCTCAGCGGTGAGGTAGCAGGTGCCGACAAACTTCACGGTCAGCCCATTGTTGCTCCTGTTGTGGATGCAGTAGTTGCTGCTGCCGGTGCGGGTCATGGTGACGTTGGTCAGCGTTAGCGTGTTGGTCGATTTGGTATAGGTGACCGTGCCGCTCGTGATGCAACTGGCAGTGATGGTTTGGTCTTTGTCACATTTGACATCGACACCGCCCACGTTGATGGGGGTGGCGGCTTGTGACGCCAGTGTAGCCAGCAGCACCGTCAAGAAAAAAGTCAAGAATCTGTTCATAATGAAAAATGATTTTATTGGTTAATATTGAATTGACGATCTTATAGGGTCTGCACCTCATGATGCCCTCATGGGTTTCTATCCCGCAAATTTAGATATAATTCCCGATTTATAGACCAGTCGAGATAAAAAAGGTGAACAAATTGCCCCGAACGTAACCATTAGACGGAAACCATACAGAAA
>CACZNH010000031.1 GCA_902782465.1 uncultured Bacteroidales bacterium
ATGACCACTCCCATCGTGGAGATGGACGGTGACGAGATGACCCGCATTCTGTGGAAGATGATCAAGGACGAACTCATCCTCCCGTTTGTTGACCTCAAGAGTGAGTACTACGACCTGGGTCTTGTAAAGCGCGACGAGACTGGTGACCAGATCACCATCGACGCTGCCGAGGCTTGCAAGAAGTATGGTGTTGGCGTGAAGTGCGCTACCATCACCCCCAACCTGAAACGTATGGACGAGTACAAGCTGCACAAGATGTGGAAGAGCCCCAACGGCACCATCCGTTCGATTCTCGACGGTACCGTATTCCGTGCTCCCATCACCCTCGACAGCATCAAGCCCGTTGTGAAGAATTGGGAAAAGCCCATCACCATCGCACGTCATGCCTATGGCGACGTTTACAAGAGTGTTGAGCTGCGCGCCGACGAACCCGGCGTTGCCAAGCTCGTCTTTGACGGCGTTAGCGGCAAGCACGAGGAAGTGGTGATTCATGAGTTCAAGGGCGAGGGCGTCCTCCAGGGTATGCACAACCTGGACAAGTCCATCCGTTCGTTTGCTCACAGCTGCTTCAAGTATGCTATCGACACCAAGCAGGACCTGTGGTTCTCGACCAAGGACACCATCAGCAAGCAGTATGACGCTCAGTTCCGCATCATCTTTGAGGAGGTTTACGAGCAGAACTACAAGGCTGAGTTCGAGAAGTTGGGTCTGGAGTACTTCTACACCCTGATTGACGACGCCGTTGCTCGCGTTATCCGCAGCAAGGGTGGTTACATCTGGGCTTGCAAGAACTACGACGGTGACGTGATGAGCGACATGGTCAGCACCGCTTTCGGTTCACTGGCTATGATGACCAGCGTACTCGTTAGCCCCGACGGCAACTACGAGTTTGAGGCTGCTCATGGTACCGTAACCCGCCACTACTACAAGTATCTCGAGGGCGAGGAGACTTCCACCAACCCCATGGCTACCATCTTTGCATGGAGCGGTGCCCTGCGCAAGCGCGGTGAGAAGGACGGTATCAAGGAGCTCATGAACTTTGGTGACCAGCTCGAGGTGATGGAAGGCGTTGAGGCTAAGGCCGTTAACAGCGCAGAGTTCATCAAGGCCATCCGCACCAACCTCGAGAAGCGCCTCGGCTAATCCCCCTGACGTTTTTCCCGGAAACCCTAACGAGGGCTGCAGCAACCACCGCTGCAGCCCTCGCTTGTGTCTGAGCCAGAGGCTCAGATTACGGGACAAGGCTTAAACTGGGGAGAATGGTTCATGTTGGCAGGTGGGGGTGACGATTTGTCACATTATTATATAATATTAGGTGATGGCATGGGATTTGAGGCGGAATGGGGGAGACGCAAGATTTTGCGTCTCTACTGGAATTGAATCATTAACAAATAAATAATAGAATACTATGCCAAAAGGAACAATTGGGGTAACAACTAACAACATTTTCCCCGTAATTAAGAAATTTCTGTACAGTGACCACGAGATTTTCCTGCGTGAGCTGGTGAGCAACGCCATTGACGCCACGCAGAAGTTGAAAACCCTGCAGGGCGCCGGCGAGTTCAAAGGCTCGACCGAAGACCTGAAAGTTAACATCGCTGTAGATAAGGAGGCTGGCACGCTCACGGTGAGCGATAGCGGTATCGGCATGACTGCCGAGGAAATCGACAAGTATATCAACCAGATTGCCTTCTCGGGCGCCGAGGAGTTCCTGGAGAAGTACAAGGACAACGCCAATGCCATCATTGGCCACTTCGGTCTGGGTTTCTATTCAGCCTTCATGGTTGCCAAGAAGGTGGAAATACGCACGCTGAGCTGGCAGGAGGGCGCCAAGGCTGTGCATTGGTCCTGCGACGGCTCTCCCGAGTTTGAAATGGAGGACTGTGACAAGGCTGAGCGCGGCACCGACATCATCCTGACGCTTGACGACGATGAGAAGGAATTTCTGGAGACTGCCCGCATCGAGGGACTGTTGAAGAAGTATTGCCGCTTCCTGCCCGTGCCCATCATCTTCGGCAAGGAGCAGGAGTGGAAAGACGGCAAGTATCAGGACACCGACAAGGACAAGGTCATCAACGACGTGGAGCCGCTGTGGTCGCGCATGCCCGCCGACCTCAAGGATGAGGACTACCTGAAGTTCTACCACGCCATCGAGCCGATGCAGGACGACCCGCTGTTCTGGATTCACCTGAACGTGGACTATCCCTTCACGCTGACGGGTATCCTCTACTTCCCCAAAATCAAGAACAACCTGGACATCCGCAAGGACCGCATCCAGCTCTACTGCAACCAGGTGTATGTCACCGACAGTGTCGAGGGCGTTGTCCCCGACTGGCTGATGCTGCTGCAAGGCGTCATCGACAGCCCCGACATCCCGCTGAACGTGTCGCGCAGCTACCTGCAGAGCGACCGCGCAGTGAAGAAGATTTCCACTTATATCACCAAGAAGGTTGCTGCCCGCCTCGAGGAAATCGCCAAGAACCAGCCCGAGGAGTTTGAGAAGAAGTGGAACGACATCAAGATTTTCATCGAGTACGGCATGCTGAGCGATGAGAAGTTCTGCGACTCGGGCCTGAAGTTTGCCCTGCTCGAGAACACCGACGGCAAGTACTTCAAGATTGAGGATTACCGCAAACTCATCGAGGGCGAGCAGAAGGACAAGGACGGCAACCTGATTTGCCTCTATGCCACCGACAAGGAGGGGCAGTATGCCTACATCAAGGCTGCGACCGACAAGGGTTATGACGTGCTGCTGATGAACGGTGAACTGGACGTGCCCTTTGTGAGCATGCTGGAGCAGAAGCTGGACAAGGAGAACAGTGGCGCAAGCCGAGAGCAAAACCGAGCTAGCTCGAGTTCTGCCGAGGCGCAGCCCACTGAAGCCGTAGGCAACATGCGCTTTGTGCGCGTGGACAGCGATGTGCTGGACAACCTCATCCGCAAGGAGGGCGAGAACAAGCCGCAGTTCACCATGGAGCAGCAGGAATTGGCCCAGACGCTGTTCAAGTCGCAGATTCCGCCTGTCGAGAAGGCCGAATTCATGGTGACCTTTGCCGCCATGTCGCCTGAGGACCAGCCGGTGGTCATCACCCAGTCGGAGTATATGCGCCGCATGAAGGACATGGCTCGCTTCCAACCTGGCATGAGCTTCTATGGCGAGATGCCCGACATGTACAGCCTGGTGCTCAACACCAAGCACCCGCTTATCCAGAAGGTCGTCGAGCAGGCCGAGCAGTCGCTCGCAGCCGAGCTCAAGCCCGTGGACGAGGAGATTACCGCCACGCAGAACGTGGTCAAGGCCATCCGCGACCTGGACAAGGACAACAAGGGCGTGCCCGAGGACAAGAAGCAGGAATTGGAGAACAACCAGAAACAGCTTGAGGAGTTGCGCCATAAGAAGGAGGGCATCATCACCGCCTATGGCGCCGGCGAGAGCCGCGTGCACCAGCTCATCGACATCGCCCTGCTGAGCAACCGCATGCTCAAGGGTGAGGGTCTGGAGCGCTTCCTGAAGCGTTCAGTGGGTCTGCTCAAGTAAACAGATAACTGATTATTAACGGGTGGTTAGTTGTGGAATTGCAGGAAATGCATTACCTTTGCACGACTAACCATCCGTTTTGTATGATGAATAGAGTCCTCATATCGTTGCTGTTAAGTTTTATGGTGAGTGCTGCAGCCTATGGACAGTTGCCGCAGTTTTCGTCAACGAGCTTCGAGGACTGGGTATATACCAACCCTGCAGTAGAACTCAACCGTGACAATATCCTAGCCAACAGGATTTATCTGTACACTAACTCGCAGCGCATGCCGTTCACGTTGACCTCTCCGTTATTTACCTGTCGCAGCGGGTCTGTACTTGACATGAACGTCACATGGATTACCGACCAGTGGCAGAACGAGGGTTTTGAGGAGCGCAAAGTCGCTCTGACGGCAACGATTCTTGACGCCAATGGAGCCCCCGTTGACTCGGTGACCTACATTCCCCACGATTTGAGTCGTACCAACCATGTCAATCTCTCGATAGTGGTGCCTGAGGGTCTGCCGCGCATGAAGGTGCGCTTCGCCTCCTGGAAGGCCGATGTCAAGAGCAATGGCGCCGTCCGCCAAATCGAAATGGGTTCATTGCTGCGGGGTGACCTGAATCATGACGGGGCTATCACTATTTCGGATATTAATGCAATGATTGACGTCATTTTGGGCGATACAGATGACGTTTCCATGCTGATAGCGGACTTGAATGATGACGGATCCATCACGATTGCGGACATTAATTGCATAATTGACCTCATTCTGAGGTAAAAATGGGCAAAAAAATGCTGAAATCGCTGAAAAGAACCCTAAAAGTGCCAATTTGATAAAAAAATAGCTTAAAAATTTGCTCAAAATAATAAATGTACTTATTTTTGCTTGAAGTTTTGTCGCAAAGTCAAAATTTAAGGTGATTTTGGATTTTATAGTGGGCCAAAAAGGCTGAAATGCCTCCAAAAAGGGTCTTTTTTACGGGATTTTTTCTAAATGAACGTTAAATTTTGGCCGTATTAGAAATTTATATTACTTTTGCCGCAAAATTCAGTAACAATAAATAATAATAGTGTTTAATAAAATTTTATTAAAATGAAAAAGATTATCTTGATTTTAGCCCTGTTTATGGGTGTATTCGCTGCACAGGCTCAGTCTCTGCAGGAGAACAAGTTCTTTGACAACATGTCAGTAACCCTCAAGGGCGGTGCTATCATGCCCTTCCAGGGTTATGCATTCTGGCCCAGCGCTCGTGGTATCTTCGGTCTGGAGATCAAGAAGCAGATCACTCCGGTGTTCGGTATGGGTGTAGAGGGTGAGGCTACCATCAACACCACCAGCTGGGAGAAGACTCCTAACTACTGGGGTCCCAAGAGCCCGAACATCATCGACCACACTCTGGCCGGTCTGTTTGGTACTGTAAACCTGGGTAACCTCTTCGCTGGTTATGCTGGCAAGCCCCGCTTCTTTGAGCTTGAGGGCGTTATCGGTGCTGGTTGGCTGCACGCTTTCCACCGCGCTGAGGCTGCCAACATGTATGGCAATGACTACAACAGCTGGTACACCAAGGCAGGTGCTAACCTGAACTTCAACTTTGGTGAGAACCGTGCTTTCACCTTCAGCCTGAAGCCCGCAGTGGTTTGGGACATGAACGGCGACGTTATGATTCCTTATCGTGACAACACCAACGCACGTGCCCGCTGGAACGGTGAGCCCCGCAATGGCAAGAGCCAGATGAACGCTGACCACGCAGCTGTTGAGCTGGAGGCTGGTCTGACCTACCACTTCAAGGGTAGCAACGGCGAGCGTTACATCACCTTCTGCCCCTACAAGTACAGCCAGAACGACATCGATGCTCTGAACAACGACATCAATGGTCTGCGCAACCAGCTGAACGGCCTGAAGGGTGACCTCGATGCTGCTAACGCACGCAACGCTCAGCTCCAGCGCGACCTGGATGCTGCTCGCAAGGCTAAGCCCGAGGCAAAGACCGAGGTTATCGACCACAACGCTAAGTACATGAATGTACTCGTTCACTTCAAGGTTAACAAGACCAACATCACCGCTGACCAGCAGCCCAACGTTGAGCGCGTTGCTATGTACCTGCAGAAGAACCCCAAGGCTACCGTTGATATCAAGGGTTATGCTTCTCAGGAGGGTCCCGCCGACAACAACGTACGTCTGGCTAATGGCCGCGCCGAGGCTGTTAAGAACATGCTGATCAACAAGTACAAGATTGATGCTAACCGCATCAAGGCTCAGGGCTGTGGCGTTACCGACATGTTCGAGGAGCTGAGCTGGAACCGCGTTTCGATCTGCGAACTCGTAGTTAAGGACTAATCCTTGAGATCGAAATCAGGAAACACGTGTTCAGTTGACTGAACACTGAATGACACCCCGTTGACATCGCGTCAACGGGGTGTTTGTTTTTAGGGGTATCACTTAATGGAAATGAGGAATCTTCATTGTGGCTAGTTGAAGATTCTGAAATTTTATCTATATTTGCCAGTGTTAAGTTGAGAAAAAACATATTTAACTAGGACGTGATGAGGAGAATTTGTTTCATCTGTGTGACATTGATGTTTGCGGCATTGGCCACACATGCCGGGGACAATAATAATGTGTTTAGTCATTATAGCCTGTCGGTGGGCATCGGGACCACGGGCGTGACAGGCGACTTGGGCACAATGGTGACTGACTATCTGGGCCTGCGTGGCGGTGTGGACTATATGCCAAAGTTAACCTACAAGACTTGGCTTGATATGAGCTTCATCAACCAGAATGTCGCTACTGCTGCTGACCAGTATGGCATACAGATTCCTGCCGATGCCCAGGAGCGCTATGGACTTCCCGACAAGGTGCAGGTGGAAGGTAAATATGACAACTTCACCGGTCATGCCCTGCTGGATATTCACCCAGCCAAGAGCATTGGTTTCCGCATCACTGTGGGTGCATACTTTGGCAAGAAGGGCCATCATCTGATTTCGGCTTACAACAAGGATGATGGTGTCCTGAAGGCCGTCGCCGATTTCAATGCCCGCCGCGACCCATTTGCAGCTGTGCCGGCCGAATACGGCCAGTTGGCAGCCAAAGTGGGTGGATATAGCCTGATGCCCGATGACCATGGTAACGCCAATACCTATATCACGGTGAACAACATCCGTCCCTACGTCGGACTGGGATTTGGCCGTGCTGTGCCTAAATCAGGCATAAACTGCCAGTTTGACCTTGGAGTTCAATTCTGGGGTCACCCCAAGGTGTACGATGGTGTGAGTGGACAGCAACTCACCGCCGAGGGCGCAAAAGGCGAGGATGGCGGTGTGCTGAAGATTGTCAGTGACCTGAACGTATTTCCCGTTATCTCGTTGCGCCTGTCAGGACGACTTTTCTAATCACCCCGATGAGCCCTGCCGTGCCGTTAATCTGACGGTCGCCTGTCGATGAATGGGCTTTTTGGACTCAGAGTATAGTTTTTCTCAGTAGAAAAACCTACCTTTGCAACAAGAATAAAGAAACCATATTATTACCATTGACGATGAACAAAGCAAGACGACATGGCATCCTGATGATGCTGGCACTGCTGGCACTGCCCCTGATGGCGCAACAGCAGTTTACCCTTGAGGATTTGAACTTCGGCGGGAAAAACTACCGCCAGATGATACCGCAGAGCCGCTCCCTCAAGTGGTGGGGCGACCAACTGGTGAGACTGAGCGCCGATACCTGTTGGACCGTTGATGTAGCCAAAGGCAAGGAAAAAGTGCTGTTCACGCGTGCCAAACTCAACAAACGCGCCGGTCTGGATGCCGACACGATGCAGGTGGCACGATTGAGCGGAGTGTCATTCCCCTATGCCGACCAGCCGTTGGTAATGGCTTCTAACCGCAATGAGCGCCTGCTCATCAACTTCAAGACGGGTAAAGTGGAATGGCACCAGCCTATCGTCGGAGCTGCACAAGCCGTCGAGTGGAACAAGGAGAGCCGTGCCGTTGCCTACGTCAAGGGTGATAACCTGTATGTCACCGATGCTGCTGGCAACACGCGGCAGGTGACTGAAGACGGCTCACGCGACCTGGTCTATGGTCAGAGTGTTCACCGCAATGAGTTTGGCATTGAAGGCGGCCTGTTCTGGAATCCCCAGGGTAGCCGCTTGGCCTTTTATCGTATGGACCAGAGCATGGTCACCGACTATCCGCTGATTACTGTCCCTGAACTGGACGACAGCACCCATGTCATCGCCACGCCTGCCCCTGAGAAATACCCGATGGCAGGTCAGACTTCGCATCTGGTGACCGTCGGCGTGTTGGATGTGGCCACTGGCGATACCGTTTACCTCAAGGCCGGCGACCCGACTGACCGCTATTTCTCCAACATCACCTGGAATCCCGCAGGTGACATCGTCTATATGATGGAGGGTAACCGTGACCAGAACGAGGTGGAACTGGTGTCATACGACGCACTGACGGGCAACCGCCTTGCTTCGCTCTATCGCGAGACGCATCCCAAGTATGTCGAGCCACAGTATCCCATCACTTTCCTGCCCTGGGACAAGGAGAAATTCCTGCTGTGGAGCGAGAAAGACGGCTATAACCATCTGTATCTCTATGATGCGGGCGGCAGACTGTTGAAGCAACTCACCCATGGCAATTGGGTGGTGATGGACCTGCTGGGATTTGACACCGAGCGTCGGGCCATCATCATCAGCGCCAATGCCGATAGTCCCATCCAGCAGAACCTGTACCGCGTGGATGTCACTACGGGCGAAATGACGCGCATTGACGAGAGCGCTCGAGGATGGCACACCGGTATGCTCAGCAATAGCGGCAGCCGCCTCATCGACAGTTATCAGGAGCCTGACGTGCCCCGCAACATTGCCATCGTAGATACCCGCACAGGCAGCGCCAGCCGCTATTTCACGGCTCCCGACCCCTGGCAGGGCTATACCGTGCCCGAGTACCGTTGCGGTAGCATCAAGGCCGCTGATGACAGCACCGACCTGTATTACCGCATGGTGTTGCCCACCGACTTTGACCCTAACAAGAAATACCCCACCGTGGTTTATGTCTATGGCGGCCCGCATGCCCACAACGTGGATGCCCGCTGGCACTGGAGCAGCCGCAGTTGGGAAACCTATATGGCGCAGCGTGGCTATGTGCTGTTTATCCTCGACAACCGTGGCAGCGAGAACCGCGGCCGCGATTTTGAGCAGGCCACATTCCGTCACCTGGGTCAGGTGGAGATGCAGGACCAGATGCGCGGAGTGGAGTTCCTGCGCACCCTCAACTATGTGGATACTGCCCGCTTGGGCGTCCATGGCTGGAGTTTCGGCGGTTTCATGACCATCAGCCTGATGACCAATTATCCCGATGTGTTCAAGGTGGGCGTGGCCGGTGGTCCCGTGATTGACTGGAAATGGTACGAGGTTATGTATGGCGAGCGCTATATGGACACCCCGCAAACCAACCCCGAGGGCTATAGCGAGACGAGCCTGCTGAACAAGGCCCAGAATCTGAAGGGTCGCCTGCAGGTCATCATCGGCCTGAACGACCCGACTGTCGTGCCGCAGCATGCCTACAGTTTCCTCAAGGCGTGCATTGCTGCCGGCACACAGCCCGATTTCTATGTCTATCCGGGTCAGGGCCACAACATGATGGGGCACCAGAGCGTTCATCTGCACGAGCGCATCACGCGCTACTTTGATGACTATCTGAAGTGATGCCTCTAGCCTGAAAGATTAGTGAAGTGCCTGTCAAACCCCATTGATTTGACAGGCACTTCACTATATAAGGGTGTGGGTTATTTGGTAATTTTGAACCCTTTCTTGACAATGAACTTCAAGGCTGTGAACGCGGTATCGCGGTCATATTGTTTTTCTACCTCGGATAATTCCTCGTAGGGGACAAGTCCCGGATGGGTCTTGAGGTCATCGTTACGCTTTTTGCCATATTTCCATCCCTGACTGATGCGTGACTGCGCCCACACCTCGTGGATGTTGCGGGCGAGTTGTTCGGAGAGCATTTCCAGTTCGTCAGGTAGCTTAATGTCGCTCAAATCGATGGGGTGGGGGGTATAATCTTGCTTTTTCATACTCGTCATTTTTTACTCATTACGTCATTTTCGCCACAGGGCATATACACAGAATCCTGTTCCAATGCGAAGGGGGCCTTAACCTTGTAGGCGCTGCTCTGCTCCTCCAGTGGGATGAAAAGCGACACGATGCCATCGGCATCGGAGGTGGCGCGGTGGCCGGCTATCTCAACAGGAGTGTTGGGGATAAATGTCTCGGTGGCAGGATTCCACAAGCTGAAACGCACATTGCCATAGAATGACGGGTCACGGCGCAGGTCAAGTGTCACGTCACGATTGAGTGTTACGGTCGTGTCTATCGGCAGGAATTTGGGGCATGTCACAACGATGTGCGCTTCCTGGCCCAGGAAGCGGTGCGGGATGTTGTTGAAGATGGCATGGCTGTCAATCGTGGTAATGGTGTCCATCTTGGTCTCGTTATCGAGCGTGAGCGAAACGATGGCATTCTCCATCGGCGGCAACTGGCTGTTATGCGTTGATGCCTCATTCAAGGCGACACGGGCATCAAACGGTTGGTTGGTCAACCACACGGCCACAAGTGCCGCCGTCACGACGAGCACGCCGAGTGTCCATGCAATGATTCGGTTGATGAGGCGCCGTTTGTGCCGTTTCCAGATGGAATCGAACTCTACCCCCAGCAATTTGGATACCAGTTGTACGAAGGCGCGTTCCTTGTTCAGCCATGGCCAGCGATGCACCTTCTCGTTGATGTTGGCTCCCAGGATTTCGGGAAGATTCAGTTTCTCGATAACCGGGTTGAAGCACTCGGTATCGGGGTTTCCACTATGGGGAACGCCGTCAACGATAAAGAAATGGATGTTGTCGGTGCGCCCCAGGCTGTGGAAATACTCGATTTCCCTGCCCACCCATTCAGATTGCGCCGAGTTGGGAGAGCAGATGACAATCAGGTTTCGTGATGCCCGCAGGCGTTCCTGCAGTTCCTCGGTCAGTCCGCCGGGTTGGATATCGGTGGGCGCAAAAAACACCGGGTTGATGGGTTTGCGCTTCCATCCGCGTTCGCTGCACAGCGTCGCCGGCATGCGGTAATGCTCCAGCTTGCGTTGCACGCGTTTACCCCACTCGGTATCCTTCTGATTGTAACTGATGAAGGCATAGTACTTGAACTCCTGCTCCATCATCGTGGTCATTTCTTGTTCTTTCTCTTCCATTGGTTATATGTTGTTTGATTCATTGTCCTGTTGTCAAGGGGGGCATTGTATCATGAACTAGCGTCTTTTCCCAGAAATCATGCGCTTTTTGATAATACTGCAGTTCTAAAAATAACGAGGGTGTATCAACTATCCATCCAGCTCATGATGTTGATACACCCTTATTGCCGTTAGAATTCTAGATTCTTCCACGCGTCGGTGGAATAGGTCGTCGCCGATTTGGGCGTCTGCTTCTTACGCAGGTCCAGCGTCGGTGCAACATTGCTCACATGCTTGCGGATGTCATCAGTGAGTTTGCCGTAAGTCACCATGCCTTGGGTCTCCTGGAGTTCCTTGAGCAGGTAGTAGGTGAACAGGCCATGTCCCTCTTCCTGGTACCCTTGAGCCGTCTCGTTGCCGTGTGCGGCCGAGAAGACAATTAGGTTGCCGATGGTGGGTTTGGCATCCTCGGCTTCGACCTCGACTGCACGCTCGGTGTTCAGTCCCTCGTTGTCGCGGTTCACGCCACTGAAGCAAGCGTCGATAAACAGGGTGACACGTGCAAAGCCCAGCCGTCCCAGTTCGGAATAGAAGGCGTCAAGCGAGATGCCGCGTTGGGGTTTGGTGCCATAGACGTCGGTAGGCAGGAGATAGGACTTGTTGTGGTCCTGAATGTCGGGTACACCGTGCCCGGCATAATAGACGATGAGTTTTTTGCCGGCTTTGTCCTGAATCTCCTCCTTGAGCCAGTCGTTGAGTTCCTGCTCGAGAATCATGTGCTTGGTAGCATCCTGGCACAAGTGGATATTGGACGCAGGAATTCCAAGGGTGTTCTTGCAGTATTCCGAGAAAACCGAGGCGTCATTGTTGGCAAATGGTACGTTGGCCACAAAACGATAGTTCTCGTTGCCGATGATGAGGGCGTAGGTATCGTTGCGCATGACCAAAGAGCCGGGAATGTTTGTATCAACGTCGGACTGTCGGGTGTCGGTCTGAAGGGGGGCCGCTTTCTTGATGCAGATGGCCACAGCCTCTTTGGCAAGTCCGTATTCCAGACAGTTGTCGGTGTTGATGGTTGCAGGCAGCCCGATAATCTCGCCGTTGTATGGCTTGTGGCTTGTCACTCCGTCTTCGACGACCTCGGTGGCAAAAGCCGCTTTGCCGATAAGGGCGTTCTTGCCAACCTCGACCAGCGTCAGGTTGGTGCAGGACAGGAAGGCCTGGTCCTCGACGCGGCACAGACCGGGAACCCTTACCGAACGCAATGATGAGCAGTTGGCAAAGGCGATGGTCTCGATCTTCTTGACATTGACGGGAATGGAGAAGTTGAACAGGTTCCTGCAGTTCAAGAAGGCTCCCCAACCGATTTCCCAAAGGAAAACATCCTGAAACTCCACAGAGTTAAGCTCTTTGCAGTTGGCAAAGGCGCAGGAGCCGATGCGTCCGATGCCTGAGCCGATGACGACCTTGCGGATTGACAGCTGTTGCTTGATCCACGGGGCCAGGTCCTTGTTCAGGTCATAGTCGGGCATGGGCACAGTGCCCTTATGGATGGCTGTACTCTTGATGTATAGCGTGCGCCCGTCGAACTCCCATTCGACGTCGCTGCTGCATTTTCCTGATTTGGCTTTAGTGTTTTGGGCTGCGGCGATGCCCGTCCACAACACTAAAGCCATCAGAAGGATGAAAAATCTTCTCATGTGAGGAAGGGATTAGAAGCGGAACTGGAGATAGATACGGGTCGTCTGTTCCTTGAATTTCATCTTCTGTGAACCGTATTCTTTCTCGACGTGCTTCACGTTGATACTGTTGTCATTGCGCACCTCGACCCCGATGCCAAAGAAGTTATACGAGAGGTTGCCGCCAAAAGCGGTGTACAGGCCATGTCCCCAGGCATACTGGGTCTTGTCGCTAACATTCTTAATCATAAAGACCTCGGCCTTATAGCCCAAGTGGAAGTAACCCTGGAGGCGAATGTTGTCAGAAGCATTCTTGCGGAGTGGCGTGAAGGGGTAGAGGGTGAGCGACGGGCCGACGGACATACCATAGTCGATGCTCATCTTCTTGTGGTGCCAGGGCATGGGCTTTATCTCATAATCGGTGTTGAAGTTGGGGGTGGGGTCAGCAACCTTGTATTGGTTGAAATTCACATCCGTCCAGGTATAATCAAGTCCTAAGAACAGAACGTTACCCAAGGGTTTCTTGTGGAAGTTAAAGGTCTTTCCCCACTGGATTCCCACGCCCAAGCTGTTCTTGAACTCGTTAGTTGCCACATTTCCTCCACCGATGGGGAACTCGTCCGACGACAATTTGGTCTTGTTGTAGCTGATGTTCAGGAATGTGGTCTGGTTCCGGATACTTCTCAGGTGCTGCTCATACTGCACGTCGGTCTTGGTCTTGGACTCCTGTGCGATGATGTCGTTGAGGGTCGTCACACGGGTAGTGTCGCCGCTCTCCACGGCGTTACCGGTCAGTACGCATGCCAGGGCAAACAGGGAGAATAAAAATTTCTTCATAATAGTAGTTTGGTTTAATTTGTTAATGTTATGGTTTTTATTAAAAGGTCTGGTTGAAAAGGGTTATTGTGCCAGCAACCGGCGTATGCGTTCGACGTCGGCGAGGCGTTCTTCAGGGATGATGCCCAATGACGAGAATTGCTGCAAGTCGTCGAGGAAAACATCATGCAACTGCGGCTTATAATGCTTGTATATTTCCTCGGCCAGCGCCGTCTTTCCGGCAAACAGGTAGGCGGCAGCCAGGTTGGCGCGGATGAACAGCTTGCTGTCATCGATAGCCAGTCCCTTGTTGGCGAGGTCTATGGCGCGGTCAAAGTCTTTCATCAGCAGGGCGTGGTTGGACAGGTTGCCGTAGCTGCGGGCAACGTCGGCATTGTAGCGGGTTGGCTCTTGGAGGGCAAGTTCCTGGTTGATGGCCAGCTCTTCCTGATACGCCTTCTCGCCATCGGCAAGACGGTTCATCTTGTCATAGGCGGTGGCCAGATTGCGCAGCACCTTGGGGACCTCGGCCTGATAGGCGTCGGGATTGAGCTTCATCAGGTCGCGGTAGAGCGACAGCGATTCCTTGAAAAGGGGTTCGCTCTGCTCAAACCGTTCATCCTGATAGAGCCTGATGGCGTGGTCAAAAAGACGTCGGGCAAGTTCGGGCTTGTATGCCGAGCTGTTGTACTCGGCTATTCGTCGGTAAGCATTGAGCGCTTCGTTACAGGCTTTCTCTCCTTCGTCGTCGCGTCCTTGTCCATAGTACTGCACCGACAGGTTATTTAATGCTGCCGCCAATTGCGGCCCGTAGAGTTGCGGGTCTTCCTGGTCGAGTTGGCGGTATATCTCCAACGCTCGGGTCAAGAACTGTTCTCCGTCGCGTCCGTTGCGGAAATAGAGTGCTGACAGGTTGTTGAGCGTTGCTGCCACGTCAGGATTGTAGGTCTCAGGGCTGGACTGGGCGAGTTGGCTGTAGATGCCCAATGCCTGTTGGTAGGCTTGCTCGCTCTGATTGCACTGTCGCAACCTGTCATGGAGCTGTGCCATGTTGTTGAGTGTGCTGGCAACATAGGGGATGAAGGTGCGGGTATCTTCTTGGGCGAGTTGCCAGTATATGTTCAGCGCTTCCAGCAGCAATGGCTCGCATTGCTGCTGGCTGTTATCGCTTTCCATATAGTGCAGGGCAAGATTGTTGAGGGCCGATGCCAGATAGGGCTGATAGACTTGCGGTTCAGATTCAGCAAGTCTGTCCAAGATGCCGATGGCTTCCTGGAAATAACCCGTGGCGGCGTTGTCCTGATGCTGCTGGCTTGCTGCCATCGCGGCCATATTGAGCGCCAAAGCCAGTTCGGGCTCATAATCTGCAGGACTGTTCTCGGCAAGTTGTCGCAGCTCTTGAATCGCCTTTTGGTAGTAGGTGTCGGCTTTCACGGTCAGTCCACGTTTTTGGCAATAGTTGGCAGCATCAAACTGCCAGAGGCTGTTGTGGGCGTCAATGCTAGCCCGTTTCTCAATATAATACAATGCCGAGTCGGGCTGCATGTTCAGCACAAACATCTTGAAATAATTATAACAGTCCTGAGCAATGTCGTTTTTCTTGGCATTGGTGCCGGTGCGGCTCAGCTCAAGGTTGTGCTGGCGGCGTGTTAACTCAGCCGCTTCGGCGGCCTGTTCAGCTTCTTCGCGTTTGACCACGGCAAGGCGGTCGTCCACCGAGCCCTTGCTGCGCAGCAGTGTGAAAGCCTCGGTAAGGTTGCCGTCCAGGATGAGGTCCTCAACGTGCTGGCTGAACTGGTCCAGCTGATCATAGTCTATCTGTGCATAGCGCTCGGCCATCTCACTGATGAGCTCGCCGTTGCGCTTGCGCTCCTCGTCCACGGCTTGCATTGCCTCACGGTATTGTTGCAACGAAATCTGGTATTGGTCCATGAGCGCCTCGATGCTGTCCTCCATGGCGTCAATCTTGCGCTGCATGGTGCGACGGATGCGGCGTTCGGCACTTTTCACGTCATCGTTTTTCTGTTCCGGTGTTTCCATCACGATGACGAGGGGATTGCTGGAATAAGTGAAGGATTTCAATAGAATGTCAGGGTCGAGCAAGACATAACCTTGTTTCCTGACGGATTGGATATGGAATTTGTTGGCATGAATAGGAAAGGAGAATCTGCCGCCTTGAGCGCTGACAACGGTGTTGCCGCCCTTGACCTGGACTGACGCTCCGGTCAGGGGCGTTCCAGTGACCACGGTTTTGCTGTTGGTGCGTCTGCCCTTGGTCTTCACTTGCCCTTGCTGCGTCTGCGCTACAGACGACAGGGCCACGAGGGCACATGCCAAAGCAAATATGAATTGTTTCATAACCTTTGCAAACATCAACCGATTAATTACAAATAACGATAATCCTGCAAATATAGTGAAAAATGGCAAATGATGCGGGACCCGAATGAAACTATTTTTTCAGAGGCAGGGTCCTGACAGGGAAATTGAAATAGGTGTCGGGGAAGGGCTCATCCTTGAGGGTGAAGTGCCACCACTCGTTGTCGAGCGGCTTGAAACCGTGGCGCATCATGGCTGTGCGCAGGACCATTCGGTTATAGAACTGCACACTGGAGATGTGTGTGCCGTCGTCGGTGTACTCCAGCGTCTCGGGGTTGCCGCCGTAGTCCGGATGGCTCTCGATGCCGAACCAGTCAAAGGTACCACCCATGTCCAGCTCTTTTCCCGTGAGCATATCGACCAGGGTAAGGTCGATTGTGGAGCCACGGGAGTGGCCGCTCTTGGTAGCGACATATTCTCCGTCAAAGACCTGCTTCTTGGTCAGGCGGGGATAGAAATAAGCCTTGGTGATGGTATCGTCCTCGACCAGCGCCCAGCGCATGAAGTGGTCCACTCCGCGTTGAGGACGGTAAGCGTCATAGATTTTCAGGCAATAGCCGTGCTGTTTCAGGTCATCGCTCACGGCGCGCAGGCTGTCGGCGGCTTGGCGCGTCATCAGCGCAACAGGCTCTTCGTATCCGTCGATGCGTGCACCCACGAAATTATAAGTACTGAAGTAGCGTATCTCCAAGATGGCATCGGGGACGACATCAGTGATGGTGACAAACTGACTCGAATCAAGTGTCTTGTCGGTAATGAACTGTTGATTTGCCTTGCAGGAAGCGAGCAGTGTCATCACAGCAGCGAGAGCGATTACAAGAGGCCATTGGGTGAATCTTGAAGTTTTCATATCATGTTAGTTTTAATAGATTCAAAGTCCAAAATTACACAAAAAAAGTGTGACAAGGTAAAAAAGAACGCTTTTTGTCATCTGCTATGAGAAATAATGACTACTTTTGGGGTAAACTTTAATTTTGGATATTGCTATGAAGGATTGGTTTGAGCAGCTGTTTAATCGGTTGTTCCATTGGCTCCCGGAAAAGATTTTTGAATGGGATGTCGATCCCTATTTTTGGAAATTGGTGTTCATGGGTTTAGTCGTGGGACTGATAGCTGCAGCCGTATTGCTGGCATTGCTGGCATCACTCAACAAGTACAAGAACGGCAAGTGGACGGTTCCCGGCAAGTCACTTACCAGGCGATTCTGCTTGATTTGGCTGGCGGGGTTCATCATTTATGATATCGGTATGTACTCCGAGGGGCCAATCTCGTTGTTCACCAATGCTCCGATGGCGGTGATTCACGCCTTCGAGATGTTCATTTTGGAGAGCGACGTCGCCGCGATACACGACTCGTTCCATGAAAACTGGTTCTACATGTTCCTGTTCTCGTTGGTGCATCTGATGGCGGCAGGTGTCAGCTTAATCTTTGTCATCAAGCATTTCGGATTCAATATCTTTGCCGGATTCAGGATGTTCATGGAAACGCATCGCAGGAATGGGGGCAAGAAGGATACCTACGTCTTCTGGGGAATGAATGACCCCTCCTATCTGCTGGCCAAGAGCATCAAGCAAAACTATAGCAACGATGATGATTACCGCATCATCGTTGTCAGAACAGGAAGTGACGGTGACAGCACAAGCGTCAGGAACGGTCTGGAACGTCTGTTCAATTTCCTGTCACTCAAGAACAAGGATCTGGAACGGTTGCGGGAGTTGGGCTGCCTGACGACAAGCACCTTCACCGACCTGTCGAAGTTGAACGTATCTGACTTGCGCGACAGCGGTCAGGCAGTTGACCTGTTCAGGACGCATCTTGACCTGTGCCAGTTGGCGAAGATACTCTCGCTCAAGACCACCGAGAACATTCACTTGTTCTTCCTGGGCGATGATGCTGCGTCCAACATCCAGTCCATCACCAACCTGAAGGCCGATGAAACCATTCTTGACTTTGTCCAGGGTGGGACGTCGCGCAAGGTCAAGTTCTACTGCCGCGCCCGCTATAACAGTGTGCACCGTGTCATCGAGGATGACCATCTGCTGGAAAACATTGAGGTTAAAGTCGTCGACTCTTCACACATCAGCATTGAGCAGTTGAAGCAGAACGTGGAACTGCACCCCGTCAATTATGTCAACATCGAGAAAGATGCCACGGTGTCGTCACCGTTCAATGCGCTGGTAGTCGGCTTTGGTGAAGTAGGCATTGACGCCGTCCGCTTCCTCTATGAGTTCGGGGCATTTGTCAAGCATGGCACCGCTAAGGGCGGCAAGGTCGAGCGCTCGGACTTCCATTGCAATGTCGTGGATGCCAGAATGCCCGTTATCGCAGGCCCCTTCCTGGCCAATGCTCCGGCAATCACCACCGAGTTGATGCTGAAGGACGGAACCAAGATACCCAGGAGGGACACGCCCGATACAGACGCGACACCCTTGTTGTCGCTGCATGAGCTGGACATGAAGGGTGTGGTATTCTTCAAGAAACTGGAGGATTGGGTGAAGACACTCAACTATGTCGTCATCGCTGCCAACGACGATGAGCAAAACATGGCATTGGCAGTGCGTATCTTCAAACTCGCTGTCAGGTACCGTCCCGATATGGAACATTTCCGCATACTGGTTTGCGTTAAGGACGATGACGATGGCCACATCCGTCGCACTGCCGAGCATTATAACCGCCTGTGGGCCGCTGAACAGGTCGGCAGGAAAAACGGTACACCACTGCACCAGAAGGAAGTGCCTGCAAACGAGCACACCGATGCTCCGATCACCGTGTTCGGCTTGAGCGACACCATTTATACCTATGAATACATCGTCAGCGACGAGTTGGAGGTGAAAGCGAGAGAATTCAAGGACCGTTATGACCGGTCGATTGCAGCATTGAGGCAGCAGTTGGGAGAACCTGTCCAAAAGACCGATACCTGGGACGATGAGTACAAGGACCTCATGCAGTTGACCGAGGGGTTTATAGGCAAATCGCCCACCTTCAGCGGGATGATGAGATTGCGCCGCATCCAGAGCCAGAACCTCCAGAACTGCTTCCACCAGTTCACCAAGCAGCGGATGGCACAGTTGGCATTGGGCGATTCCTTGCTCAAAGTCTTTTCCTCCAAAAGCTTCTTCAGGAAAGATAACGACATCAAGTACACGTGGATGGATGGTGCGCAACCCATCGATGCAGTGGTTAATGTACTCGACGTGCTGGCCCGCACCGAGCACCTCAGGTGGTGCGCCTCGCACGAAATACTCGGCTATCGGGACGTGGACGAGAAAAGCTTTAAGGACGAGGCAAAGCTGCTCCACGGTTGCATCAAGCCTTGGGAGGAGTTGACCCAAGAGATACAGAGTTACGATTACAACATCGTCGATGTCTCACTGGGTATCGTCAGTTCAGAAGATGCTGAAAACTGAGTCGTAACGATAAGACAAAACCCAACGTAACAACAAAAAAATCGTGCCAAACCCATTGCCTGGCACGATTTTTGTACTATCTTTGCAGCCCGTTTACAACCGGACACATACTATTGGGGCTGACTGGCTTTGACAGCGTGTAGAGGTGGTAAGCAAGCATGCAGAGCGATAATGGCATGGCTCTTAAATCTCAGTCATTGACACAATTAAATGGCGAAAACAACTACGCTCTCGCTGCCTAACCGAAGCACAGTAAGTTCGGCTTTATCGCTGCCCA
>CACZNH010000032.1 GCA_902782465.1 uncultured Bacteroidales bacterium
ATCCGCGTGCGTGGTACCGCAACCATCAACGCCAACGCAGAACCTCTCTACGTCATCGACGGTGTGATTGTTCAAGGCGGTGGCTCGTCGGGTGCCGACTTCGGTCTGGGCGACGCTCTGGGTAACGGTTCGGTTTCGACCATCTCCCCGCTGTCGACCATCGATCCCGCCGACATCGTTTCGATGGAAATCTTGAAGGACGCCTCGGCAACCGCCATCTATGGTGCGCAGGGTGCTAACGGTGTTGTCCTGATTACCACCAAGCACGGTAAGGCCGGTGAGGCTAAGTTCTCTTACAACGGTATGGTGGCCATGAACCGCCAGACCAAGCGTCTTGACATGATGAACCTGCGTGAGTTTGGTACGTTCTACAACAACCTGGTACTCCAGGGTGAGACTCAGGCCAACGCCTACTACAGCGATCCGATGATGCTGGGTAAGGGTACCAACTGGCAAGATGCAGTCTTCCGCACCGCTATCCAGCATAGCCACCAGATCAGTGCTCAGGGCGGTACCGAGAAGGTTCAGTACTACGTTTCGGGTTCTTACATGAGCCAGGAAGGTACTATCATCGGTTCTAAGTTCGACCGTTTCTCGGTTCGTTCCAACCTTGACGCCCAGCTCAATAGCTGGTTGAAGTTAGGCCTGAACGCCACGTTCTCTAATACCAACGATAACCTGAAGCTCGCCGACAGCGACGAGGGTATCATCAACTACTCGTTGACCACCATCCCCTCGATTCCTATTTATAATGTTGACGGCAGCTACAGCAGCATCTCGCAGGAGGGTTACACCAACCCCAACCCTGTTGCCCTGGCATTGCTGGACGAGATTCTGCTGAACCGTAAGAAATTGACCGGTAACATCTTCTTTGAGGTTAACCCCAATTTCTTGAAAGACATCGTTTGGCACGCCGAGCTGGGTTACGACATCTCGTCGTCGAAGGGTGAACAGTGGGAGCCCACCGTTGACCTGGGTACCTGGCACCGTACCACCAACAAAAGTTCGATTCAGAAGAACTCAAGCACCTTCTGGCAGCTGAAGAACTACTTGACCTACACCAAGACCATCGCCGACCGTCACAACCTGACCGCCATGCTTGGTCAAGAGTGCTGGGAGTCGAAATATGACTACTCGAGTATAGCCAACACCAACCTGCCCTCTGACGAGGTTCACAATCCCAAGTTGGGTCAGGGCTCGCCCCAAATCAACTACGGCTTTGGCAGCTCGTCGATGGCTTCGTTCTTCACCCGCTGGACCTACAGCTACGATAACCGTTACAATGCTACCTACACCTACCGCTATGACGGTAGCTCCAACTTCGGTCCCTCTAACCGCTGGGCAGGTTTCCACTCGCTCGCCGGTTCGTGGCGCTTTACCAACGAGAAGTTCATGGAGAACGTGAACTGGCTCACCAACGGTAAGCTGCGTCTGGGTTGGGGTCAGACTGGTAACTCCAACATCGGTGGTTACCTGTGGGGCACCACCATTGCTATGATCAAGTCGTCGCTGGGCACGGGCTACAAGCCCCAGAACCTTCCCAACGAGAGTGTGAAGTGGGAGAAGCAGGAGCAGTTCAACGTCGGTCTCGACCTGGGCTTCCTGTACGACCGCATCGGCCTGGTTGTTGACTGGTATCGCAAGGAGTCGAAGGACATGCTGATGAACCTGCAGTTGCCGTCTTACATGGGTACCTCGGGTAATGCATCTTCGGCCTTGACCGCTCCCATGGGCAACTATGGCCACATCCGCAACACTGGTGTCGAGATCACCTTGACCACTCACCCCATCGTTGGCGCGTTTGAGTGGGATTCTGAGGCTCAGATTTCGTTCAACAAGAATAAGCTTATCGCTCTTGACGGTACCGACAATGCCCAGATCGTGGGCTACGGTCAGTGGACCGACGTGGTCAGCGTGACCAACGTGGGCCAGAGCCTGTTCAACTTCTACGGCTATGAGACCGACGGTGTGTACACCTCGCTCGAGGATATCCAGACCTCGCCTAAGGCCGAGAAGTATCCCAGCAACGGCGTCTTCTCGAAGAACACCACCGTTTGGGTTGGCGACGTGAAGTATAAGGACCAGAACGGTGACGGCATCATCGACGAGAACGACCGCACCAACATCGGTTCGCCGCTGCCCAAGTTCACCTTCGGTTGGACCAACACCTTCCGTTACAAGAACTTCGACCTGAGTCTCTTCATCAACGGCTCCTATGGCAACAAGGTGTTCAATTACATGAATATGAAGCTCACGCACATGAACTCGACCTGGACCAACCAGCTTGTTGACGTACTCGACTGCACCACGCTGGCCCCCATCGATCCTGATAAGGATTACTCGGCAGGCGTTGACCGTGGCGATGGCCAGCTCGTTTGGAACTGGTATGATGACATCACCAACGTGTGCATCGACAAGGAAGGCAAACTGCCTCGCGCTTCGATTATGGACCCGAACGACAACGACCGCATCAGCGACCGTTACATCGAGGACGGAAGCTACATCCGTCTGAAGAACATCACTTTGGGTTACACGTTCCCCAAGCGTCTCGTAGGCAAGCTCGGTCTTGAGACCCTGCGTCTGCAGGTGAACATCCAGAACCTGCTCACCATTACTGGTTACAAGGGCTACGATCCCGAAATTGGCGCCAGCACGGCATCTAACCATGTGATGGGCCTTGACAACGGCCGCTATCCGTCGCCCACGACCTATAGCTTTGGCGTTAATGTTACTTTCTGACATTCATGGTTAACGGTTTAAATATTCAAAGGATTTAAAGATATGAAACGATTCAAGATTAAATATATCATTGCTCTGGCATTCGTTGCGCTGACCATGACTTCGTGCGAGGACTTCCTCGATCGACCCAATGAGGACAGCTACAACGCAGGTAACTACTACAAGACCGACGAGCAGTGCATTGCAGGCGTCAACTACCTGTACAACTCTCCCTGGTATGACTACCAGCGTGGTTTCTATAAAGTGGGTGAGGGACTTTCGGGCAACCTCTATGAGGGCAATTCGCCTTACTGTGAGTTCACCCTGAACGGTACCGACCAGTACTTGGTGAACATGGCTTACTCTCTGTGGGCCGTTATTGGTCACTCAAGCACCGTCTATAACTATATTAACGGCAGTAGCGGTCCCTCGCAGGCTGTTAAGAACCAGACGATGGGCGAATGCCTCGTTTGGAAGGCCATGGCCTATTTCTATCTGGTACGCTCATTCGGTGAGGTGCCCATCGTGCACAACAACACCGAGGATCTTGCAGGTACCTATAATACTAAGGAGAAAGTTTGGCGTTCGGACGTCTATGAGTACATCATCATGACGCTCGAAAAAGCCCGTGAACTCCTTGCCGGTGTCAAGACGCCCACCAACGGCCGTGTAGACTATTATTCAGCAACTGGTCTGCTGGCCAAGGTTTACTGGATGAAGGCTGGTATCAGCGGCACCATCAATGGTGACGACATGGCCATGGCTGCCCAGTATGCCAAGGAAGTGATTGACAACAGCGGCCGCACGCTCATGGAGAACTATGAGGACATCTTCCGCGGTCACAACAACAACTGCGCTGAGAGCCTTATCGCTTGGCGTTGGACTGCCGACGGCAACGTTTGGACTGCTCAGAATTCGCTCGAGAGTGACATGGGTATGACCGGCTTTGAGGGCTACAGTGCCACTTGGGGCGACTGGACCTGTCCTTCGGTTGACCTGCAGGAAGCCTTTGGCATCAAGCTGCTGGAGAACAGCCCTGACATGTGGCTCAACAACGTTGACACCCGCCTGAAGGCTACCATGATGCTGCCCGGTTTCACCTATCCCTACTTCTGGCGTGATCATGAGATGAACAGCACTACCCATGAGATGGGCTTCGATTATCTGAAGTTCATGTTCGACAACAATTACAACAAGTCGGCTGGTGGCCAGCTCAACTCGGGTACCGGTTCCAACTGTGTGAAGCACCTGTACGGCAACACTGCCGACCACGTTGCTGAGTTCGGACATTCTGATGACCGCATGGCCAGCTCGCTGTCGACCCACCTGCTGCGTCTTGCCGACGTATATCTGATTTATGCCGAGGCCAAGATGGGTACTGCCAAGTCGACCTCCGACGGTAGCGCCATCGACGCATTCTATGCAGTGCGCCACCGCGCCATCAAGAACGCTCAGCGTCCCAGTGTCATCACCTTTGACGACATCTGGAAAGAGCGTCGCCTGGAGCTCGCCTTCGAGGGTGACCGCTGGTTTGACTACGTGCGCGTCTCTTACTTCGATCCTGAGTTCTGCGTTGCCGACCTCATTGCTCAAAAGCGCAGCACGTTCTATGGCCTGAGCGACATTTACAAGACCTATGCCGAGACCGGTATCTGGTCGATTACCTCGTCGGCTGGCTATAACGATGCACAGTCTGCTCCCAACCCCGAGGCTATGATGAAGACCAGCCCCGACGGCAGCAAGCGTTACTTCTTCATGCCCTTCCCGCAGGAAGACGTTGTGTTCAATCCCAACCTGGGCAGCAATGTTGACGGTGTCCATGTTGACGTGAGGGCAACCTATAGCTATTGATACTTTAGTTTGACACCTATTCAATTAAAGATTAAAGAAAATGAAAAATTTCAGATATAATTTCATCGTCATGGCACTTGCCCTTATGGCATTGGGTTTGTTCTCATGTGCCGACGAGCCTGACAAGTATGAGGTGGCAAGCGGATTACCTTCGGTAAGCTATGTGCGCTGCCTGAGCACCGAGATTGAAGGCTCTAACGACGACCCCGACATGCACTACACTGTTGGTGAGCTGGTGACCGAGGCCTCTCCTCAAAGCATCGTTTGCCTTGTGGGTAAGAACCTGCGTAGCGTCTATGAGATCTACTTTAACGACAAGAAGGGTATTCTCAACTCGAGCTACATCACCGACAACACCCTCATCGTGCAAATCCCCCGCTCGGTACCCGAAACAGTTACCGACAAGATTTACATGATTACCAAGGACCGCGATACTGTGACCTATGACTTCCACGTTGTTATCTCGGCTCCGCAAATCATCAGCATGGGCAACGAGTATGCGCCTGTAGGCACTTCCCAGACGCTGATTGGTAACTACTTCATCGACGATCCCGGCACTCCGCTGACTGTCAACTTCACTGGTGCCGACGGTTCGATGATTCCTGCCGAAATCACCAACATCTCCTCCGATTTCACCCAGGTAACCTTCACGGTTCCCGCTGGTGCTGTCGAGGGTCCCATCTATGTGAATTCGGTTTACGGAACTACCAAGACGAGCTTCTATTACAAGGATTCGCGCGGCATGCTGTTCGACTTCGATACCAACGGTCTGGACAACCATGGTTGGAACGGTCACAGCAGCACATTCGATGATACCGCTTTGAGCGGCAGGTTCATCCAGCTGGGTGACGGCAGCTCGGTACTGAATGGCGAGGTCTGGGACGAGCAGCACTTCTCGTTCGTTTACTGGCCCGGCAGCTGGAACTCACCCGAGAACTATCAGGATGGTGAGATGGGTATCCGTCTGACCGATTTGGTCGACTTCAGCGACTGGAGCAACATGGCTCTCAAGTTTGAGATGAACATTCCCAGCGAGTATCCTTGGAGCAATGCAGCCATGCAGATTTGCTTTGCTGGCGTTGACAAGGTGACCTTCGGTGCTGCAGGTGTCGATATCTATGGCAAGACCGTGGCTGGTGCTAACAACGTCTACATGACCAGCAATGCCAATCCTCGTGCCCTGTACCGTCCCTGGTCAACCAGCTCGACGGGCAGCTACGACACCGGTGGCGAGTGGGTAACTGTTACTCTGCCCATCGCAGCCAACTTCGTTTATGGTTGGGACGGCTCGGTATCTAGCGGATCGCTTACTGCCGAGAGCTTCACCAGCTTGTGGATCTTCGTCTCGAGCTGTGGTGTTGAAGGTGTCGAGTGCACCCCCATCATCAAGATTGACAACATCCGTGTGGTTCCTAATTAATTAATGACAAGAAGAATATGAAAAAGTTCAGAAATATTTTCATCCTGTTTGTGGTAGCCCTCGTTGGGGTTTCGCTCACAAGCTGTAATGATGAGGACCTGGTTACCGACCCCTATAGCAAGTCGGGTGTAAACCTGCTGGCCTATGGACCGTCGCCCATCCTGCGCAATACTGAAATCCGCCTCACGGGTACCAATATGCAGAAGGTGGACAAAGTCATCTTCCCGGGTAATGCCATCGTTGAGCGCCCGGCTTTCAACCGCAGCGACAATGAGAACATCTATTGCAATGTGCCCGACGAGTCCGTTCCCGGTCAGATCAGGTTGGTTGCTGGCAACGATACCATCGTTTCGATTGGTACGCTTGTATTCCAAGAGCCCATCGAGGTGACCGATGTGACTCCCGTCACTGGCCTGAATGCAGGCGACATCATCTCAATCACGGGTGACTATGTCTACAACATCGCTGAGGTGATCTTCACCAGGAGCGCCTCGGTGATTGCCGAAGACTTTGAATATGTTTCGCGTCGCGAGATCCGCGTTCGCGTGCCTCTGGCAGCCGAGACCGGTACCATCACCATGAATGACGGGGCTGACTGGGAGTACACCTTCGAGACTCCGCTCGAGATCGTTTCGGCCAGCTATCTGAGCCTTGAGCCTGCCGCAGCCGACTTTGGCGAGCAGATCGTGATCCACGGTACCAACCTGCACACGGTAGAGCAAGTGCTGTTCGCTGGTGGTGTTGCTTCCGAGTTCACTGTTTCGGAAGACAACAGGAACATTATCGCAACTGTTCCCGCCGAGTGTAAGTCGGGCGCTATCTCGCTGCTGCTCTATTCGGGCGCTGCACTGCAGACCGATGCGTTCTCGGTTCCCACCGTTGTCATCACTGGTGCGTCACAGAGCAAAGACCTCGTTGCTGGCGACGTTGTCACCCTGTATGGTGAGAACTTCGACCGCATCATCGAGGTTACCTTGCCTGGTGGCACTGCACCCTTGAACGCCGATGAATACACCATCTCGGGCAACACGTTGACCTTTACCGTCCCCGACTATCTGGTTGATGGTGATGTAGTGGTTAAGCAGAACTCCAACATCACGGCTACCTATCCTCTCGAGATCCGCAAGCTTGCCGGTGTTATCTGGCAGGGTAATGAGGAACTGAGCGGCTGGAGCAGCTGGGGCGTATTCAACTGGAGCGGCGACCTGTGGACCAAGTTCCAGGAGGCCATCACCGGTCCTGGTCAGATGACCGTTCACTTTGTCGCTACCAACAGTAGTCCCATCTTCAACTTCCGCATGGGTGACTGGAGTACTCCGCTCAGTGGCCTGGCAAGCATGTACGGTGCTGACGGCAACATCACTCCTGGTGCCGATGTCACCGACCTCGTGTTTGACATCACTGGCGAGGAAGCTGCTGAAATGTTTGGCGACGGCGGCAAGGGTATGGTTATCTGGGGTGACGGCATCAAGCTGCAGTACGTGAAGTTTATCGGTGCAGGCGCTGAACAGGTTCTCTGGGAAGGCCGTGAGGACACCAGCGGCTGGGGCAACAACATCACCATCGGTAGTGACACGTCGCCCGAGCTGGCTGCGTTCCAGCCGCAGGAAGGCAGCGTGGTTCGCTTCTATGGCGAGGTTGGCGCTGATTGGCAGGTCAAGATTGTTGAGGGCCACTGGGGTCCCACCTACCTGGCTGTTGCCGAGGTTGCCAAGGACGACTTTACGGCCTATGACTTTGCTGGCAACGGCAACTGCATCAAGATGACGCTCACTCAGGCTATGCTCGATGCAGCTTACACCCAGCAATGGTGGGGCGGCACGTTCATCGTCCAGGGTCAGAACTTCATCTTGACCAAGGTGACCGTAGCTCCCATGTAATCCAATTGACATTCAATCTCTAAATTATGGAGGTGTGTCATAATTCAGACTCCGTCATATAACCGTGCTAACGCACGGGAAATTAAGCAAATTTTTAAATTAAAATTGATTAATCATTATCTTATATATAATTTGTTTAATTTCTAGCCCAGCGGGCGGTTATGTTGAATATAGTTGATTTATGACACACCTTCATGTTTTTTAAAACACACTAATGATGAAATCGCTATATAACTGTCGGCGAGTCCTCTCTTTGTCTGCTGTCGTGTCGTTAGCCTTGATGCTCACTTCATGTCATTATTACAAGGAGGAGAAGGATAATGCTCATCAGGAGGAAGACCTCATTGCCAATATCGAGGGTTATGGCATCGACACCATCGCTGTGGAGCCTGGCGACACGCTGTGCTCGGCACGCGTTGATGATGTGCTGCGCCACTATCCCGAGTTCTACCATGCCGCCAAAAAGGCCAAGAAGGCCTATGACGAATGGCAGGAAATGGAGGCTAAAGCCCGTGTGGGCACCAAGACGCAAGTCATGAGTGTCGACGCCATCTTGAATGATGCGCTCTACGGTCCCGACAATATCGCCGAGATTGGCGAGTGGCCTGATATGGCTCCCATCGACAGCGCTTATTTCAAACTCATCGGCCAGAGCGGCCTAAAGCGCAAGTCGGCTATAGGCCATGCCCGCCGGGCGTGGTTATCCTATCAGGACCGCTTGCAGAAGATGGCGCAGACGGTGCCCGAGCAATGCCGTGCCCGCTACATCGCATCGATCACAACCCGAGTACAAACGTTCTGCACAACATTACAAGGTAAAGAAAATGAAAAGAAATCATCTCGTTAATCTTGCGTTACTGGCCCTTATGCTATTACCTGCGGTATTCACTTTCTCGTCGTGTGGCAGTGAAGACCCCGATGAACCCACGCCCAGCGTGAACGTGCTCTTGCGTCAGCAGACCATTGCCGAGGGGGCCGAGGTGGATGCCGAAACCACCACTGTGCTCACGCTCACCTATAACACGACGGTCAAGGTCGTATCCTCGACTGGCATCACGGTCAACGGCTCTGCTGTTGCCGCTAGGAGCAATTCACAGACGACGATGGCGGTCGATATTCCGTTGTCGCTCGTTGCTGGCACCAACTATACGGTCAAGGTGCCCAAGGGCGCTATCGTTGCTACTGCCGACGCTTCGGCATCGGCTCCCGAGTTTACCTTGAATTTCAAGACCCGGGAGGCTACCGTGATTCCTCCTGCCGAGGGTCAGGAACCGGTGTTTGCCACTACCGAACCCGCCAAGAAACTGCTGGCTTACATGTGGTCGCAGTATGGCAGCAAGACCATCTCGAGCGTCATGGCCGAGGTGAACTGGAATCATCGTTTGGCTGACTATGTGAAGGGCGTGACCGGTAAATATCCGGCCATGAACTGCTATGACTTCATCCAAATCTATGTTCCCCAGAACAACTGGATCAACTACAGCGATATCACGCCTGTCAAGGAGTGGTTTGACGCCGGTGGCATCGTCCAGCTCATGTGGCACTTCAACGTGCCCCTCACCTCCAGCACCGTGCCCGGTAGCGATGGCTCGGGCGTGACCTGCACGCCCAGCGAGACCACTTTCAAGGCATCCAATGCCTTGACCAGCGGCACTTGGGAAAACCAGTGGTTCTATGGCCAGATGGACAAGGTGGTTGACGTCTTGCTCAAGTTGCAGGATGCAGGCATCGCTGCCATGTGGCGCCCCTTCCACGAGGGTGCAGGCAATGCGTGTGCCCGGCAGCAGGCCTCCTGGACCAAGGCTTGGTTCTGGTGGGGATTTGACGGCGCCGATACCTACAAGCGGTTGTGGGTCGCCATGTTTGACTACTTCAAGCAGAAGGGCGTGAAAAACCTCATTTGGGTATGGACCACTCAGAATTTCAACGGCGACAGCTCTAAATACAACCAGGACACCGACTGGTATCCCGGTGGCGAATATGTCGATATCATTGCCCGCGACCTGTACGGCTACACCGCCGCGCAGAACAAGCAGGAGTTTGACGAAATTCAGGCTACCTATAGCGGCAAAATGGTTATCCTGGGCGAGTGTGGCGCTGACGGTAGCACCAGCTTTGCTAACATTTCCGACATCTGGGGCGCAGGAGCCAGGTGGGGCTCGTTCATGGTGTGGTATGGCGGCAACTTCTGTAGTGATGCCTGGTGGAAGAACGCCATGAGCAATGCCTATGTCATTAACCGTGACCAATTACCCGACCTCAAGTAACGGCTTGACAATTTAGTGAAAACTAAAGCAGGTAGAACGTCCGATGGCGCTCTACCTGTTTTTTTTTGAAACAGCCTAAATAGTTTCTGATTCCTCGTTATTTGTACACGTTGACGATTGAGTCGGCAACTTGTTCCATCGACCAGCGGAAGGTGGCCTCGCTGCGGTCGGCTCCGTCAACGAGCAACATCCAGTAGAACGAGGCGGCGCCGTAGCGCTGGCACAGGCGGTTCATGTCGCCGGCTTGCTTGCCAGCCTCGGCCTTCTGGGCAGTGGTGCTGTTCTTGTCAATGGTGATTTCGCCGGCACCGTTGGTGGCATACTCGCCGATGATAACGGGATATCCCTTGGAGATGAAGTAGGTTTCCAAATCGGTGAACATGCTCTTGAGGACCTCGCGGCATTGGCTGGTCCAGGTCATGTTGTAGACGTGTAACCAGTCCCAGGGATCATAGGAGTGAACCTCGACAGCGATGTGGCTCTGGTTGCCGCACGGGTCGGTGGGGATGGTAAGACCGCTCATCACGGCAATGCTATGGGCGGCAGCATAGGTCGAAACAATCAGGTTCCTGTAGGTGTTGTTGCCACCGGTGGCACGCACTGCCTCGACAAACTTGGCGGCATGCTGGTTCACGTACTCGAGATCGGACAGATTGCTCGGCTGGTTCCACTGCTGGGCAGTGTTGAGCATCTCGTTATAGCCCTCAAACAGCAGGTGGTGGTCGTAGTTCCGGAATCGGGTGGCAATCTGTGTCCACAGCTTGGCATAGCGGTCGAGTTGCAGCGTCGAACTGGCGACAACCCATGCGGCATTGTGGGCACCGGTGTCGTGGTGCACGTTGAGGATGCAATACATGCCCTGGTTGATGACATAGTCCACAACCTCCTGCACACGGTTCATCCAAGCCTCGTCAACGTTGCCCTGGGCATCCATGTGCTGGTACCAGGTCACGGGGACGCGGATGCCCTTGAAACCTTTCTCCTTGAAGGCCTGCATCAGGTGGGCGTCGGTGACGGGCTGGCCCCATGCGGTCTCATATTTGTAGGGCTCCTGATGGTCACCAATCCAGTCGCCGTAGCTGTCGAGCGTATTGCCCAGGTTCCAGCCTGGGGTCATGTTGAGGACAGCCTGGGCGGCCGACTCGTGTCCGTCGGGGGCATTGGGGTCGGGCAACTCGGTCTTCTTGGTAGTAAAGCTCAGTGAATAGGCCGCTGCTGCCACGCCGTCGGTGTTCTTGACGACTCCGGCGGGAATGGTGATGGTCACGGCCTGGCCCTCTTCGGCACAGGTGGCGGTGAGCATCAGGTCGGCTTTCATGGTGCGCACGTTGCTGATGGTGGCTCCGGTAGCCTGAATCTTGCTGATGTCGCTTGCCGTCATGGAGATCGTCTTGTCGTAGGTGATGGTCACGCTGATGGCGCCCGGTTCAACTGTCGTCGAGCCCTGTTCGGGCGATGTGCTGACCACGGCAGGGGCTGCCAGTTTGGGTTCATCGGGTTCGTCGCTGCCGCAGGCCGAGAGGCCGATGACCAATGCGGCCAGCAGGATGAATGCTAAGAATTTCAATTTGTTCATAATGCTATTTTTAGTTGTCAGTTTTCAGTTGTCAGTTTTCAGTTTTCAGTTTTCAGTTGTCAGTTGTCAGTTTTCAGTTCTCTAACCACTAACCTCTAACCTCTAACCTTCAAGTTTCTAAAGTGTAAAGCACTTAGAAACTTGAATTAGTTATCGGTACGGAAAGGAACAACGGGCAGGCCGCGCATGTTCTTGAGGTTCCCGATTTGGAACGACTTGAAGCAGTAGCGCACAGCCACGGGTTCGGGCACCTCGCTCGAGGATACCATGATCGACTTGTGGTCTTCGTTGAGCGTGGCCTTGGCGGTCTTGAACACGCCGTCGGCACCGGCTATCTCAAAGCCCTCGATGTCCTGCCAGGGCGAGAGACCCTCCTCGGCATGTTTGAAGAATACCTCGACTTCGTTGCCGTTGATTTGCATGTGGTCATACTCGGGCGACTCGCAAGCGATGCTCTTGTAGCCGTAGGTGCGGTTCAGGGCCATATAGGCCAGACGGTTGCCCACCTCGCGTTTCTGAGCGGGGTGTATCTGGTTGATTTCATAGGGCTTGACCAGGTCGTTGGTCGAGACGATGCCGCAGTTTTCGATAAGCTGTGCGGCATTGTGCTGCGCTTCACGCAGCAGCGGTGAACTCAACCACTCGCCATAGCCGCCCCAGGGTGCGATTTCCACCTGATAGAACGGCAGTTGCTGGGCGGTGCCGCCAAAGTCCTTGCGCCAGCAGTCAACCATGTCCTTCAAGCGTTGGGCATAGGTATGCTCCTTGCCCACGTTGGATTCACCCTGATACCAGATGAAACCGCGGATGGTGTAATGGCGCAGGGGGTGCAGCATGCCATTATACATGATGACGGGGGTATAGTAGTGCCACCAGGAGCCGTTCCAGCCTTCTTTTTGCTCCTTGGCGATATCGATGTCGTCATAGGTCTTGACGATTTCCTCGGGAATCCAGCCTTCGACCTTCGAACCACCCCAAGCGCAGGCAATGATGCCCACGGGGATGTCGAGCACGCGTTGCAGCATCTGGCCGAAGAAGAAGCCTGTAGCGCTCATCAACGGCGCGGTCTCGGGCGAGGGCACCTGCCACTTGCCGGGGACCTCCTCGACGGGCTTGGTCTGTCCGTTTTGCTTGATTGGCGCTACGCGCAGCCAGCGGTTCTCACGCGCGGTGGCGATGACCTCGTTGGCGTTCTCGACGGGACAGTTCCAAAATCCGCCCAGGGGCATCTCCATGTTGGATTGTCCCGAGGCGAACCACACCTCGCCGATGAGCACATGCTCAAGCACAATCTGTTGACGGCCGTCTTCCATGAGCGTGATGCGGTGTTCCTGTTTGGCGGCAGCGGGAGTGGGCAGCATCAGTGACCAGTTGCCGTTCTTGTCGGCTTGGGTTGTCACCGGCTGGCCCAACCAGTCGGCATCGGCGCTCACGGTGGCATCAGCATCGGCCTTGCCCCACAAGCGGGCCTGGGTGCGTTGTTGCAGCACCATGTCGTTACCAATGATTTCGGGCAGCTTGATGGCCGCCTGGGCCGTTGCCCATAATGCCAGAAGCAATAGTAAACTGAAGTTTCTTTTCATTGTGTTGAGTATTTGAATTCTTGTTAGATGCTAGATGATGATTTTGGTCTTGCGGTATTTCTTGCGGAACTCCGATGGACTGCAACCCTTGCCTTTCTTGAACTGACGGTTGAAGTTGCTCAACGTGTTAAAGCCGCAGCTGTAGCTGATTTCGGCAATGGTGCTCGTGGTGTCGACGAGCATTCGGGTCGCATAGCCCAAGCGCACATCGATGATGTACTCGTTGAGCGTCTTGCCGGTGCGCAGTTTGAAGAAACGCGAGAAGGCGCTCGGCGTCATGCCGGCCATGTCGCACAGTTGCGTGAGTCGCAGCGGCTCCATGTAGTGCGTGTCGATGTAATTCTTCACCTTGAGCACGCGACGAGAGTCGCTGGTCACGGGTACTTGGGCAAAAGCCGACGACGAGAGTTCGGTGGCTTCGCCTTTGGACAGTTCATACAGAATGTCGAGCAGTTCCAGCACGGCCACAAAGCCCTCTTTAATGCTCGACAGATTGGTGAGCTGGCGATATACCCGCATAATGGATGACATGGGGAACGCCAGACCCTTGCGCGCCCGCACCAGCATCTTATAGATGGAGTCAAACGGGTTGGTCAGGAATGCGCTGTTCTTGTGGTCGAAATCAAGGCGGAACTGAATCGTGATTTCGTGAATGTCGGTTGCCGGGCGGCCGTTCTGCTCCCAGGCGTGTTCCAACTCGGGGCTGGTGATGAGTACGAGGTCATAGGGGCCTATCACCTCGTTGCTGTCGCCCACCACGCGCAGGCAGCCTGCCGCATTTTCCACAAAGTTCAGCTCCATCATGTTCATCATGTCATGACAGTGGATGGGATAGTTGAACTCGCTCTTGTAGCGGTCGGCCACATACATGAAGTCCCTGTCGCCCAGCGGCGTGATCTCGTGCAGAACTTTAGTGTCAGATTTCATCGTCTTTTGTTATTAACTCACACATTATAGTTTGACGGTCACTTGCTTGCCGTTGTACTCTACCATCTGCCCTGCGGGATTCTCAAGGTCGAGCTCGCGGGCTTTGTCGCGGTTAACGGCTACCACGTTGAAGCGTCGTGCACCAAGCATACCCTTGAAGTTGCCCTTGCGTTCGCCAATGGTGAGCGTGCGCGTGGCTTCGTCGTAGTTGAAGTCGATGGTGGCATATTTGCCTTTTTCGTAGTTGTAGTTGGTACCCTCGTCCTCATAGAGCTGGAACTGGCCGTCGGCACCGGTGTAGACATACAGGTTGATGAGCTCGGCGGGCTTCTCGTCGCTCCACTGTATCTCGGGACCGAAGGGGATGATGCTGCCTTCACGCACATAGACGGGAATGCGGCCATAGGGGGCATCGACGATGAGCTTTTGGCCACCGTTGATGAATTCGCCGCTGTACAGGTCATACCAGCCGCACTGCTCGGGGAAGTAAACCTGGCGGTTGCGGGCCTTGTAGGTGGCGACGGGGCAGGCCATAAAGGCGGGGCCGAACATCCACTGGTCGGGGATATCGAGCACGTTATCGTCGCTGGCAAAGTCCATCACCAGTGCGCGCATGAGCGTGTAGTCCTTGAAATGGGCCCAACCGGCCATCGAATAGAGGTAAGGCATCATGCGGTAGCGCAGCTTGTGGTAATAGACGATGCTCTCATAGGCGGGATGACCCTCGGGGGCTATGTTGAACACCTCGCGCAGGGGCCACTGGCCATGGGCACGGTACAGGGGGATGAAGCAACCGAACTGGTTCCAGCGGGCTTGCAGCTCGCGCCATTCGGTCAGGTCGCTGTTCTCGTGGCCCGTTTGGTCAAACTCTTGCTGAGCGGCCACATAGCGGTTCTCGACACAGAATCCGCCCTGGTCCATGCCCCAGAAGGGGATGCCCGACATCGAGAAGTTCAAGCCGGCCGTCATCTGGGCACGCATGTCCTCCCAGCGGGTGCCGATGTCGCCACTCCAGGTGGCCGTCGAGTAGCGCTGTTCGCCGGCAAAACCGCTGCGGGTCAGCAGGAACACACGCTTGTTGTTGCCCGTGGCACGCTGGCCGTTATAGATGGCGTCAGCATTGACGACAGAGTAGGCGTTGAAATATTCGGTCGAGCTGCCCAATGCGGTGGGACCGGAAAGGGCCTTGCGATACCACATGGGTGTGCAGTCGCGCACGTTGGGCTCCGAGGCGTCCATCCACCAGGCGTCGATGGCATAGTTGTATTTCTTGTACAGGTTGTCGTTCATCTGTTTCCAGAACAGTTTGCGGGCACCTGCGTCATAGGCATCATAGAACGAACCGCGGAATCCCAGCCAGTCGTGGATGTCGTCAACGATGGCCTGCTTGTAAATCCAGCCTTTGGCATCAAGCGCCTTGTAATTGTCGACGGTCTCATAGAACTTGGGCCAAACGCTGATCATGAATCGGCCGCCCATGGCGTGTACCGAGTCGAGCATGGCCTGCGGGTTGGGGTAGCGCGAGGCCTCAAAGGTGTGGTCGCCCCAGTTCTCCAGTTTCCAGTAATTCCAGTCCTGCACAATATTGTCGATGGGGATATGGCGGTTGCGGAACTCGGCAAGCGTCTGCTCGATGTCTTGCGAACTCTTGTACCGCTCACGGCTCTGCCAGAAGCCCAGCACCCATTTGGGGTACAACGAGGCCTTGCCAGTGAGGGTGCGGTAGCCCGAGATGATTTCGTCAAAGTTCTGACCGGCGATGAAGTAGTAGTCCATGTCGCGGCTCATCTCGCTCCACACGGTGAGTTGTTCACGTTCGGCAGCGCTGCGGGGTGCCGACACGCGCAGTCCGCAATAGGACACGTCGCCGTCGGGTTGCCACTCGATGCGCAGCTGCGTCTTTTTGCCTGAAGGCACCTGGGCGGTAAATTTCCATGCGTTGGGGTTCCATGCCGTGCGCCAGCGCTCGGGAACCACTTCCTCGCCACCAACGTACACCTTGATGTAGCCGGCATAGTAGAGGATGAACTGGCGCAGCGTCTCGCTCACGCGTCCCTTGGGCTCGATAAAGCCTTCATAGACTACCGTCGCGCCGTTCAGGGCAAAGCCCTTAGGCAGGTTCTTGATGCCGCCGGGCTCGGTCAACTTGCCCAGTTCCGACCCTGCGGGCATGTCAAACTCAAAATAGAGTGAGTCCTCGCCGCGCACCAGGCGTTGGCCGTTCTTGTCGGTATAGGTGCCTGTCAGGCTGCCTTTCTTGCCGTACTTGTCATAGAGGTTGAAGGCTCGGTTGAGCTGCAGGTAGTCCTCAGGGTTGCCAAAGCGGCAATAGCTGTAGCTGTCCCACAGGATACCGTAGCCGTTGGTGCTCAGCACCATGGGCACGCTCACCTTGGTATTATACTGGAACAGGTCCTCGTTCTTGCCCTTCATGTTGAGCTCGCCTGACTGGTGCTGTCCCAAGCCATAGAGCGCCTCATCTTGGTTCTCGAACTTGAGTGACCAGGTCAAGCCCTTGCTCTGATCATCGGTCAGGGTGCCGACGCCGATTTCGCGCTCGGGCACCTGGAATGGCTTGAACGACTTACCGCCCACGGCCTCTGTCGCCAGGACCTTGCCGCCCTGGTCTGTGAACTTGATGCGGCCGTCGGTCTTGTTGACGATAGCCGTCACGTTCTTGGCCTTGATGCAATAGCTGTCGCCATTGTCGGTGACCGTGAACTTGGGCTTGGCAGTCTGCGGCACAATCATCAGGCTCGCCGGCTTGACCGGCAGCTGTGCCTCGCAGGTGGCCTGCACGCGCACGATGTTGTCGTTCACCACTTGCAGGCGTACCACGCGGGCGGCACCTGCCTGAGCATTCTCGATGTCGATTGTCACGAAGTTGCCTTCGGTCTTGACAGCAGCCAGTGCCACAGTGGCATGCAGCACAAATGCCGTCATCAAAATCAGTTGTGCAAGTTTTTTCATTTTTAATTCACATTACACAATAAAGGGACAAATTTACCAATAAATTCCGAGAAATCCCACAAATCAGAAGTTATTTATCTTTAATTTGGCCAAATGCCAGCTTGACACAACCAGCATCCCGACAGCCCGTCACCAAGAGCGTCGAGACACTCACCTCAGGCATGTCATCCATCTTCAGCCAAATCTCCAGCCTTGTTCAGAGTGAGATGGAGATGGAAACGGCAGCCATCGAGAAACGCTTCGAGCGAGAGACCATCGCCCGCCTCAACGAGCGATTGGACGAGCCCTTCGTCACCGTCAACACCGTGACCGGCGACAAGGGCATAAAGCAGGCGCAGGACGAGTACCAGCGCCTCATGAATTTACTGAAAGATAAATCGGAATTTAGGTGCAAGCCGAAGGCAGAGCCAAGTTTACTTGAGCTATGCTGAGGCGAAGCCCTAAATGCCATAAAATCGGAATTTATGCTAATCAAAAGAATATTCATCACAATATTAATATTAACCGCGTATTTCTCTCAGGCTTACGCGCAGATAACAAAATCCATGAATGAAGATAAAAAAGAAGTTCTTCCCCAGTATTATTACTCGGAAAAGGAAATGGATAAGGTCTCTGCCTACATTGAGAAGCAATATGGGATGTATGATTTAGTGGCCCATGAAGTAGTTTCCCCCGACATACATTGTGATATTGTTGTCATCCCGCCTACAGAGGAGCAACCCTATTACAAACTTGTCACAATGGGAGCAGGGGCATATATAATGGATGTGCCAAAGGGCTTGAGGTCATATGTTTGTGACAGGGCAGAATATGTCATCTTCCTTCCCCAAAATTGGAATCTGGAATCAGATAAGGAAGAAGACTACTGGCCTATCAGAATGCTTAAATTCATTGCACGCCTGCCTATAGCGGCTGAGGACTGGCTTTGTGAAGGCCATGATGTTCAGTTGATTGAGGATGGAAGCACTGTGGCAGAAAACGCGGGATTTAATTCCTGTGTACTTATGCCTTCCATAGGAAAGGAAGGACAGGTGGTAGAACCTCTCAAATTGGGTCAGGGCGGAAAGAAAGTGGCTTTCTACCAATTGTTCCCGTTATACCCGGAAGAGTTGAAATTCAAACTAGAAAATGGTTATGATGAACTGGTCGAATTATTCGAAAAAGAGCCTCTAATCGTCAATATCCATCGGAGGAATTATTGCAATGAATGAACAGGTCTGACGTGTGAATTCCAATTTATCGGTGCACCTTTTCAAGGTCTAATCGGTTGAGCAACTTTTCCAAAATTATAAAACTCTGGCGAATACCAGCGCCTCATGAACAATAAATCACCGAAATCTAAGAGAAAATAAGTGTTTATCAAAGATTATTGTTACCTTTGCTGAGATGGAGAAAGAAGAATTGATTATGAAAAAGGATATATTTTTCGCATTATTGGCTATTCTGCTTTTGTCATGTAACCAGGCAGTTAATAAAGAGCAATCAACTAAGGTTACATCGATGAATACTGCCCAAATGAAAACTGAATCAGTTTTTTACGACACCATTAGAATAACAGATGATGTCCTTTATGTTGTAGTTCATGAACGAATAGGAAATAAGGTGACTAAAGGAGAAATTGTCAAGTATATTGATAATGATGGTAATGAAATATCTCAAGATGATCCTCGGTGTAATGCTACTCATAAAAAAGGGGAATATGGTTATATCGTCAAAGCAGGTGATACCATTTTCTATGAAGCGGAAACTCTTCCAATGTATCCAGGTGGCAAAAGCGAAATGGAAGCATATCTCAAAAGAAACACGGTTTATCCCTATGATGAGAAAAACAATCATCCTACGGGAAAGGTCGGAATCCAATGTCAGATAAAAAAGGACGGCACAATCGGAATCGTGAGTGTTTGCCGCTCAATTGATCCCAAACTCGATGCCGAAGCAATCAGGATAGTCTCGTCATTTCCGAGTTTCACACCCGCAACAATACAAGGTAAAAACGTGAGTTGTTGGTATATCGTAATGGTGCCTTTCCAATAAGTTTAAGCGTCTTTTCAAGGCATACGCGGTTGGCTTACCTTTGTGTAAACCAACCGATTTTTTTATGATACTGACGATAAACGGAAAGCAGGCAGCGCTGAAGAAGGGGTCCTCGATAGAATATGTCTCGGAGAACCGCATCTTCACCGATGCCGATGACTACAGCATGGAGATTGAACTGCCACTGGCAGACTGTCCGCAGAACCTAGACATCTTCGGCATGATCACTCGCAAGGACGTGGACACGGGCGACATCTTCTTCGATGCGGTGCTGCAGGACACCAACTTCTTCAAGCGAGGTGCCGTCGTGATCACCGGTATCACGCAGGAATCAGTCAAGGTGCAGTTCCTGGAGAAAGTGATTCTGAGGCTTATTACTTATCAGTATTGTGTGTGGCAATGGTAAGAGTAGCTATATTCTTTCCATTAGTGTGCTTTTGTGTTGCTTTAGTTAATTCAGAATTAAACAAAATCATTGGATTATTATATTTAGTGATTTGTTGGTTTTATTCGTATAAGAAAGCACCAAGAAAAGAGAGTTGCAATTCGATTAAAAAATATGATAATGTTTCAAAACCATTAGCTTATGCTCTTATTTTCTTAATTATGATTCTGGGCGTCGTTGGGATAGTATTAGTTGGAAAATATGTAGTTGAGCCATATGGATTAGAAGGTTGGTTGCTTCAATTCTTTAAATGAAATAAAACACCGTGACCGGCGACAAGGGCATAAAGCAGGCGCAGGACGAGTACCAGCGCCTCATGAACAATAAATCACCGAAATCTAAAAGAAAATAGAGAAATATTAATTATTCATGGTTCTTTTCGGCCCCCAAAAAATGCTGAATGAACTTCATTTTCCCTATAATGAACTTTTTATTTTTTATATGACAGGATTTCAGTTACTTGCAAAACGCAAAATGAAGTCAAATAATTCCCTAATTCCTTGGTAAATATGACATAATTCAGTAACTTTGCAAACGACAACTGATGCCATTTGGCAAAAAATACCCATTTGGGTATTGTAGGAAAGAAAGGGCATTCATATTTTTATGCTGATATTAACTAAAACAATATACACTATGAAGAAGATTACTGGTTTATCACTTATTCTGTTGTTGGTAATGTGGCTCATTCCGTTGAATGTTCATGCCGATAACACAGCTGGTGATGTCAACAATGATGGCGAAGTCAACATTGCTGATGTAAACACCGTTATCAACTTTATCCTAGGTGACAGAAGTCGCCAAAGTATAGATGTCAACGGAGATGGCGAGATTAATATTGCCGATGTGAATGCTGTCATTGGTATCATCCTGGAAGGCACATCGGTGTCAGAGGAACATGAGTACGTTGACTTGGGTCTCCCCAGCGGTACGCTATGGGCGACTTGTAATGTCGGAGCCAGTGCACCCGAAGAATACGGTGATTATTTCGCCTGGGGAGAGATCGAACCCAAGACGAGCTACACAAATGAAAACCACAAATGGGAGGATGAGTATCGCTTCATCAAGTACAATTTTGACGACAATATGACGGAACTAGATCTTGAAGATGATGCTGCTTACATGAATTGGGGCTCTTCGTGGCGCATGCCATCAAGGGAGCAGATTGATGAACTTCTCCATTCCGTAGTGGATGAATATGTACAAAGAAATGGCGTGAATGGCATCTTGCTAACTGGTCCGAATGGAAACACCTTATTCTTGCCTGCTGCGGGTTGCAATTATTATCAATCTCTCTCCGTGGGCAAGTGCGGATACTATTGGTCCCGTACGCTCGGACCTAAAGAAACGGGTATAGGCTCGGCACACATCCTAGCATTCAGTGATATAGGGGCACACCTTGCAACCCCCCAATGGCTACGCCCCAGTGGCAATACAGTTCGCGCTGTACGAGTATCGCAGAATTAGTGTAGCCTCGTCTTTTCAAGGCATACGCGGTTGATTTACCTTTGCGGCAAATCAACCGCTATTCTTTATGATACTGACGATAAACGGAAAACAGGCAGCGCTGAAGAAGGGGTCTTCGATAGAGTATGTATGGATAAATCAGGCGGC
>CACZNH010000033.1 GCA_902782465.1 uncultured Bacteroidales bacterium
GTGAAGATGTCGCCCTTATAGGAAAACGCGATAGTCTGCCCATCGGGCGAGATGGCGCAAAATCGCATCCACAGCGGGTTGGTTTGTGCCATGGCGCCGATAGCCAGCAATGCACCGGCAACCAAGAAAAATTTTCTCAAGATTTTCATGCTAGTCATTAGGATTTAGTTAGTTTTTCGGCAAAGGTAATAATAAGTTGTCAGTTGTCAGATGCCGATTGTCAGTTTTTTAGTACTTTTGCCAAAAAAGTAAAAGAATGATGACCGAAAAAGAAAAGATGCTGTCCGGACAGCTTTACTCGGCTGTTGACAAGGAACTGATTCGCGAACTCAACGAGGTGAAGAACCAAATCCAGGTTTATAACAACCTGTTGCCCACCGATTTGGAGGCGCGGCGACAGATGCTGAATGAAATTCTGGGAGAGGTCGCCGACGGTGCGGCGTTCATCAACCAGCCCTTCTACTGCGACTATGGCAAGCATATCAAGGTGGGCAAACGCTTCTTCGCCAATTTCCATTTCACCGTCCTCGACGAGGCCCCTGTGACCATTGGCGACGACTGTTTCATCGGCCCCAACGTCAGCATCTACACCGCCTGCCATAGCACCGACCCCGTCGAGCGTAATTCACGTATGGAGTGGGCTGAGCCTGTCACCATCGGTGACAACGTGTGGATTGGCGGTGACGTGTGCATCCTGCCTGGTGTCACCATTGGCGACAACGTCACCATCGGCGCCGGCTCAGTCGTCACCCGAGACATCCCTTCCCGCACCATCGCTGTGGGCAACCCCTGCCGCGTGATAAAGACTATCTGATGAAAAAAGCTTTAGGTTTGATAGGGGCATTCCTGCTGGCTCTGGATTGTCAGGCGGGGCACTTTGTTGATGACTCGGTGAAAGTGGACGGCCACATGCGCCAGTTGGCGATGTATCTGCCAGACGGACTGCAGGATGGTGCACCGCTTGTGTTTATTCTGCACGGTTATGGGGCGGGCATCTGGCGCGAGAACCCGATGCTTGCTGCAGCCGACCGCCATGGCTTCGCCGTGTGTCTGCCTCTGGGCTTGAAAGACCCTCAGGGACAGCCCAGCTGGAACGTGGGCTATCCTTTCCAGCAGGGATGGCAGGTCGATGACGTCAAGGCGCTGTGCCGCTTGGCGCGTTATGTTCAAAAGCGATACCGCCTGAGCATCCAAAACACCTTCCTTACAGGTGCGTCGAACGGCGGCGAGATGTGTTACCTGATGGCATACAGCAAGCAAAATACCTTCAAGGCAGTAGCGCCCATCGCGGGTTTGACCATGGCATGGATCTATCAGCAGATGGATGCCCCGCGCCCCATTCCCCTGATGGAAATCCACGGTACCGAGGACCGCGTGTCGGAGTGGACGGGCGACATGGAGAACAAGGGCGGGTGGGGTGCTTACCTGTCCGTGCCTGTCGCCGTGGGTTACTGGATAGTGAAAAACCGCTGTACCCAGGAAACGACAGAACGCGTCGAGAGTCTCAAGGGCGACGAGGGCCACCCCGTCATCAAGCACCGCTACACTAGCCCCACCACGGGCTGTGACGTCTGGCTCTACGAGGTCGTGGGTGGCGTACACGGCTGGCACACCACCGACATCGACACAGGCGAAGAAACTTGGCAGTTTTTCTCCCAATACCTGAAATAAGCGCCATGACCTGTCGCAAAATGATGATGTTTGTAGATAATTTTGTACATTTGCAGATGGTAATAAATTGACTATGATGATGAGACGTGCTTTTATCTTGTTGACAGTGTTGGCTCTGGCGTTAGACGCCTGGGCGTGGAAGCCGCTGTTTGTTGGGCATCGCGGCTGCAACATCGGCGTGGAGAACACCGTCGAGGCCTACCGCAACGGCGTTGACGTGTATGGCTACGACGGGTTGGAGTGTGACGTGCGTGTGACCAAGGACGGCTTTTATGTCATCAGCCACGACGAGACGACCAACCGCCTGGGTGGTAACCTCACCGTTGCCGATGCCACGCTGGCCGAGCTGCAGGCCGAGGAATATACCCAGACGCGCGGCGGCGTGACCTATACGGGCCACATCTGCACCGTCGCCGAGTATCTCGCCATCTGCGTCGAGAAGGGTGTTTTTCCCGTCATCGAACTCAAGTGGACCACGGGCATCAACAACAACGACATGAGCAACTTTGACGGCCTTGCCCACCTGGTCATCGACCAGGGGCTGACCGACAAGGTCATCTTCCTCACGTCGATGAAGAAGTCACAGGAGTATATCGCCACCCACTATCCCCAGTTCACCCGCCAGTGGCTGTGCAACGCCAACTGGGAGGGCAACGAGGAGTGGTGCAGTGAGTATGGACTCAACCCCAGCATCTCCATCGGCAACTTTGACGCCGCCACCGTGCAGACGTTCCACAAGAAGGGGCTGAATGTGGCGATGTGGACCGTGGACAGCAAGGCCAATTACCTCAAGTATGGCAATATGGGTGTCTATATGATGACCTGCAACTCGCTCAAGCCCAGCGAGATGCCCGAACTTGAGGACATCGAGTGGGAGAGTGACGCTGTGGACGAAACCCTGGACACTTCGGCCACCGTTGCTGCTGTCGATTACTACACGGTCACGGGCAGGCGTGTGGACCAGGACGGTTCACCGTGCGGCCTATACATCGCCGTCCAGCACTTGAGCGACGGCACCCTCCGCACCGACAAGATAATAGGATTCTAATCAAAAATTAAAATATATAGCAATGAAAAAGTTAATTGTTTGTTTTATGGCGATGTTAGGTATAGTGAGCATGGCGGCTCAAGAGGTGTATGAGAACGCGGTGATTGACAACATCATGGCGCGGCGCTCGGTGCGCAAGTATCTGGACAAGCCCGTCGAGCATGATAAACTGGCTGCTGTGGTCAAGGCGGGTATCAATGCGCCCAGCGGCATGAACCGCCAGCCGTGGCTCGTTCGCGTGGTCGAGGATCAGCAGCTGATAGCCGCCGTGAACGAGGTCTATGTGAAGGAGAATCCCGAGCAGGTGAAGCGTGACCCGAAATTCAAGAACATGTTCCGCAATGCCCCCAATCTTATCTGCGTCTGCACGCCTGCCGGGGGTGGGGGAGAGTTGGATGCCGATCTGCTGGGCGAGAACATGATGCTGGCAGCGCAGTCGCTGGGGCTGGGCACCTGCTGCCTGGGAGGCCCCGTGCGCTTCCTCTTGTCCAACGAGCAGTGCAAATTCTTCCTCGACCGCCTCGACATCCCCGAGGATTACAAACTCAACTACATCATCGCCATCGGCTACCCCGACGAGCAGCCCGAGGCCAAACCCCGCGACGAGTCCAAGGTAAAATACATCCAGTAACACCGTTATGAACGACGACAGACAGCAAATCGCGCGCATCCGCAAGATGGAGCGCCGCTTGAACACTGCCACCGCGGCAGTGAAACGCCTCACGGCCGCCCTCGACAAGTGGGAGGCTGCCCAGGATGCCATTGCCGCCCTCGACGAGTACTACGGCAGCGACTTGTGGCGGCAGGATTTTGCCGACGACGAGGCAGGCCTCCTGCCCGCAGAACTCAAGCGCGGCGTCCTGAGCGAGGACGGCATCTGGAACCTCCTCACCGACTGCAAGGAACTGAAAGACAGGCTTGCGGCTTCAGGTGCACCCACAACCGATTAGTGACAGAAAAACAGTCATGATGAAATCCCACATTCTCGGTTATCTTTTAGGACTACTCATTTTCGTTATCGGCATTCCAAAAAATGAAATGACAGATATGAATAGACGACTGCTTGGCATATTGACATTGCTGGTGGTGGGTCTCGGCCTAGCCCATGCCGACGGATGGATACGCATCAACCAACTGGGTTACCTGCCCGATGCCACTAAGGTGGTGGTATTCATCAGCGAGGAGCCGATAGACATCACCTCGTTTGAACTCATCGACGCTTATAGCGGCGAGAGGGTTCATCGGTCAACGGCTATCCGCGCCATGGGACCATGGGGACCGATGCAGACGACCTTTAGGCTCGACTTCAGCGCTTTCCGAGGCGAGGGTTCTTACCGCATCGTGGCTGGTGGCATCGAGTCTCCGGTGTTTCCTATTAACCGCCGCGTGTGGGACGGCACGGCCGATTTTGTGCTCAACTACATGCGTCAGCAGCGCTGCGGCTTCAATCCGTTCCAGCGCGACAGTTGCCACACGAAGGATGCCTATGTGCGCTACCATCCCGAGAAAGAGGGCCAACGCATTGACGTAACAGGAGGCTGGCATGATGCCGCCGACCTGCTGCAATATACCACTACCAGCGCCAACGCCATCTACCAGATGATGCTCGCCTGGCAGCAGTGCCCGAGTGCCTTCGGCGACCACTACCAGGCTAACGGCCTGAAAGGCGCCAACGGCATCCCCGACATCATCGACGAAATCTACTGGGGACTTACCTGGCTCGACAAGATGAACCCGAGCAAGGGCGAACTCTATAACCAGATAGCCGACGACCGTGACCACATCGGCATGAAACTGCCCAAGGACGACCCGGCGGACTACGGCTGGGGTCCGAACAACGGGCGGCCTGTCTATTTCATCGACGGCAAGCCGCAGCAGCGGGGCAAGTTCATGAACGCGACGATGGGCGCGGCAAGCACGGCGGGCAAGTTTGCCAGTGACTTCGCGCTGGGTGCCGAGGTACTTGAGCCTTACTATCCCGAGTTTGCCGCCAAAATCCGCGCCAAGGCCGCCGATGCCTATCAGGTAGGTCTCGACAAGCCCGGCAACGCCCAGACGGTGAGCGTCGTCTCGCCCTACATATACGAGGAGGACAACTGGGTGGATGACATGGAACTGGGTGCCGTGGAACTGTACCGCATGACTGGCGACGAGACTTATCTGACCCAGGCGGTGGAGTACGGCCGTCGCGAACCTATAACCCCGTGGATGGGAGCCGACAGCGCGCGCCATTACCAGTGGTATCCGTTCATGAACATGGGGCACATCCGTATAGTTCAACAGGCCGACGGCAACCAGCGGCTGCAAGCCGAGTTCGTCCGCAACATCAAGGCAGGCATTGAGCGTGTCAAGGAACGCGCCGAGCAGACGGGAAATCCCTTTCTGTGGGGCATACCGGGCATCTGGTGCAGCAATAACCTGACCACGTCGATGTTGACCCAGTGTATCCTGTACCGCCAACTGACCGGTGACAACCAGTTCGTCGAGATGGAAGCCGCCCTGCGCGACTGGCTGCTGGGTTGCAATCCGTGGGGCACGAGTATGATTGTGGAACTGCCGAGGGGCGGCACCTATCCCCACGCGACTCACAGTAATTATGTGATGGAAGGTGTGGGCATGCCCACTGGCGGACTCGTGGACGGCCCTGTGTATGCCAACATCTTCAACAGTCTCAAGGGCGTGAATCTGGCAGATGACATGCTCAACATCGAGGGCAATACCTACGACCGTTTCCAGCCCGGCGACGTGGTCTATCACGACAACACCCACGACTATAGCACTAACGAGCCGACCATGGACGGTACCGCTTCGCTGACCTTTCCGTTCTCGTTCTATGAGATGGAGGGGAAGGGAGCGAGCGGCAGGTTCATGTGGGACGAGGGCGCCATTGTGCGTGGTGACACGACCAAGAAAGAGATTTGCCTCGTCTTTACTGCCGACGACCGTGCCGACGGTGCCGACCGCATTATCTCGACGCTCAACAAGCAGGGCATCAAGGGCGCCTTCTTTTTCACGGGACGTTTCTTTGACATGTACCCTGACGTGGTCAGGCGGCTCGTGGATGGAGGGCATTATGTGGGCAGCCACAGCTACGGCCATTTGGTCTATTGCGCTTGGGAAAAGCGTGACTCTCTGCTCGTGACGCGCGAGCAGTTCCGCGACGACATCATCAAGAGCTATGAGAAACTGGCGCAATACGGTATCACACCGCAGTCGGCGCCGTACATGATTCCGCCCTACGAGTGGCACAACGCCACCATTGCGTCTTGGACGCATGAGTTGGGTCTGCAGCTCATCAACTATTCGCCAGGTACCCTGAGCTGCATGGATTACACCTATCCCGGCATCACGGGCGGCAACCCCTACCGCGACAACAAGTGGCTGTGGGACCGCATCATGCGTTGCGAGAAGGAAAAGAGCCTCAACGGCCACCTGCTGATGGTCCACTTCGGTACTGATGAACGCCGCACCGAAAAATTCTATGACCACCTGCCCGACCTCATCAAGACGTTGAAGAAGAAAGGTTATCGCTTCGTTTCACTCAACGAACTCCTGGGCAATGGATGAATCCGTCCTTCTCATCCAACGGGACTAATCCTCTAAAAACCCAATTCTGAAAATTAATCCATACATCAATTTATGAACAATTCGTGGGCATTCATGTAAAAAACACGGGTTATTCTGTTTGCGTTTTGCCATATTGGGGATTATGAGTATTTTTGAGACGTGAAAATAAGAATCAATCGATGATGACACTTTTAGAAGCTATTCAAGCCCGGCATAGTGTGAGGGCATATAAGGAGCAACCGCTGACCGATGCTGACGCCCAAGCGCTGCAAGAGAAGATTGACCAAGTGAACCGCAAGGGACGGCTGCACATCCAGCTGATTCGCAACGAGCCCAAGGCCTTTCTGGGCCCCTTTGCGCGCTACGGCAAGTTCCGTGGTGTGACCGACTACCTCGTCATGGCGGGCGTCAAGGCCGACGACCTGGACGAGCGCATCGGCTACTACGGCGAGCAGCTGGTGCTCTATGCCCAGACGCTCGGGATGAATACCTGCTGGGTAGGACTCAGCTATACCAAGATTCCTGGGACCTATGTCCTCAACGAGGGCGAGGTCATCCAGGCGTATATCTCCATCGGCTATGGCGAGACCCAAGGCGTGACGCACAAGATTAAAAGTATCGACCAGGTGAGCAACGTCACCGACCTCACCCCTGGCTGGTTCCGCCGCGGTGTTGAGGCCGCCTTGCTGGCACCCACGGCCATCAACCAGCAGAAGTTCTCCTTTGAATACCTGCCTGCCGCCGACGGAAAGCCCGCGCGTGTCATCGCCAAGCGCCATTTCTCCCTCGTGGGCTACACCCAGATGGACCTGGGCATCGCCAAATACCATTTTGAACTCGCCGCCGGAACCGATAACTTCCAATGGGCCTAAAACTGCCTCACGCTAAACCTTAGCGCCTTAGCGCCTTAGCGTGGGGTGAGTCGGAGTGCGGCAGCGTCAAAAAAACCTTAGCGCCTTAGCATGGGGCATTCTATAGCAAACTCTGGATGAACTCGGCCATCATGGCGTCATGGCGGCGCACGTCGCGGTACAGGGCCAGCTGGTTGCGGGTGCGGTCCAGGTTATGCGTCGGATACTTGATTTTGTAATAGGTGTCGCCGTTGATGTAATCGGCCAGGAAGCGCACGCACTGCATGAACGGGAACAGCGCCACGGCATAGGGCAACATCTCCATCTCGATGGGTGTGAGGAATTCGCGTGCCGACTCCAGATAACCCCTAGTGAAAGCCTTGAAAATCTCCTCGTTAAAGCCCACGCGCGACAGGGCGGGGTCATCCTCGGCGGTGAAGTTGGCACCGGTGCGTAAGAAATCGCCGTAGTCCGAGAAAATGAACGATGGCATCATGGTGTCCAGGTCGATGACGCAAAGCACCTGGCCCTGCTGGTCAAACAGCATGTTGTTGACCTTGGTGTCGCAATGGCAGATGCGCTTGGGCAAACGGCCCTCGCGGTAGAGGCGCTCGGCCTGGCACATCTCGTCGGCGTCGCGTTCCAGTTCCTCGACGATGTCGCGCACCTCGTCCAGTCGGCCCGCAGCATCGTTCTCGACGGCCTCGCGCAGCTGGCGCATGCGCAGCTCCATATTGTGGAAATCGGGGATGGTTTCGCCCAACTGCTCGGGCACATCCACAAGCATCTTCTCGAAGTTGCCGAAGGCCTTGCCGCAGTCGTATGCGCTCTCGGGCGTGACGGCCTCGCGGGTCACCGAGTCGGGGATATAGACCATCACGCGCCAATAGCGGTCGGCCTCGTCGCGGTAATAGGTCTTGCCATTGCGGGCCTGGATGAACTGCAGCACCTTGCGGTCAATGTCGGTGGTATTGCAAGCTTCCAGCTTGCAACGGATGTGTGCCGTCACCACTTCGATGTTGTGCTGCAGCAGGTCCACGTCCTGGAAGATGGCATTGTTGATGCGCTGGAGCACGTAGTCGGGCGTGTCGTCACTCTCGGTAATCACATGGTAGGTATCGTTGATGAGTCCGTTGCCCAACGGCTTGACTTCCTTAACTTTTCCCTCTATCTCGAATTGTGCCAGAATGCTGGCAGTATCTATAGTTCCCATATTCAGTTTTTTGTTCTCTAATCACTAATCTCTAATCACTAATCAGCGGCGCTTCAGCGACGCTTTTTCTCCCAATACTTGGCGCCTTTAGCTTTCAACTGCTCGGTAAAGGCTCGGGCGGTTGCGCGTGTGGCGGCTTCCTGCTCGGGTGTGGCCCAGGCATGGCGGTAGCCTTGCGTCTTGTTCCACTCACCGCGTGTGAAGTCAGGCACCTGCACGGGCATGTTGCCGTTGTCCATCGATATGCTGCCCAGCTCTGCCAGGCAGCACCACTCGGCCAGGTCATAGACGTCGATGTCGAGCGGCAGCCCGTTCTGCAGGCAATAGACCAGTCGAGAGTCCATGATGAAGTCCATGCCGCCGTGGCCGCCCACCTCCTTGGCCTCTTCGCCATAGCGGGTCACGAGAGGCGAGGTGAACGACTGCAGCAACGCCTCGGTGTCCTCCTTGTTCAGGTAGGAATGGCCTGTATATTCCTTGCTGGGAGCGATTCCCGCCTTCTTCATCTCGGCGGCTGCCAGGGCATAGCCCTCGATGGGATATTTGTTGACAAAACCCTTGGTACCCGTGAGTTGGTACATGCGGTTATAGGGTTGCGGTGTCATCACGTTGTGGTGCACCTCGATGACCTTGCCGTTTTCGGTCGAGATAAGCGTGGTGGTATGGTCGCCGTTCCTGAAATTCGGGCAATCTTCGCCCGTGCGGCTCTTGACCAATTCCTTGCCGTTGAACGAGCGCGTGTCCATCGCCACCAGGGTCTTCATGCGGTCGCCGCGGTGGATGTTCAGCACCTGGGCAATGGGACCCAGGCCATGGGTGGGATAGACGTCGCCGCGGAACTTGCTGTTATAGTCCAGGCGCCAGCCCAGCTGGTCGTCAGCCCCTTTTTTCCAGTATTCGTCCCAATAGGGCGACAGTTCGTGGCGATAGGCTCCCTGCACATAGATGACTTCGCCCAGCAGCCCCTGTTGCGCCATATTGAGCGAGTTGAGCTCAAAGAAGTCATAGCAGCAGTTCTCAAGCATCATCACGTGCAGGCGCTTGCTCTCGCTCAGGTTGATGAGCGACCAGATTTCGTTCATGTTCATTGCCGAGGGTACCTCGATGGCGACGTGGTGGCCATGCTCCAGTGCCTCGCGGGCCACCAGGTAGTGGTGCAGCCAGTCGGTGGCGATATATACCAGGTCGATGTCCGTGCGGCGGCACAGGTCCTTGTAGCCCTCCTCGCCATAATAGACGTCGGCAGCCGGCATCGAAGCCTTGTGCAGAATCTCTTGGCAGGCTTCGGCGCGGTCACGTTCATGGTCACAAAGGGCCTTCACCTCGATGCCGGGGATGTGCGTCCAGCGCTCCACAGCATCCGGCCCGCGCATTCCCAGGCCCACAAACGCCACCCTAACAACAGGAATTTTGGGCACCGTCAGCCCCAGTGCTGACTGCTGTCCCGCGGGCCTCTCAGGCACCTCAGTAACAATCGTCCCATCCTGAATCGTATAAGGCCAGCTGAACTGCCCCGCCAACCTTACCGGCAGCAACACTAAGGCCGCCAACACAAGTGTAATGATATATCTCTGTCTCATAATTGCAGCTATTTATGTATACACCTTGGAATTTCGCACACAAAAATAGTCAAATAATGCGAATGCGCAAAAACAAGCGGTGTTCAATAGAATTGGACGCAGACGGGTTTGCTGAGCAGGATGTCCTGATGCATGTCGGTAAGCAGGCCTGTCCTGTCGTCACGACGGAAGACCTGAATCTTGTTGCTGTCGCGGCAGCAGCAGAGCAGGTAACGGCCGTTGGGAGTGATATTAAACATGCGGGGATGGGCGGCCGTGGGCTGGTAGCCGACGCGAGTGAGCAACCCCGTCTGGCTGTCAACACTGAAGATGGCTATGCCCTCCGCTTTCAGACGATTGCTGGAGTAGAGAAAGCGGCCATCGGGGCTCAGATGGATATCCGCACCGCCTCGCGCCCCAACGCTGTCAGAAACAATCTCCTGCAACTTTTCTAGCCGGCCTTGCTCGTAACGGAATACCGTCACCTTGCCCGAAAGTTCACTCATCAGATAGGCAACACGACCATCACTGCTAAACGTCAAGTGGCGAGGCCCGGAATCGGCGCTGACATCAGCGGCTACACCGTTCTCTATCACTTTTTCCCCCTTAACGCGAAACGATAGGATGCGGTCGGCACTGAAGTCGGTAGCAAGCACATATTCCCCGTCGGGCGTGAAACAGGCACAGTGGACATGGGGCTTGTCCTGACGTGAGAGGTCGGGACCACCTGTAGTTCCGAGGAATTTCGTGGCCAGTTTAGCCTGCTTGCCGCCTTTGCTCAGCTGGAAGACGCTCATCGAGCCGCCAGAGTAATTGGCCGTGAGGGCCAATTTGCCATTCGTGGCAACATAGCACGGGTCGGCACCTTCAGTTAGGTCGGTATCCAAGAGGCGCATGCCGCCTTTTTTGTTTAGTCTGATAACGTTAAGCGAAGCCTTATCGCCATTGGTCTCGCTGACTGCATATATCAGTTTTTTGTCACGTGAAACGGTTAGAAATGACGGATTAACCATTTCCAGAGAGTCCAAAGCCTCAGCTTTTCCGGTTTCTTGATTGAAGTGATAGGAATAGACGCCATGGCTACCCCCGTCGGTATAAGTTCCCACAACCATCATCACCGACTCCTGCGCCTGCATCGTGCAAATGCACGAAAGCATTATCAATACATACTTGAATTTCATAAATAACTTCTTTATTTATTTTTCTAATTTCCAACCATGGTCACCATGATAAATCATCTGGCGGGTCATGCCGCCATCGATACAGATGTTTTCGCCCGTGATGAAGCCCGCCTTGTCAGAACAGAGGAACATCACCATATTGGCGATATCCAAAGGATGGCCGACACGACCGACAGGCTGTTGTATGGCATCGGGCCCTTCATAGACTGTCCCGGACGTATCTATCCAACCCGGCGAAACTGAATTGACACGCACACGACCGGCAAGACTGACTGCCAGCGCATGGGTCAGTGCGGCAATACCACCCTTGGCGGCAGCGTAACTCTCAGTCTGCGGTTGGCTCATGCGGTCGCGCGAAGAGGATATGTTCACAATGGCGGCACCCTCGGCAAAATGGGGCTTGAAGAGTTTGGATAGATAAAACGGGGCTGAAATGCCGACGTTTATGGCATACTGGAACTCCTCGTAGCTGCACTCGTCGATGCCCTTCATCAACGGCAAGGCATTGTTGATAAGATAGTCCACACGGCCATATTTAGAGATGACCTCACTTGCGAAACGCTCCAGCACATGTTTGTCGGCAATATCACCAATAAAGTGACTGCCCTGCTGCTTGTCTATCACGCAGACGTGCGCCCCTGCCTTCAGGAACTCCTCGGCAATGCAGCGCCCTATACCTTGTGCACCGCCTGTCATGACGGCAACCTTATCCTTGAAATCCATTTGTTAAATTGTTTTATGCAACCAGAATATGGGTACAAAAATAGCAATAATCCCGCAACACCTCCCCATCTCGACCGATGAATCAGATTTTCCGATGCAGAAGATTAAGCTAATTGGTCATCAAATAGTTGTCAATTAAACGATGCAAATATAGTAGAGTTTTACAGTACATCTTTCAAAGCCTTCAAATTTAACACTTATGACTTAGTTTAACGGTCATATCCCCCATAAAGGCTGACTAAATAGCAAACAGGTCGTCAAGCTTCACCTGGCTCTGTATCATGCCTGAGTATTTGCCCTGTGCCACACCTTCGGTGGTTATCATGGTTATCCATGGGGCATGTCTCAAGCCTGTTTCTTGAATAAAGGCATTGCTTCGTTTGCAGATCTTGTCGTATTCCTCTTTATTCAGTTCATATTCGCCCTGGCTATACTTCACTTCGCAGATGTTGACTATTCTGTCTGCCCTCTCAATGATGATATCTATCTGTGCTGCGGGCTTGGATATTTTACTACGCCAAGAATAGCTGAGCGTAGATATAGCATCTATTCGCAACGCGTACTTAATCTGCTGTATATGAGCCAGACAAATACGCTCGTAGGTAAGCCCCATCCAGGAATTGATTTCCGGCGTGTTGATGTGGTGAGCCCAATACTGTTGCTCTACCTCCGCCCTGTCTATGAAGGTAAGATAGAACAAGCTAAAGAAGTCGCATAATTGATAGATGGCATCTTTCCGCTTGATTTCCTTCTCGCGTACAATATTCTTGCGTATGAGGTCACAATGGACGAGATCCTCCAATCGTTTTCCCAGATGGCCGTTGTTGGCACTTTTCAGTTCTTTTGCCAGTTCCTCACGTGTCATCCCCCTGCGACTTTTGCCCAAGGCCTTGATGATATCGATGTATTTATCTGGATTCTTATAGAGGGTATTGAATAAACGGCGGAACTCACGTCGCATCTGCATGTCCTGGCTAAAGAACAGACGATCCACATTCTGCACCAAACTTTCTTCAGGATATAACAGACTTAGGTAATAGGGTATGCCCCCAAAGACCATATAGGCCTGGAGTATCATCTGGCGAGTCCACACGAAATGCCTGCTGTCAAGATATGCCTCGGTCTCCTTGAGTGTAAAAGGATGGATCGGCATTTCAACTGTGATGCGGTCATGCAACCCTCCCTTGCTGTCGATAACATTGGTTATCATCCAGCTTGTTGCGCTGCCGCAAATGATGAAAATGATGTTATCGTACTGACTAGCCCAGCTATTCCAGAAATAGCCCACTGCACCAGCCACGTTTGAACCTTCTGCATCCAAAGCGGGCAATTCGTCAACAAAAATGACGCATCGTTCACCACTTTCCACTTTCTGCTTCAATGCATGCTTCAGCATAATAAAGGCTTGCATCCAGTCCTTGGGCTGTTCCGGCATATTGAATCCGTAGTCGTACATGGCATCGGCGAATGCCGTAAACTGGTCTTTCAGTTTGCCTTCAATAACGCCAGTCACCTTAAAGACAAACTGATTCCTGAACATCTGGTTAATCAAGAAAGTCTTGCCTACACGCCGGCGTCCATACAGGGCCACAAATTCTGGCCGAGCACTCTCAACAGCTGCCTTCAGCCTCTTTATCTCCGATTTCCGTCCGATAATGGTCTCCATTGACAATATCCTTTTTGTTTTGCATCGCAAAGTTATTGCAATCTTTTGACATGAACAAAGAATTTCGGGCGAAATCTGCCTGTTTTTGCTTAGATTTCGCCCAAATCATCAATATTTCGGGCGAAATCTACTGATAATTGGATACATTTCGCCCGAAAAGAAGAAATAATCCCGATTTGGACGAACTAAGTTATTTTTCTGACACACAATAGATAGTCCGTTAAAACACCCAATATCTGCATAAATATTTATTTGCCGACGCAGAAGTTACTATCTGTAAATATAAGTGGCTGATAATCAGCGTAAATGCCTTTGTTTTAGGGTAACTAAAGTGACTCCGAGGGACAGTGGAGGGACGCAAAATAGGCAAAAATCTGCAAATATGACTGCCGTCAAAAAAAGAAAATGCAAACATCTGCAAAATCGATTTTCCAGTTCTTTGCACGTTTAC
>CACZNH010000034.1 GCA_902782465.1 uncultured Bacteroidales bacterium
GCTTTCCGCCCCGGCGACCCCTACGAAAAAGGCGTCAAAAAAAACCGCTCACTCGATTTGGGCATCTCGTGGGCCGAAAAGCGTTGCAAAATTACAGCCGCTGCTGCAATCGCACCAAACTTTTCTTGAAGTATTTTTTATGTTTAACCTATTTTAAGAGATTTAAGGCAGAAAGTTATCGTTTATCGGTAAAAATCGCCATTTATGCGTTTACCTGCACCTTAATTCCTGCATCACGGAAACGCTGAGCGATGCGTTCCAGCTCCTCCTTAGATACTTTTTCAAGATTCTCGGCCGGTGTCTTGCGGTCGATACTGTAGAGCATCACCTCGCGGGGCTTTATTTCCAGGTATGCACTCAACAGAGCATCCAGCTCCTTGTCGGTGGTGTTGTCAAAATGCTGGCCTTCGTACTCCCCTCTGAGCATGATGGTCTGCACCACGCACTGTCCCTCGAAGCGCTTGAGGTCGGCAATGACACCCTCGGGCAAGCAATTGGGCGACACAGGGCGGTTGATGACCCTAAACGTCTGCGGGAAGGCGCTGTCGAGTTTGAGGATATTGTTATCCACCTTGAGCAGAGCCTTAACAACTGACGGTTTGCCAGCCATGGTGGAGTTACTGAGCACCGACACCTTGGCATTGGGGAAATACTCGGTGCGCAACCTGAGCACATCGTCCACAATCTTGTCAAACTCGGGATGGAGAGTGGGTTCACCGTTACCTGAGAAGGTGATGACATCGAGCGTCTGTCCTTCCCGCTTCATCTCCTCGAATTTGCGACGGAGCTGCTTCTTCACTGCCTCGCGGGTGGGCACGCCGTCCTTGCCAGGCCCCTGGGCATTGAAGCCTGCCTCGCAGTACAGGCAATCAAAGGAACAAATCTTGCCATCGTTAGGCATGAGGTTAATACCGAGGGACATTCCCAGTCGACGACTGCGGATGGGTCCGTATATGGTGGAATGGAAAAGAACGGTTTGCATAATATGAGTTTTAAGTTGTTAGTTTTAAGTTTTAAGTATGATTACACTTGCCTGGTGGCTCTATTTATACATTATATAAAATATATAAAAATTGATTACATGAGGTCCAATTGCTGGAGGATATCGGTGACATCGATGTGTGAGAGGGTGCGGCGCTGCTGCAGGGCATCGGCAAAGTAGTCCATCGCCTTGCGTACGCGCGAATCGGCGAAAAGGCGCTTCATGTTGTTGAAGGCCTCGTCAAAAATAGGCTCAACCTCGTCCCGCTCGAGCTGGCAATAGTTGCGACCGTCATCATAGGCGGCATTGAACAACTCGTCACGCAGCTGGTCATCGACCCGCTCATTGTCCAGCACCATGCGTCGGCACAGAGCGTTGGCTACAGCCAGGCCCACCGAGATACGGTAATGGCCCAGGATGTATTGCCATGCTCCTCGAGGGGACAGGCGCGGGTTTCCTGCGAAGAAAAACTCGGGCGTGAACTGGATGCAACCCGGTCCGTCGCCATCGAGCGTGACAGCAGTGAACAGGTCGCTGGCGTCAAAAACCGACAAGCCAAGTGCCATGCCTGCGGCGCCGTAACTCTTGTCCAGCTCGTCACGATATTTCATTATCTTTGGTTTATCCTTGATCATTTTCAATCCTCATTTGCGGCCGAAGTCAGCTGGTATCTCACCCCACTCATCGGTCTGCCACTTGAGCAGGGCATTTCTCCAAGTGTGAGTAGCAAGCCATCGCTCGGCACGTCCAACAATCTCAAACAACCGCGTGTTGGCATCGGTTCTCGCCAGCTTGGTGCGGCACTGCTTGGCGCGTATCCATGCCAGTGCCGTCTTGCTGTCGCTGTAGATGGCCGTGTGGTCATTCCCCTGATTATGGAAGAGCGCCAATGCGTGGACTATTGCAAGAAACTCGCCAATGTTGTTGGTGGCATCAGGGAAGGGCCCCTGACGGAATAGTTCCACACCTGTGGGGACGTCCACGCCACGGTACTCCATGATTCCGGGGTTCCCCGAGCAGGCACCGTCCACAGCGATGCTGTCATGAACAACGCCGGGAATGGCGTCATAATTGACAAACTCGCGCGGTGCACGGGCAATGGCCCGCAGGATATCCAACTCGCCCGGGTCGTTTCGGAAGGCCTCGACGGCCTCCTCCTGGGAATTGAACGCCTTGTAACGGGCTCCAGGGTAGCCCTTGACCCGCAACTCGCATTCTGCCCACGAGTCACAGATGCCAGGCTCGGTTCCCTGCCACACCACATACCACTTGCGTCTATCGCTTGCCATGCCAGATATCGACTTCTGTTTCTTAAACCGACAAAATTACATCAAATTTCTGAAAGCGGCAAATTTGGGGTGCTATACGAGTGCTGGAGTGCTGGGAGAATAATGATATTGACTCTACTCTTTTACAAGGCGGAGCCTTGCATTACCTCAACCGCCTGATGAGAATGGAGAAACTCACCTTGACTGCAGGATGAGAGCGGCGAGGCGGCGGGCGGTGCGCTCGGTGGCCTCGGCGGTCTCGATGTCGGTGGAGTCGAACTGCAGCTGGGCCTGGCTGTAGAATGGGGTGCGTACCTGCAATTCCTGACGGACCAACGGGAGGACGGCTGCGGGGCCCAAAGTGTTGATTTTTGGGCGTTTGCACTTTTGTTCAGGGAGCAGCAGGCGGGCGGTTATGCGTTCGGGACTGGTGGTGAGCCAGATGGTGATACCTGCCTGGTTCATCAGTGCCATGTTGCTGCCATGGCAGGGTGTGCCGCCACCACACCCGACGATGACATCGGTCATGGCTGCGACCTCATGCAAAGCATCGGTTTCCAGCTCACGGAAACGGGGTTCGCCCATTTCATCGAAGATTTCGACCACCGTCATGCCCTGAAGGTCCTCGATGTACTCATCAAGGTCAACGTACTGCAGGCCCATCTGCCGTGCCAAGACCTCGCCCAGCGTGGTCTTGCCGCAACCCATATAACCGATCAGGAAAATTGGTTTCATCACAGCCATCCCGCCTCACGGTACCAGGCAATTGCCTCACGGATGCCTTCGCGCAGCGGATACTTGGGGTTGAAATTGAAATCCTGCCGCGCATCACTGGTATCGCATTGCCAATTGCGCTGTTTCAGGATTTTGAACTTGTCACGATTCAGCGCACTCGCCTTGAGCGTTACCTTGCCTACCCACTCGGCTACATTGCACACTATTTTTACCAACCACAGCGGGCACGTCACGGGAATGACATGCTTCTTACCCAACTCCTCGCACACGATTTTGCGGAATTCCTGCTGGGTGTAAGCACGGTCCTCGCTGATAAAATAAGCCTTGCGTAGGGGGCCCTTTTCCAGGGCATCCATCACGCCTGCGGCCAGGTCCTTGACATAGATGAAGGTGAGCATCTGCTTGTCAAAACCCACACTGAAGTCAAAGCCTCGCTTGATGCTTTTAATCATCAGGAAGTAGTCCTTCTCTCGCGGGCCATACACTCCCGTGCAACGGAAGATGGTATAGGGGAAATCCTCGACACTCTGCAGATAGGTCTCGGCCTTGAGTTTTGACACGCCATAGAAGGTGTTGGGCATGGGAACATCGGTAGGCTTGATGGGCGTGTAAGTCCTCTCGTCGCCAGGTCCCATAACGCTCAGGCTGCTCATCATCAAGAATACTTCAGGTATCATGTCGGTCGCCTTCAGGGCATCGACCAAGGTTCGCAAGTAGCCGTGATTGACCTGCTCAAAGTCCAGATAGTTGGTGCTCTTGGTCACACCCAGGTTGTGGACGACATAGTCCCACTTGCCGCACTCGGCATGGTGGTCGGCGAGCGTCTTTTCCAGGTTTTCCTGGTTCTCATAGTCGAGTTCAATAAAGTGGATGCGCTCGTCCTGGAGGAATTCTCGGCTAGTGGTAGAACGCACGGCAGCCCAGGTGTCATAGCCCCGCTTGAGTGCCTCCTCGACAAGGAAGCCGCCAATGAAACCGCCGGCACCGGTAATCAGTATGCTTTTCATTGTTTTGCTTCAGTATCTTTGGATTGCACCTTGGCGTGAGCCATGGCCAGTTTTGTGCCCTTGGTATTGTGCTCGGCGTTGTACTCCACCGCTTCGATGACGTGCTTAGCGATATATTCGGGAGATATATTCTTCAGGCAGCGGTAGTCTTTGAACTTGCACTGCTTGTCGCCATTGATGGAGCAAGGCCTGCAGTCCATGTCGAGCTGGATGTCATCCTCGACAATCTGGTTATATCCGAGATAGCCACAAGCCGGCGACGTGGGTCCCCAGATGGTCATCGCCTGAAGGTCCACCAGCGATGCCAGATGCATATTGGCCGACTCCATGGTGAGCATCAGGTCGCACTTGGCAAACAGGGCATACTCGTCGATGAACTTGTGCTTGACTTCGGCCATCGAGACGACATTCTTGTATTTGCGGGCGATTCGCCTGAGGGCGATTTTCTCGGCCTTGCCGCCTCCCATGAGGAAAATGCGGTAATTGTCGCGTTTGGTCAGTTCTTCAATCACCTTTTCCATCTGGTCAAGGGGATAGGTCTTGTTCTCGTGCGACGAGAACGGTGAGATGGCAATCCAGCGCTGTCCCTCCTCCTTCTCCAGCACAATAGGGCTCACAGGCCAGTCGCGGCCGTCATACAGATGGGTGAAATTATCGGGTGCCTCAAGTCCCAACTGCTTGAACACGTTGCGGTAACGTTCATGGATGGGAGTTACCGGCTCATTGGACTTGTGGGTAACCAACGCCTTGCGTTTAGGCTTCTCCCTATCCATGCGTGCGACCTTGGCGCCACGTGATTTCATATAGGCGTCAATTACCCAAGTGCCACTCACGTTGTGCAGGTCGGCAACAGCATCAATGTCATACATCTTGTAGAGCCTCGACGACAACTTCAACAGCCTGAACAGGCCGCTGTGGTTCCCCTTCACGTCAAAGTCCACCACCTTGAGGTTTTCGGGACAGTCACGGAACATCGTCGCGGGCCACATCTTGGTGAGCATGATGAAACGTGTGTTAGGGTTGGCCTTGCACACGGGGTACAAAACAGGAATTGTCATTGCCACGTTGCCAAGCACCGATAGGCGCATGACAAGCACGTTGCGCAGGGGTTTATTGTCGTTAGCCATAGACTGGAGGATTAGTTTTCTCTTGTTATCGTTGGGCAAAAGTAAGCAAAATCGTTGAGATAACCAACAAGTTGGGGCATTTTTGTTGCTACTGCACCCGTACCCCCTTGAGCGTTGCACTCGACGCGCTCAGGACACGGCACATCACCTTGTCGCCAGGCTTCTCGCCGCTTGCAGGGAAGACGATGACCTTGTTCTGCTGGGTGCGGCCGAACATATCGTCACGGCTGCGCTTGCTGTAGCCCTCGACCAGCACCTCGAAGGTCTTGCCCACATCCTTGCGGTTGCTGCACAACGACAGTTCATTCTGCAGGGCAATCATGCGGTTCAGGCGGTCGATTTTCACGTCCTCGGGGACGTTGTCAGGGAGGTTCTTGGCAGCAAACGTGCCGGGACGCTCGCTGTACTTGAACATGAACGACGAGTCAAAGCCCACCTCGCGCATCAGCGAGAGGGTCTCCTGGAAATCCTCCTCGGTTTCATCGTGGAAACCGGTGAACATGTCGGTCGAAATGCCGCAGTCGGGCATGGCGGTGCGGATGCGGGCAATGCGGTCCAGATACCACTCGCGGGTGTACTTGCGGTTCATCAGCTTGAGCACCTTGTTGCTGCCGCTCTGCACGGGCAGGTGGATGTGGCTGCAGATGTTGTCATGGCTCGCCATCGTGTCGATGATGTCATCGCTCAGGTCCTCGGGGTTGCTCGTGGTGAAGCGCACACGCATCTCGGGGGCCGCCTCGGCGACCATCGCCAGCAGTCGGGCCAAGTCAACGGGCTTGCTGCCGTCCTCAGGCTTGTACAGGTAGGAATTGACGTTCTGGCCCAGCAGCGTCACCTCCATGAAGCCACGCTCACGCAGGTCGGCCAGCTCGTTGAGAATGCTCTGCGGCTCGCGGCTGCGCTCACGACCTCGGGTGTAGGGCACGATGCAGTAGGTGCAGAAGTTGTTGCATCCCCTCATGATGCTGATGAAGCCGCTCACCTTGCTGCCACCCACGCGCGACGGAATGATGTCGCGATAGGTCTCGGTAGTTGACAGTTCGGTATTGATGGCCTTCTCGCCGCGCTCGGCAAGGCCAATGAGCGACGGCAGGTCAAGATAGGCATCGGGGCCTGCCACCAGGTCCACGCCATGTTCGTTGATGAGCACTTCCTTCATGCGCTCGGCCATGCAGCCGATGATGCCGATGATTAGTCGGCGTTGGCGCTTGTGTCTGAGGGCGTTGAGCTGGTTGAGACGAGAGAAAATCTTCTGCTCGGCATTGTCGCGCACCGAGCAGGTGTTGATGAAAATCGCGTCGGCCTCGTCGATATCCTCGGTGGTCTCGTAACCCGCCATCTTCATCACCGTGGCGACAACCTCGCTGTCGGCCACATTCATCTGACAGCCATAGGTCTCCAGCAGCAAACGCTTGGCTGCATCCCCCTGACCGTCATATATCAATTTCATTGCCATGTCATTATCTCTAAGTTATTGGGCGCAAAGGTACAAAAAATACTCCACACCTGCAACTTGAGGACTTCAAGAGCCTGTCACAGCACGCGGGAGCTCCAGGTTGTCGGGGTCTAACCCGATGCTGTAAGGCTCCCCTTTCTTGCCGCTGATGGTGTAGGCCTTGGCCAGCTGCTTGTCGGTGATGACGTTCCTGATGCAACGGTTGATGCGAGAAATCTTCTGGTTTAGCGAGTCGCTGAGGGGGTCACACAGATTGTCCACCGACAGCTTCACGCGCAACTCGTTCGCCCCTGGCTTGACCATGCTGTAAATGTCCATAATCTCGCCACGGTGCTCGTCGATGTTTTTCAAGACAATGCCGTCACCGCCCTGCTTGCGGTTTTTCATGAACAGGATGTAGAGTGTGCGGCACATGGCGGGCATCACGATTTCCATCTCGTCATAGTCGGGCAGGACAATCTTCATGTCGCCGTTGACCAGCAGGCGTCCCGGCTTACCCACGACCACCTTGCCTCGCAACAGCTCGGCCATCAGGTCCTTAGGGTCGTCATGGTATTGGGCGATATAGTTGATGATATCCCTCTTAATGCGCTCCAGTGCCTCCTTTCGGTCTCGTTCCAGCCTCCGGATTTCGCGGTCTTCCTCTTCCTGCAGCGGGTCAATACGGTGTACCGACTCTTCCAGATCATAGTGAACGACGGGCGCTGACTCTTTCGTCACAAAGCCGCCGCCGTCGTCATCATCTCCCGCCGATATCAAATCCTGCAACTTCTCGTTGAACCTCTTCCATCGGCTGGGCTTTGACGATTTGACACGGGTGTGGTCCTGCGGAGCGGCTTCAGGCAGGATGTCAAAAACCGACTTGTGACCACCATGCAAATAACCATAGTCGCTTTCATTGAGCACAAGGTCCCCGTCGCCAGCATCGGTAACGCCCATCAACGCATCGGCAAAATGATGTATGGCCTCAAACCATCCGCCTGAGCGGTTCATGCGGCTTAAGGACAGACTCACCGTGGCATATCGGCCGATATTTCCCACATTGAATCGCCTGGCTATCAGGAGCAGGTCGTCACGTCCAGGGTCGTCAATCCACTCGATTTGCATGGGTGCGACAAACTTCTCCACAATGGCTTCAGCGTTATGAAAGCCCGTGCTGTGGCTGCGGTCGCAGTAAATATAGATAATACCGTATTTGAGGTTTTGAAGTTCTTGTTGTTCCATAATGGCGGGAATGAAAGATTAATAAAACTAAAACAACAATAATCATGCCAACTGGACCGCTTCGCCCCATAGCGGTCCAGTTGGCAGTCAACACAGCGAAGAATCAATCAAAAAAATCCTCCTGGTTGGCATTCTTGATGTGACGCTTGCGCTCCTCAACGCTGACACACGGATTTGACATGACAACTTCCATCTTATTGAGCCACTTGTTCCTGGCCTTGCGTTCCTTATCAAACATCGCCTTTGTGCCAGCGCTGCTCTTTTCAAAGGCCAAGTGGTGATCGATGTGCAGCGAGAAGGCGACATGCTCCACGTCGTGGTCGGCGCCGATGTAGGTGAACTGCCAGCCCTGCTCCTTGTAGCTCTCGATGAGCGATGTAATGGCAGTGAGGGTGTACTCTCGCGAGGCGTTCTCGTAGCCGTCGGTGATGATGGTCACCAGCGCCAGCGAATCGTCATCGTTCTTGCTCTTGAGGCTATGGACGTGCGAGATGGTTGTGCCGATGGCGTCATACAGGGGCGTCATGCAACAGGGGCGGTAGTCCTTGTCTGTCAGGATTTTGGCCTTCTCGACGGGCACATTGTCATAGATGACCCGCTGCTCACAGCCGCAGAAGGCGACCAGTGTCACCAGATGCTTCTGGTCGGGGTTCTTTTCCTGGGCACTCTTGATGGAGCCGATGGTCTCGTTCACACCATCGATCGCTTGTCGGGCGATGTTGTGCATCGAGCCGCTCTTGTCAAGGATAATCACATTGTAAACTGTAACTGGAGTTTTCATAATCTTGTTGAATTTAGTGTGTAAATAAATGCTTTATCATGGGGCACGTTCCCGATGACGATGCAAAATTACATCCCATTTTCACGCGACGCCATTTCCTGCAACCTTGCCGTTTTTTTTGTGCGAGCCTGCAACTCGCAATACTCTGACTTCTCGGACGGTGCTGACGCGGGGTGATAGCCCGAAAAACACATCCAAAGGGCAGAAAAAGCAAAAAAGCGTGGCGTAACGGGTGGGATGTGGAAATTTATTAGTATCTTTGCAAGTTAAACGATTATTTGACCGTAACGATGAAAGTAAAAATCCATCACGAAGGAGAAAACATACTGCTAGTCTTGTTCTTGATTATCGGGGCTATTGGTATCATGGCTTATCGGTTCTTCGACTACAAACCGGTGGCATGGGTGCTGATTGCGCTGATGGCCATCCTGTTCCTGCTGGTGCTCAACTTCTTCAGGCTGCCGCGCCGCCATTTCAAGGGCGAGAACAGCGACGGCACTGCCGTGGTATCGAGTGTTGACGGCACGGTCGTTGCACTGGAGGAGGTCTATGAGGACGAATACCTGCACCGCAACTGCATCCAGCTGTCAGTGTTCATGACTGTATTTAATGTCCACGCCAACTGGGTGCCCGTCAAGGGCGAGGTGACCTACTACAAGCACCACTCGGGGCGTTTCCTTGCCGCCAACCTGCCCAAATCGAGCAGCGACAACGAGCGCTCGACGATTGTCATCCGCACCGCCACAGGCGAGGAAGTCCTCGTGCGTCAGATTGCCGGTGCTGTGGCACGCCGCATCGTGACCTACGTCGAGCAGGGTGAACAGGTGGATATCCACGATTTCATCGGTTTTATCAAGTTCGGCTCCAGGGTGGATATTTTCCTGCCAACAGATACCGAAATCAAGGTTAAACTGGGCGACCGCACGTGGGGCGGAGAGACCCTGGTGGCAAGACTGAAAAAGAGTTAGGAGTTAGAAGTTAGGAGTTAGGAGTTTTTTTACATGAACGCGATACGTAACAACATACCCAATGCCATCACGTCGCTTAACCTGCTGTGCGGCTGCATGGCATGCATTTCGGCCTTCAGCGGCAACGAGATGCTGTGTAGCGGCATGCATGGATATGAATGGGCTTTTCTGCTCATTGCCATGGCAGCGGTGGCCGATTTCTTCGATGGATTGGTAGCCCGGGCCATTCATGCCGTGAGTGCCATCGGTGCTGAGCTGGACTCGCTTGCCGACCTCGTGAGCTTTGGTCTCGCTCCAGCACTCATCCTGTACAATATCATGGTGGCTCAGGGAGCCGGCGGCTGGGCCGAGGTGGCATTGCTGCTGCCCGTGTTTGGCGCATTGAGGCTTGCCCGTTTCAATGTTGACCCCAGCCAGGGTACTGTTTTCACGGGTCTGGCCATTCCCGCCAATGCCATCTTCTGGATTGGTTTCACGGCGTGGTATGCTACTCATCCCGTGCCCTTGTGGGTGGTGCTGGTGCTCATCGTCGCGCTGTCGCTGCTGATGGTGTGCCGACTGCGCATGTTCTCGCTGAAGATGCACAACCTGTCGTCGCTCAAGCAGAATTGGGCACAGTATTTGCAGGTCATCGCCACAGTGGCGTTTGTGGTGCTGATGGGTTTGCCCGGACTTGCAGCCGCCATCGCCCTTTACGTGCTGTTATCTATCATCAAGCGAGAGAAATAAATGGGAGCACTCCTACTGTTCATATTGCTCATCATCTTCATGTTTGTGGGCTGGCCCCTGTTGCGGGGGTGGCTCTTTGTGCGTGACATGCGCCGCAAGGTGAATGACACCTTTGGCGGCAGGCGCGAGGCGGGTTCCCGACGCTATGAAGAGGATGAGGAGTATACCGAGACCGGCGAACGCAAAATCTACGGCAGCGGTGAAGGCGAATATGCCGAGTTTGAGGATGTCAGTGGCACCGTCATCGAGGAAACTACATGGGAGAATGAAACCATCATCGAGGAGCAGGTTACTGACGCTGAATTTGAGGAAATCCCGTAATTGTTGGGAAACTCCCGCCAATCAACTTACCATGGACGTTCAAGAACTGCAATTCGGGCACCGCAGGGTTTGTCTGTATCGACTGACCGACGCCACGGCGCCGCTGGTCTATTCCATTGACTACCACGAGAACGGGCAGTTGCTGATTGATGCCGCCCGGCAAATCGGTTGTGATGGCTTTAACCTCGTGACCATCAGCAGTCTGCACTGGAACCAGGAACTGTCGCCCTGGCCGGTCGAGACGGTGGTTTCACGGGATGACCGATTCACTGGCGGTGCGCCGCAGTTGTTGCCCTTGCTCACCGATGACATCGTCCCCCAGGTGGAGCGGATGCTTGACGGAGCTCCCCAGTGGCGTTGCCTGGCCGGTTATTCGTTGGGAGGGTTGTTCGCCATGTGGACGGCATTCCACAGCGACCTGTTCACACGCATCCTTTCGGCATCGGGGTCGATGTGGTATCCCGGCTGGCTGGAGTATGCCCGCGAGCACGAACCCATGGCCAACCTGCAAGGTGTCTATCTCTCGGCAGGCGAACAGGAGAGCACGTCGCGCAACGCGGTGTTGCAGACTGTGGGAGAACGCACCCAGGCCCTGGCGGCGCTGCTCACCGAGCGGGGTGTGAATGCTACCTTCGAACTCAACCCTGGCAACCATTTCAAGAACCCGCCCCTGCGTGTGGTCAAGGGCATCAAGTGGCTGCTTCACAACTCGTGAACAGAATGCGAGCCAGCGGCTCGCAATACAATAACTGCACAGTATTGAGATTTTTTTGTAACTTTGCGGCTTGGAAATGACGAAGAAACGTTGGACATACTGGATGGTGACCGTCGTCGTAGGGTTGTTGCTCGCGGCGTGCGCCAGCATCGGGTCGCCCGAGGGCGGTCCGCGTGACTATACGCCACCGCAGGTGGTCAAGACCTCGCCAGCGGTGGGCACGCTCAATTTCAAGGGCAACAAGGTGGAAATCACCTTTGACGAAATCGTCAACCTCAAGGACCAGCAGAAGAAAGTCATCATCTCCCCTGCCCCCAAGACACAACCCCTTATCCGTGCCGTGGGCAAGAAGGTTACCATCGAGTTCCGTGACGAACTGGAGGAAAATACGACCTACGTCATCGACTTTTCCAATGCCATCGAGGACAACAACGAGGGCAACCAACTGGACGGTTACTCGTTTGCCTTCTCGACGGGCGATGTCATCGACACGCTGGCAGTGTCGGGCATCGTGTTGCGTGCCAATGACCTGGAGCCCATGCAGCACGTGCTGGTGGGTCTGCACAGCAACCTCGACGACAGTGCCTTTACCACCCTGCCGCTGGAGCGTGTGAGCCGTGCCAACGATCTGGGCAAGTTCACCATCCGCAACCTCAAGGAGGGCACCTATCACGTGTTTGCCATCAACGACGTTGACGGCGACTACCGCATGGCGCGTACCGAGGACATCGCCTTCCTCGACACGCTGGTCGTGCCCACCGTGGGCGAATACACGTCGATAGACACCGTGTTCACCTTCGACCGCAAAATCGACACCATCACGTCAGGCACCCACACGCTGTATCTGCCCAACGACTTGCTGCTGAGCATGTTCAACGAGAACTACCGCAGCCACTATCTCAAGAACAATACGAGGCCTGCCGACAACAAGCTGCACCTGCTCTTCGGAGCCCCCAACGACACGCTGCCGCGCCTCGAGGTGCTGCGTCCCGCTGTGCATGAGCGCGACTGGTACCGCGTGGAACGTAACCAGACCAACGACTCGCTCATCTACTGGATTACCGACTCGGCGATGATAAAAGCCGATACCATCATTGTCGCCACGACCTACCTGCGTACCGACAGCACCGAGCAGCTGGTAGAAGTAACCGACACCATCCGCTTTGGCTACCGCAAGCCCAATGCCCAAGTCAAGGAAGAGGAAAAGAAGGCCAAGGAGCGCGAAGAAAGGGCTAAGCGGCTGGCGCAACTGCTTGAGAAACAGGAAAAAGCCGACAGCCAAGGTAAGGATCTGAACGAAGGCGAACTGGAAGAACTCAAGGAACTGCAGCGCCAAAACCCCGACGAAGTCCCCAAACTCAAAATGGAATTGGCCAAAAGCAATGGCATGGACGTGGGCGACTCGATTATCGTCAGGTTTGATGCTCCCATCGCCACCATCAATCCGGGCGGGGTGCGGCTGGAAATCAAGCGCGACACATTGTGGGTGCCCATCACAGGCGTGGCAATGCTGCAGCCAGCCAATGACTGCAACCCCTTGAAATACTGGATTCCATTTGATGGCCAACCCGACTCCACCTATCGACTGACCATCGACAGCGCGGCAGTGACTTCGGTCTATGGCTTGCACAACGACTTGCTGAGAAAGGACTTGAAGGTCAAGGGGCTAGAGGAGTATGCCAATGTCTTTTTCAAGGTCAACGTGCGTGACGGCGCCTTTGTGGAACTGATGTCGAGCAGTGAGAAAGTCGAGCGAACGGCCATAGTCCGGAACGGAGCATTTGAAATTCTCAATGTCATTCCCAACACCTATTACCTGAGGCTCGTCATCGACACCAACGGCAACGGCAAGTGGGACACCGGCAATTATGCCAACCACCAGCAGCCCGAGGAGGTCTATTACTACCCCAAAAAACTCAGATTGCGCCGCAACTGGGACCTGGACGAGAGCTGGAACATCTACCAGACCGCCCTCGACTTGCAGAAACCCGAGGAGATCAAGCACAACAAGCCCGAGAAGGCCAAGAACAAAATCGAGAAACAGACCGACAAGCGCAACGACGAGGAGGAAGAAGACGAGTTCAACACCGGCATCACCAACACTTACACCGGCGACAAGTACAAAGACGCCAAGCGCAACCGCCGCACCTTCTGATTTTTATAAACTACGAATTACGCGAATTATACTAAGGCATCCGCTTTCAGGATTATTAGTATAATTCGCGTAATTCGCGTTTAAAATCAATAGTGTCCGCTAAAAAGAGATACAGCAAGCACATATCATTAAGTTTCAATGCTATAATTATGATTTCTCAAAAAGGGGCTTGCTTTTAAGCCCGTAGGGCTGGCAGTTTATAGGCAGGGGTGGAGCGAAGCGTAACCCCTGTTTACATAACATTCAATA
>CACZNH010000035.1 GCA_902782465.1 uncultured Bacteroidales bacterium
CAAGGTCGCGTTAAGGAACTATGCGCCTGTGCCACACCTTTTTGCCCATTTTAAGGCATTTGCGGGGCAATTTGTTCTCCTTTTATAGAGGAAAGATAAGCAATTATTATTGAAATTACAAGAATAGGCATGAATAATAAAGATTGAAGATTGAGGCGCAGCATCAAGCCTCTCCACGGCTCAAAGACCAAAACCGCTAAATACTATAAGACGTGATGGCTATAATCCCCGAAAAAGCACTATCTTTGTCACCTGCAATCGAATTGATAATAGATGATGAGTATGATAAGACATATCTTAGTGGCGGCGATGGCGTGCCTAACGCTGACAGCGGTCGCCCAGGAAGCCGAAGAAGAAGCGCCCGTCGAGTGGTACCTCGACGAGGTAATAAGGGACTCGTTTGTGAAGGAGTGCACCTTTGACTACTATTACACACCCAGTGCCAGCGACATGAAGCAGCAGCGTGCCAAGGGTGAGGTGTCCTACTTTCTGAACTCTCCGCCAGGGCTGAATCGCAAGCGGGTGTGCTCACTGATCGACGGCATCATGGCAAGCCAGGACGACGTCACGGCGATGAACGACTGGCAGATGACCAGCACCACCTACTGGAAGGAATACAGCCACAACAGAAACAAGTTCCGCGTCAGCGTCAAGACCAGGGCGCTGGAAGACGGCACCTACTACGTGAGCGTGACCGAAACCGCCAATGCCTATAAAAAACCGCCCAAAGCCAAGCAAGAGAAAATAGCGGAGCAGGACAAAACCGCCAGGACCAAGCGCGGCGCACGCAGTGACCGCAAACCCGTGGTAGTGCCCGACAAGTCCAACACCGACGAGGAGGAAGTAACCGACGAAGAGCTAGTGGCCGACGACACCATCGGGCAAGAGCAAGACAGCAAACGCGAGCGAGAGGAAGCCAAACGCCTGGAACAAGAAAAGCAGCGAGAACAGGCCCGTGCCGAAAAAGAAGCCGAGAAACTGCGCAAAGCCGAAGAGAAAAAAGCCAAGCAGGAGCAGCAGGCCCTGAAAAAGGAAGAGGAAAAACTCAAGAAAGAGCAGGAGAAGCAGCTCAAGGCCGAGGAAAAGCAGCGGCAGGCTGCCGAGCGCCAACAGCAGGACCTTGCCCGCAAGGAGCAGAAGAAAGAGCGCCAGCGCAAGGCCGAATACGACGCCAGCAAATACCACTATAGCGATGTGGCATTGTGGCTGAGTGACAAGTATGACTTCACCCAGACCGCAGGCGGCGAGAACACCCTCACCATGTACTCCCTTGCCGTCAAAGACATCGAGATGGCAAAACTCACCATCAAGAACGCCCTCAAGGGCAGCAACGCCCGCATGGCGATGCCCTGGCGTGTCAACAGCCAGGACGGCACCATCGAGACGGGCTACAGCGTTGACGGCCACATGCTCGTGTTTGCCATCGGCCATAACGATGCCGGCAACATCACACTCTCCATCACCGAGATGGACAACGATGAGTTCGAGACATTCAAGCAAGGCGGCACGCTTTAATGCCAATTCCGATAATTAATTGCATAAAACTATTGCAATTTGCAAAAAATATTGTATCTTTACCGCCAAATAATCATTAAATGACCAAAATGACAGCTGTGATGAAAACAATCTCTACGCTAACGCTCGTGCTGGTACTGCTGGCACTGCTCTACACTGGGTGCAAGCCCAAGGACCATCATGCCACGATGATTGCCGAAGAGTATGTCCTGACAGAACCCTCGGATGTGGTGATGTATCAGATTAACCCCAGGGTGTTCGCGCCCTCCAATTCGCTGCAAGCCATCACCGCCAGGCTCGACACCATCCAGGATTTGGGAGTGAACGTGCTGTGGATTATGCCCATTTATCCCATTGGTGAGGTAAAGAGCAAAAACTCGCCCTACTCCGTCAAGGACTACAAAGCCGTGGCGCCAGAGTATGGCACGGTTGAAGACCTGCGCCAACTGGTCAATGAATGCCACAACCGCAACATGGGCGTCATCCTCGACTGGGTAGCCAACCACACTGCATGGGACAACACATGGCTCACCGAGCATCCCGATTGGTATACCCACGACGAGGCAGGAAATATCATCTATCCGCCTGGCACCGACTGGACCGATGTGGCCGACCTGAACTATGACAAACCCGAGATGCGCAAAGCCATGATTGACGCAATGTGCTACTGGGTGGACAGCGTCGGCGTGGACGGCTTCCGCTGTGATGTCGCCGACCAGGTACCCGTGGATTTCTGGAGCGAATGCATCAGGACGCTGAGGTCGGCAGCAGCCCCCCGCAAACTCATCATGCTCGCCGAGGGTGCCAACCCCGAGAACTTCACTGCCGGCTTCGACCTGAACTACGCTTGGGAGTTCATGGGCGCCATCGACCAGGTAATGAATGGAGACAAGGTGGGCAAACTCGTCAATGTGGACAAGCACGAATATGAAAAACTGGGACGCGGAAAATTCAAACTGCGCTTTACCACCAACCACGACGAGGCCACCAAGGCGTCACCCATCAAGCAATACGGAGGCGTCAGGGCGTCGATGGCTGCATTTGTCGCCACGACAATGCTGCACGGCGGCATGCTCGTGTACGGCTCTCAGGAGGTGGGCTACCCCGAGACCATCAACTTCTTCAAGTATGTGCCCGTGAACTGGGCCGCCAACCCCGAGCTGCGCAACGAGTACAAGAAGCTCATCACTATTTACAACGAGCACCCGGCACTGCGCGCCAGCGGCAAGGTCACGGCATTTGACGACGACGAGGACAACATCCTGTGTGTTGACCGCGTCCTCAACAATGACCATGTGCTCTTGATGGTCAACGTGCGCGATGCAGCACGCGGCATCGAAGTGCCCACCATGTGGGCCAACAGGACCGTCACCGACCTGATGACCGGCGAGGAAAAGACCCTGTCCTCACGAATCACGCTCAATCCCTACCAGTACCTGCTGTTAGGCAAATAAGAAACAGCATCGTGTGACTCGCACAATGCGCCGTCCGATGGCATTTCGGACGGCGCATCTTTTTCTAAATCTTGTAAATTTTCTTGTAAAATATGTACCTAATTGTTAAATTGTGTTAATAATATGAATTTTCTTGTCCAAAAATTATGTTGTATAACATGAAATCACTTAACTTTGCACCCGATTTTTCATCATAGGTCAAAAAAAGGATGTCGTGAGGCATGAATTATTTGATTAAAGGTTAAGATTTAGTTTTAAGGTTTATGTTAATGGTATTAGAGGTTAATTAGATTTTTTCAAAAACAATCCACGGCGCGAGTCGGGGATTTTTTTATGAAAAAAGGGATTCTATTAACGGCCACATTCGGGCCATTGATAGAATCCCTTTTTTTACAGCCACTGAATTGATTACTTACCCAATGCCTGATTGATGACACGGATGTATTCCCGCTGCGGGAACAGGCCGATAACGCTCTTGGGCTCGCCCTTCAACGGGCAAATGAGCAGAAACGGGACACTGCGAATCTGGAAGACATCACTGATCTCACTGTTCTCATCCACATTGATTCGGTAGAAATCAACCGTGCCCTCATAGTGCTGTGCCACCTGGCGCAGGATAGGCTCCAGACGCTTGCAGGGCTGGCACCAGTCGGCATAAAAGTCCACCACCACAGGGCGCTCACTCACCATCACCCAATCGCGGGCCGACCAGTCGGCAATGCGCTCCCTGAATTCCTGCTGGTTGATGGGATGGACGGTATAGATGGTGTCCAGGTCACCGTCATAATCATATTTCTGTGCTGCGGCGTCTGGCGAGCACCAGACAGCAGCAGCCAGCAACATCACGAACAAAATATGCTTCAGCATAACTCTCTTATTTGTTTACTGATGGCTGCGGCGCAACAGGTCGTTGACCGTCTTGACGGGATTGAAGGTATCGATGGGCACCTCGACAAACACAGTGTTCCAGTTGCTCATCGAGCCGTTCCACAGACCGGGGAGCTCCAGGGCCTTGATATCTACGCCGTCCTTGCTCTTGATGCTGATGAAACCGGTCTCGTCATCGACAAACTTGCGCAGGTCAAACTTGATGCCCTTGTAGTCCTTGATGTAGCACACCAGGTCAACGGGATTGAAATGGGTACCGCTCTTCATCATCTCGACCGCTGCGGCGTCATCAGGATTAATCTGTGCCGACTCCAGAATCTGGGGAGAAGCCGAACCGTCGGCATTGTATGCCAGGTAGGGACCTCCACCGGGTTCGCCCTCGTTGGGCACCACGCCGCACACGCGGATGGGACGGTTGAACTTGTCACGCAGCCAGGCGGCCAGAGCGGCATCGTCCATGCCCTCGGTAGCCTTGTCGCTGATGCACAGCGTCTGGCGGGCATAGCGCAACATCGCCTTGAGGTCGGCAGCCTTGACATCGCCAGCATCAAGCATCTCAAGATACTTCTTCAACTGCCGCTGCACCTGCACGAGGTAGCCGCCGATAATCTTCTTGAAGCGCGTGGTGGTGCTGCGCAGGCGCAGGGGGACCACATTGTCCACGTTCTTGATGAACACGACATCGGCATCGCGCTCATTCAGGTTCTCCAACAGTGCACCATGGCCGGCAGGACGGAACAGCAGGTTGCCCTTCGCATCACGGTAGGGCGTGTTGTCCATGTTCACGGCGATGGTGTCGGTCGAAGCCTTCTGCTCACTTAATGAAATGTCATATTTCACGCCCCACACCTTCTCCATCAGCGGCACCCTGGCCTTGATGAGTTTTTCAAAGCCCTGGCGATGCTCGGGAGACACGGTGAAATGTATCTTCACGCAGCGGTTGGCGTCGGCGGCATACTGGGCACCTTCCTCCAGATGCTCCTCCAGCGGCGTGTGAACGGTGCCGGCAGCAGCACGGTGGAACCTGAGCAGTCCCTTGGGCAGGGAGCCGTAGTTCATGCCCTCGGGCAGCAGCAGGGCCTTGAGCACATCGGCATAACGGCCTGCAGCAATCAGCTCGCTCACATTGCTCTGATAGAGGTTCACACAGGTTTTGTTCAACTGGGGATAGAAGGCAAACTGCGTGATGCCATCAAAGAACTGCTTCTCAAAGTCACTCTCGGGAACCGACTTGCCCTCGTTGATGAAGGCGAACAGGTTCTTGAACATGCGGCTGGCTGCGCCTGATGCGGGTTGGAACTTCTCGATTGACGCTCCACCGGACTGAAACTCATTCCACACCTTGATGCACTGCGACTGCTGCTTGGCATCCAGACGCATAATGCCCTTGCCTACGGTAGCGGCGGCTTCGAGCTTGAGCCATGGGAATCCTGTCTCGAAACGCTTGAGTTGGGCCTCGATAACGGCCTCGGTGATGCCCTTGCTGGCCATCAGTTGTTTGTCTTTTTCGTTAAACATAGCTGTATCGTATTTTGGTTGGTCTCGGGTAAAAATCCCCCAAAATTACATTTTTCATCACGTTCTTGCAAACAAATCGACACAAAAAGGCTAAATTTGCCAAAAAATCCATCAATGCCCATGATGCAGGAATATTTCACAAGAGAGGAAAGGCCCCTGGTGCTCAAACTCACCCGGGACCTCAACGACAGGTTGGGCGACCAGCTCACCCTCAACGACATCAACACGCTGCATGACCTCATCTACAAGGGCATTACCGAGGCTGGGCTCTTCAAGCGCGACCAGTATGGCCTCAACCCCGTCGTGCGCCATCTCTCCACGGCGCTCACGCTGTGTGACAGCATTGCCCCCGACCGCACGATGGTCATCGCTACGCTCATCTACAATCTGTGCCGAGGCGACTACCTTGACGTGCCGCGCGTGAAGGGGCTGTTCGGTGACGATATCGCCCACGTCGTTCACGGGTTGTTGCACATTGCGCCCCTGTACAAGAAACAGGCCGCCGTCGCCAACGAGAACTTCCACAAGCTGCTGCTCACGCTGGCCGAGGACGTGCGCGTCATCCTCATCATGACAGCCGACCGCCTGACACTCATGCGCGCCATCAACCACCACCCCAACGAGAAATTCGTCCGCGAAATCGCCAGTGAGTCGCGCTACCTGTATGCCCCACTGGCACACAAGCTGGGCCTGTACGCCATCAAGACCGAACTGGAAGACACCTCGCTCAAGTACCTGGACCATGAGGTTTTCTCATTAATCGCCACACGCCTCAACGAGACCAAGCTGGAACGAGAACAGTACATCAGCGATTTCGTCAAGCCGATTGAGGAGCGGCTGCAGCAGGAAGGGCTGAAATTTGAACTCAAGGGACGTACCAAGTCCATCAACAGCATCTGGCAGAAGATGCAGAAACAGGGCGTGGACCTGGACGGCATCTACGACCTGTTCGCCATACGCATCATCCTGGACACGACGCCCCGCGACGAGAAACGCGCCTGCTGGCTCGCCTACTCCATCGTCACCGACATCTACAAGGCCAACACCTCGCGCTTCAAGGACTGGATCACCATCCCCAAAAGCAACGGATACGAGTCGCTGCACATCACCGTTTACGGGCCAGGCGACAAGTGGGTCGAGGTGCAGATACGCTCCCGTCGCATGGACGAGACCGCCGAGCGTGGCGTTGCGGCACACTGGCGCTACAAGGGCATCAAGAGCGACGGTGACGTGGACAAGTGGATGAACGAGGTGCGTGAGATGCTCGAGGCGACGGGGCAAGAGGGACTGATGAGCCTGATGCGCAACATGGACACCAACCTCTACAACGACGAGGTGTTTGTCTTCACCCCCAAGGGTGACCTCTTTCGCCTGCCGCAAGGTGCGACCATCCTCGACTTTGCTTACCATATCCATTCACGCGTGGGCAGCACCTGCGTCGGCGGCAAGGTGGACGGCAAGAACCAGAAAATCAACTACCGCCTGCGCAGCGGCGACACCGTCGAGGTCATCACCTCGACGACCCAGATACCACGCCAGGACTGGCTCAACATCGCCGTGACCAGCAGGGCGCGCAACAAAATCAAGAACGCCATCAACGAGCGACGGGCAAACCAGGCATTGCTGGCACGCGAAACACTGCAACGGCGTTTCAAGAACCGCAAAATCGAGCCCGACGACGCCACCATGGCACGCCTCATCAAGAAGATGGGCTACAAGACCACGACCGAGTTCTATGCCGCCATCCAGGAAGATACCATCGACGTGAACGATGTGGTCGAGCAGTATGAGGCGCTGACCGCCAAGCAGGCCGACACCACGTCGCGAGGCACTGCCGAGGAGTTCATCCTGCAGCAACCCGTCGAGCGCAAAGAGAGATTTGACGATGACATCCTCACCATCGGCGAGGACGTCAAGGGTGTGAACTACAAGCTGGCACGATGCTGCAACCCCATCTTCGGTGACCGCATCGAGGGGTTCATCGCCAGCGACGGCGCCATCAAGATTCACCGCACCGACTGCAAGAACCTGCACCACCTCAGGGGGCGTTATCCTTACCGCATCATACGCACCCGTTGGACAGGCAAGGCGGGCAACCAGTTCGTCGCCACCCTCAAGGTGCTGGGGCGCGACGATATCGGCATCGTCTCATCCATCACCTCGGTCATCAACAAGACCGACAACTGCCTGCTGCGCAGCATCTCGGTCCAGGCCGAGGGCGGCCTCTTTGAGGGTATGCTCACCGTCAACATCAGCAACATCGCCCTGCTCGACGAACTCACCAAGAAAATCCAGGGCGTCAAGGGCGTCAAACAAGTCGACCGCCTCTAGACCGACAGCCACATTATTTAAACTACGAATTACGCGGATTACTCTAATTTAGGTACCCGCACACCTCCTTCCTTCGACAAATTAAGCGAATGGGCTAACGCACAAAAAATTCGAACAATTCGGTTAATTCGGGGACAATCACATGGGCGCGGATGCCTAAATCCATTTCATCCATGTAATCTGTGGACAGTAAGAGAAGGACGCTGATGCAATGAAAAGAGTGTTGCCTTGCATTGTTTATCGTTGTTGATGTTGTTTGAAAAAAAATTTGTACCTTTGTCCCCGTCATGAAGGCCGTATCGATAGACAAGGAAACCATTAACCAGATGCCGCGCGTCTCTTTTCAGGGACGCATCCACGTCATTGACGCCATTTCGCAGGTCAAGAGCGCAGTGACGGCATTGCGCTCGGCTGCGGTTGTGGGCTTCGACACCGAGACGCGTCCGTGCTTCAAGCGCGGGGAGCGGCACAATGCGGCCCTCATCCAGCTATCGACCGATAGCGACGCCTTCCTGTTCCGCATCAACATGACGGGCATCCCTGAGGTGCTGAAACAGTTCCTTGAAGACCCAAACTGCATCAAAATCGGACTCTCGACAGGCGACGATTTCCACCAGATTGCCAGGCAGACTGACTTCCACCCGGCTGGATTCGTCGAGATTCAGCAGCTGGTGAAACAGTTTGAAATCACCGACATGAGCCTGCAGAAGATTTACGCCATCCTGTTCCAGCAGAAAATCAGCAAGAGCCAGCAGCTCACCAACTGGGAAGCGCCCCAACTCACCGAGTCGCAACAGAGCTACGCCGCTATCGACGCATGGGCCTGCCTGCGCATCTTCAATTACCTCAAGGACGGCGGCTTCAACCCTCAAGAGTCGCCCTACTACCACGACATCGTCGAGGAATAAAACAAACATGATAGTTATAATATGAAAAACCCAGGGTCAAAGCCCTGGGTTATCATTCTGTAAAACAAACCATTACTAAGCACTTAAAGTCATTCGCCGCTTCACAGCTAGCGATAAACCAGTTTTTATTCCATAGTCCAGTAATTTGCTTGAGTGCACAAAGGTAGATACATTTCTTGAATTTACAAAACAAAACAGAAAAATTTTCAAAAAAAAATTTATTTATCTTTGTAAACCGACTTTTTTGACTGAATCCGGCACTTCCATCCCCACAAGACAGCACGAACAGCCAGCCACTACTGAAAATAATAGTTTTGTTGCATTTTATCATTTTTCTCGCAAAATAATTTGCAAATCATAAATATTACTGCTTATTTTGCAATCGAATGTGGAACACCCCACTTCATGACATCTGTTGAATTGGATGCTCAACAATGTCACTATTGAGACCTAATTATTTGTATTGTAGAATCTAAACATTGACATTATGGAACAACTCTCTACACGTATGTGCGTTTTGCCGGTCGCCCCGTTGCTGCTGGCAGATGCTTGTTTTATGGCATGCACAATCCCAACGACAAGTGCTAAATAGTTTCTTCATAAGCCGGATGTGGTGATGCAGCGACCATGAGGTCGCACAGTTTTCACCTCAACCACATGGGCACACTGCAGACCCCCAAAACAGGTAATAGATAACAGCAGTATTGAAACTCTTTAATAGATTGGGAAGCATCGCTTATCTCCAGTGTGCCTTTTCAAACGAATTTTTCACTCTATCAACATAATTATATAATAAAGAATGAGAGCCAAAAGTGCAAGATAATTTTTTCATAAGTGTAGTTAGGTGATTAGAAGGTGCGTCGCACCTGTCAGTCGGCGCACCTTCATTCCACCTGCTCCACCCGTCAAGCACCGCTGGACAAATCCACTAGCTATAACATATGTGTTTACATAATTCTCTGGGTGTGGGAGGTGCTCACGGATACCTGCTTCACGATGCACCTCCCATTTTTTCCAAACTTCCAAGCAAGGAACAAGGTCCCTCAGGATAACACTTAAACTGAACAGAATATGAGACAGTGTGAGTAATAGTTTTTTCATGATTGCGGTTGGAGAAGGCGCGCCCTTCTGCCCCACCAACGAGGGCGCACCTTCTTTTTTAACAACCGACCCTAAAAAAGACCGACGATGAGAACAAACTTCCGACACAGACCACATTGGCAGTTACCAACCCTGCTGCTGAGCCTAGCGCTGATAACGGTAGCCGCCACATCATGCAACAAGGAGGAACCACTGCATGTGGGTTACTTTATCACCCTCGACGGTTATGGCATGAGGAACGACAAGACCGTTGTCATCCTCCGAGCCATGCAAGACTCCATCCACGCTGCCTATCCCAAACCCGACATGACAGGCAATGACAAAGCCGTCATCAGGGCTTGCAGCAACGCGCACAGCTACTACCGGGTCAATCATCCCGAGTTCTTTGAAGGCTTCACGTCAGCTCGCCTGCATCGGGGCTGGATGAGCGGGACCGTCTTCAAGAGCAACACGGTCATTGCCATGTGGATTTTATGAACTCATCGCAATTATGTCAACCATGAGGGGGGCTATCATCATAAAAACTATGCGAACATGCAATAAATGAAGTGAATTCAATGTTTTAATTATATAAGTATTAATCACCTATAAAACTTTACACTATGAGCTACAGATTACTTTTCATCCTGGCCCTCTTCATGGCCACATTCCAGGCACAAGCGGCCTATGTTGAAACCGAGAACCGCTTCTACGACAAGTCAACCGAACACTTCACCGCCCGTGTTGGCCAGATGGCTTCACGCTCCGGCTACATCCACTTTGCCGATGCCGAGCTCCCGCCAGACCCCAACCAGCCCGTTGTCAGGTCCAACGGCGTCGCCATGCAAGTCATTGACATTAATACCGACTTGAACGACGGCGTCTATTCATACTCCATCGTAGGCGATGACGCCGCCATGTTCTCGGCCAAAATCACCTCGGTGAGTGCCTCGGAGAACGGCTGCACGGTGCGCATCACCTATCACCCCCTCGCAGTCGGCTCGCACACCGCAACACTCAAAGTCAACTGCGAGAACGCCGGATCGCCCGTGACCGTCATCTACCTGAGCGGCGAATGCGTTCCCATCCCCGGTGACGTCGATGGCAACGGCCAGATTGGCATCACCGATGTGACCACCCTCATCGACATGCTCTTGAACCAGCAGTAAACGATTTTACCGACCGATACCCAGCCGCCATCCACTCATGCGCCACTGTGCTGATTTGTGGATGGCGGCTGCATCGTCTTGAAGATGAGAAATGCAGGTTGCTGTACCAGCACCCTGATTGCTGGCGGCGATAAAAAATATTCAAAAAGTCTTGTAAATGTGTTGTGTAGTTCAAAAATTGGTTGTAATTTTGCAGCCGATTTCGCGGCACATGTCTTGCTGGCGTTGATGCTCATGCGTTAGTCAAGTCAAGAGTGTGACACTTGATCGTTGAAACTTCGATGTCAAGGCTATGATGCTAAGTGCCTGGCAGTCAAGCGTAGGACGCTTCTCACACCGGTGGGGATGAGCGCCCTCTCCACGATTGGATGTCCACACCCGATTTATTGTGCTGCGCCTGTGTTTTTCTGTGTACAGGCAGGCATGTAGCTCGCGAGTCGACAACTAGTGAATGTAAAACAAGAACAATAACTAAACAAAAAAGAGAAACTATGTCTAAAGTTTGTCAAATCACCGGAAAGAAGGCGATCACGGGCAACAACGTATCGCACTCCAAGCGCAGGACGAAACGCAAATTCAACGTTAACGTCTTCAACCGCAAGTTCTATTGGCCCGAGCAGGGTCAGTGGATTCGCTTGACCGTATCGGCTTCAGGCTTGCGCAACATTAACAAGATGGGTCTCGACGCTGCCCTCAAGAAGGCTGCCGAGGATGGACACCTCACCGAAATCCAAGTTATCAACCAGTAAAAAAGGAACCGAATTATGGCAAAGAAAGCAAAAGGCGACCGCGTGCAAGTGATTCTCGAGTGCACCGAGCAGAAGGGTACTGGCGTTCCCGGCATCAGCCGTTACATCACGACCAAGAACCGCAAGAACACCACCGAGCGTTTGGAGCTCAAGAAATACAATCCTTACCTGAAGCGCATGACGGTTCACAAGGAGATTAAGTAATCGCAGTTCATCCACCATTTAACGACAAGATATTAAGTTATGGCAAAGAAAGTAGTTGCAACCCTTCAGACTGGTGAAGGACGCTCATGGAGCAAGGTCATCAAGATGGTCCGCTCCGAGAAGACTGGCGCTTACGTATTTGAGGAGCGCATGGTCCCCAACGACAAGGTACAGGACTGGCTGAAGTAATCACCAGCATCCAAACGACAATATTCGCCTGCCCGCCCGCTGATCCGTCAGCCCGCGGGCAGGCTTCTTTATGCACAAACAAAAAATCGCTGGAAAACCATCTGCTTAACCTCTTTTTTCATTACCTTTGTGGTGACAATGAACTAAGCTGGCTCCCTCCTGAGGGGCGTGATGGGTTCATAACCATTAGATAACAACCTATAAACTAACCTGTTGCTATGTTGAAGTCAATAAGAATCAGTAATTTTGTTTGCCTGGCTGTGCTCGGCCTCGCTGTAACGGTCGGTTTCATGGCGACCTCTTGCCTTAACAAATCATACACCTATAAGGATCCTGTGAATCAAGAGGCTGTTAAAAAAATTGGCTTTTATGAGACCTATAGAGTGGGAGAAATCCTCGATTCCCTCAGAGCATTGGACCAGGAGGCCGCTAAGAGCGGCGGATTTGTGGACTCGCTGTCATTTGGCAAACTCACCCGGTTTGAGGATATTGCCGAGGGTTCGGTTGAATCGCCCGCCGTCGGCAACGTTGCACCCGAAGACACCGCTGCGGTGAACACCATCATCGCGCAATATGGCCCCAAGTGCCTGCCCGCCGACTTGAGGCTGACATGGACCGCAAAACCTGAAATAGGCTATCTGCAAAATGGGGCCTGCCGACTCATTGCACTGAGGTTGACCAATGGCATGCCGGCAATGACTGGTGAAACGATCATTGAGGCGAGGGCCGAGTTAGAACAAGATGGCAGTTATGGCATCTATCTGAGCCTCAATGATGAGGGGGCTCGTGCGTTCTCCGTGCTCACTGCACAAAACGTCAATCGTGTTCTCGCCATCGTGGTTGATGGAAAGGTTTACAGTTATCCCACGGTCGCTACCCGAATAGAAGGCGGCCGTGTCATGATCTCGGGTTATTTCACCAAAGAAGAGGCATATAATATAATTGACTTCATCTACGGCAAGGATAACCTCAAGTTGTAACTTATCATGGAACAATGAACGAGGACAAATACATCTTCACACTCGAGATCGCGGTGCGCGACTATGAACTCGACAGCGAGGGCATCGTCAACAATGCCATCTATCTGCACTATCTGGAGCACACGCGGCACGCCTTTGTCAAGCGCGAGGGCATCCCCTTCGGCAGCCTGACCAGCGACGGGCTGATACCCGTCGTCAGGCGCATGGAAATCGACTACCGCACGCCACTTCACACTGGCGACGTCATGCTCAGCCGCCTGTGGATTGAGCGCCAGGGAGCGCGCTTCATTTTCCATCAGGACATCTTCAGGAAAGGTGACGAAGCACCTGTTGTCAGCGCCGTGGTCACCATCGTGTGCATGGAGAAAGATGGACGCATCAACCGCGGCGACGACCTAGCTGAACGCATCGCAAAATATCTCTAAAAGCCATGGCCACCAACGCTCTCACCCCAATAACCTACCGCATTGCCTTTGCCAACCTGCAGGGCATGGGCATCGACCTGGCGCACAAGCTGCTGGACGTCGTCGGCAGCGAGGAGCAGTTCTTTGCCATGAGCGAGAAGCAGCTACGCGCACTCACCCACGGCCGCAGCAAGATTTACCGCGACGACTACCGCCGCGAGGTGTTGCAACGTGCGGCTACAGAGGAGGCCTTCGTGCGTGAACACGGCATCGCTACGACCTACTTCACCGACGACGCCTATCCCCACCGCCTGCTGGAAGCGCCCGACGCCCCCGCGATGGTTTACACCCTGGGCCAGTGTGACCTGGAGAGCAAGCACGTCATCAGCGTCGTGGGAACACGCCACGCCACCCAGTACGGCATACGATTCTGCGACACATTCATCGGCGAACTGGCACAGCGGGTGCCTGACCTGGTGGTTGTGAGCGGACTCGCCTATGGCATCGATATCGCGGCCCACCGTGCTGCCCTCAAGCACGGAGTGCCCACGGTCGCCGTCCTGCCCCGAGGCCTGAACCACATCTACCCCGCTGCCCATCGCAATGACGCCATCGCCATCGCCAAGCACGGAGGAATGCTGCTGACCGACTACACCAGCCAGGACGAGGTGCAGAAGAGCAATTTCCTGGCCCGCAACCGCATCGTTGCCGCATTGAGCGACTGCACGGTGATCGTCGAGTCGGCAGGCGCGGGCGGAGCGCTGGTCACCGCATCGCTCGCCATGAGCTACAACCGCGACGTGATGGCTGTTCCGGGCCGCTGCGGTGACGAGTTCTCGGCAGGCTGCAACAAGCTCATCGCCACCAACAAAGCCGCCCTCACCACCAGCGCCGACGACCTGATAGCCGCCATGCGTTGGGAGGCAGCCAAGCCCACACCCCAGCAGCTCGAACTCTTCCCCACCCTCACCAAGGAGGAACAAGCCGTAGTGGACGCTATCCGCAACCACGGCGAAATCCATCTCAACACCCTTGCCGACGAGTTGCAGCAACCGGTCTACAAACTCATGAGCACCCTCGTCGAACTCGACTGCAAGCGCATCATCACCACCCTACCCGGCTGCCGCTACACAGTTTTATAAGCGTTAGGCGTTAGGCATTAGGGCGAGGATGCCAACTAAGGACTAATATTTTTATTTTTTTTGACTGGGAATTTTGATAATTCAAAAGAACATAGTATCTTTGCTTTTTAATTCGCAACCAAGAATCGAAACATTAATTACACAACGATATGAATACTAACAGAATCCCTGACTCAGAATTCATCATCAATGATGATGGCTCAGCGTTCCACATCCATGTGAAACCCGAACAGTTGACCGACAACATCATCGTGTGTGGCGACCCTGGCCGCGTAACCATGATTGCGTCCTACTTTGACACGCGTGACTGGGAGACTTCCAGCCGTGAGTTCCATGCCATCGGCGGCACCTATCACGGCAAACCCATCATGGCGCTGTCACACGGCATCGGTCCCGACAACATCGACATCGTGATGACCGAGCTTGACGGACTCGCCAACATCGACTTTGAGACACGCACTCCCAAGCCCGAGCACCGCACCCTCAACATCGTGCGCATCGGCACATCGGGCGGCCTGCAGCCCTACGTTCCCGTGGGCACCCCCGTTATTGCCTCCAAGGCTATCGGCTTTGACGGCGTCATCAATTACTACGCCGACCGCAACCGTGTGGCTGACCTCGACTTTGAGAAGGCTTTCTGCGACTTCGTGAAGTGGAACAAGCTCCTCGCCAGGCCTTATGTTGTCGATGCCGACCCGTGGCTGGTAGAGAAAATCGGTCGCGACGACATGGTGCGCGGATACACCATCTCGGCAGTAGGCTTCTATGGTCCCCAGGGACGCCGTGTGCGCCTGGACCTTGCCGAGCCCGAGCTGAACAGCCGCATCGAGCAGTTTGAGTACAACGGCGGCAAGATTACCAACTATGAGATGGAAAGCAGTGCCCTACAGGGCATGGCGCTCATGCTGGGACACCGTGCGATGACCGTTTGCTCCATCATTGCCAACCGCGTCGCCACCGACGTCAACCCCAACTACAAGACCGCAGTCGAGGATCTCGTCCGCACCGTGCTCGACCGTCTCACCGAGTAACTTTCCCTGTTACATCTACAATACAGCAGTCCTGCCGCCAATGTGGTGGCAGGACTGCTGATTAATACGTTTCCAGTTGCTATTTAGCGCAAGGCATAAGCCGCACCGCCCAAGCCGACGAGTTCCTGATAAGCCAGGACACCCTGCTGGGAAAGTTCGACGGTGGCATAGCTGCCGCTACGTGTGAGGATGCTGACATGGTTGTCGTCAACATAGGAGAAGAGCTTTACTTCATCGCCATTGTTCTCAAGCCACCATGAGTTGTCCTCGGCCTTGAAGTTAAAGCGGGTCACCTGCTTGGTCTTCATGTTGGTGATGACATAACCGTCATCGTTACTGGCAACGAGGTACTGGGCATCTTTGCCGTCAACGACCTTAGTCTGGGCAAGTGCAGGGTTCTCTCCGGACCAGAACTCAATGCTGTTCAGGACAAGCACATCGGCCGTCAAGCACAATTCATAGACGGGCAAAATCCACATCGCCACAAAGACGAGTTCGTTTACAAACTTGTCACCCACCTGCTCGTTCCACGATTTCACCTTGTTGAACAACGCGAAACTGCCAATGCAGGACTGCATCATCATTGATGCCGACAATGCCACTACGGTGGCAACGATTAAATGTTTCTTTCTCATAATTTCCATATATAAATAAACCAAGTAAATAAATCAGTTCTCATCATGCCGCAACTCTAATCAGTGCTGCCGGCATGTGTCATTTCTTGTAATTCTTTTTGTAGTACTCATAGCGGTTGAGCACCTTGACCACATAGTCCACCGGCTCGGTGCCACGACAGTAGCCAAAGGCGCAGACCGAGTCATTGTAATACTCAGGGTCCATCTTCCACAACATGGCCTGGGCAACATTTTCTTCCCATGCGCGGGGGTTCAATTCGTTCTTCCGTGCCAGGGCGATGGCATCAGTCACGTGACCTGAACCGGCATTGTAGGCCGCCAGCACAAACTTGATGCGGTCGGCGGCAATGGCCCGTCCGCGCATGATGCCTTCGAGCTCCTTGAGAATTCGCGATGCCACACGGATGCTCACCGTCGGGTCGCTGAGGGATTCCTCATTGACGCCTAACGAGCGCGCCGTCTTGGGCATCACCTGCATCAATCCCCGTGCGCCCATCCATGACGTCGCATTGGGGTCAAAGCCCGACTCCGAATAGGCGATGGCAGCCAGCAGGCGCCAGTCCCATCCCATCTCCTTGGCATACTGCTTGAACACATGGTCATAGGGCGAAATGCCTCCTGGAGGCGTCACTGCCATTGTATCCACCTTGACAGAATCGGGTTTGGGACCACGGTTCATCTCGAAGTAGTGCTTGAGGGCCTTCTTGGAGTACTCGCGGGCGTTGCTGCTCGCGGCCCATGTGTTAATGCTGTCGGCAAGCCATCGGTTCTGTTGGGACACCGCCCACGATGAGCGCTGCGCAAATCCCACTCTGAGGCCGATGTTGATGCTGTCATAGTAAGTGAGGTTCATTTGGGCAATGTCGCTGTCCACGATGGTAAAAGATATCTCGCGACGCGATACCTTGGAGATGAGTTCGGTGGGCAGTGCCGCCTCGCCTTCGACCGTGTGGATGACAATGCCGCCGCCCACTTCGTTATCGAGGTTGCGCAACCTCGACTCATATTTTGAGCCTTTCTCTACAAACACGTCCCGCCCGATGAGCTGCGTCACATCATATATCATGTTCTTGCCGCTGTGCTGAACCAGCACCTGATAGGTCTCGTTGACGGCACCGCAGTGCAGCACGCGCGACTTGTACTCGGCAGTCACCGGCACCTCACAGGCCAGCACATCGACTTTTTTCTTCTTGAGCATCTCAATCAGGTCGGGCATGCTGCGCGCCACCTTGAATCGCAGCGCTATGCCCCGAGATTGGGCAAAGTCGCAGATGCGGTCATAGTCATAGCCCATCGTGTCGCCCTTGAGAATAAAGAACCCCGTGGGACTGTACAGCGTGCCCACATTGAGCGTATCGGGGAGAGTGTGTGACTCGGCCACCTCGTTGCCGCTGGTGGAACAGGAACCCACAGCAATCAGCAACCAGGTCAGCGCCAATATCAGGATAGCCGAGTACCTCATCAGGTCAATGGATGGCGGGAACTACCAACATCAGGTAAATGAGCACGGCAGGAGCCACCAGCAGCAGGCTGTCGATGCGGTCCAGGACGCCGCCATGGCCGGGAATGATGCTGCCCGAGTCCTTGACGCCCACCGACCGCTTGATGAGGGATTCCACCAGGTCGCCAAAAGTGGCAAACACAGCCACAACGACACTCAGGCCAATCCAGGTGGTCAAGTCGGGAACCTGGAAGAACTCATCAAACCAGTAGAACGAAGCGTAAGCGCCGGCGATGCATGCCACCACTCCGCCAATGACACCTTCCCAGGATTTCTTGGGCGAGATGCGCTCGAACAGGCGGTGCTTGCCCAACAACATCCCCACACAATAGGCGCCAGTGTCATACAGCCAGATGAAAATGAACATGCCCAACAGCAACCGGGGCGCCGTGATGCTCATGATGCAGTTCAGCAATGACACGGGCAACGCAACATAGCCCATAGCGAGGAACGAGCGTTCCAGACTGTGCAACGCATTCTGTTTGGGGCGATAAAGCTGCACAATACAACGCAACAGCAGGTAGGCGGCAAGCGGGAGCAACCACAAGGCGCGGGACTGGGTCGTCTCGCCCTCATAGAGCATGTAGAATGCCATAAACACGCCCACGCCACCGAGCATGTCAATCACATTGACGAGCCACGACTGAGAATCTTCCTTACGTCCCATGCCTATCAATTCTGCAACCCCCACAATGATAAACAGCGGGAACACGAGCAGATACATGACGGGAGAGTTATCCAACAGCAGGATAGAAGAGACTATCAACGCGATGTAGATGGCACCCGAAAATATGCGTTGTATGAAGTTGATCATAGCCTAAACTTTTAATTGATTGGTGCAAAAATACAATTTTATCATGAATTGGACAACTGTAAACCAAAAAACAAACTCCAATCACCCAAAATGAGCATAAATGGTCTGGCGGCACAGATGCGACAAAGCCCCCTGCCGCATGGCACAGATGCGACAAAGCCTCCTGCCGCAACGGCAAGGAGGCTTTGCTTGTTCTTTTCCAAGGGAAAGGAAATCCTCAGTTCAGTACCATTCCTTCCAATCCTCTTGGCAACTCGGCGTTAAAGCTGTAGGCTCTGGCAAATTGCTTGAGCAGGCTGATGGTCGATTTCTTCGGACCCCGAACTGCTGCTTTAACGTCATTCAGATTTTCAGTGTTAGTAGTAGTTGTTCTGTGCATAGGCAATACGGTTTTAAAATCAATTCAACTTTATAACGCACTGATATCACCCATTATTATATCCATGAGGCAAATTAAGTTTTTTTTTGAAAATCCGGTCTTGACAACCCGCCGCCACATGACAACGATGGCGCGAAATACATCCGCGCCATCGCTGTTATCAATAAGTCAGGAACTGGATTCCTGAATAAAAGTCACATTTAAAATAGTTGGAATCGATTATCGCAGGGATACCTCGATGTCATCCTTACCCTCCTTGAAGTTGAGCTTGCCTTCCTTGGCGAGCCAACCCAGAGCGCAATGCATCTCGTTCACTTTGAGTTTCGAAACCTTGCGCAACTCCTTAGTGGTCAAAGCCTTCTTAGCATCGTTAAGGGCGTTCCAAACGAGACCAGCCCAAGTTCCAATGTTTTCAGTGTTCATAAATTAAACCTTTAATAAAACAATCAATAAATAATTAATAATATCGTAAAACCACGGCAAAGGTAGTGCATTTTTAAAAACCACCCAAAAAATCATGCAAAAAGTCACGCAAAAGGCCGAAAAAGGCTATGCAATCCGTTGCATAACTTACAAATTGCCACCCAACAGACGATAGAAGTCGAGCGTATTGGCAAAGTCGGCACGCTGCCCGTCGGTGAGCATTTTCACATGGTTGATGCCGCGCGTGCTCATCAGCTTGAGCGCCACCCAGTTGCTGTGGGCCAGTGCATAGACCAGGTCCTTATAGGCCGGCTTCAGCACGTCGTCGCTCAGTTCCCAATACAGGCCGCCATCCATTGTGCCACGTTGCGGATTGGAAGGATAGAACAGGTAATCATAGCCGTCGATGGTAAAGACCAGCTGGTCAAAGTCCAGCGGGTCGTCGGCACAATACTGCACACGCAGCCTCAATGGTCCCGGCACGCTGTCATCCTGAATGGAGAAGGTGAAATAGACCTCGTTGGTGCCCAGTTCCCGCGAGACATACTTGGAATAGCAGTCACCGGTCTCATCGACGGTGAAAGCGGGCATCAGCTGGTCGATGGTGGAGGTAACGGGCAAGTCGCGCCACGTCATCCGCCGGTAGCCATACTCCTTGATGCTGTAATCGGTCTGCAGCAGGGCATCGACAGCGGCTTGCTCCTGCGGGGTCTTGGAAGTGCTCAGGCGATGGCCCGCCACGGCGGTGCTGTCCATCGCAGCCTCAGGCGGCAGGTCAACGGTGCCCCACACCTCGTCGCTGGTATCCCAGGGGTCGTCTTTCACCTCGGCCTTGCGCGACATCTGTTCCTGCAGCTTCTTTAACGCCTTGGCGCGCTCACGCTCGGGATGCAGGCGGCGGATGCCCGGCTTGATGCTGGGGTCCTTGTCGTCATCGTCACGCGTGGTGCTCGCCATTCCCACTGGAATGGCGAGCAGGGCGACGAGCAGCAGCAATATTATTCTCTTCATTCTCATAGATGCTATAGCCAATATAGTATTTATAGAATCGACAATAGCAGCAGCTGGGCCTCGAGTGTGGCGCGGGTGATGACGCGGTCGCGGTCGCCGGGCAACTGCTTGACCTGGGTAACGACCTTGTCGCCGCACTTGGCAGCCATCCACACGGTGCCCACAGGCTTGGTGGGGGTGCCGCCGCCAGGGCCGGCAATGCCGCTGGTGGCGATGGCGCAGTCGGTGCCGATGGCGCGGCAGGCGCCCTCGGCCATCTGACGCACAACGGGTTCGCTCACCACGCCGTGGTCCAGGATATCCTGCTCATTGACGCCCAACAGCGATATCTTCACCTCGTTGGCATAGCTCACGACGCTACCCTTGAAGTAGTCGCTGCTGCCGGCAATGCTGGTAATCTGATGGGCGATGTTGCCGCCCGTGCAGCTCTCGGCTGTGGCCAGCGTGAGGCCACGCTCGCGCAGGCGTTCTCCTAGGATTTCGGGCAGGCGCTTGTCGCCGTCGGCAATGATGTGCCCGCCCAGCAGATCGTGCAACTGCCGCGACAGGCGCTCCATGTCGTCATTGATTTGGCGGGCGTCGGTCGAGGAGCCCGTCAGCCTCAGGCGGATGATGCCTCCCTCGGGCAGATAGGCCAGGTGGATGCCGTGAGGCAGATTGCGCTCAAACTCGTCGAGCTGCATCGCCAGGGCCGACTCGATGATGCCTGTCACGACAAAGGTGCGGAACTCGATGTCCTCGCCGTCATTGAAGCGGGCCAGCAGCTGCGGAATAACCGCACGTTCCATCATGCCTTGAAGCTCAAAAGGCACGCCAGGCATGCTCACCAGCACCTTGCCGTCGCGCTCAAACCACATCAACGGCGCCGTGCCCATCTCGTTCTGGATAACACGGCACGACGAGGGAACCATGGCCTGCAAACGGGTGTACTCGTTGAGCTTGAGATGGCGGCGCTCCATCACCTGACGGACGTTGGTCTCGACGGCCTCGTCGAGGACCATCTCACCGCCGAAGTAGCGGCAGAGAGTGGGCTTGGTGATGTCGTCCTTGGTAGGACCAAGGCCGCCGGTCATGAGTACGACGTCGGTTTGAGCAAAGGCACGGTCGATGGCGAGCTCAATCTGGCGGGCATCATCGGGGACGACCTGCACGGTATTCACGTCCCAGCCGCGGGGCGTCATGTGGCGGGCAATCCAACCCGAATTGGTGTCGGTGACCTGCCCGATGAGCAACTCATCACCGATGGCAATAATGCTGTATTTCATTTTCAGTTTTCAGTTGTAAGTTTTCAGTTTTCAGTTGTAAGTAGGCGCCAGCCGCAAATACACCCCGTACACGCGGGCGCCAGCCCGCGCACACACAGCGCTGCAAGCGCTTTAATAATTAGTCGGTATGCCTTGTGCGGGCCAGCCGTAGTCCTGATAGTATTTGTACGACAGCTCGTGGGCCTTCAAGTATTCGGCAATGCCCTTGGCGCGGAAAACCTCGCGGCTCTTCTCGTTGCTGTTGATGGCATGGAAGGCATCATACTTGTCGCCGAAGATGCGCTTGGCGCTCGCCATGTTGCCATGGCCGTCCTCCACCTGTTCAAACGAGATGACCTCGTAGGCGCCCTCGCTGTTCTTCTTCATGCACATCAGGCCCGGATGGTCGCCGCCCGAAACCATCTTCAGGGTGTCGCCAGCCACTTTGTAGTTAAACACCCAGAAGTCGCCCCACACCAGCATGCTGTCAGATCTTTCTTTGGTGGCTATTACCATAGCGTTGGGGATACACAAGTCACCCTGGCTGTAGTTTGCGCCAATCGAGTCAACCAGATACCTGTCCACAGCAGCAAGAAAAGTGTCGTTTTCAGCAGCGGCAACAGTATCTTCCTGGGCAGCAGCCTTGTCAGCATTGCCGTTGCACGAACTCATATAACCAACGCCGCAAAACAGGATGGCGGCCATCATCCACAATTTCATCGTCTTCATAATCTTCTTTAAATAATTAAATGATGATGCAAAGGTACTGCAAGCCATGGACAGAACAAAATGATAAGCGCAGATTTTCATTTTTTATGTCATGGCGCAGCCTACCTTCGACCGAAGGTCAAAGGTAGTGCAAGTCGAATACAATGCCAAATATTGTGCGAGAAGAATGCCATGAAAACTTGTTTTCGATGGCTGAAGCGAAGCCAATATTATCAAAATTTATTTGAGCATTGTTGAGACGCAGCCTACCTTCGACCGAAGGTCAAAGGTAGTGCAAGTCGAATGGAGAACAAAATGATAAGCGCAGATTTTCATTTTTTATGTCATGACGCAGCCTACCTTCGACCGAAGGTCAAAGTAGTGCAAGTCGAATGGAGAACAAAATGAATTCATTCTTTTTTTATTCTGAGACGCAGCCTACCTTGCGCGACTGTAAGGTCCAACGGGCGCCCAGCGGGCAAAAAATGAAACCAATTGAAAAAAGCAATAAACACAATTACCGGAAAAGTGGTGTAAATATCAGGTCTTTTTTGTAGTTTTGTGGGGCGTTTGTGCTTCTAAGGGATAGAATGAGAAATTAACCTGATAAAATCGATGTGTGATGAGACCTGAAGATTATATTGATGAGAATTATGTGCCGAGTGAGGAGGATTTTGCTCCTGAGCATGTTGACGAGAAGAAACAGCTGCGCCTGAACATCAAGAAGGGGTGTCGCTTCAATACCATTTTGTACTCGTTGTGTGCCGTCTTTTTCACGATTAACGGCATCGTGAAGTTTGACGACATCAGCGAGAGCAAGCTGTACTTGTGCCCGCTGATTGCGTTGATGTTTGTGGCGGCATTGATTATGCTGTATTATGCCGTCATCTATGACCGCATCCGCAAGGCTTCGACAGGCCATGAGATGCAGCATTTTATGAATCTGCTGGGCTCCGACACCATTTTCTCGAAGCTTGCCATCACCACGATGGCACTGTGCATGATGGCCGCTACTGCCCTGGGGCTGATTGACAAATGCCCATGGTATGTCGTTGTACTGGCTGCCGTTGCCGTCGGCGCTATCATCGGCGGACTGTGGTGGCTCCTCAAGTACTCAGGCAAGGGCGACCCCCGCGACATCGACATCGAGAAACTGCAGGCCCTGGAAGAGGAAGAGAGTGAAACAGACTAGGGGCCGAAGACCTGAAAATGTCAAAGAATCGGACACTTTTGTGAGAAAAAATGCACAATCTTGAAAAATGCTGCATTTTAATGATGTGCGGTTTCAAAATCTGTTACCCGTTGGCGGAATTAAGCGAGCGCATACTTGATCCTGCCGATGGGCTTGTGATTAATCTTGTTGATGTATTGTGAAACAGTAAAGGCGCTCACTTTA
>CACZNH010000036.1 GCA_902782465.1 uncultured Bacteroidales bacterium
GGTCTGAACCTCACCCTTATCGTCGATCCAGGTTACACGGAAAGTGAAGATGCGCTCGGGCTCAACCATGCGCTCAACGATCTTAGCCTTCTCAAACTCGGGATGCTGGTTATAAACCTCCTCGATAGACTCAAGGACTTCGCGTACAGCCTGCAGATACTCAGATTCGCCTGGGTGTTTAGCCTCCAGGTCGGCCATAATTTTCTCAACGTTCATGATAATAATACAAAAAAGTTGTTAATTAGATAAACAAACTATAAAGTTAATAATGTTAGTGAATCAAATCTCAATTATCGGACGCGTTGAAGCTGTTCCAAAACGTCTTCTAAAAGCGTCACAAAAATACGTTATTTTTTCCAAACACAAGCATTTTTTGCAAGGTTTTTCAGTTTTTTTTCGTTGACTGTAAAAAAAGCTCAAAACGGTAAAAAAGATTTTTTCCACGAAAAACACCGAGAATGGACAATTTGTCACAAACGGCACGTCGAGGGCGCCAAATTTAACAGGAATCCAACTGATTATCCAACAAATTGACAAAACATCGAAAAACACGTTTTTTTGCCAATTGTTGTGGCAATGAAAAAAAAGCCGTATCTTTGTCACTGCAAAAATTAACCGCGAAACCAACAATACATTTTTATTATAACTTCTAATTTCAATTAACACATTATGAAGAAACATAATTTTTATGCTGGACCGTCAATCCTGAGCCAGTTCACGCTGGACAAGTGCGTTGACGCAATTCGTGACTTTGCAGGCACTGGTCTGTCAATTCTTGAGATTTCCCACCGCAGCAAGGAGTTCCAGGCTGTCGTTGACGAGGCCGAGGCTCTGTTCAAGGAGCTGCTCGACATCCCCGAGGGCTACAAGGTACTGTTCCTGGGTGGTGGCGCCAGCACTCAGTTCTGCATGGTCCCCATGAACCTGCTCAAGACCAAGGCTGCATACCTGGACACGGGCACGTGGGCAAACAAGGCCATCAAGGAGGCCAAGCTGTTTGGCGAGGTTAACGTTGTCGGTTCATCCAAGGAGGACAACTATACCTATATCCCCAAGGGCTACGAGATTCCCACCGACGTGGACTACTTCCACATCACGACCAACAATACCATCTACGGTACCGAGATTCGCGAGGATTATGACGTGCCCGTTCGCATGGTAGCCGATATGTCGTCCGACATCTTCTCACGTCCCGTTGACGTGTCGAAGTATGACCTCATCTACGGTGGTGCACAGAAGAACATTGCCCCCGCCGGCGTCACCTTCGTTATCGTTAAGGAAGACGTCCTGGGCAAGGTTGACCGCGTGCTGCCCACGATGATGAACTACCAGACCCACGTCGACAAGGGCTCGATGTTCAACACTCCTCCCGTATTCCCCATCTACGCAGCCCTGCAGACCCTGAAGTGGTACAAGGAGCTGGGTGGCGTGAAGGAGTTGCAGCGCATCGACGAGGAGAAGGCCGCCTATCTGTATGACGCCATCGACTCGAGCAAGATGTTCGTCGGCACCGTTAAGCCCGAGGACCGCTCTATCATGAACGTTTGCTTCGTTATGAAGCCCGACTACAAGGAGCTGGAGAAGGACTTCCTGGACTTCGCCACCAGCAAGGGCATCGTGGGCATCAAGGGTCACCGCTCGGTGGGCGGATACCGCGCATCGCTGTACAACGCCCTGCCCCTGGAGAGCGTGAAGGTGCTCGTTGAGGCCATGAAGGAGTTTGAGAGGAATCATTAATTAAACCGAATTTCAACAGACTAATTTCTATAGTAGAATCATGAAGATTTTAGTTGCAACCGAGAAGCCCTTTGCTCCCGTAGCCGTTCAGGGCATCCGTGAGGTGATTGAGGGCGCCGGCCATGAGCTGGTACTCGTTGAAAAAGGCACCCGCCAGGACATGATTAACGCCATCGCTGACTGCGCTGGCCTGATCGTGCGCAGCGACAAGGTGGACAAGGAAGTGTTTGACGCCGCTCCCCAGTTGAAGGTCGTTGTTCGCGCCGGTGCAGGTTATGACAATATCGACCTGGCCGAGGCTACCGCCCACGGCGTGTGCGTGATGAACACCCCCGGCCAGAACAGCAACGCTGTTGCCGAGCTGGTAATGGGTATGCTTGTTACCCTGATCCGCAACCGCTATAACGGCACCTCGGGCACCGAGCTGCTGGGCAAGACGCTGGGTATCCATGCCTATGGCGCCGTTGGCCGCTGCGTGGCACGCATCGCCAAGGGCTTCGGCATGAAGATCAGCGCCCTCGACCCCTGGGTGAAGGACGAGGTAATGGAGGCCGACGGCATCCATCCCGTTCACAGCGTCGAGGAGCTGTACAGCGAGAACCAGTATGTGAGCCTTCACATCCCCGCCACCGACGAGACCCGCGGTTCAGTTGGCAAGCGCCTCATCGAGATGCTGCCCAAGAACGGTGTGCTCATCAACGCCGCCCGCAAGGAGGTCATCGACGAGGCTGGCCTGGCCGAAGCCATGGAGAGCCGTCCCGACTTCCGCTATGTGGCTGACGTGAAGCCCGCCAACGGCGATGAGCTGGAGGCCAAGTATCCCGAGCGCGTGCTCTTCACCCCCAAGAAGATGGGTGCCCAGACCGCTGAGGCCAACATCAACGCAGGTCTGGCCGCCGCCAACCAGGTGGTAGCCCACCTCAAGGACGGCTGGAACCGCTTCCAGGTGAACAAATAAGGAACACTGTTTTAATGGTTTATAATTTAAAGCCCTGCTGCCCGAGAACGGGTGGCAGGGCTTAACTTATTCGGCGGCAGAGCCGCCGAACACAGGACATCGCTCCCCCTATCAACTGAAGCATCACGCTCATAGCAGCTGGAGCATCACGCTCATAGCAGCTGGAGCATCACACACCCAATAGCTATTGCATCACGGGGAACTGGGGGAGATTGACGCAAATAAAAACGGCACCGCATGATGCGATGCCGTTTTTAATATCGGGGATATTAACCGAATTATCGATTAGTTGGTACCCTGGAGCTTGAAGGTAACGGGCAGGGTGTACCATACGGACACTGCCTGACCATTCTGGCGGCCCGGAGTGAACTTGGGCAGCGACTTGCAGACGCGAACGGCCTCCTTGTCAAGATCCTTGTCCACCGAACGAACAACCTTAACCTCACCTACCTTACCAGTCTTGTCAACGACGAACTGGACAACGACACGGCCCTGGATGTTATTCTCGGCGGCCATGGGCGGGTAGTTGATGTGAGAGCTCAGATACTTCATCAGCGCAGCTTCACCACCGGGGAACTGGGGCATCTGCTCTACTGACTTGAAGATTTCCTCCTTCTTCTCTACGGGTTTCTCCTCTTTCTTCTCAACGACAACCTCTTCCTTCAGGGTGCGGGTAACGTTACGGTCCTCAGTACCTTTCTCGTTATCCTTCTGACCGAAGGCGGTCTCGGTCTCCTTCAGCTCGTCCTGAGTCTTGATCTCGTCTTCCTTCTTCACCTTATCGTCCTCGACGATCTGGAGCTCGGTAACCTTCACTGACTTCAAGACTTCCTCGGGGAGTACCTCGGGCTTGGGTTGCTCGAGACGTTCCTGCTGCTCCTCGGGCTCCTCAGCTTCCTGAGACATGTCGATGAGCACTTCTTCCTGTTCACCTTGCTCGGCGAGCCTTCTCTCCTCGAGGTACTGGTTAGCCTTCACAAAACCGAAGGCGAGCAGACCGAAGATGATGGCGCCAATAATGGTCCACAGGACAGCTTTGTTGTGACGCTTGGGTGAGTCGGTACGGATTACATATGCACCGAAGTCCTTGTTTTTGCCTTCAAATACAAGGTCGCACCATTCACGCGATGAAAGATCAACTTCTTTTGCCATAATTGCTTCTTTCTTTTAAAGATTAAACAAATCCATCAATCCTATCATCACTTCTTAAGGTTCTTAGCCTGGACCATAATCATCATTGCCGAGTCAACCTCATTGATGCGGTCGATCTGATAGCGGCTGATATTGTTGATCTGCATCTCGTCGAGCACGCTCACAACGTGTGCGTAGCTGGCGTTAGGCGTAGCCTTAATAATCACAACCGGGCGCTTGAGGGTGGAGTCGTTACGGATTTTCTTTGCCATCTCCTGATAGATGGAGTCATTGATTTCCTCATTCTTGGAGAATTTCATTTCCTTCCAGTCTTTCTTCAGGTCGGCAATCTTCAGGACAACCTCCTTGTTGCGCTCTTGTAGAATCTCGCGGATTGCGGGATAGGCACCGCCGGTGTTGGCACCGAACTCAATCTGCTTCATGTTGCTTTCGCCTTCAGCAAGCTTATCGGTTTCGGGCATACCGTCGTAGTAGAAAAGCATTCCCTCGTTGGGATCTGAGAGGCCGTTCTCGGTGAGTTTACCATCGATGATGATGGTAACAGCCTCGGACTGCTTTACCTTGTTCTGCTGCTCCTTCTCTACATGCTCGTTGGTAGGCAACGCGATCTGGAGCGTCTGGCTCTTGATCATGGTGGTACACAACATAAAGAAGGTGATCAGCAGCATGTTCATATCAACCATAGGGGTGAAGTCGATACGGGTATCGAATTTTTTCTGACGACTTTTTGTTTTAATTGCCATAATTTAGTCCTCCGAAGTTTTAAGGGCCGTCATCAGGGTGAACTTGTTCATCTTCATGGTCTGGAGGTTATCCATCACCACGTTCACCACGCTGTAAGGCGTTGTCTGGTCGGCACCATCGATTCCTGAAGTTCGGGGTTCACCGAGTTATAGGCGGCCCTGATCCACATCTGGAACTCGTTGGGGTTGTTTGGATCTTCATTCATGTTGATTGGAATACCGGGTCCAGATTCGAGGTTCTTGTCTCGCTGGTCGGGTTCCAGGTTCAACCATTCTTTCATATTCTTGATAGGTACACCGAAAGCGTTCAGCTTCGAGAAGGTCTCAATCTCCTTGTTGGTAAACGCGAGGTTTGCACTGGGATGAGTCTTCTTGTATTCGGCAACCATATTCTTGAGTAAGTCGGCGCGAACCGTCTCGCTCTTCATTGTCGAGTCCTTGCTACCGAGCACCTCAAGGTAAACCTTGCCCTCGGGGCTGACAAGCACTGACAATAGGTTAGCATCGGGAACCTTCTCCTCCGACACTGACGGAGGCGTGATCACTGTCACGGGTTCTTTCTGAAGGAATGTAGAAGTCAACATGAAGAAAGTCAACAGAAGCACCGTCACATCAGACATTGCAGTCATGTCGATGCGCGTCTCTTTCTTTTTGATTTTGACTTTTCCCATATTTCTAAATTACCTTAATCAGTTTGTTTAAAAACGCTTGATTAAACAGTTGCTAACCCAATGATTAGTGAGTAGCTGAGAAGGTAGAAACAGTAGCGAAGCCCAGCTCGTCGATAGCATAGGTCATGTTATCGATCTTGTTGGTGTAGAAGTTGTAACCGATCAGGGCCAGGGCAGCGGTTGCGATACCGAGAGCGGTGTTCACAAGTGCCTCCGAAATACCGGTTGACAGCTCAGTCGAGTCAGGAGCACCAGAAGCGGACAGTGCCTGGAACGACTTGATCATACCCAACACAGTACCGAACAGACCGATCAGGGTACCCAGGGTGGTCAGGGTTGCCAGGATGGGCAGGTTCTGCTGCAGGGCAGGCATCTCCAGAGCGGTAGCCTCCTCGAGGGTAGCCTGGATAGAAGCAACCTTCTGCTCCTTGCTCAGGATGGTGTCCTTCTCCATCTCTTTGTACTTCTGCAGAGTTGCGTAAACAACAGCGCCAACGGTACCATTCTGCTTGCGGCAGAGGTCCTCAGCCTTTGCGAGGTCGTGGTTGCGCAGAGCAGCCTTTACATCCTCGACAAACTTGGTGGTGTTGCCTTTACCCTTAGCCTTGGCAAGAGCGATCCAGCGCTCAACGCAAAGAACGATTACAGTAAGGAAGCAGGTGATCAGCACGGGCACAACCACACCGCCCTTAAACACGGTACCCAGCAGGTTCAGGGGACCTTCCTTGTCCATGCTCAGCAAGCTAGGAGAAACCTTGAAGTTACTCGGAGCACCCAGTACGAACATGAAGAACAGTACTGCAATGATAAAGCAAACGACAATCACGAGGAATGCGCTCTTGATACCACCAACGTTGCTGCTCACTTCTTTCTTGGCAGCGTTCTGTGGCTTCTGAATGTTTGTTTGTTCAGCCATAATTTAAATGTGTTTAAAAAATGATTAATAAAATTAGTTATTTAGTTATTAAAGTTTAGTTTCTCACAATTACGGTTTCATCGCACCCCGACAACCCTCACCAAACTGCTCAAGGTGCTGAGACACAATAATTTCTACGGCTAGAATGCACTGTCAGGTCACCCAAAAACAGCCATTTCACCCAAAAAATTAACGCAAATTTATCACAAAAATTTGAAAACACCACATTTCAAAGGAAATTTTTCAAGTTTTTTTATTAACAATGGCATTTTTCACCCATCAGGCAATATCGGCTGACACAAGCCGAGACGGGCAAAAAACAGGAAATGCCTCGAAAATGCCCAACAAAAAGCAGTTTTTGTTTGGCATTACGCGCGACTTGCACTATCTTTGTGCCCACATTATTAAATATAATATAAACCAAACCAACAATCATATGGCAACTGTTAGACTCAAGAAAGGGTTCGACATTCAGCTCTTGGGAGCTATTACCAACAGCGGCATCGCCAATGCCGACCAGCCCAAGAGTGTTGCCGTCGTTCCCGACGATTTCCACGGGATAATTCCCCGCATGGAAAAGAAAGAGGGCGAGCACGTCGTTGCCGGCGAGCCCCTCTATCACGACAAGAATTATGAGGCCATCAAGGTAGTCGCTCCCGTGAGCGGTACCGTCCAGGAGGTGCGGCGCGGCGAGCGCCGTCACATCGACGCCATCGTCATCACCCCCGACGGCGGCACCGATGCGGTCACCCTCGATGTGAACCGTGACGCTGAGCAGGTGCTGCTCGAGTCAGGCCTGTGGGTGATGATGCGTCAGCGCCCCTATGACGTAGTGCCCGCTCCGGGCATCCGTCCCCGCGACGTCTTCGTGACCGCCTTTGACTCCGCTCCGTTGGCTCCCGACCTGGCAGTAGTGCTCGGCGACAAGAGCAAGTACATCGCCAAGGGTGTCGAGGTGCTGGCAGGATTGACCGACGGCAAGGTGTACATCGGTGTGCGCGAGGGACAGAACCTTGACGTCCCCGGAGCCGTTGTCACCACATTCGCTGGCCCCCACCCTGCCGGTAACGTCGGTGTTCAGGCCGCCAATGTCAAGCCCGTGAACAAGGGCGACGTGGTGTGGACGATGGACATCGTCACTGTAGCTCGCATAGGCGAGTTGTTCTCCACCGGCAAGGTGAGCCACGACACCATAGTGGCCGTTACAGGCGAGATGGTGCAGCAGCCCCGCTATGTCAAGAGCGTGATGGGCGCCGACTTGGAGACTGTGCTCAAGAACGAGTTGACGAACGTGGTACTGAGCCGCATCATCAACGGCAATGTGCTCACCGGCGTGAAGACCGAAGTCACCCAGTGGCTCCGCGCCCCCTACCGCCACATCACCATCATCCCCGAGAACAACAAGCCCGACGAATTCATGGGATGGGCATCGTTGTGCCCGAGCCGTTTCTCGATTTACCGCACATTCACTACCTGGCTGGGCAGCCTCAAGAAGCCCGTGAGCTTTGACTGCCGCATCAAGGGCGGTGAACGCGCCATCGTGCGCACCGGCGAGTATGACGCGATGCTGCCGATGGACATCTACGGCGAGTTCCTCATCAAGGCCATCATCAGTGGCGACATCGACAAGATGGAGCAACTGGGCATCTACGAGGTAGCTCCCGAGGACTTCGCACTGGCCGAGTTTGCCGACACCAGCAAGCTGGAGCTGCAGCGCATCGTGCGCGAGGGTCTGGACCGCTTGCGTGCCGAGATGTCGTAATCGCAGTTCACATTATTTATTTGTCAACAACAATCGCTATTCAACAATATCATTGATATGAAAGCATTAAGGAATTTCATGAACAAGATTGAGCCGTCGTTCCGCCCCGGTGGCAAGCTCGCCAAGCTGGAGTCGGTCTATGACGGCATGGAAACCTTCTTGTTCACGCCCAACGCCACGTCGCGGTCGGGCGCTCACATCCACGACGGCAATGACCTGAAGCGCACCATGATCACCGTGGTTGTCGCCCTGATTCCGGCCTTGCTGTTCGGCATGTACAACATCGGATACCAGCATTACCTGGCCATCGGCCAGTCGCATGAGGGCTGGTTCACGATGTTCCTGTATGGCCTGCTGGCGATGCTGCCCGTCATCATCGTGAGCTATGCCGTGGGTCTGGGCATCGAGTTTATCAGCGCACAGATTCATCACAAGGAGATTCAGGAGGGATTCCTGGTAACAGGCATCCTCATACCCCTGATTGTCCCCATCAACACGCCGCTGTGGATGACCGCTGTCGCCACGGCATTTGCCGTCATCTTTGCCAAGGAGGTGTTTGGCGGCACTGGCATGAACATCTTCAACGTCGCCCTCATCACCCGCGCGTTCCTCTTCTTCGCCTACCCGTCACGCATGAGCGGCGACGAGGCGTTTGTCAAGCTGGACAGCGCTCTGGGCATGGGCAAGGGTGCCGTAGTCGACGGCTTCACCGGAGCCACACCGCTGGGCCAGGTTGCCACCAACGTGGGTGACCAGCTGCACATGACCAATATCGTGGGCGAGCCCATCAGCTGCCTCGACGCCTTCATCGGCTTCATCCCCGGCTCACCCGGTGAGACCTCGATGATTGCCATCCTGCTGGGTGCGGCACTGCTGCTGATTACCGGCATCGCCTCATGGCGCATCATGTGCTCGGTATTTGTCGGAGGACTCGGCATGGCAGCCCTGGTACATGCGTTGCCCAGCGCCACCTATCCCGCCTCGATGCTCGATCCGTGGACGCAGCTGTGCCTGGGCGGCTTCGCCTTTGGTGCCGTCTTCATGGCCACCGACCCCGTAACAGGCGCCCGCACCAATGTGGGCCAGTACATCTACGGTCTGCTGATTGGCGTGTTTGCCATCCTGATTCGTGTTTACAACAGTGGTTACACCGAGGGTATGATGCTCGCCATCCTGCTCATGAACGCCTTTGCGCCGCTCATCGACCACTGCGTGGTATCGTCTAACATCAAGCGCCGCGCCCGCCGCGCCGCTGCTAAAGAATAAAGGAGGGATAAGTCATGAACAAGAACAGTAACACTTATCAAATCCTGTATGCCGCCGTGATGGTGCTGCTCGTGGGCACCGTGCTGGCATTCATCTACATGGCGCTCAAGCCCAAACAGATGGAAAACATCGCCAACGACACGCGCAAGCAGATTCTGAGCGCTCTGCATCTCGCAGCTCCCAGCGACAACCAACTCAAGGAAACCTATGAGAAATACATCATCCAGGACCTGCTGGTAGATGCTCAGGGCAACATCGTTGACAGCGCCGCCAATGTGGCCTTCAACGTCGATATGAAGAAGAATGTGAAACTCGCCGAGCGCCAGCTGCCCGTCATGAAGTGCAGGCTCGACGACGGCAGCATCAAGTATGTGCTGCCCGTCTATGGTGCAGGCTTGTGGGGACCCATCTGGGGCTATATCGCCATGAATGATGACGGCAACAGCATCTACGGCGCCAACTTCTCGCACGAGGGCGAAACGCCGGGTCTGGGTGCACGCATCACCGAGCAGTCGTTCCAGGACGAGTTCGTGGACAAGCACCTGTTTGTTGACGGCGAGTTCAAGAGTGTAGCAGTCCTCAAGAAGGGACAGAAAACCACCAATGGCGCTGAGCAGGTCGACGCCCTGACGGGTGCCACCATCACCAGCCGTGGTGTGGGCGACATGATGGCCGACTGCCTTGCCCCCTACGAGGCATTCCTCAAGAAGCTGCAGGCCGCAGCCGTTCCCACTGCCCCCGCGGTAGTTGAGGAGACCCCTGCCGCCGATGAGAGTGAATCCAACGACAATCAACCCGAATAAAACCATCAGCGATTATGTTATCCAAGAAAAACAAAGAAGCATTGTTCAACCCGCTGTCCAAGGACAATCCCATCCTGGTACAGATTCTGGGTATCTGCTCCTCGCTTGCCGTCACCGCCAGTCTGGAGCCCGCCATCGTGATGGGCATCTCGGTGATTGCCGTGCTGGCGTTCAGCAACGTGATTATCTCGTTCCTGCGCAAGACCGTCCCCACCAACATCCGCATCATCGTGCAGCTGGTGGTGATTGCTGCGCTCGTGATTATTGTGCAGCAGATTCTTGTCGCCTACAACTATGACGTGAGCAAGAAGCTGTCGGTGTTCATCGGACTGATTATCACCAACTGCATCATCATGGGACGCCTCGAGGCGTTTGCCATGCACAACAGCCCCTGGCCCTCGTTCCTCGACGGCGTGGGCAACGGTCTGGGCTACACCATCATCCTGGTGATTGTGGCGTTCTTCCGCGAACTGCTGGGCTCGGGCACACTGTTCGGTTTCAAGGTGATTCCTCAGTGGTGCTACGATCACGGCTATATGGACAACGGACTGATGATTCTGCCACCCATGGCGCTGATTACGCTGGGCTGCATCATCTGGTACCACCGTGCCCACAACAAGGAACTGCAAGAGAACTAATGAGCATGTTTAACCATTCAAATCACTAGAGACAATGGAAGAACTTAATCTGTTTATCAAGTCGATATTCATCGACAACATGATATTTGCCTACTTCCTGGGCATGTGCTCATTCCTGGCGGTGTCCAAGAATGTGAAGACCGCCCTCGGACTGGGCATCGCGGTCACCTTCATGCTGGTGGTAACCGTGCCCATCAACTACATGCTCAACAAGTATGTCCTGCAAGAGGGTGCACTCACGTGGCTCAGCCCGTCGCTCGCCGGCGTGGACCTGAGCTTCCTGGGACTCATCCTGTTCATCGCCGTCATCGCATCGGCAACACAGCTGGTCGAGATGGCGGTAGAGAAATTCTCGCCCTCGCTCTATGCCTCGTTGGGCATCTTCCTGCCGCTGATTGCAGTCAACTGCGCCATCCTGGGCGCGGCACTGTTCATGCAGCAGCGCGACTTCTCGTCGGCATGGACCGCAACGGTCTATGGCGCCGGTTCAGGCATCGGCTGGCTGCTTGCCATCGTGGGCATCGCCGCCATCCGTGAGAAAATCGCTTACAGCGACATTCCCAAGCCCCTGCGCGGCGTGGGCATCGCTTTTATCATTACTGGTCTCATGGGCATCGCCTTCATGAGTTTCCTGGGCATTAGATTAGGATAAGGAGGGCTTGCAATTATGATACTGATTATGAATTCAACCGAATTAACAACAGTTTGGGCGAGTGCTGCGGTGTTCCTGGTGCTCACTCTGTTGCTCGTCATCCTGCTGCTCGTCGCCAAGCACTACCTGGTGCCGTCGGGCAAAGTGAAAATCAACATCAATAACGGAACCAAGGAGCTGGAGGTCAACAGCGGCAACACGCTGCTCAACACCCTGCACGAGAGCGGTGTGATGCTGTCGAGTGCCTGTGGCGGCAAGGGTAGCTGCGGCCAGTGCAAGGTGCAGGTCGTTGAAGGCGGAGGCCAAATCCTGCCCACCGAAGTTCCCCACTTCTCCCGCAAGGAGCAGATGGACCACTGGCGTCTGGGCTGCCAAGTCAAGGTAAAGGACAGCATGTCCATCCAGGTGCCCGACAGCGTGCTCTCGGTCAAGGAATATGAATGCACCGTCGTGAGCAACAAGCTCGTCTCGTCGTTCATCAAGGAGTTCATCGTTGCCCTGCCCCCGGGCGAGCACATGGACTTCATCCCCGGCAGCTATGCACAGATTCGCATCCCCAAGTACGAGATGGACTACGACAAGGACATCGACAAGGAGTCGCTGGGCGAGTATCTGCCCACTTGGGAAAAATTTGACATGTTCAGCCTCAAGTGCCGCAACGACGAGGAGACTGTGCGTGCCTACTCTATGGCCAACTATCCCGCCGAGGGCGACCGCTTCATGCTCACCGTGCGCATCGCCACCCCGCCGTTCAAGCCCAAACCCGCCACTGGATTCATGGATGTGATGCCCGGTATCGCATCGAGCTACATCTTCACCCTGAAGCCCGGCGACAAGGTCATCATGAGCGGCCCTTATGGCGACTTCCATCCCATCTTCGACAGCAAGAAGGAGATGATCTGGGTGGGCGGTGGCGCCGGTATGGCTCCGTTGCGTGCACAGATTCTGCACATGACGCGCACCCTCAACACGCGTGACCGCGAGATGCACTACTTCTACGGCGCACGCTCGTTGAGCGAGGTATTCTACCTCGAGGACTTCCTGCAGCTGGAGAAGGACTTCCCCAACTTCCATTTCCACCTGGCGCTGGACCGTCCCGACCCCGTTGCCGACGAGGCAGGCGTGAAATATACTGCAGGCTTTGTCGCTCCCGTGATGCGCGACACCTATCTGGGTACTCACGAGGCCCCCGAGGACTGCGAGTACTACATGTGCGGTCCCGCCATGATGAGCCAGACCGTCAACGAGGTGCTCGACTCCCTGGGCGTCGATCCCTCGTCCATCCACTACGACAACTTCGGATAAGGCCCCGCTTCTCTCCACCACACTACCCTATCCGCTATACACAGCGGGCGACCCACACCGGGCCGCCCGCTTTTTTCTTCCTCATCATTGTCCGCTAAACGAGTTCCGTTAGGAACGTGGGGGGCATAGGCAGGGATGGAATGAGGCGAATCCATCTTGCTGGGGTTGCACGGGCTTATGGCCCGTTTCACCACCTGCCTGCAATCCTTACAGGACTTCGGCCTTCTCTACCAGACGCCGATACTATACAAGAAGCTGCCGTGTCATAATTCAATTGCAAGGATTATAACCGCCCTGCGGGCGGGAAATTAAGCAAATTAATTATAAAATTTTATTATTATACATATAATATTAATTTTAATTTAATAATTTGTTTAATCTCCTGTGCGAAAGCACGGTTATATTACCATGTAGCAATTATGACACAGCGTCTTCTCGTCTTTCTTGTCTTCAAACCCGGAGAGGCTTAGTCTTCTTTGTTCAGCTGCAGGGTCTCTACCCAAGCCTTGATGCTGTCAACAGGGGGATTACCGTTCAGGACCTTACCGGGAAGAATCCAGTTGGCGTTGGGGGCGCTGGCCTTCTTCAGGTCCTCGCCGCTCTTGCCCATGTCGCTGCCGCCCGAGGTGGCAAACGGGATGATGGTCTTGCCCGTGAGGTCATACTGCTCTAGGAAGGTGTTGATGATGCGCGGTGCGGTGTACCACCAGATGGGGAAGCCCACATAGATGGTGGTGTACTGGTCCATATTCTCGAGCTTCTCGGCGATTTCAGGACGGGCGGTGCTGTCCTTCATCTCGATGGTCGAACGGCTGTCCTCGTCCTTCCAGTCGAGGTCCTCGGTGGTATAAGCCAGCGCGGGGAGAATCTCAAACAGGTCGGCATCGGTAGCCTCGGCAAGGCGCTTGGCGACGCGCTCGGTGGTACGCAGCTCGCTTGCGGTGAAATAGGCAACGAGCGTAGTCTTCTTCACTTCGGTGGAATCGGCAGCCTCGGCGTTGCCGTCAGTCTTGTTGCTGTCAGCACAAGAGCCCAGGAAAAGTGCAAATGCAGCCATAATAAAAACGATGGTGAATTTCTTCATAACAATAGCGTTTATGATGTTTAACTAAAAAAATGTCCCGTAAAAAAAAGACTGCCTGTTAGATGACCACTAGTGATTATCAACAGACAGTCTTCACCTAAAATGAATTATGAAAAAAAATACTACTTCTTCAGGTCAACTTTGCCAGGCGTAGCGGGCTTCTCGGTCGACAGGCCGGTAGCAGCAGCGGGCTTGGCAGGGGCGGCTTCGGGAGCCTTGGCGGGAGTCTTGCTGCCCACCTTATTGTAACGCTTGTTCAGACCCTCGATAACCTCCTCGGTAACATCATACTTCTCGTCGATGTACAGCGTGGCGCTCTTGCGCAGCACCATGTCAAAACCTTTCTTCTTGGCATAGTCCTTCAGGAAGTTGTCGATGGAGTCGAGCAGCTGGATCTGGCTCTGGTTGAGCTCATTGGCGATGCTCTGCTGCAGGTTGGCAAGGTAGTTCTCGGCGTCGGCCTGCATCTTCTGCAGCTTGGCCTGGTCAGCATTGAAGGCCTCCTCGGTCAAGTACTGGTTGTTCTGGTACTTCTGCTGCATGGCATTGCCAAACTTGGTAATGTCACTACCACGCTGTTTCTGTGCGGCATCATACTGGTTCTGACGGCGCAGCATCGCCTCGTTGATGTCCTTGGCAAGGTTATAGTTGGCCATGATGGAATCCTCGTCAATGTAGCGGATTTTAAGCGTCTCCATAGCGGCACCACCTTGAGTGGTTTTGGGAGCCTCGGCGGGTTTATCGTTACATGAGGTAGCAGCCATCATCATGACAGCAGCAAACAGAGCAAGCTTGGTGTAGTGTTTAATGTTCATTTCAAACGTTGTTTTTGACTTTTTCTTTATTGTTATTTTTCTTGTTATTCTTGAAATCACTTGTTCTTGACGCACTTGATGCCACGCTTGCGCATCTCGGGATTGTCGTCGATGTGGGTTTTGGGGAAACGTCCGCCCTTAACAAAGAAAACCCTCACGCCCAGCAGCAGCACTGCCAGACCCACAATCACCAGTGTCAATACTAACGTGGCCATTTTCAGTTTTCAGTCTCCAGTCCTTAGTCCTTAGTTGTTAGCAGATGCTACTGACAACTGAAAAACTGAAAACTGACGACTATTGTGCAAAAGACCTGCAAAATTAGTGATACTTTGCGACTTTCAGCACCCCTTTCATCAATTATTTTGCCCTAAATGCCATCTTAAGGCCTTGTTTTAACTAAAATTAGCACAACCCTCAGCCATGAGGTATCATTCCGGGGCATTGCTTCATATCTTAGTCCCTAAGGCGGGGCTCGGGGATTTCGCGGCCGCGGCAGAAGCGGACGGCGATGTGGCGGTCGTCGCCGACGTAGATGAAACGTTCGAGGCGTTGCGTCAGTGTGTAGTTGCCGTGATTCAGGTCGCTGTCGTCGATAACGAGGGCATCAAACTCGTAGCCTGGCTCAAAGCTGCCCACGCGACCAAAGAAGCTGCCTGCCGACTTGGTGGCAATCCAAAAGGTCTCGGAGAGCGTCAGGAAGCGCTTGTCCCTGAACTTCTGGTTGTAAAGTTTGCTTTCCTGAATGGCATAGACCATCGTGCGCATGATGCTCATGTCATGGCCTCCGCTGATGTCGCTGCCCAAGCCCACCTTGATGCCCATGTCGAGGAAGGTGCGGATGGGTGCAATGCCGGTTATCAGGTTGATGTTCGACGTGGGGCAATGCGCCACCATCATGTTGCGACGGCTCATCAGTTCCAGCTCTTCGCCCTCACTGAAGACACAGTGTGCCATGATGGTTGGTGTCTGCCCGAACAGGCCGTAGCGGTCGTAGGCGTCACCATAGAAGCGGCTCTCGGGCTCCAACTCACTCACCAAGGCGATTTCTCCCAGGTTCTCAGAAAGGTGGGACTGCACAGGCACCTGGTACTTTTGTGCCTGTTCGCCGCAAACCCGCAGCATGGCTGGCGAGCATGAGGGTATGAAACGTGGCGTGAGAATAGTTCTGACGAGGGCGTCGGGGTCGTTCCACTCGGCAATGAGCGCCTCGTTCGCGGCAGTGGCCTCATCGACGCTCTCCAGCAAGGGGTCGATGGAGTTGCGGTCCATATTCACCTTGCCGACCAATGCGCCCATACCAGCCTCACGGAACAGTTCCATGAGCAGGCGCGTGCTCTCCAGATGCGTAGTGGCGAAGGTCGCTGTGCGCATCGTGCCATAGCGCCACAGGTCGTGAACGAAGCGGCTGTACATTCGCCTTGCGTAGCTTGCGTCACTGTATTTCGCCTCCTCGGGGAAGGTGTAGTTGTGGAGCCAATCCAGCAGCTCCAAGTCCATGGAAATGCCCTGGTTGCGGTACTGCCCCGCATGCACGTGCATGTCGTTCATGGCAGGAATGAGCAGGCAGTCGCCATAGTCAATCACTTCTTCGACATCCTTGCCGAAGGCGTCAGCGCTACTGGCCACGTCCACGACGCGCCCATTCTCCACGCCCACATAGCCGTGTTCCACAACCTCAAACCGGTCCTTCTCACGGGTAAAGATGATATTTGCCTTGTATAGTTTCATAAGAAATAGCTATTACATGGTCAGTAATTCTGATAAAAAGGTTGATGCAAATTTAGATATAATTCCCGATTTATAGACCAGTCGAGATAAAAAAGGTGAACAAATTGCCCCGAACGTAACCATTAGACGGAAACCATACAGAAAA
>CACZNH010000037.1 GCA_902782465.1 uncultured Bacteroidales bacterium
CCAGGTCGAGCCAATCATCTTCTTGTCCCACGCTACGGCCTGGGTAATCCAGGTCGTGTTGAAGTTGGGCGCCTCAAACTCGACGCTGATGTTGCCCTTGTCATCACTGGTGAGCATCGGCTGCCACAGCGCCGTCTTGACATCGCTCTCGCGCAGGGTCACCTTATCGAAATTCTTCTCGTTGACCTCGACTGCACCAGCCGCAGAATCTTCACCATATTCGTCTGCCAAACTCATTTCTGCTTGGCCATACCCCGTAACGACTACTGCTTCGTTGAGATCAAATGACTCCTCTTCAGACGCAACCCGAGCGCTGTACACTTGACCGCGCATGCCCTTCATCATCATCCTGCCTCGGCCATAGCCATAACTAAAGAAGCTTTGGTCATAGGTATAAAGCTCTGGCAGCATGGGATATGCGTCTTCGGGGATGTTAAGGCTCATACCCACCCAGCTGGTCCACGTGCTATTAAAATCTGCGAGGCTATTGATGTTAGTGTACACCGCACGGCTGCTGGAACGCCAATTGTTGAAGTTCCAGTCATTGTCCTCGATACTGGCAATCGCCTTGTCAAACATGTCGAGCAGCATAGCACCCTGACGTGGTTTGCCGTTTTGATCGGTTAGGGTAAAGGTCCAGTGCTCCATATTGCCCGGCACGAGTTTGTCGCGGAACGACGTGGCAGTAATCTTGATGGCCTCAGCCTTGTAGGGATTCCGCAGTATGACGTTCTCCCTCCACAACTTGGTGCCGTAGTGGCTGATGAAGGTCACGGTCACGTCCTTGCCGGCCTCCTTGGGCAGCAAGACGGTGAAATCGTGCATTCCTTTGTCGTAGTTGAGCCAGCCCTGGGCAATCACCTCATCGGCTGTTGATGCTACATAATAGATGTAGGCCTTGGGGGTGGAAACGCCAATGGTGATGTGTCCCACGTTTTTGTTGTCCACGGTCTGCTGCAGCGGTGTGAGCCATAGCGGGCAGTCCTTGACGGGAGCCGTCTTGTCAGTTTTGCGGTAGAGGGTAATCACGCGCTCAACGTCCACGTCCTGCTCGCCCTCCTCGGCGTCAAGGATGTGGATTTTAAGTCTGTACTGGCCCGAGGGCAGACTGGTCAGGTCAATGGTCGGGTCGGCGGTGTTCAAGTTGCCCGTCAAGACGGGTTCCTTGCCATCGATGGGGGTTACTTCCCAAGTGCAGAAAGTGTTAGGATGTTCCTCGTCGGTGGTATTGTACTTCAGCGGCAATTTGATGGGCTTGTCGTTGAGGTAGATGTCGTCGTTCTCGCTACCCAACTCGAGACCGCGGCGGGTGCCCACGATAAACGATGTGCTTTCCTCACGGGTCTCACCCGCATCGGTGGTTACGGTGGCAACAACCTCGTAATTATAGCGAGCCCAACAACGCCTTCCAGGCTTGTAGTCCTCGTTTTCCTCAAACAGTTCGGCAGGAAACTCGAAGGTGAAATTACCCTGGGCATCGGTCATGACGGTGGTATCCATCAGGTGCTCGCCGTCATTGCCGCGCATTCTCCACCACCACCAGGACCATTCGTTCTGGATGAGTGACAGGCGCACCTCGGTATTCTGGACGGGCAGGCCACTGTAAGTCATCGCCTTTCCCGTCACTTTCACGGACTGGCCTGCGACGTAGCTGCGGCGTGCGTCGGGGAAAGTGACCTCGAACGTCGGCGTCTTGTACTCGCTCACGCTCACACTGTGCCAGGCAATGCGGCTGCCTTGCTGGCCTTTCTCCTTCAGTTGAATCTGGAAATTGCCGTTCATACGGTCCTTGGGCACCAGGAAAGTGCCCTCGATGCGGCCATACTCGTCAGTGGTCAGCATTACCGTGTCGATGGGTTCACGGTTGCTGTCCATGAAGATGGCCTCAATGCCTTTCCCGCTCAACACGCTGCGACCCTTGTCGGCCGTGTTATAGACAATGGCAGCCCAGTGGATAGTTTCGCCAGGACGATACACGCCCAAATCGGTATAAACCTCGGCAGATTCGTTGCTGTAGCTGCGGTTCTCGAGGATGTTGTAATAAATGGGCAGTCCATAGCGGTCATTGTCCTTGACGGCAGTCAGTTCTTCGCCATTTGTCAGGGTAATATCACCCTTGGCGTTGGTTCGACGTGTGATGGCGAGGGTGCCATCGGTTGACGTGGTGCCGACAAGTTTTCCTTTAGCGGTGAGGATGGTCACGTCCGACAGTGGCTTACCAGTGTTGATGTCAACCGCGACAAGGCGGTTATTGTGGTCATTACGAACGATGGTAAACGTGGCGATATCGGTCACGTGCAACATGTCGCGGCGGTAAACATCGGGGTCGGCGGTCGTACCTGTCTCGATGTCGGGGCAGATGATGTAGGCACCGTAGGGCAACGGCGGCAACGTGATGACGACTTCATTCTCCACAAACGGCACAGTGCCCTGCACCTTGACGGAATGGGTCGAAACCAATTGCAGTTTGCTCTTGTCGATGCGGTAGTTGTCTTTGCTGTATTCCGAATCGGGGACGCGATAGACCTCGATGGTAAAGGCATTGGCATTCTTGACGTCGGCCTTGACGGTGATGCTGTCGCGGGAAGAGCGCACCTCGGGGTAATAGAGGTGTACATTCTTGCTCTCCAACTGGATTATTCGGTTTTTCACCTCAGCGGTGTAGATGGAGTTAGGGAAGCGTGACAGATACTCCTGCAGTGTCTTGTATTTCACCTTGTCGTTCTCCCAAGAGATGCAATTCAGCAGACAGGCACTGTGCTCATTGTCCTGATACTGCAGATAGGTCTCGAAGGGAATCGACTGCTTGGTCTGCGTCAAGGCATAGATGTGCGCGGGCACGTTGCCCTCGGTCGTGGCAAGCCAGTCGGCCTTAAGGCGCTCCTCCAACTCATCGTTGTCCGTCTCTATCTGCTGCAGCGTCTCCCTACCCTTCATCAGCAGGAACTCGTGAAGGGTGGGCACATAGGTCGCACCCAACTCGTTGCACCTGATGATTTCGGGCAGCGAGGTCACGGCAACGGCCTGGAGCGCCGCGGGTTCGGCAAGCGACTGCTCGATGAGCTCGGCAATTTTCTTGTCGAACTGCTTGCGGTCCCACTCGCTGATGTCGGCAGGCGTTTCCTCCACGGGGTTGTTGCGGTCGCTCAATCGGGCATAGCGGTCACAATAGCCCTGACAAATCATGGCCTCGAGGTGGTAGAGCAGCGCCTTGATGTGGGGCTGTTTCTCTTTATTGATGACTTCCTCGATGCGGTTGATGATGTCGGGCATATTGTCTTGTGAAATGCCGCTTTGGGCAATGCTGTAACGCACCAGGGCGTCAACGGTCTGCTGGCCGTCGCCCGACTTGAGCGCCTTGTCGAGGTCGGTAAGCGCCTGTTTGCTTACGTCCTGCGGGAAATTGAAGTCAATCTCCTTCGGGGCACCTGAGCTGTTGAATGGGAAAGCCATAATCAGTAATGCTATAGTTAGGATGTGAATGATTGTCTGTCTCATAGTCATGGGCAGTTTAAGTTTCTATTATAACTCCAAAGGTACACAAATAATGTACAAAAGCCACACCGCGCCCCTATATTTTGCAATAATTAACTACAAAAAACCATACCCGGGCAAAAATAATCCCACGCTAAGACGCAAAGGAATGCGGATGCCAGATAGAATTCAGCATGCGAGGGAGTCGCCCTGCGGGCGAGAAATCATTCAAATATACACAAATCGAGCAAATCAAAAATAATATTTGCATAATCTTGGCGGCGCCTCTGCCATCGAAGCAAGCTTCATGGCTTTCGGCTTGCACAAGATTTGTTGGATTTGAACTGATTTGTTGGATTTCTCGCCCGCTAGGGCGACTAAAAAACTTAGCGACTTAGCGTGAAGGTTAAGTGGGATTGTCAGGAACGGTGGATGACGCTGCCGCTGGCCTGATGGGTGGCGAGGATGAGGATTTCGGCCACCTGGACGTGCTCGGGGGCGCTCACGGCATAAAAGACGCTCTCGGCGATGTCCTTGCCGGTGAGGGGCTGGATGCCCTTATAGACGCCGTCGGCACGCTCCTTGTCGCCATGGAAACGGATGACCGAGAAGTTGGTCTCGACCAGACCCGGCTTGATGTTGGTGACACGTACCCGGGTGTGCGCCACGTCGATGCGCAGGCCGTCGCTCAGGGCCTTCACGGCCGACTTGGTGGCACAATAGACGTTGCCGCCACCGTAGGCAGCATCGCCAGCAACGCTACCGATGTTCACCACATGGCCACGGTCGCGCTCCACCATGCCCGGCACGACGAGGCGGGTCATCGTCAACAGACCCTTGATGTTGGTGTCAATCATCGTGTCCCAATCCTCGTAATCGCCTTGATATTCAGGCTCAAGGCCCAGTGCTCCACCGGCATTGTTAACGAGCACGTCAATTTCCTGCCACTCGGCGGGCAGGCCCTGGATGGCAGCGGTTGCCGCCTCACGGTCACGCACGTCAAACACCAATGTCAGCACCTCGACGCCCAGGGCGCGCAATTCGGCAGCTATCGTCTCCAGGCGCTCGGTTCTGCGTCCCGTAACAATCATGTTGTAGCCGTTCTCGGCCAGTTTGTGCGCGCAAGCCTCTCCAATGCCGCTCGTCGCGCCAGTAACTAATGCAATCTTCTTCATTTCTATATTCTATTGTTATTACATTAAATCTTCAAGATTGAAAAATGTCTAGAAGACGAAACCTGAGGGGATGTAGATGTTGCGGATGGCTATCGAGTCTTGCTTGGGGGCTTCGATAATCTCGACTTCCACCTTTGGAAACAGGATGCGTTTATCCAGTCGGGGCTCCAGCAAGCCGTCATTGTCTGAGCTCGCCAGCGTGGTGGTCATCGTCTTGACGCTGGGCTGCACGCCACGGAACTCGGGCATACAGCGGCCGATGTTTCCGCCGATGTAGGACGGGTCGCAAATCAGGTAATAGTCCTGGCCATAATAATAGCCGTTGCCGTAGGGTGTGCAATCGGTAAAATGCACCGCCGTGCACTCGTGTCCCGGATATTCCACAAACTGTACATCCAGGCCCAACAACGACTGTATCAGGAAGGCAAACAGGATGGAGCGGTCCTCGCAATCGCTCTTATCATAGTAGAGGCTCTCCTCTACAAAGTTGATTTTCTCCACACCATACTGCTCGTCGTCGGGCTCATAACCAAACACATACTGCACAAAATGCAACAGCGCTTCGGCGGCGTCACACTGGGCCATGTCAGCAAGTTGGGGCCTCAGCTGTTCCAAAATCGCGTTATGAAGCTGCGGCAGCACAACCCATGTGGCATAGCACTGCATACTCAAGAGCGGGTAGTCACGCAACATCCTAATCACGCCGGGGTCCACCAAACAGGAGACATGAATGACCCCGTCATCAAAGTCTCTCAACTTGGTCTCCCCCGACTGGATCGCCAGAGTCCTGTCATCAAAGAGCAGACTCAACACCCTGCCCTCGCCCACATCCTTCTTGTTGGGGTCACATGGCTGAATCACCGATATCTCGTCCATGTCGCCTTCCAAGCCGTCAAAAAACAGATAGTATTCCTTATCATCCAGCCTGATGAAAAAGCGCTCATACACCTCCTGGTCAAAGGGCACCATCAGCAGCAACTGGTTCTCGGTACGCGCCAGCCGCACATCATAGCCCAATTTCACCAACAGGAAATGCTCCAGCAGCACACGGTCCATCGGGGTGGCATCACACAACAAATTCTCGGCATAGTCCCTCACCAACCTGAAGACAAACCAGTCGTTCAAGCCCATCTGCTCGGTCAGCGTCTGCATCGATGACATCACGGGAGCGACATCACGCCTCTGGTACTCGCGCCAGGCCGCCGATACGTCATTCTGATAGACTGATTTCAGCTTTACCGGCTTCAACGAGGCGATACTTAGCGTCTGACCATAATAGGAAAATTCCAAGTCGGGCAAGGGCGCAGGCTTCTTTTTTACCGCACCATAGGAATCGGGCAATGCCAGCAATATTGACAGGCACAGCATCAATAAAAGCCTATATATTCGTAAAGATTTCATAACAATTAGGTTTCTAGCTATTCAGGTTGCAAATATACACAATTTCTTGGTATCAGCAAAAAAACTGAAAACTATAAGCAAAAAGCTTTTTTGTACCATTGCCTGCGGCGAAGATAGGCGGCGCCTCAACAATGGCAAGGAAAAAGTGACCTTTTTCCTTGCCATTTCATTCGGCTTGCAGCTACTTTGCCTCACGGCGAAGATAGGCTGCGCCTCAACAATGCAAGGAAAAAGTGACCTTTTTCCTTGCCATTGTATTCGGCTTGCACTATCTTTGCACCCAAATTTAAAAAGGGAATATGCAGAACATCCGCAATGTGGCCATCATCGCACACGTCGATCATGGCAAGACAACTCTGGTAGATAAGATGTTAGCGGCAGGCAACCTGTTCCGCGACAACCAAAACATGGGCACTCAGATTCTGGACAGCAATGACCTGGAACGCGAACGCGGTATCACCATCCTGTCCAAGAACGTGTCCATCAGCTACAACGGCTACAAAATCAACATCATCGACACCCCGGGGCATAGCGACTTTGGCGGCGAGGTGGAGCGCGTCCTCAACATGGCGGACGGTTGCCTGCTGCTGGTGGACGCCTTTGAGGGTCCGATGCCCCAGACGCGTTTCGTGCTGCAGAAGGCTCTGCAACTGGGTCTCAAGCCCATCGTCGTCATCAACAAGGTGGACAAGCCCAACTGCCGCCCCGACGAGGTGCAGGAGATGGTCTTTGACCTGATGTGCAACCTTGACGCCACCGAGGACCAGCTGGACTTCCCCACCATCTTCGGTTCGGCCAAGGAAGGCTGGATGAGCGAGGACTGGCAGCAGCCCACCGACAACATCACCGCCGTGCTCGATGCCATCATCAAGTACATCCCCGAGCCCGAGATGCTCGAGGGTGATGCCCAGATGCTCATCACGTCGCTGGACTACAGCAGCTACGTGGGACGTATCGCCGTGGGCCGCGTGCACCGCGGCACACTCAAGGACGGCATGGAGGTAGCCCTGTGCAAGAAGGACGGCGAGGTAGCAAAACAGAAAATCAAGGAGTTGCGCACCTTTGTGGGCATGGGACAGCAACATGTCGAGAGCGTGAGCAGCGGCGACATCTGCGCCATCATCGGTCTGGAAGGCTTTGAAATCGGCGACACCGTTACCCTGCCCTCCAATCCTGAGGCGCTGCCCCGCATCGCGATTGACGAACCGACGATGTCGATGCGCTTCTGCATCAACGACTCGCCCTTCTTTGGCAAGGACGGCAAGTTCGTGACCTCACGCCATATCTGGGACCGCCTGCAGCGCGAGCTGGACAAGAACCTTGCCCTGCGTGTGGAGCGCACCGAGAACGAGGACGCCTGGAACGTATTTGGCCGCGGCGTACTGCATCTGTCGGTGCTCATCGAGGAGATGCGCCGTGAGGGCTATGAGCTCCAGGTGGGCCAGCCCCAGGTCATCATCAAGCACATCGACGGCGTGAAATGCGAGCCCATCGAGGAGCTGAGCATCAACGTGCCCGAGGAATATTCCAGCAAAATGATTGACATGGTGACGCGCCGCAAGGGTGAAATGACCATGATGGAGACGCAAAACGACCGCATCCACCTGCAGTTCAAGATTCCGTCACGCGGCATCATCGGCCTGCGCACCAACGTGCTCACCGCCAGCGCCGGCGAGGCCATCATGTCGCACCGTTTCCTGGACTATGAGCCGTGGAAGGGCGAAATCTCGCGCCGCACCAACGGTTCGCTGGTCGCCATGGAAGGCGGCACCGCATACGCCTACGCCATCGACAAGCTGCAGGACCGCGGCCGCTTCTTCATCTTCCCGCAGGAGGAAGTCTATGGCGGACAGGTCGTCGGTGAGCATACCAAGGAGAAAGACTTGGTCATCAACGTCACCAAGTCCAAGAAACTGACCAACATGCGCGCCAGCGGCGCCGACGATAAGGTGAAGATTGTACCTCCCATCGTCTTCAGCCTCGAGGAAGCGCTTGAATATATCAAAGCCGACGAATACGTGGAAATTACGCCTAACCACATCCGCATGCGCAAAATCGTCCTTGACGAACTTGAACGCAAACGCATCGCCAAGGCCAACGGCCAGGACGAGGATTAAAAAGCGCCTAACGGCGCTGTGTATGGTGTAATTGCGGATTGCCGCCCGCGTGTATGGTGTATAGAACGACAAAACTGTTGATTATGAAAAAACATTTCTTTTTATTGACAATGGCCATCTGCCTTGGTTTCATATTAAAAGCCGAGGATTTGAGCGATGGCGAACTTGGATTCAAGTACGACAGCATTACCCCCAATATGGTCGGTCTGGCGACCAACGACCACCTGTTTGTCGAGAAGAGCGTCAGCTTCTTCTCTGGTGACACCCAGATGGTGTGGTTCTATCTGAACGACGACGAGATTTACCAGAACAGCAAGGTGCAGTCACTCACGCCGATGGCCTATAATTCTACTGGTGACCGATACAGCGAAATCACCTACAATTCATTCCAGTGTGACATCTATCTGCCTGAAGGAGTCATTATCACCGGCATGGAAGACGAAGATGGCGATTTTGTCAACTACGTTGGTGGCGACCGCATGCCGACAACAGCGATGCTGAGTTGGAGCGAGAACGGCACCAAGGTCATTGACGGAAAGACCTATAACGTTTATTCGGTAGTCTGCTATAACACCAACACCTATGGCGCCCACTTCTCGGCTAAGAATGCCGGCAAATACAGGCAAAATGGAGCCTTGAAGAAAGAGCACACCCTGTTTGGCCTGTATTTGAAAAACACCAAACAAGCGGAAGCTCAGAGCCGTCTGAATCAAGACTTGATTATCGCCAACCAGATTTTCAACATCTACGAGAGCGTGGATGCCGGTTGGGATGCCAATGAATCGACTTTCTTCTATGGAGCCGGCGGCAACAATGAGACGCAGGTGTTCTTGCGCTATGACCGCACAGGGATGTACGGCAGCAGCGGCTATGACAGGAACTATTTCTTCCTGCCCGAAAACACAGGAGTCATGCACGGCAAGACCGTCGACCTGCCCGTGACGCTGCAGAACGAGGATGTCATCTACGGCTTCCAGACCGAACTCAAACTGCCCGAAGGCTTTACCATCCACAAAGAGGGAGAGCAGTACGAAGTGTGGCTGTCAGAGCGCAAGGCCAGCGACCACACGCTTGAGGTCCAGGAAATGGGTAACGGCATCTATAAGATTACGAGCCATTCCTCAAGCAATGCCTTCAGCGGCCAAAGCGGAACATTGTTATATGTCACCCTGCAGGCACCTGAAGGTGTGGACAGCACCTATGTTCTGCACCTCAACAACACCGTGCTGACGGGCTCCGACGGAAAGCCCATTTACGTCAACGATGACACAGGCACTGTGACCGTCTATCCCTACAACATGGGCGACGTGAACAACAACGGCTACTACACTGTGGGCGATGTTGTTATCACTGCAAACTATGTGATGGGCAATAACCCGACCCCGTTCTACTTCATGGCCGCCGATTTGGACGAGAACAACGTCATTGACAATGCCGACATCAACCTGATGTCACACGTAGTACTCGAGGACGAGACCATCTGGCCCGAGAATTACGGCCAGCAGACCAGCGACCAGCTGCATATCGAGGACATCATGATTGCTCCTGGCGGCAGCATGACTGTTAACGTCATGATGGATAACCCTCAGCATTATACCGCTTTCCAGACCGACATTATCAAGAGTGAGGGACTTTCCATCAATCACTACATCTTAACTGACCGGTTTGTTGAAAGCCATGTCCTTGGCAGTCATGTGCATGAGGCGGGAACCAGCCGCGTGATTGTCTATTCTCCCGAAGTAAGCCCCCTTCCCGAGGACACAGAAGCTTTGCTTACCTTTGAAATCGTTGCCGACGAGAATTTTGTCGGTCCCGGCACCATCAAGCTGAGCCGCACGCTGTTCTCGACTGCTGATGGCACAGAGTACCGCCTTGCAGACACCGAATGCACGGTGAAGAAGATGTTGCGCGGCGACGTCAACGGCGACGGCGTGGTCAACGTGGGTGACATCAACGTTGTGGTGAACATCATCCTGGGCGGTAAAGCCAGCCCAGAGGTGATGAAGCGTGCCGACGTCAATGGTGACGGCTTGGTCAACATCTCGGATATCAACCTGCTCATCAGCATCATTCTCAATTAAGAAACTACGAATTACGCGAATTAAACAAATAGGCATCCGCACCTTTTTATAAACTACGGATTTATCTGAGTTTTCTGAGGGCTGACGCACACTTTGTTTCAAAGACAACTGCAACAACTTGGGACAACTTTTATGGATTGTTCAGGTTGTTGCAGTTGTTTTTTCATGCTGGGAAGTTTTGTATTTATTTTTTCTTTTTGGGAGGAAAAATGCGGGTGTTGATATGATTTTGTCAAAGCTATACGTCTTTTTGACGAAATTGCTGTATATTTGTAGGCAGAAATCTATTTATTCCATTAACAACTAAAAACGTTACTGCTTATGAAAAAAGCAATCCTTACCCTATTGCTTGTGCTGACATGCTTGGCCCAAGCCAGTGCCTACGACTTTGAGGTGAATGGAGTTTATTATCGCGTCACTGGTAATCATACCGTCAGTGTGACCTACAAGGACACAAACTATAACAGTTACAGCGGTTATGTGTATGCAGGTGGTACTGTCAGTTTCAATGGTATAGACTATGACGTCACTGCTATTGATAGCCATGCGTTTCAGAATTGCACTGGTTTGAGAAATATCGATATCACCAATTCGATTACAAGTATTGGCAGTTATGCGTTTGCAGGATGCACTGGTTTGACCAAGATGGAACTTCCGCACATCACCAGCATTGCAGATCACACCTTTGATGGGTGTACAGGTATAACGGATTTCGACATCCATAGCACTGTTACCTCCTATGGAAGTTATGCTTTTCGCAATTGCTCTAATCTGTTGGTTTTCAGGATTCATGATACTGTGACATCCATCGGAGACTATGCCTTTGACGGCTGCTCTAAGTTAGTCATGTTGACAGTGGGGGAAAACTTGAAAACTGTGGGCAGCAACACCTTTAGGAATTGCAACTCCCTAAAAACATTGGTATGGACTGCAAAATACTGCAACTCGATGGGTAATTTGCCCGCCGACAGTATTAACAACCTTGTCATTACCTACGGTGTTATGTATTTGCCTCCCAACTTCGTAAAGAATTCCCAAATCACCCAGGTTTCTATTCCGGCCAGTGTTATCAACATTGGAGCCAATGCTTTTCAAAACTGCAAGCAGTTGACCGATGTCGTCCTGCCAAACGGTCTGACCTCCATCAGCAACTACCTGTTCGATGGATGCACCAGCCTGGCCAGCGTCAACATCCCCGCGGGCGTGACCAGCATC
>CACZNH010000038.1 GCA_902782465.1 uncultured Bacteroidales bacterium
AATTTGCGTACAAGTTGTGCATACGATGATTTGAATTTAATGTTTTGATCACCACTAAATTACTAAAAATCAGCGATATGCGCAACTTTTTGAGCATCTATTTATTAACTTTTTAATCCCGCCAACGGGTAGGCATATCATCAATTAAAGCTATAAACGACATGAAAACGAAACTATTATTACTGCTCACTGCCCTCATGGTGGCCTTGAGTGCCAGTGCACAGACGTCGGTCTATCATTTTTATCCCGACGGGGACGGGAATTATAAGTTTCCCAAGTGTGGAACGATTACTTGGGACGGTACCCAATACATCCACACGCTGGACAATGCCGCAGCTGATTGTGCCAGCAACAATTCCCCTGATGCTGCCAGCAGTATCACAGTTGCCGAAAAAGCTCGCGGCATCAAGGGTGATGTGAACCATGACGGCGAGGTCAATGTTGCCGACGTTCACAAGGTCGTTGCCAGCATCTTGAGCGACGACCCCGCGATGGACTGTGACGTGAACGGCGACTATGCCGTCAACATCAGTGATGTCAATGCGATTATCTATATCATCCTGAACCCAGAAGATGACCACGAGTGGGTTGACCTGGGCCTGCCCAGCGGCACGCTGTGGGCGACGTGCAACGTCGGCGCCAACGCTCCCGAGCAGTATGGCGACTACTTCGCCTTGGGCGAGACCGAGCCTAAAGATGTATATGACTGGAGCACCTACAAGTGGTGCGACGGCAGTCAATATTCGTTGACAAAATATTGCAGCAGCAACGGGTACGGTATCATTGACTATAAGAATGCGCTTGACCCTGAGGATGATGCGGCTTATATGAACTGGGGGTCATCATGGCGCACGCCGACTAAGGATCAACTGGTAGAGTTGATGAACGTTTGCACCTGGACCTCAAAAACGCAGAACGGCGTGAGTGGTCTATTGGTCACCGGTCCCAATGGGAACACGATGTTCATGCCCTATGCCGGCCACATTGAGGGCAGGACGTTCATTGACGTGGGCTCACGGGCTGGCTATTGGTCACAAACGGACATATTCGCCGATATGGGTCATATCATGTACTTCAATTGGAGCAATGTGTATATCGCTTGGGAATACCGCTGCGAGGGTTGGAGTGTGCGTCCTGTGCGTTGCCCGAAGCTCCGCATCGAGGAGCAGAACTATGACTTCGGCGAGGTGCCCGTCGGGGAGACACATACAGGCGAACTGACCATCGTCAACAATACCGCTGAAGAGCAGACCCTAACCGTTACCGCCGATGAGCCGTTCTTATTGAAACAGCAAGATGGCAGTGCCGCAAGCATTACCGTCAGTGTACCTGGAGGCTCCAGCGCCACGGTGACGGTGGTGTTCACTGCGACAACGCCTGGCGAATTCAACGGTAACGTGACCTTCAACTGCTCGGCACTTGATGGCGGCCAGCGGGTTATCCCTGTCCAGGCTCTTGCTTACAGCGGCGAGGCTCCGGAGCACAGGTACGTCGACCTGGGCTTGCCCAGCGGCACATTGTGGGCAACGTGCAACGTCGGTGCCAGCAGGCCCGAGGATTGTGGCGACCACTTTGCCTGGGGCGAGACCGAGCCCAAGGAGAACTATTCACTGGAAACCTACAAGTGGTACGACAGCAATTACCACAAGTTGACGAAGTACTGCACCAGCGGTGATTTTGGCACGGTTGACAACTTAACTGAACTTTATCCGAACGATGATGCCGCCTTCGTAAACTGGGGTTCTTCCTGGCGCATGCCGACTGAGGATCAGTTCTTGGAGCTGTCCCGATATTGCTCCAAGAAGTGGACAACGCGAAACGGTGTAAATGGTTATCTGTACATCGGTCCAAGCGGTAATACCATATTCATGCCCACAACGGGCAGACGCACCTACACTTCGCTCCAAGATAGTGATTCGAAGGGGTGCTACTGGTCACGCACGCTCGTTGAGGGCAACTCCTACACTGCCTGGATTCTAATGCTCTACTCTACGGACATGAACTGTTCCAGTAACCAGCGTAGCACCGGCTGTGCCGTGCGCGCCGTGCGTGCGTCGCAAGACGAAATCGTTAAAGAACTCTACATATCACATCAGGGCTATGACTTTGGTGATGTGCCCGTCGGGGAGACACGTACCGGCGAACTGACCATCTTCAATTACTCCAATCAGGATCAGACCGTGGTTGTCACCGTCGATGAGCCTTTCTTGCTGAAACAGGAAGATGGCAATGCCACGAGCGCAACCGTTGTGGTTCCCAGTAACTCCAATGTTTCGGTAACAGTGATGTTCACAGCGACCGAGGATGGCCAATTCAACGGCAATGTAACTTTCCAGAACCCATTATTTGATGGTGGCCAGACGGCCATCCCGCTCCAGGCTCTTGCCTATACCGATGAAGTCACGCAGTTCGTGGACCTGGGGCTGCCCAGCGGCACCCTGTGGGCAACACGTAACGTCGGTGCGAACCGTGCCGAGGAATACGGCAGTTTATTCGCCTGGGGCGAAACCGCACCCAAGGAATATTACAACTGGAGTAACTACAAGTGGTGCAACGGCAGTTCCAACACGTTGACGAAATACTGCACCGACAGCCATTACGGCACTGTTGACGGCAAAACCGAGTTGGAGCCTGAGGACGATGCCGCCAGTGCGAACTGGGGCTCGGCATGGCGCATGCCGACCCAGAAGCAGCAAGATGAGCTGGAGAGATTCTGTACCTGGACATGGATATCGCGTAACGGCGTGGACGGATATAAAGTAACCGGTCCCAACGGCAATAGCCTGTTCTTGCCCACCGCATATTCGATAGGCGACTATTGGTCGCGCACGTGCACTGGTCACAACTACGCTACAGGCCAGAGTTTCGATATTGGTGGCGTGTACATGTTAAGCGGCAATCGCTGCTCCGGATTTGCTGTCCGTCCCGTGCTCGTCTCGTTCTTCTTCATCGAGCAGCAGAGCCTCGACCTGGGTGATGTAATTGTGGGAGATACCCGCACCGGCAAGCTGACCATCGTCAATTATACCCAGGAGGAGAAGACCGTGTTCGTCACTGCCGATGAGCCCTTCCTGTTAAAACTGGAAGACGCCACGACTGCTAACTTGGCCATTGATGTGCCCGGCAACTCCAGCAGCACGGTGGAGGTGGTGTTCACGGCGACCGAGGGTGGTGAATACAACGGCAACGTGACCTTCAGGAGCACGGCACTCGAGGGTGGCAAGTGCGTCATCCCCGTCACCGTACGTGCCACCTCGGGACACGAGTGGGTGGACCTGGGACTGCCCAGCGGCACACTCTGGGCGACGTGCAACATCGGCGCCAGCACTCCCGAGGAGTACGGCGACTACTTCGCCTGGGGAGAGACCGAGCCCAAGCAGGAATATTCGTGGGATACCTACAAGTGGTGCAACGGCAGCGAAAACTCGCTGACGAAATACTGCAGAGATAGCGACTGTGGCACGGTTGACAACAAGGCTTATCTGGACCTCAAAGACGATGCTGCCTATGTGAACTGGGGCCCGTCATGGCAAATCCCCTCATATAACCAAATCCAAGAACTGCGCAGGTATTGTAGCAGTAAATGGACACAGCACAACGGTGTGAACGGCCGTTTGCTCACCGGCCCTAACGGCAACTCCATTTTCTTGCCTGCCGCAGGTTCTTTCTACTACAATTCGCCCATTGAAGAGGGAAGGAGCGGAGAGTATTGGTCATGCGAGCTCGGCGCCTACGGTGGTTCATACTATGGCGAAGGGCTGAGCATCGGTTCGGGAGGCGTAAGCTGGGGCTACTTTAGCGATTTTCGCTACACCGGTCACACTGTCCGTGCCGTGCGCACACCATCAGACGAATTCTACACCATGCAGCAGAACCTTGACCTGGGTATTTTGCCCATCGGGACGCCTCACACGGGCAACCTGACTATCGTCAATAACTCGCAGGAGGATATGATGCTAACGGCCACTATCGATGAACCTTTCTCGTTCAAACAAGAAAACGGTTACGCCTCGAGCATGAACATTGTGATTCCCAGCGGATGTTCCGAGCCGCTGATAGTTGTTTTTGATGGAGACACTCCAGGCCAATACAACGGCAACGTAACAATCAAGAACTCATCCCCTGATGGAAGCCAGATGATTGTCCCCATCCGTATTATTGCCTATTCCGAGGCTATTTCACTAGAGGAGTACGTTGACATGGGACTGCCTAGCGGCACATTGTGGGCGACGAAGAACATCGGAGCCAGCAGTCCCGAACAGCATGGAGACCACTTTGCCTGGGGCGAGACCGAGCCCAAGGAAGTCTATAACTGGGAAACCTACAAATGGTGCAATGGCAGCGACAACTCATTGACAAAATATTGCTCGGATAGTAATCTCGGAACGGTTGACAACAAAACCGAACTGGAACAGGAAGACGATGCCGCATTCGTGAATTTGGGGCCGTCGTGGCGCATGCCGACGATTGAGCAACAGGAAGAATTGGAACTCTACTGCACCTGGAGATACAAGACGGTGAACGGTGTGGCAGGGTATCTGGTCATCGGTTCCAACGGTAACACGATATTCCTGCCGTTAACGGGCGAATTTTGTGATAGCACGCTTGAGGATTTAGACTGGTGCGGCTACTACTGGTCACGCGAACTCTTCCACTATAGCAGTTCAGCCAGTGCGGGCGGCATGGGATTCAATTCACAATGGGTTGGCGGCTACGGCGGACAACGTGCACACGGCTGCGCTGTTCGCGCCGTGCGTGCGTCACAGGAATAGTTCCCAGGCACGAAAAAGCGGCACCTCATGAACAAAAACCACCAGATAATAAGAGACAATATAGAAAATGCCTAACTTTGCAGTATTAAGAAACTAATTGAAGCAATCATTAGAAAATAAGATTGTTGGATATCAATAGTTATTGAATTCATCATTATCATTAGACCTATTATGAAAAAATTATTGCTTTTTGCTCTGTTGATTCCGCTATTTGTCTGCGCACAGAATCGGCCACGAGTATCCGTTTTGGGTGACTCTTACTCGACTTTTCAGGGGATATACCTGAGGGAAACGAGACATGGTACTATACCCCGACCGACACTTCAAGAACCGATGTGGAAAATGTCACTCAGACCTGGTGGTGGCAGGTCATCAATCAGGCTGGCTGCCTCATTGAGAAGAACGACTCCTACAGCGGTGCAACGGTCAGCAACCACGGCTACAACAATGAAGATTACAGCTACAGGTCGTTTGTCACCCGATTGCCGCGCTTGGGAAGCCCTGATGTGATTTTCATCTTTGGAGCCACCAACGACGACTGGGCAGGGGCAGAATTGGGCGATTATCAATACGATAATTTCGACCAGGCCGACTTTTTCACCTATCGTCCCGCATTGGCTTACCTGCTCCAGCAGGCAAAGGAGCGGTATCCCAATGTCAGGATCTTCTTTCTCATCAATGACATACTGGATAAAGATTTTAAGGAATCGACCATAGTTATTTGTAACCATTACGATATTCCATATATCGAGCTAAAAGATATTGACAAGAAACAGAATCACCCCACCGTAAAAGGAATGAGGTCAATTGCACAGCAAGTCCTGACATTTATCAGCAAAGAGCACTGAGACCTCATTTGTGACTTGGATATACGTCTTTTAAAAGCATAATCGGTTGAGAAACTTTTCCAAAAATATAAAAGTCTGGACGAGTACCAGCGAGTCATAAATACCAATGCGAGTAAGCGAGCGCAATGTCAAGTTTTCTTGAATATAGCCGAGCGTGAGCATTGAAGACGATGTCAATCAATCACCAAGTCAACTATTTTATCAGCAAAACTGATAATAATGAGATGAAATGAGCAATAACTTTGTGACGTGAATTAATTAAGAACTAAAACTGAAGTAATGATGAAAACTATATATGAATGCTCGCATAGGAAAGTAAATTGGGGATATCTTGCCGTGTGGCTTATCGCTGTCCTCGGTATGATGCACCTCATATCGAAAGGAATTAATAATCTCATACCCGCATTGGTCATCATGGCTATCCTTCTGATCATCCCATTCATTTCTGTTTTCTTCCTTTTCCCAACCTATATAGTTGCCGACGATGAAGGGGTTGGTATTCGGACTCTGGCTCGAACAAATCGCATACCTTATGCAAACATTGACCGCATTGTACGAGTCGATGGGCAACAGCTATTATCTCGTATCCCTATGATAAAAGTATTTGGCAGTGGCGGAATATTTGGTTATGTCGGTTGGCCTCACCTGGAAGGAATTGGCACAATCCGTTCCTATGTGATTGATGAAAAGAATGTTTTTTTGATTATTCGCAAGGAAGGAATACCCGTTGCGATAAGCGTGAATGACCCTGATGAGTTTTTGCCCTATTATCTGAAAGGAGGTGAGAAATGAATATCCTATATGATTTCTCGTCGGCCCTCCTGCAAGCACGCCAGAATAAGGGTGCAACCCAAGAACAGATCGCCTTTGCCTTAGATATCTCGCAAGCCACCTACAATGCATGGGAATGTGGACATCGCCTGTGCCCATACAAGCATATCATCGCCCTGATTATTTATTTTGAAGACGAACAGTTCACACGCCGGATGCTCCGCATCCTGCTTTCCTTGCAACATAACATGGCCGGGTTGAATAAGAAAAAACCAGCTGAGCTGACTACCTACTACATGAAACTTATTGCCCTGCTAGCCGATGAATGCGCAGAGTGGCTAACGACGTTAGAGAAATAGGTCTATCATCATCTATTGCAATAAATTAATTCTAATTTATCGGCTCGTTTTTCAAAGCATACGCGGTTGGATTACCTTTACGGTAACCCGACCGATTTGCTTTGTATTAAGGTCGCCTTAACGGAATGTGGAGGAAATGGATGATTTTTGAAGACGTTTTTTGCTATTTATTTATCGGTCAATGTCTTTTTCATTAAAATGCGGAGTACAACTCAAGATTTCACTAGAAAATACGGAGTAGTACTCCCGAATTTCACGATTTTTGCAGGGTGAAAGGTGAAGGGTTATGGCCGAAATCATGTAACTTTGTGGCAATAAAACATTGAATTGAATATGGCGCAGACTTTATTGTGGTTGATTGTGGCGTTTGTGACGCTGGATTTTGTGGTGAGCAGTGTGCTGTCGTGGCTCAACACGCGGTGGATGTCGCATCCGGTGCCGCCCGAACTGGAGGGACTGTATGACGAGGAGAAGTACCGCAAGCAGCAGGAGTATATGCGCACCAACAAGCGGGTGTCGCTCGTGGCGCGGTGCGTATCGTTCGCGTTGACGCTGGTCATCCTGGGCTTCGGACTGCTGGGATGGCTCGACAACCAGTGCAAGGCGTGGACCGACGTGCCCGTCGTGCAGGTGGTGCTGTTTCTGGTCATCTACAACCTGTTCAACACCGTCATCGGCCTGCCGTTCAGTTACTATTCAACCTTTGTGGTCGAGGAGCGCTTCGGCTTCAACCGCACGACGCACAAGACCTACTGGCTCGACGCCCTCAAGTCATTCCTGGTCTCTACCATCCTGAGCGCTGTGCTGATGGCTGTAGTCTATTGGCTGTACCTGACCTTCGGGCAACAGTTCTGGATTTGGGCGACGCTGGTGGTGGCCGTGTTTATCGTGTTCTTCTCGATGTTCTACAGCAACCTCATCGTGCCACTGTTCAACAAGCAGACGCCGCTGCCCGAGGGCGAACTGCGCGACGCCATCACGGCGGCGGTCAAGAGTTTCGGCTCTAAGTTCAAGGACATCTACATCATCGACGGCAGCAAGCACTCGACCAAGGCCAACGCCTATTTCACGGGTTTCGGTCCCAAAAAGCGCATCGTGCTGTATGACACGCTGCAGGACCAGATGACCAACGACGAAATTGTCGCCGTGCTGGCCCACGAATTCGGCCACTACAAGCACCGCGACACGTTCAAGAATATGTTCATCTCTATCGCGATGGTGGCGGTGAACCTGTTTATCTTCTCATTGCTGGTAAGTAATCCCGACCTGCCTGCCGCCCTGGGAGGCACAGCCCCGTCGTTCATCCTGGCGCTGGTGGCCTTCTCGCTGCTGTTCTCGCCCATCGACCTGCTGTTGAACCCTGCCAGCAATGCCATCTCACGCCGCGCCGAGTACCGTGCCGACGCCTATGCCGCACAATATGGCCACGGCGAAACGCTCATCAGCGGACTGAAGAAACTGGCCAGCCACGGCCTGAGCAACCTCACGCCCCACCCCCTCGTCGTGTGGTTCAGCTACAGCCACCCCACCCTAGCACAACGCATCCGCGCCATCAGGGGAAACAACAACTGATTAATCTGAATCAATAGTGTCCGCTAAAAAGAGATACAGCAAGCACATATCATTAAGTTTCAATGCTATAATTGTGATTTCTCAAAAAGGGGCTTGCTTTTAAGCCCG
>CACZNH010000039.1 GCA_902782465.1 uncultured Bacteroidales bacterium
ACGAGCTCCTCGGCATACTTCGTGGGATGCAGCTCCAGGAATGCCTGGCCGAAGCAAGCGCTGAAGGTGGGGGTGGGCTCGGTGATGCCGCGCTCGGTACCGGCGAGCTTAGCGGTGAAGCCACTCAGGAAGTAGTACTTGGTCTGCTCGGCGTCGAGAATCGACACGGGAGGCAGCACGCCGAATGCATCGGCACTCAAGAAGATCACCTGCTTGGCAGCGGGAGCGTGGCTGATGGGGCGCACGATGTTCTTGATGTGATAAATCGGGTAGCTCACGCGGGTGTTCTCGGTCACGCTCTTGTCGGCGAAGTCAATCTTGCCCTCGGCGTCAACGGTGACGTTCTCGAGCAGTGCGTCGCGGTGGATGGCGTTGTAGATGTCAGGCTCAGCGTCCTTGTCAAGGTTGATGACCTTGGCATAGCAGCCGCCCTCGAAGTTGAAGATACCGTTGTCGTCCCAGCCGTGCTCGTCGTCGCCGATGAGTTTGCGCTTGGGGTCGGTGCTCAACGTGGTCTTGCCGGTGCCCGACAGACCGAAGAAGATGGCGGTGTTCTCGCCGTTCATATCGCAGTTGGCCGAGCAGTGCATGGCAGCAATGCCCTTGAGGGGCAGGAAGTAGTTCATCATCGAGAACATACCCTTCTTCATCTCACCACCGTACCAGGTGTTGAGGATGACCTGCTCGTTGCTGGTTACGTTGAAGACAACGGCGGTGTCGCTGTTCAGACCCAGCTCCTTGTAGTTGTCCACCTTGGCCTTGCTGGCGCAGTAAACGGTGAAGTCGGGCTCCTGGTCAAATTCCTCCTCGTTCTGGGGACGGATGAACATGTTGGTCACGAAGTGGGCCTGCCATGCCACTTCCATGATGAAGCGAACCTTCATGCGGGTGTCCTTGTTGGCACCGCAGAAACCGTCAACTACAAACAGGCGCTTGCCGCTCAGCTGCTTTACGGCAAGGTCCTTCAGGGCTGCCCAGGTCTGCTCGTTAACGGGCTTGTTGTCGTTGGGATAACCGGGAGTGGTCCACCACACCTTGTCGTGGCTGTTGGCGTCGTCAACGATGAATTTGTCCTTAGGCGAACGGCCGGTGTAGATACCGGTCATCACGTTGATGGCACCCAGTTCGGTCTCCTGGCCCTTGTCAAAACCTTCCAGGTCGGGTCGCATCTCCTCATTGAACATCACCTCATAGCTGGGGTTATACAGAACCTCGGTAACACCAGTGATACCGTACTTCTCTGCTAAGATAGCCTTATCAAATCTTGCCATAATAAATCTTTAAATATTAATGTTTTAAATATCTGTTCTTTTAAATCAGGGGCAAAGGTACACATTAATTTAATATGTGCAAATTAATTAAAGAAAAATTTCCTTAATTAAGCTTGTCAAACAACCAAAACAACTGAAAAAGACAACAATAACAACAATTTTTAGTTGTTCAAGTTGTTATCAGTTGTTCAAGTTGTTTGATAAGTGTTAGCAGCCGCCGCAGCCGCAGTCGCAGCCGTCGCCGTGGTCGTGTCCGCAGTCACCGCTGTTGCACTCCTCACAGCCGCATCCGCAGCCATGGTGCTTGGGCTGGAGTTCCTCGGGCGTGGCGTCGCGCACGACCTGAACGAATCCGCTGTAGCGCACCGTTTCGCCGGCGAGCTGGTGGTTGAAGTCCATGAATACCTTGTCGTCGGTGACCTTCACCACCTGTCCCTCGATGCGCATGCCCTCCTGGGTCATCATGGGCACGCGTGCACCGGGACGGATGTTCTCGGCGTCAAACTTGCCGTCGATGTGGAAGATTTCCTTCTCCAGCTCATAGATGAGTTCGGGATTCTTCACGCCGAAGGCCTCGTGGGGCTGCAGGGTAAAGTCAAATTTCTCGCCCTGCTCCAGGCCCATGATGTGGTTCTGGAATCCCTCGATGAGCGACAGGTCCATTCCGAAGACAAAAGCGTCGGGATGCTCCTTATTGAACTTGAACACACTGGTCTGCTCCTCGCCGTTCACGACAAAGATCTCATATACGAGTTCCACGTATTTACCTGCTTGAATTTTCTCCATTTGAATCGTTGATATATTTGATTGATAAATAATTTCGTGCAAAGGTACGCAAAAATTTCGTTATATGTCGGTTTTTTGGAGTAACTTTGCAGCCTCAACGAGATATTGATTGAACATGATGACTGAAAAATTTGACATGGTGGCGAAAACCTTCCTCGGACTGGAAGGGGTGCTCGCCGACGAGTTGCGCGCCCTGGGCGCCGAGGACGTGAACGAGGGTAACCGCGTGGTCTATTTCAAGGGTGACAAGGAGATGCTCTACAGGGCGAACTTTGCTTGCCGCACGGCAGTGCGTATCCTCAAGCCCGTGCTCACGCTGCGCTCTACCAGTGCCGATGACCTGTATGAGCAGCTCAAAGGCTATGACTGGGAGAAGCTGATGACCGTGAAGACCACCTTTGCCATCGACGCTACCGTCTATAGCGAGGACTTCAACAATTCCCGTTTTGTCACTTACCGTGTCAAGGACGCTATCGCTGACTTCTTCAACGAGAAGTACGGCAAGCGCCCCAGTATCCGTCTCGACAATCCCGAAATCCGTCTGGATGTCCACATCTCGGGTCGTGACGTCACCCTGTCGCTCGACAGCAGCGGTGACCCGCTGTTCAAGCGCGGCTGGCGTGTGGCGCAGACCGACGCGCCCATCAACGAGGTGCTGGCAGCCGGCATCGTCCTGCTCAGCGGCTGGGACGGAAAGACCGACCTCATTGACCCCATGTGCGGCTCGGGCACCTTCCTCATCGAGGCTGCGCTGATTGCCGCCAACATCGCCCCCGGCGTTTATCGCGACAGCTATGCATTCCAGCAATGGCCCGACTATGACGCCGACCTGTTCGACAAGATTTACAACGACGACAGCGGTGAGCGCGAGTTTACCCACAAGATTTACGGCAGCGACATCGAGGGCAAGGCCATCGCCATTGCCCGCGCCAATGTCAAGAATGCCGGCCTGAACAAGTACATCGAGCTGGAACGCCGTGACTTCAACGACATCCTCGAGGTGCCTGCTGGCGGTACCCTCATCAGCAATCCGCCTTACGGCGAGCGCCTCAACGTAGAGGATATCGAGCAGTTCTACAATGACCTGGGTCACAAGTTCAAGCACACCTTCCAGGGCTATAACATCTGGCTCATCTGCTTTGGCGACGAGTCGCACTACAAGGTGGGCTTGAAGCCGTCGGTGCGCTATAAACTCAATAACGGCGGTCTGGACTGCGAACTGCTGCAGTACGTCATCTTTGACGGACGCTATGACGAGATGCGTGGCCGTGGCGAGCACATCCGCAACGAGGGCTTCCGTGCCAGCGAGCGCAGCAAGGGCAATTACCACAGCCAGCGTGTTGGTGAGGGCCGTGACGACCGTCCGCGCCGCCGTGATGACGGTCCGCGTCGTCCGCGCCGAGACGATGGTCCCGCCCGTCCCCGCCGCTTCGAAGGCGACCGTCGTGACGAGCAGCCCCTCAGCGACGAGGAACGTCAGCGCCGCGCCAACGTTGCCCGCGACCGCCGCATGATGGGTGACGTGGACAACCGCGACAAGAAGGGCCGCTATGACGACGACTTCGACCAGGAGTTCCGCCACACGGCAACCTTTGCCAAGCGCATCCTGCGTGACCGCAAACCCACCCTGGGCGCCGACAAGGAAGTGCCCATCATCCACGGCCGCCGTAAGAGTTGGAAACGTCGCGACCTGGACGAGCCCACCGACAAATGACGGCAAGGGAACATATCAACGAATACTTTAACTCACGGGCCTTCATGGTCCTGTGTGCTGTCGCCCTTGTTGTGGCAGCCTTTGTGGCGTGGTCAATGGGCGTTAAGCCTGTTTCCACAAGTGGCAGCGGCATCTTTTTCACCCTTGACGGGGAACTGATGGGCAACAGCGCACTGTCAGTGACGCTCAACGTATTGTGTCTGCTGGTGACAGGCGGCATGATGCTGGCGCTGAACAAGGTGTTTAACTATGTGCGTGCCGTGACACACCTTTTTGCCTCGGCGTTCTTCCTGTTGCAGATAGCCCATCCCGCCTCGCTTGTTTCCTTCAATGCAGGGACGCTGTTGTCGCTGGTGACCGCAGTGGCCGCGATGCCGCTGTTTGCGGCCTTCCAGGATAAGCACTCCCAGCGCCGCATCTTCCTGCTTTTCGCGTTGGCGACGGCAGGCGCCATGTTTAACTACGGTTTCCTGGTGCTGATACCCGCTTTCCTCTTGGGATTCCTCAATATGGGCGTCCTCAACCTCAAGGGCGTGCTGGCCATGCTTTTTGGCCTGCTGACGCCGTTCTGGATTGTGTTGGGACTGGGAATTGCTTCGCTGGCCGACTTTGTGGCACCGCAAATCCTCGGCATCTGGAATCAGACAGGCGACCATGCTGCGACCTTGTTGCTCATTCTCACGGCGTTGACCTCATTGCTGGGAATTGTCCTAGCTGTGGTCAACCTGTTCACCATCATGAACTACAGGGTGCAGACGCGCGTGTATAACGCCTTCTTTGTCTTTGTGCTCATCTCGGTGCTCATCGCCATCTGCATTGATTACAGCCATGTGGCCGTCTATCTGCCGTTGCTCAACCTCATGGTTGCTGTCCAGATAGCACATACCCACACCCTGCATACCCACAACGGCTACCGCTATGTCTGGCTCTTGCTGCTGATTGTCGGTTGCATCGCTATGGCTGCCGCTAACCTCTTCACGCCATGACAATCATCGTCGATAGCCATATCCCGAACATCCAGGGGCTCATCGAGCCATACGCCCAAGTCGAGTATTTGGAGCCCGGTGACATCACGCCCGATGCCGTGAAGGATGCCGATGCCCTCATTGTGCGTACCCGCACCCGCTGTGATGCCAATCTGCTTGACGGCAGCCGCGTGCGCTTCATCGGCTCGGCAACCATAGGCACTGACCACATTGACCTTGACTACTGTGCCGCCCACGGTATCACCGTGCGCAATGCCCCCGGCTGCAACGCTCCCGCCGTTGCCCAGTGGGTATTTTGTGCCATCGCCGCATGGATGGACGCCTGCAATATCACCTCTGCCGACGGCCTCACCCTCGGCATCGTCGGCGTGGGCCATATCGGTTCCATCGTTGCCCGTTGGGCCCGCCAACTCGGCTTTGATGTCCTCCTTAACGACCCTCCGCGTGAAGATAAGGAAGGTTCTGCTGTTGTCACCTTTTCTCCCCTTGACGAGTTGCAGCGTCGCTGCGACATCATCACTTTCCATACCCCATTGACCCGCGACGGCGCGTGGCCAACGTGGCACCTGTGCGACCAGGCGTTCCTTGACGGATTGACCCATTGTCGCCTGCTCATCGACGCCGCCCGTGGCGCCATCGTCGATAATGCCGCCCTGCTTGGCTGGCACGGCGACGTCGCCCTCGACTGCTGGGAAAACGAGCCCCACATCTCCCGTGACCTGCTGGACAAGGCCATCGTCGCTACGCCCCACATCGCCGGCTACAGCCGCGAGGGCAAGCAACGCGGCACCGCCATGATGCTGGAGGCCCTGAACGCATTCTACGGCTGGGACATTCCCATCCCCGAAATTGCCGCTCCTGCCATCGGCGCCGAGGACGTCACTCTCGCCGGCATCGCCGCCAGCTACGATATCCTTGCCGACACTGCCGCCCTGAAATCCTCACCAGCCACCTTCGAATCCCAACGCAACCACTACCCCCACCGCCCCGAATACCTTGGCTAAAGGCTTGCCAGTCTGGGCTGTTCTTGCGTCAGTTTAGGCTGGCGATTTTAGCGCGTTTAGGGGACTATTTGCGCAATATTGTCGATTGGGTATTGTGATTCAAAGAAACCTTTATACTTTTGCAATCAGTAAAGTCATAATTGATAAAAATGATGAAGCAAAAAGAAATTGTGAGTGTATTGTTGCTGATGTTGTCACTGTTGTTCATCGGATGCAGTCTGGATGAGCCTGATGGCAAATGGCCAAATATGAAGTGGGTCAGCGAGGTTGACGTGATGAGCGATAATGGCGTCTATCTGTTGTATCAAGAAGGAGGGTCTTTCACCTTTGAGTGCAAGAATTATGGCCACCCGTGGATCAGCAACATCAACATTGATGGGGTTTATCAGGAAATCAACTATGAGAACCCGATGTCATTCAAGGGCGAGTGGCTTGAAGTCGAGATGAACGGGAATCTGATGACGATTATCGTCGATCCATTGCCCGACTCGCTTGAGTCAAGAGATTTCGAACTTGATGTAACAGCAGGAGACATTTTCCATCATTTCAAGTTCAGCCAGCGGCAGAACATACATCCCTGGATGTAAATGTCTGTTTTCTATCATTATTGTCCGGTAAAAGAGTCCCGTTAGGGACGCAAGGTTATAGGCAGGGATGAAGTGAGGCGTAGCCGAACGGAATCCCTGTACAAGACGGTTATCCACAAACATAATAGCCCCGTCGGGGCGGCACTAATTCCTTGAAATACAATCTGCCGCCCCGATGGGGCTATGTTATTGAATGTTATGTAAACAGG
>CACZNH010000040.1 GCA_902782465.1 uncultured Bacteroidales bacterium
ATAATATTAATTTTAATTTAATAATTTGTTTAATTTCCCGAAGCTTGGCGGCACTTCAGCAAATCGAGTAAACTCGTTTGCCTTCAGTTTGCACAAGCTATCCCGAAGCTTGGCGGCACTTCAGCAAATCGAGTAAACTCGTTTGCCTTCAGTTTGCACAAGCTTTCCCGTGCGAAAGTACGGTTATATTACCATGTAGCAATTATGACACAGCGCCTTTGTTTATGAAGAGGCTGTGTCATCATTCGATAGCAGGAATTTCCCGTGCTATTGGCCTGTCGCCAGGCGGTAATCGAGCAGTTTGTTCTGATAGTCGATAAAGGCGTCAGTGCGCTGGTCGCAGGCCTGCTGGTAGAGCATCTGTGCTTCCAGCAGGTCGGACATCTTGGAGATTCCGGTTTGGTAATAGTCGCGGTTCAGTCGCAGATTCTCGGTGGCCTGTTCGATGCTCAGTTGAGCCAGGTTGAGTCGGTTGTAGGCTTCTTCCACGCCGTTCCATGCGTTCTGCATCCCGATGACCAACAGCTCGGTGTTGTCGGTCAGCTGCTCTTGGGCTTTCTGGAGTTCCAGTTTGCTGCGATTGATGGCGTGTGAGCCGCCCCACCAGTCCGATATGGGGATGCTCACGGTGGCAAACACCATTGCGAAGGAGTGATTCAGGTCGAACAAATTATGATAATTGTATCCTGCACCGACCGACACCGTGGGCAGGTTCTGTCCCGTCGCCATTTTTACCTGCAGCTGTGCCGCCTCGACTTGTTTGCCCATGAGCTGGTACTCGGCAGTGTTCAATGCTGCCTGGCTGTGGTCCTGCCTGAGCGCCATGGGGGAAACAGCGTCAGCGTTATAGCTGATGACAAACGCCGTGTCGCGCAAGCCGCAGTACTGGCTGAGCAGCATGCGCACGAGTGAAATGCCGTTCTGGAGTTTCAGCTTCTGGCTGGCCACATCGTTTTGCCGCAGTTGCACCTGCAACAGGTCGTTGCGCATGGCGACTCCTGCATTGACGGCAACTTCGGTGTCCTTGCATATACCTTGGAGAAACGCCTCGACCGCCTCGACGGTTTTCATCTTCTCCTGTAGTGATGCCAGCTGCCAGAAATATTGCTCGGTGGTCCTGTCCACCTCGTTTTCCGACAGCTTGAGCTGCAGGCGGCTCACATCCTCGCCGACTCGTGCCAGGCGATTGCCGTTCACAATCTGCCCTCCGGCAAAGACGGGTTGGACTGCCATCACCGAGGCGATGGTGCCATTTTTCATCATTGACACATTCATGGGATTGGCGAGTGACGCCAAAGCTTCGGGAGGGAAACTCTGGGCCAATGTTGCACCCAATTCTGGCGATATGAATTCAGACGGGTTGATTTCCATTTGAGCCATTGGTTTATTGGCGTTAAACCAAAGCCCTGTGGCGCTCACATTGGGGAAATATTTGGTGAACGCCTCTTTGCGCTGCTGCTGTGCCGCCTGGATGTTGTAACGTGCCGTGCGCAGGGCGATATTATGGTGTCGTGCCGAGTCGAGCAGCTGGTCAAGACCGTAATTCCCGCCAGCCGCCACCGTCAAGCAGGTGAAGGCACAAACGACTATTGAAATCAATTTTCTCATATTTTTCAGTTGTCAGTTTTCAGTTGTCAGTTTTCAGTTGTCAGTTTTTAGGTTTTAGGTTTTAGGCGTTAGGTTGCATCCGCACCCCTAAAGCCTATAGCCTGAAAACTCTATTTCAAATTCGTTTTCCAATACACCACCGGCAGCATGGTCACAACCATAATCAAGGAGCCGATGCCGCCGGCAAAGATGGTCACGCCCACGGGCATCCAGAAGGATGATTGGGCAATAATCATCGGTACCACGCCAACGGCTGTAGTTGCCGTGGTGAGGAAGATGGGCACCATGCGGCGCTTGCCGGCATCGTAGGCGGCCCGTTTCACGGCCCTGTTATAGGCCCGACGGTCAACCGTCCAATCTCCTGATTTTGCCACATATTTCTTGATCAGGTCATTGGCATGCTCAAAGATGAGAATCTCGTTGCGCATGATGATACCCATGAGGGTGATGAGACCGAAGATGGATGTCAGTCCCAGCGCACGGTTCATCAGCCCCAGGCCGATGAGGCTGCCCGGAAGCATCAAGGCAAGGGCCGCGATGCAGACCATGGTGATGCCATACTTCTTGAAGTTGAACAGCAGGAAGATGAAGATGATGATGATGGCGATGATGATGCCTCCCAGGATTTGGGGCATCGCCTCGTCGCCGTATTCTATCTCGCCGCCCACCTCGCAGCGCACACCCTGGGGCAGCTGTATCTCATGCTGCATGATGCGTGCGATGTCCTTCTCGACGGGTCCGGTATAGATGCCTTGCTTGAACTGCGCCGTCACGGTGATGCAACGCTCTCCACCGCGGTGTTGTATGCGGCTCTCGCTCCACAGGGGTGACACGTCGGCCACCTGTCGCAAGGTCACTGAGGTGGCCTTGTCGCCCAAATTGCCCGACAGTATGGTGGCGGGTGTTGACAGTGCGATATCCTGTACACTTGAGTATGTCAAATCGTTTTCACCCCTAACGACGACCGGAACGTCACGGTTGCCTTCCCACAGTTGTCCCACCTGCAGGTCGCTGGTCGTGGCGCCCAGGGTCAGTTGAGCCGATGTCCGAGTGATTCCCAACTGTGCCGCAGCCACAGGGTCAAGCTGCACGTTCACGATGGGGTAGGGCTGCAGGAAATCGGTGTGTACCCACTCCAATTCGGGCATTTCCCTCATGCGGTCCATCAGGCGTTCGGCCACCACATGCAGCGAATCGAGGTTGTCGCCATAGAAGCGGTATTCCAGCTCGTTGACCTCCAGATAGTCCAGGCGCTTGAACTTGACGTAGGCGTTGGGGAACCTTTCGCCCAACATAGGCTGGTATTTTGCCAGCAGTTCAAGGGTGGCTTTGTTGGACTTGGTGTTGACAATAAACTGGGCGTAATTGTTGCCAGCTATCTGGGGAGCATAGGCATCCATGAACCTTGGCGATGAGCAACCGATAAAACTTGTGATGCCAGTCACACGGTCGTCGGCAGCCAGCGAGTCACGGACGCAATTGGCCAACTGTTCGGTCTCGTTCAGCCCCTTGCCGTCAGGAAGGAAAATCTCCACGGCAAACTGGTCACGGTCGGCATAGGGGAAAAGGCGAATCTTCAACGTCGGTATGATGATGCTCGACAGCAGGATGACAACAATGCAGCCCACAATGGTCATCCACGGGTTGCAGAAGGTGAAATCCAGCACATGGTCGTAGGTCTTCTGCACCCAACGGGTGATGGCGTTGCCGCCGGTCGTCACCTTATCGGGCTTGATGATGCGCACTTCCAGGAAGGGAATCACGGTCACGGCAAGCAATAGCGACACCATCAGGTTGATGGTGACTGTCCACGGGAAATCCTTCAGGCAGTCATGAAAGACACCTTTCATCGTCCACAGGAAGGGGAAGAAGATGATGCAGATGCACAGGGTGGCGAGCATCATGGGCAGGAAATACTGGCGTGCCGATTCGATGGCAGCCACATGTGGCTCATGCCCCTTGTCCAGGTATTCCAGGTAACCGTCGATGACCACGATGCTGTTATCGACAATCATACCCAGCACGACAATCAACGCTGCCAGGGTCACAATATTCAGTTCGATGCCGACGAGATACATGATGGCCACCGACACCATCGTGCTCAGCGGAATGGTGATGGCTGCCACGATAGCCGAGCGCAGGGGGAAGAGCACCATCATCACCAGGATGATGACAACCATGGCAATGAACAGGTCGCGCAGGAAATCCCTCACGCTCAGTCTCACAACCTTGGGTTTGTCGGCGATGCGTGTCACCTTCACGTCCTCAGGCAGCTCATTCTGTCTGAACTGCTCGAGAACCTTGTCCACATCCTCGCCGTACTTCACCACATTATTGCCCGGAATCATCTCCATGGACAACAGCACGCAGGGGTGCCCGTCCTGCTCGATGTAGCTCGCTTCAGGCGGGTATTCCCTCACCACACGGGCAATGTCCCTCACACGGACAACCTCACTTGTTGCGGGATTGGAGAAGATAATTAGGTTCGCGATTTCCTCCTCGCTGTTTTCGGTCGGTTCAACATGGATGGGCACCTGCTGACCGCCGTTGCTGATGGCACCGCTCATCGTGGTGAGGCCTTGGGCCTGAAGCTGTGAAAACAGCACCTGGTCGCCGATGCCATAGGCCTGCAGCCGTTCACGGTCGATATAGAGGCTGATTTGCTCCTTCTGCTCGCCGTAAATCTTCACGTTGGAAACCGACGGGATGTGGCGCAGGCGGTCGCTCAGGTCATCGGTGTATTGCTGCAGCTCACGGTAGCTGCGCTGGTCGCTCTCGATGGCGATGAGCAATGCCGAGGTGTTGCCGAAGTCGTCATTGGCCACCAGGGCCAGCACGCCTGCCGGCAACTGGCTCTTGAAGGTGTTCAGGCCGTGTTTGATTTTACTCCACACTTCGTCCTTGTTGTTCACGTCGTCGTCGAGCCTCACCATCACCAGGCACATGCCGTTTTGGGAGGTCGTGACGGTCTTTGCGGGGTTCACCTCGTTGTAAGTGAACAGGTAGCGCTCCAGCGGTCGGGCCACTTGGTTCTCCACTTCTTCGCTGGTAGCGCCGGGATAGACCGCTACCACCACGCCCTGGCGGATGACGGCATGAGGGAACTCATCCTTGGGCATGACCCACATGCCATAGATGCCCAGCACCAGCAGGACACCGATGAGGAGCAGCGTGATCGAGTAATGCTCGAGGGGCCATTTGAGCCAGTCCGTTTTTTTCTCCATATTTTTTTAACGGCTGTCGCCGTGCATAATGGTTAATGTTTAAAGGATAAAGAATTCGGTTGCCACCTAAAGCCTAAAGCCTAAAGCCTAAAACCTAATAAACCACTCGTGTGCCTTCACTCAGTTTCTGGTAACCCTCGGTGACGATGCGGTCACCGCCATTCAATCCGTTCATGATGGCGATGCGGTTGCCCAGTGTCTGGCCCATGGCTACCTCGCTGCGGTGGGCAGTGCTGTCAGCGGCGATGACCCAGACGAAATGGCTGCCGTCGGGTCTGCGCTGCACCGCAGTCACGGGAACATAGAACTGTGTCGAGGCTCCCGTTTGCGCCCCTGGGAACTGTACCGAGGCCACCATACCCGGCAGCAGGCGGTGACCCGGGTTCGATACGTTGATGCGTATGTCATAGGTGTGGGTCATGATGTCTGCTTCCACGCCCTTTTCTATGCGTCCTCCGTTGAAGGTCTGTCCGACGGCTTCCACAGCGATGCGTGACGGGGTGCCGGCCGATATATGGCTCAACTCGGCCTCGGGAATCGAGACTTTCACCTTCACCGTGTTGATGTCAAGGATGGTCACCACGGCCTGTGAGGGGAGGGCGGTTTCGCCCACATTGAGCTGCCGCTTGCCGATGACGCCGCTGACGGGGGCCACGAGGCGCGTGTCGGCGACCCCTTTACGGGCAATCTGCTCGGTCGCCTGGGCTTGCTGCACCCCGGAGCGGGCGGTGTTCAGCGCCGTTTCGGCCTGTTTCAGTTGGGTTTCTATCTCCACCCATTTGATTTCGGGCAGCGAGCCGTTGTCGTGAAGAATCTTCATGCGGTCGTAGGCGTCTTTTGCCTGGGCGTAGGTATCTTCGGCCTGCTTGACCATGTCTCGGGCTTGCCGTGTGGCCGCCTGGGCGATCTCCACGCTGTTACGGGACGTTGAGGGGTCTATCAATGCAAGCAGTTGGCCGCGACGCACATACTGGCCTTCGTTGACGAGCATCCGCTTGATGACTCCCATCGATGTGAAACTCACGGCTGTAGCTTCACGCTCTTCGATAACGCCCACATACGACGGGCCGCTGCTGTCTTGTAAGGTCGAGACCACAGCAGTTTCAACCCTAATCGGCAGTTTGTCTTGCTGACTCTTTTTACCGCAACCGGCAAAAAGAAGAACCGATAACAATATAATCAAACTTTTTTTCATCCTTCAATGATTTTAGTTCAGGTGCAAATGTACTAAAAATTTTCAATAGTGTCCGCTAAAAAGAGATACAGCAAGCACATATCATTAAGTTTCAATGCTATAATTGTGATTTCTCAAAAAGGGGCTTGCTTTTAAGCCCGT
>CACZNH010000041.1 GCA_902782465.1 uncultured Bacteroidales bacterium
CAAGCGTGAAGACCGTCAGGCAGCTCAGGGTATCGCTATCGGTAAGACCGACGGCAAGTTTGCTGCTATCATCGCCCTCAAGTGTGAGACCGACTTCGTTGCCAAGAACGAGAAGTTTGTCAACCTCGCCAAGGCTATCCTGGACCTCGCAATGGTTCAGAAGCCCGCTAACCTCGACGAGCTCAACGCCCTCCAGATGGACGGCAAGGCCGTGAGCGAGCAGATCACCGCCCTGAGCGGTATCACCGGCGAGAAGATGGAATTGGGCGCTTATGAGTGCCTGAATGCCCCCTCGACCGTTGTTTACAACCACTTCAACGGTATGCTGTCGGCAGCTGTTGCCTTCAACCAGGAGAACGTGGCTGAGGACGTTGCCAAGGCTATCGCCATGCAGGTTGCCTCGATGAACCCCATCAAGGCTACCCGCGAGCAGATTCCTCAGGAGGTTATCGACGAGGAGCTGCGCATGGCTATTGACAAGACCCGTGCCGAGCAGGTTAGCAAGGCCGTTGAGAACGCCCTGAAGAAGGCCGGTTTCAACCCCTACTACTGCGCTACCGAGGAGCACCGCGACGAGGCTATCCGCAAGGGTTACATGACCGAGGAGCAGGTTGCTGAGGCTCTGAAGCTCATGGAGGAGACCGCCAAGCAGAAGGAGGCCACCATGCCCGAGCAGATGGTTCAGAACATCGCTCAGGGTCGTCTGAACAAGTTCTATCAGGAGAACGTCCTGATGGAGCAGGTTTACGAGGCTGGTGAGAACAAGGAGACGGTTGCCCAGTTCCTGGCTGCCGCCGACAAGGACCTCAAGGCCATCGACCTGAAGCGTGTCAACCTGAACGTTGACTAATTCTCAGACCTGAGATAACAGAATGAGTGCCGACAGTGAAAACTGCCGGCACTCATTGTTTTTTGTACTATTGTAAAAGAAAGTATCAGCCTTTGCTGGTCATGATGTCGAGGACCATCTGGTCGGTAGCACACATGGCGTCGGCACCGATGACGGTGAGGTTGCGGATGCTGCGGTCCACGTCATCGTCGATGATGCCCTCGGCACTGGTGACATGGCGGCCTTCCATCGATAGCACTGCGCTCAGCAGTGCTGTCGAGACGCCCGAGGCAATCTTCAACGCGCAGCTGGGCTTGGCTCCGTCACAAATCATACCCGTGAGGTTGGCAATCATATTCTTGACGGCATAGCAGATGCGGGTAAAGTCACCGCCCATCAGGTAGGTGATGCCGCACGAGCTGCCGATGGAGGCCACCACGCAGCCGCACAGGGCGCTGAGCTTGCCCAGGCTCTGCTTGATGTAGATGGCCGTCAGGTGGCTCAACGTGAGGGCGCGTATCAGTTCCTCCTCGGTGTTCTCGTTCTCCATCGCATAGACGGCAACAGGATTGGTGGCGCAGATGCCCTGGTTGCCCGAACCGCTGTTGCTCATCACAGGAATCAAAGCTCCGCCCATGCGGGCATCGGTGGCCAGCGCTGTCTTTGACAGGATGCGCGAGAAGATGGTGTTGCCGAATATGCCGTGGCTCAGCGGCCTGTCCATCGTCTTGCCCAGGCAGTGGCCATAGTTGCCCTTGAGTGACTCCTGGGCGGCCTTGAGATTATAGTCGCGGGTCTCGAGGATGAAGCGGATCTCGTCAAGTGGAGCCTGCATGGCAAAGTCATAGACCAGCCGCAGGTTCAGCGCGATGTCGCCTTCGTCGCCCTCGCTGCTTTTGCCCGCCTGTTCGTCGAGCAGCGCCTCATTGTCGCGGGTGACACGCACGAAGTGTGTATGCGAACCGCTGATGATGGCTGTTGCGGTGTGGCCGCCGCCCTCGCACAGCACTTCGACATACAGTTTGTCGCATTCTCCCTGCTTGAGCTGGATGTCGATGCGGCCCTCGTCGATGTACTGTTTGCCTTGCTCAATGGCCTCGGGGCATACGTCCTTGATGACCTCGAGCTGGTACTCCGACTTGCCGATGAGCGCACCCAGTGCAATGGCAATGGGCAGCCCAATCATGCCCGTTCCGGGAATGCCCACGCCCATGGCGTTCTTGAGGATATTGGCGCTCAGCAGCGCGGTGATTTTCTCGGGACGGCAGCCCAGCGCCTCGGTGGCGCGGCTCACGCACAAAGCCACTGCCATGGGCTCGGTACAGCCCACGGCAGGGACAACCTCGCGCTTCATCAACGCGATAATCTGTTGTCTTACGTTCTCTTCAATCATATCTATTTCAAGCTCAATTTATTCTTATCATATAACCGTGCTTCGCACGGGAAATTAAACAAATTATGTTTTAAAATTTTCACAAATTAGATTTACGAGAATTGATTGCTTTTTCAATTTTGGCATCAATCATCTCTTGAACAGGATCGCGCCATGATATTTTCTCGATATTTCCATCTTCGTGTCGATGATACCATTCACTGTAGAAACTTTTGGCACCAAAGTTCAGCAGCATCCCATAGGGCATGTGAGTCAGGTTCATATAGTTCCATAACTGCTTGCGATGGGAAAGTGAAATATTGCTACATGCCTTGAGCTCTACAATGATATTGTCATTGATTACAAGGTCCATGCAATAATGCTGATTTAGTTGCACGTCTTTCCAATACATTGGCAAATAGACCTGCCGCTCAATAGTATAGCCTTTAGTTTTTAATAGATACTCTAAGGCAGCCTCATAAGCCGATTCCAATAAGCCTTCATGAAACTCGCGATGAACTAACATAGCCTCACCTGTAATCTCGTGAAAGAAATTGTAGAACTTATTATGTTCTTCGGCAGTCATAAGATCTTGATAATTCTAAATATAAATTTGTTTAATTTCCCGCCCGTTAGGGCGGTTTATTTGTTTTGAGTCTTCAGTTGTCCTAAGCTAATAGCCTGTTTTTGTTTTATTGGCGGAATTTGGTGAGGCCGCCGTCCAGGAAGTCGAGGAAGGCGGGGACGTCCTCCTTGTAGCTGAACGAGCCGCTTAACGCATTGCCCTGCGGGTCGATGCAGACGTAGAACGGCTGGGTGTTGCTGCCGAACTTGTAGCGCTGCAGGTAGCTCCACTTGTCGCCGATGGTGCGCAGCGTGCGCGTCTCGCCGTTCTCCTCGGTCACCTCGATGGGCTCGGGCAGTCGGTCCATACGGCGGCCTCCATCTTGCGGCAGTTCACGCAGCCGAAGCCGGTGAAGTCCAGGAAGACGGGTTTGCCGGCGGCCGCAGCGGCGGCCATGCCCTGATCATAGTCGGTGTAGGCGGCGCGCACCTCCTTGGTGTTGAGGTTGAAGTCCTGTGTGTTCATGGGCGGTGCAAAGGCGCTCACGGCCTTGCACGGTGCACCCCACAGACCAGGAATCATATAGATGGCGAAGGCCAGCGATACCAGTCCGCCCATGATGCAGATGACGGGCATGGGCTTGACGGGCTCACCCTCGACGATGTCGCTTTGGAACTTGAATTGCCCGATGAGGTACATGCCCAACAGGGCGAAGATGGCGATCCACAGGCACAGGAACACCTCGCGGTCCATCAGGTGCCAGCCATAGGCCAGGTCGGCCACCGAGAAGAACTTGCAGGCAAATGCCAGCTCGATGAAGCCGAGCACCACCTTGAGGATGTTCATCCAACCACCCGACTTGGGTGCCGACTTCAGCCATGAGGGGAAGAGGGCAAACAGAGTGAACGGCAATGCCAGGGCCAATGCGAAGCCCAGCATGCCGATGGCGGGACCCCAGAAGTTGCCGCTGGTGGCGAAGTCCACCAGCAGGAAGCCGATGATGGGACCTGTGCATGAGAATGATACCAGTGCCAGCGTGAAGGCCATCAGGAAGATGGACAGCAGACCGCTGGTGCTGCTCGCCTTGTTGTCAACTGCGTTGGACCACTTGCTGGGCAGTTTGATTTCGAACATGCCGAAGAACGACAGCGCAAACACTACCAGCAGCAGGCACAGGAAGATGTTGAACACCGCATTGGTCGAGAGCGCGTTCAGGGCGCTGGGACCGAAGATGGCGGTCACGATAAGACCCAGTAGCAGATAGATGACGACAATCGAGATGCCGTAGGTGATGGCATCCTTGATGCCCTTTTTCTTGTCATTCTTGGCCCGCTTGAGGAAGAAGCTCACCGTCATCGGGATGATGGGCCACACGCACGGCGTGAACAGTGCCACCAGTCCGCCCAGCAGACCCATCAGGAAAATCCACCACAGCGAGCGGCTGCTGCTGCCACCGGCGGTGCCGTCAATGGCCTGGATGTCGCCCACCACGGGTTTCCACAACGCATCGTGGTCGAGGGCTGCAAGCGCGGCGCTATCGACGGGTGCTCCCATCGCAGCGCTGTCGGCAGCGGCGGCAGCCAGGGCGGCGAGCGAGTCGGCTTTGGCCTTAGCAAGGGCTTCGGCCTTCTCCTGTTCCTCTTTTTCCTTGTCCTTGTCGGCCTCGCCGTCAACGGCTGGCGACTTGCCGGCCTTCTTTAGGCTCACGCTCGACGGCGGCAGGCACGACTGGTCGTTGCAGGCGCCATATTCCAGGTCGCAGTCGATGTCGTAGTTGGGCTTGGTGAACTTCACCTTCTGCACAAACTGCACATTGTTTTCAAAGAAGCGCAGCTTGGCGCCGAACATCTCGTCGAACTGCGAGATTTCCTTGCCCACGGGCTTGAGTTTGCCCACAGGCTCCACGCCGTCCTTCTTGTGGAAGGTGATGCTCGCCTCGGTGGGACCCGCATCGCCCAGGTTGGTTGAATACACATGCCAGCCCTTGTCGATCTTGCCCGTGAAGACGATTTCGCCCTCACTGGAACCGTTGGAAGTCTTAAGCTGGGAAGTAAACGTGACGGGATTAGCCATCTGGGCAACAGCCATCATGGCCACCGTCACCATCGTCAGCAATGTCGCAATCTTCTTCATCATAATCTCTTGGTTTTATTTATGGTTGCAAAAATAATGTTTTTTTTCTATATTTTGTCTTTTATACTCCACAATACAATTTTGGGGTACAAATTTCTTGGAACACTTCATGCTTTTTTATGCGAAAGGCATGGTGTTTTTTAATATTCAAGCGTGGAATATGGCGGTTTATGAAAAAATGATTACTTTTGTGGTTGCTTCATAGTATTACGTGGTAAAAGGATGACCCAGGGGACAACCATGACGGTTCGAGAATATGAGCAGCTGTTCAAGCAGAATTTTGAGCGGCTGTATTATCATTCCCTTGACATCGTTCACAATGAGGACGTGGCTCGCGATGTGGTGAGCGACGTGTTTGTCAACGTGTGGCGATTACGAGACAAGATAGCTATGGATACCGCATTGTCCTACCTTTATACCAGTGTGCGCAACCGCAGTTTGGACCAGTTGCGTCACCGAAGCCGCCACGTGCCGCTGATTGAGGAGGTGATTCAAGAATTGGAACACTACAGTGATACCGATTGGGAAGAATACGAGGCCCGAATCGATGCCATCAAGGCTGAGTTGAACCGGCAACCTGAACGTGTTAGGCGAGTGTTATACTTGCGGTTTTATGAGCAGAAGAGCAATCAGGAAGTTGCTGACCAGATGGGAATTACCGTTGATGGGGTGAAGAAGATTGTGCAGCGTTCGTTTGCCCAAATGCGTGTATCCTTGGGTAAAAAAATGTTAAAGTTTGTACCACTTTTGCTGTTGGCTTGTATGAATTAGCGTAATGGAACATGACAACAAACATATTGAAGGACAAGAACCGCTCTCTCCGCTGGAACAATGGGAATTGCAGAGTGCCTTGAACCGTGAGCATGCCAGTGCGCCCGATGTCGAGGCCGCATGGCACGACGTGTGCCAGCAACTGGAGTTGCCTGCCGTTGAACAGGAGGAGGAAACGTCATACCAGGGCACCCCGTCGCTGTGGCACAGGGCGCGTCCCTATATCAGCTGGGCCGCTGGCATCGCCGCCGTGCTTGCTCTAATTATTGGCTATCAGTATTGGTCGGGCTCACAAGCAGGTGCGCCTGTCAACGTGAATGCCGATTCATTTGCCATTAATGTTCCTGATAGCATCGACGCTGTGACAATCACCACTGCCGACGGCCATGCACAGCATGTCAATGAGGAAATGGCCCTTGACAAATCGGCCGAGGCCGTAACGCCAGCCCAACTGATGGCCCTTTCTGTTCCCCGCGGACAAGATTATCACCTGACGCTCGCCGACGGCACCCAAGTGTGGATGAATGCCGAGAGCCGCCTGGAGTTCCCGGATCGCTTCAATGGCAATACGCGTGAGGTGCGCCTCAAGGGCGAAGCCTATTTTGAAGTGAAAAAGGACGCCAAGCGCCCCTTCGTTGTGCACACCGATTACCTGACGACGCGCGTGCTGGGCACGGCATTCAATGTGCGGGCCTATTCCCGCCGCGATGCGTCGGTCACGCTTGTTTCAGGACGCGTGCAGGTCAACTCTGGCGACCTGACCAAGGTGTTGTCACCGGGTGAACAGGCAGCACTTGCGGGCTCGCAATTGGCGGTCAAGGCCGTAGACACTTACCCCATCACCCAATGGAAGGAAGGTTTTTTCTATTTTGATAATGAATCGCTATTCTCAATCATGCAGGAATTGGCAAGATGGTATGGTGTGACTTCGTTGTCGAGCGAAGCAAGAGCCTGCGTGAAGCCGTTGCCAACCTCAATGCTTTGGGCGTTGTCCATGCCGAGGTGGATGGCAATATGGTCATCATTAATTAAAAAATGTTAAAATCTTGAATATGAAGCGGAGTCTTGTACCCCGCTTATTTTTTCTTAGTATTAGAAACAGAATAAGTTAAATCTTAAACTAAATCTGTATTACAAATGGACAAGAGAAAACTCATCGCATTGTTGTGCCTGCTGATACTGCCACTGGCAGTGCTTGCACAAGGGCAGAAGGTGACTCTCAAGGTCAACCAGACGCCGTTGCCCAATGCTTTCAGGCAAGTGGAGCAACAATCAGGTTATTACAAGATCAATTATCCCTACGAGGCTGTCAAGGATTACAAAGTGACAGCCGATGTGACTAACGCCACTGCTCCCGATGCGGTCAAAGCACTCATTAAGGGTCTGCCTTTGACCAGCACTGTTGAAGGCCGTTTCATCCAGGTATCCAAGAGCTCCAACCGTGCCGAGGCTGATGTATCCAAGCGCTCGGTCAAGGGACAGGTGGTGGATGCCGACGGCGAACCGCTCATCGGTGTTACTGTGCGCGTCTCGGGTACCGATAACGGCACGGTGACTGATATGGACGGCAACTATGTGCTGGAGGGTGTGGATCCCAATAGCACACTCGTCTATTCCTATATCGGCAAAAAGACTGTCGAGCGCAAAGCGGCTTCCAGTAACAGTGTCCTCATCCTTGAGGATAATGCCAATGTGATGGACGATGTCGTGGTGACGGGTTATCAGCAGATTTCCAAGGAGAGAGCCACGGGTTCGTTTGCCAAGGTGACTGCCGACAATCTCATTAACAAGCGTTATGATAATTTGTCCCAGTTGCTTGAGGGTGAGGTCGCCGGTTTCAACACCAACAGCAATCTCATTCGTGGTACCACAACGATGAATGGTGTGACCAACCCGTTGTATGTGATCGATGGCCTCCCCGTCGAATCGACTCGCTATGACGAGTGGGGTGGGCTAAACGAAAACGTGCCCAATATCGATGTCAATGAGATTGAGAGCATTACCATTCTCAAGGATGCGGCTGCAGCCAGCATCTATGGTGCCCGTGCCGCCAATGGTGTCGTTGTCATTGTGACCAAGAAGGCCAAGGGCAAGCGCACCAATGTGTCTTTTAACACATCGTTGACCTGGCATCCCTATTCCTTTAACAAGAGCCGCTTGACTGATGCCGCCGACATCATCGACCTGGAGCGCGAGTGGGCCGCAACTAACCCCAACCTGCAGGGCGATGGCGCTGCCGACTATGCCCGCTCTATCATCGACGACAAGGTCTATACCTCACAAGGTATTCAGACCATTGCCAACTACTATGCAGGTAACATCTCGCAAAGCGAAATGGAGAGCCGTTTGAATCAGCTCGCATCGATGGGCTACCGCTACTTCGATGATGTGGCCAAGTATGCCAAGCGTGACGCCTTCTACCAGCAGTATCACCTGAGCGTGGGCCGTGCAAGTGACAACAATAACTTCCGTGCTGCTGTCACCTACCGCAACAACAAGATGAACGACAAGTTCACCAACGACAATTCGTGGGATATCGACCTGCGTGACCAGCTGGATATTACCGACTGGTTGACGCTGAACGTCGGAACTTATACCTATTACAAGAAGAGTAACCTGCAAACCTATGATCCCATGAACCCCGGTTACTCCTATATGCCTTATGACCGCCTGCGCAACGACGACGGCACCAATTTTACCTCCACCCAGGAATCCCGACTTGGAGCGTCAGACCTTGCAATTCTCATGGGTTATGGTCTTCCCGATTACAACATCACCCCGCTTGATGAAATTGGCCGCAATATCCGCACCACTAATGAGTTCATCAGCCGCAATTACGCCAAGCTGGATATCGATCTGCCAATGAACTTCAAGTACAATGTGATGTTCCAGTATGAGTATGCCTACGACAAGGCGCATCAGCTCTATGACAAGGACAGTTATTATGTCCGTAATTTGGTCGGTCAGTATGCCAGCGATGACTATGGTACAGGCGAGGCAACGCTGAATGTGCCCCTGGGTCACATTTATTACCGCTCTAACCAGACGTCCAAGGCCTACACTTTCCGTCAGCAGTTGAATTACGAGAATACTTTTGCCGACAAGCACAATTTGGTTGCCTTGCTGGGTCATGAGGTGCGCAAGACGGTCATCGACTATGACAACAACACGCTCTATAATTATGACCCCGACATGCTCACCTTCTCGCTGGTTGACCAGAATGTGCTGTATAATACCTATGGCCTGATGGGTGGCTACGGCTTGAACCCCAGAGACTTCGCATCGCTGCGTAATATCGACAACCGCTTCGTGTCCTTCTTTGCCAATGCAGCCTATACCTATGACAACAAGTACATGCTCTCGGCAAGCATCCGTTGGGACCGCTCCAACTTGTGGGGAACGGGCTCCAAGTACCAGAACAAGCCCATTTGGAGCATTGGCGCCGGATGGAACATCGACCGTGAACCGTGGTTCCATGTCAGCTGGGTGGACCGTCTTAAGCTTCGTGCATCTTATGGTATTGCCGGTAATATCGCCAAGGATGCAGCCCCCTATATGACAGCAAGCTATTACAATAACGCCAACGTGGGCGGTGTTTATGGCTCGGTGAACACCCGTCCCAATCCCACCCTGCGTTGGGAGAAAACCACCACGACCAACATCGGTCTGGACTTCGCAGTGCTGAACAATCGCCTGAACGGTAGCATTGAGTTCTACAACAAGATGGGTACTGACCTGCTGGCCAACACGATGGGCGTGCCTACCGAGGGTTTCGGTTACACGACCTATAGCATTAACAATGGCAAGATGCGTAACCGTGGTGTGGAACTCACCTTGAACGGTCAGATTGTCCGTACTGCCGACTTCCGTTTTGATGCTACGGCAACCTACAGCTATAACAATAATAAGGTGGTTTATGTCAATGTGGAGGCTCCGGTTTATTTCCTCCAGCTTGACTATCCCGATGCTTATCCCATCGTGGGCAATCCTTACAATGCCATCTATGCCTATAAGTGGGCTGGCTTGAGCGCCGACGGTCTGCCTCAGGTGCTGGATGCTTCGGGTAATGCAACGGCTTCTAATCCTTCGGACTTGGCCGCTATCATCTATGCAGGCAGCACCGAGCCAATGCACATGGCATCGCTCCACCTCAATCTGGGCTACAAGCAGTTTGACTTGTCTTGTATGTGGCTGTTCCAGGGTGGACACAAGATGCGTAATACCGACCTGCCCATGCTCAACTCGGCCTATAACTACACGCTGTGGAGCTATGTAACCGCTCTGGGTGCTGTCAACAAGGACATTGCCAACCGTTGGCGTCAGCCGGGCGACGAGGCCATGACCGACATCCCCGCTGCCATCTTTGGTGAGAATCCTCTGTTCAGTGACGCATCGCGCACGATTTACGGTTATGCCGACAATAATGTCATCAGCGCGACCAATCTGCGCCTTGCTAATATCTCGCTGGCCTACAACCTCCCCAACGCTTGGCTGCGTAACATCAGCCTGAGCCGTGCGCGCCTCCAGTTCAATGTGGAGAATGCCGTGACGTTTGCCAAGAGCACCTCGGCCAAGTACCTGTTGGGTGGCTACAATGCACCCAACTATGTCTTCGGCCTCTATCTGGATTTCTAAAAAACCGGAAAATAACAACTAACAACTATAATATTGAGAGATATGAAAACTAAGATAAATAGACTGCTTTTAGGATCCTGCCTGGTGCTGCTTGCATGCTTGTGCAGTTGTGATGATTATCTGAGCAATGTGCCTAAGGGACAGAAGATTCCCACCACGCTCAACGACTTCTCGGTCATGCTTGCCGATGAGTACACTAACTGCCGTGAAGATGTGACACAGGCGATCCTCCTGCTCAACGATCGCTATGTTTCGGATGGCAACCTGTCCTATTATGAGTTGTGGAATGCCAACTACTTCTGGAATGAGGATGCTGACCGCGTTGCCATGAACAAGAGTGATGAGACAACCTATTACAATGGATATGCCGGTATCTCTACCGCCAACCTGCTTATCGAGAATGCGCCCACAGCGACCGAAGCCACCGATGCCGAGCGGGGGCAAGTTGTAGCACAGGCCAAGATCTTGAGGGCCATGAAGTATTTCACCCTCGTGAACTATTATTCCAAGACCTATGACGCAGCGACAGCGGCTACCGATGGCGGTGTGCCCCTGATTACCAGTGCCGAGGTGGGTGCTTCCTACACGCAGCCTTCGGTCCAGGGAATCTATGATTTCATTCTTCAGGATATTAACGAGGCTTTGCCTGCACTGCCCGAAAAGGCATTGAACGTGCTCTATGCCGATAAGGCGACCGCCTATGCGCTGGCCGCACGCGTCCACCTGCAGATGGGCCACTACCAGGAAGCCCTGACCAATGCAGATGAGGCGCTGAAACGCAATAATCAACTGTTTGACTGGGTACAGTTCTACAATGACAATGCTGACATACTGAGTGCCCCTGACGTCTATCAGACGATCACTTCGCCCATGGGCTTTGACTATGTGGAGAACTACATCTTTTGTCATGGTAATAATTCCTACTCGGGCAATGACCTGCAGATGCGTGAAGACCGCGGCAGCCGCTTTGAACAGGGCGATGCCCACTTCATGAGCCGCTGGAAAATCCGCACCATGGCAGGTGCCACCTATTACAACCCCAACACGGGCGGTTACTATAACCGTGGCGGCTTGACGACAACCGAGATCTATCTCATCCAAGCCGAGTGCTTGGCCCGCACGGGCAATGTCGCTGGCGCGATGGAGGTGCTCAACAAGGTGCGCCAGAAACGCATCCTTCCCGAGTTCTACCAAGACTTGACCGCTGCCAGTGCCGATGCCGCTATCGACTTGATCGTCAAGGTCAAGGATGATGCCTTGGTACAGACGATCATCCCTTTCTGTGACGCTCGTCGCTTAAACCTTGAGCCGGCTCATGCCCGCACCTTGACCAAGGTCGAGGATGGCAAGAACTACTCGCTCTCGCCCAACAGTCACATGTGGGTAATGCCCTTCCCCATGGGTGCTGTAACTAATTCAGGCAATGGTACCGTAACCCAGAATGTTGAACGTTAAATGATTATAGAGTAATGAAGAACGTATTATTCGCATGCCTGTTGTGCATGCTCGTGTGCAGTTGTAATTCCCGTCAGTATAAGGT
>CACZNH010000042.1:0-1850 GCA_902782465.1 uncultured Bacteroidales bacterium
CTGTGGGCACTCAGTTGCGGGGCATACTGGCACTGGATGGTGGCGATGCCCGAAGTGAACTCACCGGGATTGGTCACCCACACGTCGTAACCGATGATGTGCGTGCCCTTGTTCAGGCTGGTGACGAACACGTTGGTCTGGGTGTCCTTGGTCTCCTGATAGAACCACGTATTGTCCTCGCTGCGGTAACCCGAGAGCTGGTCAACAGGCTCAAAGCAGGCGGCACGCTCGTCGGTCATGGTGACGAAGTCCATGTCCTTGTTCGTCTTGATGATGACGCGCACCTTGACCTTGTCGCCCACCTTGAAGGCGTCGGCCTTGTGCAGGGTGCCGTCCTGGGCATAGACGTAGTATTCCTTGCTGATGGATACCTCCTCGATGGCCTTTTCCTTGATGTCGGTCATCGGAGCCTTGAACTGGCTGTAAACAGCGCCCCAAGCGGGACCCTTGCCCGTGCGGTTGATGACGACGCTGCCTGCGGTGGTTGCGGGCAGGCTGGTGCGGAAGTAGCCCAGCCACTGCGCCATCTTGTCAAGGTTAACGGGCTCACCGGCTACGGTGATGACGGGCGTGGTGCCACGGTCGAGCCACTGGCTGCCGGTGCTCAGGATGCTGTAAACGGCATCGGCGGCAAGGCTGTAGTTGCCCCAGTCGTTGCTCTGCTTCATCAGCAGCATCCACTTGCGAATCAGGTCAATCTCTTCCTGGCGCGGATCAACCTCGTTCATGGCCTGGAGGATGGTGCTGGTATAGGCCACCTTGTCAAGCTCCCACCAGCCGTAGCCCGTCTGCAGGTTGTCCCAATACATGCCCAGGTTGGGCTTGATGATGGCGAACTGGCGGATGCTCTCGACGATGCTGCGGGCGGTCTTGTTGTAACCGTTGCGGTCGAGTGTCATGGCGTAGTAGGCCTTCTGCTTGAGGGTGATGCCCTTGCTCCAGTTCTTGTCCATGTACTTGAGGGTCTTCTTGAACAGGTCGACGCTCGCACCGGACTGCTTCACTTCGGGGAAGAGGCTGCGGACATAGGCAAACTCGGTGAACTGGCCTTCGGGGGTCTTGCTGTACTTCTTGTACTCGTTGTACAGGCGCACGTTCTCGCTGTCGTAGTAACCGAGGGCACGATTCATCATCGAGGTCAGGCGGCTGTCATCGGGCAGATAGCCCAAGTGCTTGATTTCGCCGATGAGCTGGAGCACGGTGCCCGTGGTCCACACGTTGGACTTGCAGCCCGGATGACGGAACCAGGTAAAGCCGCCATCGCCCATCTGCAGCGACTGCAGGGCGGTGATGATTTTCTCGTATTCCTTCTTGACGATGGCCTCGTCAAAGAGTTCGTTCAGCTTCGACATCCTCAGCGTCTGGCGGTCAGCCTCACGCATCCAGGGCGATGCCAGCAGCGTGCCGATCTTGAGGTCTTGGTTCTTCTGGAGCATCGACACGAGGGTGCTGTCCTCGTCGTGCTGTTTCCAGTAGGTCACGGCCTCCTTGATGAGGGGTTGCTCCTTGGCGACGCCTTGTGCCACCTGCAGGGCAAACAGGCTGTGAGCCGCATGGGTGGCAACGTTGTACTCGTCGCTGAAGATGGTGGGCAAGGCCAGCACGCAGTACCACACGGGATTGTCGCAGTATTCCAGCGTCACGCGGGCATCGGCGGGGAACTTGGGAAGTGTTACCTCGTGGTGAGGTTGTCCTGCCTCGATATAGAACGGCTCGGTCTCGATGACGGGCGAAATGGTCGTCAGCACGGGCACCATCACCTGCTCTCCGTCGCCGAAGCGGTCGTTAGCAGCCTTGATGCGGAAACCGACGAAAGCGATGGTGTCGGGCACCTGCCAGTCGATGGTCAC
>CACZNH010000042.1:1891-6009 GCA_902782465.1 uncultured Bacteroidales bacterium
CCAGGTCGAGCCAATCATCTTCTTGTCCCACGCTACGGCCTGGGTAATCCAGGTCGTGTTGAAGTTGGGCGCCTCAAACTCGACGCTGATGTTGCCCTTATCATCACTGGTGAGCATGGGCTGCCACAGCGCGGTCTTGACATCGCTCTCGCGCAAGGTCACCTTGTCGAGGTTTTGCTGATTCACCTCAGCCTCTTCGTGTTCTAACCTCTGAACGCTGCCGGTGTAGAGTCTCTTGTCAACCTTTTGATAGCCGGTAACTACCACTTCATCCAGTGTCTCTCCTTTATCTTCAAGCGTGATCACCATCCTGTTACGAGCCTTGACAATGGCGGTCTCGTAGCCCACATAACTGATTTTCAAGCTTGCATTCTCAGCACAATCAATCGAGAAGAATCCGTCAAAGTCTGTGGCTGTTCCTTTGTTCGTTCCTATTACCTCGACAGACGCACCAATAAGTGGCTCTCCATCGGTATCCGTGACCTGACCCATCAATCCGTTAGCTTTTGTTTGGCGGGCACCGCCCTTTGTAGCCGAGTTCAACATCATCCTGCCTCGACCATAGGCGTTGCCGAAGAAGAGCTGGTTGTAGGTATAAAGTTCTGGCAACCGAAGGATTGCATTGTCAGGAATATCGACACTGTTTCCCGTCCAGCCAGTCCACATGTAGTTATAGTCGTCCAATCCTCTGGTGTCAATCGACAAAGCACGATAGTTGGGGCTCAAGTTACTGAAGACCCAGTTGTTGCTCTTGATGCTGGAAAGAGCCTTGTCGAACATGCCAAGTAACATGGCTCCACGGTGGGGCTTATCGTTCTGGTCGGTGAGCGTGAACGTCCAGTGCTCCATGTTGCCCGGCACGAGTTTATCACGGAACGATGTGGCAGTAATCTTAATCGCATCGGCCTTGTAGGGATTCTGCAAGGTGACGGATTCTTGCCACAACTTGGAACCGTAGTGACTGATGAAGGTTACCTTTACGTCCTTACCTGCCTCCTTGGGCAGCGGTACGGTAAAATCATGCATTCCCGGGTCGTAGGTGAGCCATCCCTGGGCAATGACCTCATCGGCTGTTGATGCTACATAGTAGATATAAGCCTTGGGAGTGGAAACGCCGATGGTGATGTGACCCACATTCTTCTTGTCCACATTCTGCTGCAGCGGCGTGAGCCACAATGGGCAGTCCTTGACGGGCGACGTCTTGTCGCTCTTGCGGTAGAGGGTAATGACGCGCTCGGCCTCAACGTCCTGCTCGCCCTCCTCGGCGTCAAGGATGTGGATTTTAAGTTTGTACTGGCCCGAGGGCAGACTGGTCAGGTCGATGGTCGAGTCGGCAGTGTTGAGGTCGCCGGTCTTGACGGGCACGGTTCCGTCGATGGGGGTGACCTCCCAAGTGCAATAGGTGTTGGGATTTTCCTCGTCGGTAGTGTTGTACTTCAGTGGCAGCTTGATGGGCTTGTCGTTGAGGTAGATGTCTTTGCTCTCGCTGCCCAGTTCGATGCCGCGGCGGGTGCCCACGATAAACGAGGTGCTCTCCTCGTGGGTCTCACCAGCATCGGTGGTGACAGTGGCAACGACCGCATAGTTAAAACGCGCCCAGTAGAAACGTCTGCCAGGTACATAGTCTTCATTTTCCTTGAACACCTCGGCGGGGAATTCTTTGATGAAGTTGCCCTGCTCGTCGGTTATGACAGTGACGTCCATCAGGTGCTCGCCTTCATTACCGCGCTTGAGCCACCACCAGGACCACTCGTTCTGGATGAGTGACAGGCGCACCTCGGTGTTCTGGACAGGCAAGCCGCTGTAGGTCATCACCTTGCCTGTTACCTTGACGGGCTGGCCGGCAACATAGCTGCGGCGCGCGTCGGGGAAAGTGACCTCAAATGTCGGCGTCTTGTACTCGCTCACGCTCACATAGTGCCAGGCAAGTGTGTTGTGTGACCACCCATAGTCTATCTCCTGCAGTTGAATACAGAAATAACCGTTCATGCGGTCCTTGGGCACGACAAACGAGCCCTCGATGCGGCCAAACTCGTCAGTAGTCAGCATCACGGTTTTGATACGCTTACTATTGCTATCCATAAAGACGGCTGCAATCGACTTGCCAGCCAATACTCTGCGCCCATTATCGTTGGTATTATAGACTATAGCAGCCCAATTGATGGTTTCTCCAGGGCGATAGACGCCCAGGTCGGTATAGACCTCAGCGGTATTGTCTCTGTAGCTGCGGTCGTCAAGGATGCTATAGTATAAAGACGGGGCATAGCGGTCCGCACCCTTTGTGGCGGTAAGTTGTACGCCTCTGTATCGGTATCGAGCGGCAGGTACGGGAAGCGTGCCGTCGATGTCAGTAGTGCCCAGTTTACCGCCTCTATCGGCAGTGATGGTCACGTCCGAGAGGGGCTTGCCTGTGGTGATGTCCACAGCGACAATGCAGTCCTCATGGTCAACTCGGCTGACGGTGAAGGCAGCAATGTCGGTCACATTCAAGACCTCACGACTGTATACATCCGAATCCGAAGTAGATCCTCCCTCGAATTCGGGACAGATGATGTAGAGGCCATAGGGCAAAGGCGGCAGTTTGGTGACGCTCTCGGCATTGAACGGCACATTGCCTTGCACCTTGACAGGATGGGTCGAAACCAACTGAAGCTTGCTCCTGTCGATGCGATAATAATCATTGTAGTGTTCCGAATCGGGGACTCGATAAACCACGATGTCGAAGGCATTGGCATTCTTCACGTCGGCCTTGACAGTGATGCTGTCGCGCGAAGTGTACACTTCGGGATAATAGAGGCGTACTAACTTTTTCTCCAACTGGGTCAGAATGTTTTTCACCTTGGGCACGTAGATGGAATTGGGGAAGCGTGCCACATAATCCTTTAACGTCTTGTATTGTATCTTCTCGCTCTCCCATGTCAAATAGTCCAGCAAATATGCGCAATGCTCGTTGTCCTGGTATTGCTGATAGGTCTCGAAGGGAATCGACGACTGGTTCTGCGTCAAGGCATAGATGTGGGCGGGGACGTTGCCCTCGGTGGTGGCGAGCCAGTCGGCCTTGATGCGCTCCTCCAACTCTTTGTTGTCCGTCTTAATCTGCCGCAACATCTCCAGGCTCCTCATCAGCAGGAACTCGTGAAGTTTGGGCACAAAAGTTACAGCCAACTCGTCGTTCCAAATGAGTACAGGCAACGAGGTCACAGCAACGGCCTTTAGCGCCTGGGGCTCAGCGAGCGATTTCTCGATGAGTTCGACAATCTTCTTATCGAATTGTTTGCGGTCCCACTCGCTGATGTCGGCGGGTGTCTCCTCGACGGGGTTGTTGCGGTCGCTCCAGCGGGTATAGCGGTCACGGTAGCCCTGATAGACCAATGCCTCCAGGTGGTAGAGCAAGGCCTTGATGTGAGGCTGTTTCTCCTTATTGATGACCGTCTCGATGCGCGAAATGATGTCCGCCATGTTGTCCTGCGAGATACTGCTTTGGGCAACACTGTAACGCACCAGGGCGTCAACAACCAGTTGGCCGTCGCCATTCTTTAGAGCCTTGTCCAAGTCGGCGAGTGCGTTGTTTGATACCTCCTGCGGGAAATTGAAGTCAATCTCCTTTGTGCTTCCCCTTGCGTTGAATGGGAATGCTATAGCAAATGCTATAATCAAAATAAAATGAAGAATCTGCTGTTTCATAGTCGAAAAAATGTTTAGATTTGAAATAATAGTTCACAAAAGTAATGAATAATTCACAAACTTATTACAAATTCCCCAATATTTTGCAAAAAACAACCCCAATTGCGTACATTTTATGCAACATGGACGGCATCAATATCATACTTTATCATTTTTTGGCATGGTGTAATGAAGAATAATTGAAGACGATTTGTGGATCATCCCTATCAGCTAATTGAGAGAGTGCGGTGTAACAAAAAAACGGTCAGCATGCGGTTGATGCCATGCTGACCGTTGTGGCTGATGCCGAATGACAATTCTATTCTTTCCGATCGACCGTGATGGTCTTGCCAGCGCTGTGGGCACTCAGTTGCGGGGCATACTGGCACTGGATGGTGGCGATGCCCGAAGTGAACTCACCGGGATTGGTCACCCACACGTCGTAACCGATGATG
>CACZNH010000043.1 GCA_902782465.1 uncultured Bacteroidales bacterium
CGCTCGTCAGTATCACACTGGCGTCCTCACCGGCAAGGGCATGACCTGGGGTGGTTCTATCCTCCGTCCCGAGGCTACCGGTTTCGGTGCTCTCTACTTTGTTGAGCACGTGCTCCGCGCTGCTGGTAAGGATATCAAGGGCAAGAAGGTCACCCTCTCTGGCTTCGGTAACGTAGCTTGGGGTGCCGCTACCAAGGCTCTCGAACTTGGCGCTAAGGTTGTTGCCATCTCTGGCCCCGACGGCGTTTGCGAGATTCCCGACGGCATCACTCCCGAGATGATTGACTACATGCTCGACATGCGTGCTTCTAACCGCAACAAGGTTGAGGATATGGCAACCAAGTTCCCCGAGAAGGCAAAATTCACCGCCGGCAAGAAGGCTTGGAGTATTCCCACCGACATCGCTCTCCCCTGCGCATTCCAGAATGAGCTGAGCGAGGACGACGCTAAGGAGCTGAAGGCTAACGGCTGCTGGTGCTGCTGCGAGGTTTCCAACATGGGTTGCCAGCTGGTGGCGTAGCTACCTCTGGTCTCGAGATGACCCAGAATGCTGCTCACCTGAGCTGGTCGGCTAAGGAAGTTGACGAGAAGCTCCACTGGATCATGGAGAACATCCACGAGCAGTGCGTGAAGTTCGGTACTCAGCCCGACGGCACTATCGACTACGTGAAGGGCGCTAACATCGCCGGCTTCATGAAGGTTGCTCAGGCTATGCTCGAACAGGGTATCATCTAATCCCGCTTGAAGAGATTGCTTAACTAACCGACTAATGAACATCGGGCAGGTTGTAAACATTGCAACCTGCCTGATTTTTTTACAATCCTTTCCCAATTTCCTCACCCCCTCAGTCACCAGTTTCCTCACCCCCCCCCTCAGTTTCGCCAGGCGGTTACGTTATTGCATGGCTTTGCCTTGTAATTCTCCTTGCATCATCACGGGGTTTTTCCTCTTGTTTAAAATAAATTACCACTTTTCCCTCTTGGATTCATGAAACTTTGATTATCTTTGCACATTGGAATAATAGCATATTATATGAACGAAAACGAAAAGTTAATTCAAGCTATCATTGAAGCAATTCAGGAAAAGAAAGGACACAATATTGTCCATGTTGATCTCTCGGGCATCGAGACCGCTGCCGCTCAGGGTTTTGTTCTCGCTACAGGAAATACCCCCATGCAGGTGACTGCCGTGGCCGATAGCGTTCGCGAGTATGTCGAGAAAAACGCAGGCCAGCGCCCGTTCAACTACGATGGTTACCAGAACGCACAATGGATTATCATCGACTACGGTAGCATCTTTGTTCACGTCTTCGTGCCCGAGTTCCGTGAGCGTTATAATCTGGAGCAGCTCTGGGCCGACGCGCAAATCAACACCATTCCTGACCTCGATTAGCCCTACTCGCAAAGAAAACAGATAATGGCAAACAGTAAAAATCAACGCAAAACACCCCGTTTCGACTTCTTCTGGATGTACGGGCTCATGGCTCTCTTCCTATGCATGATGCTATGGATGTATAGCGATGGCGGCGTGCCTCAAGAGGTCTCATGGACGCAGTTCGACAGCATCGTCAATCAGGGCGGAGTCAAGTCTATGACGGTATATACCAACAAGGATTATCTCGAGGCCGTATTGACCGATTCGGTCGCAAAACAGCTCAATAAAACTGCTAAACCGGCCGAGGCCCCGATGCTCGGTCAACAGCGCCCCAACAATGTGGTCACGGCGCAGATACCCAGCTCTGACAAGTTTGACGACAAGGCCCAACAATGGAAGGCTGACGGCGTGTACACGGGCACTATCAAGTATGACAAGGCCAGTGATTATTCTAACATAATACTATATCTGGCCTCACCCGTACTGTTCATCCTTCTCTTGTCGCTGCTCTACAGGCGCATGGGTGCTGGAGGGGCAGGAGGCGGCATCTTCAGCGTTGGCAAGTCCAAAGCCCGCCTTTTTGACAAGGACAACGACAGCAAGGTTACCTTCCAGGATGTGGCGGGCTTGGCCGAGGCCAAGGTCGAGATTGCCGAAATCGTGGACTTCCTCAAGAATCCCAAGCATTACACCGAGTTGGGTGGCAAAATTCCCAAGGGCGCTTTGCTCGTGGGGCCTCCGGGAACGGGTAAGACCCTCCTTGCCAAGGCTGTCGCCGGCGAGGCCGACGTTCCGTTCTTCTCCATGTCTGGTTCCGACTTCGTCGAGATGTTTGTCGGTGTCGGTGCCTCGCGTGTGAGGGACCTCTTCCGCCAGGCCAAGGAGAAAGCGCCGTGCATCGTCTTTATCGACGAGATTGATGCTGTGGGACGTGCCCGTGGCAACAAGGCCAACATGGGTGGCAATGACGAGCGCGAGAGTACCCTGAACCAGCTGCTCACCGAGATGGACGGCTTCGGCACCAACAGCGGTGTGATTATCCTTGCCGCCACCAACCGTGCCGACATCCTCGACAAGGCTCTGCTGCGTGCCGGACGTTTCGACCGCCAGATTTACGTCGAGCTCCCCGAGCTCACTGACCGCAAGGAAATATTCCAAGTTCATCTGCGCAACGTCAAGACCGACGGCTCAGTTGACCTGGACCTCTTGGCACGTCAGACTCCAGGCTTCTCGGGTGCCGACATCGCCAACGTCTGCAACGAGGCCGCACTCATCGCTGCGCGTCGCAAGAAACAGGCTGTGCAGCGCCAGGATTTCATGGACGCCATCGACCGTATCGTCGGCGGTCTGGAGAAGCGCTCCAAGGTCATCACCGAAGAAGAGCGCCGTTCCATCGCCGTTCACGAGGCGGGACATGCGACCGTGAGCTGGCACCTGCGTTACGGTGACCCGCTCATCAAGGTCACCATCGTGCCCCGTGGCAAGGCCCTGGGCGCCGCATGGTACCTCCCCGAGGAGCGCCAGATTGAGCCCAAGCAGGCACTGCTTGACAAAATCTGTTCGCTCATGGCGGGCCGAGTTGCCGAGGACATGTTCCTCGGGTTCATCGACACCGGAGCCCTCAACGACCTGGAACGGGCCACAAAGATTGCCTATGCCATGGTGACCTATTATGGTATGAGCGACAAGCTGCCCAACATCTCCTATTATGATACATCGGGCGAGTCCTATGGCTTCACCAAGCCCTATAGCGAAGACCGTGCTCAAACCATCGACCAGGAGGTGCAGGCCATCATCGACGGCCAGTACGAGCGTGCAAGGCAGATTCTGAAGCAGTATGAGGTTGGTCATCACCAGCTCTCGGACCTGCTCCAGCAGCGCGAAGTCATCTACACCGAGGACGCAGAGCGCATCTTTGGCCCCCGCCAGTGGAAATCCAGGACCGAGGAAGCCTTGAAAGAGAACGATAATGAACCTAGCGATGCAGGTGTCACCACCTTGACACCTCCACCCTTTGAGCAGGAAGCACAATAATGAGAGCCATGGAACTGATTCAATTCAACGAGACGCAGAAGGCGGCAGTCGTCAGCCTCCTCATAGAGATGATTAACGTCGATGGGGTAGTGGACCCCTCGGAGTGCGCAGTCTTTAACACCATTTGTGTGGAGTGCGGCATTGGCGAGGAGGCCTTCGATGTGGGACGCTCGCTCAACAGCATGGTCGCCATCGAAATCATGAAAAGGATGAACGACCTCCAGAAACTGACCGTAGCACACCTGCTCACACGTGTTATCGACGCAGACGCCTGTGATGATGACAACGAGATACGGCTATTTAATATAATATGTGTAGCTACAGGAGTTGACGTTCTGGTCAACGCCAAGAACATAGGAGGGGAATAATCCTTTTCAGTATCAAAAACAGGTCCCGAAGGCGCATTTTGGTTGCGCCCTCGGGATTTTCTTTCAAGAAAAAATAAGATTTTTTTCAGAAAAATCAACTTTTTGTAATCTGCTGATTTTTAGGAATTAAACAACGTTATTTACAATTTTATCGACCCTTGTTGATAATTTTTTTTGAAAATAATGACGAAAAAATTTGGTCAGTATCAAAAATGGCTATACCTTTGCACCGCTTTTCGCTCAAAACGGGGCGCTAAAGCAACTCAAACAAGAGTTCTTTGACATGTTTGCAACAATGACGTAGTACAAGAGAACAGGGACAAAATTTGTCCCCGTTGATTCAAATCCATAGTACACAATAATGCAGGAGTCATCAAGGGCCAGACAATCTATTCGGTCGAGTGTTGCGTTTTCATTTAATCTTGCAAAAGATAAAGTACAAAATACAACAACGAAGAGTTTGATCCTGGCTCAGGATGAACGCTAGCGA
>CACZNH010000044.1 GCA_902782465.1 uncultured Bacteroidales bacterium
CCTGGCGCGAGCAGCAGTTCCTGGATGTGGCCTACAGCACGCCGCTCTACCTCAAGGAATTCCAAGCCACGAGGCCCAAGAACATTTTAGGTTCTTTAAAATCAGAATCTGAGGACTAGAAACTCAGAAAAAAGTTGTACCTTTGCAGATTATGTTGACCTATAATTCACAACTCAAGAAACTGGTGCTCCCTGAATACGGGCGCAATATCCAGCAGATGGTGGACTACTGCCTCACAATCGAGGACCGTGACGAGCGCACCCACTGCGCTTACACCATCGTCCAGAATATGGCGAACATGTTCCCGCAACTGCGTGCCGAGACCGATTACCAGCACAAGCTGTGGGACCACCTCATGATTATGAGCGGATTCCAGCTTGACGTGGATTTCCCCTTCGATGACATCATCAGGGAGGAGAACCTCGACACCAAGCCTGAACCCATCAAATACCAGCTCGAACCGATTCAGTTCCGCCACTACGGCAAGAATATCGAGCGCATGATTGAGCGTGCTGCCCAGTACCCCGAGGGTGAGGAACGTGACGCCCTGGTCATGCTGCTGGCCAACCATATGAAGAAGCTCATCTTCCAAATCAACAACGAGGACGTGGAGGATGCCAAAATCTTCAAGGACCTGGAGCGATACAGCCATGGGGCCATTCGCCTCAACCCCGATACGCATCACCTGCATGAGTACCAGATTGTGAAACCCGCTCAACCCACCGGCAAGAAGAAAAAGAAGAAATAAAAGAGTTTTCAGTTCTTAGTTTTCAGTTTTCAGCATTAATTGCATTGACTGACAACTGAAAACTGACGAAATCTCGGCAACTGTCGAGGTGGACTTTGACGTGCTGCAGGACCTGACATGCCTGGTGAGCGATATTGACGGGATTTTCGTGCCTTTCTTCGTGACTGCCATGCGTCCCAAGACTGCCGAGACGGTGCTGTTAACCATCGACGGCATGACCAGTGAGCAGGACGTGCAGCGGCTTGTGAACCATGACATCTATGCCCTCAAACGCGAGTTCCGCCAGGAGAGCGAGGATGCCGAGGCCGACGGTTATCCGTTGGATTTCTTCATCGGCTTTGACCTGGACGATGACCAGGGAAATCGGGTGGGGCAGATAGTGGATGTGAACGAGCAGACCGAGAATGCCTTCTTCATCGTTCAACGCACTGACGGTGCCGAATTGCTGATTCCCGCAGTCGATGACCTGATTGTGGAATTCGACCTGGATAAAAAAGTGATGGTCATGTCACTCCCCGACGGCCTGCTCGACCTGAATGTTAAGGACTAAGGACTAAAAACTAAGGACTAAGGACTAGAATGCAACGACTGACACATATCCTCCTGGCAACGATGGCACTGCTGATGCTGTCGTGGCCGTTGACGCTGAACGCCAAAGTCGAGGATGACATCTACGAGATGTCGCTCGACGAGAATCTTGAGTCGCCCGAAATCAAGAATGACAAGCAGGCCGACAAGATTCAGGAATTCCAGTATGACATGGCTGTGGCCTTCACGCGTTCCAATTATGATGTGGAACTCATGCGCGAGGGCGAGGTCATCGTCATCACCATTCCCGCCAGCCAGCTGTTTGAGGCCAATGATACGGTGGTGACCAAGGTGGGCCAGGAATTGCTCAAACCCTTCTTGAGGATGATCAAAAACCCCGGTTTCTACAAAATGCTGCTGGTGATGCACAGCGACAACACGGGCAGCAGTGATTATACGTTGAACCTGACGCGTCAGCGTGTCAATGCCATCTATGACTGGTTTGACGAGAACGGCACCGTAGATTATGTGGTGCCTTACGCCCTGGGCGATACCGACCCGCTGGTTGACAACAACTCGGTCGAGAACCGCAAGACTAACCGCCGACTGGAGATTTTCCTGGTCCCCGAAAAGACTATGCTCCAGCAGGCCAAGAAGGGAACAATCAACATGAGCCGCATGCCTAAGAATTAGGTATTAGGTATTAGGTGTTAGGCTTTAGGTGTTAATCGATTCTCCCTAAAACCTAAGACCTAAAGCCTAAAACCTACAAATATGAATTTAAAACTTAAAACTCAAGATATAATGGCAAAAGAATTAAAGGATTTGACAAAGAGAGCCGATAATTACTCTCAATGGTATAACGAACTGGTAGTGAAAGCCGACCTCGCCGAGCAGTCGGCAGTGCGTGGCTGTATGGTCATCAAGCCCTACGGCTATGCAATCTGGGAAAAGATGCAGCGCAGCCTCGACGATATGTTCAAGGCCACCGGTGTGCAGAACGCCTATTTCCCCCTGCTCATCCCCAAGTCGTTCCTCAGCCGTGAGGCCGACCACGTGGAAGGCTTCGCCAAGGAGTGCGCCGTCGTTACCCACTACCGCCTGATGAATGATCCCAACGGCAAGGGCGTCGTCGTTGACCCCTCGGCCCGCCTGGAGGAGGAACTCGTGATTCGTCCCACCAGCGAGACCATCATCTGGAACACCTACCGCAACTGGATCAACAGCTATCGTGACCTGCCACTGCTCATCAACCAGTGGGCCAATGTCTTCCGTTGGGAGATGCGCACCCGCATGTTCCTGCGCACCGCCGAGTTCCTGTGGCAGGAGGGCCACACCGCACATGCCACCAAGGAGGAGGCCGAGGCTAAGGCCATCGAGATGCTGAACGTCTATGCCGAGTTCGCCGAGAAATATATGGCAGTGCCCGTCATTAAGGGTATCAAGACCGCCAACGAGCGCTTTGCCGGCGCTCTCGAGACCTACACCATCGAGGCCATGATGCAGGACGGTAAGGCCCTGCAGTCGGGTACCAGCCACTTCCTGGGTCAGAACTTCGCCAAGGCCTTCGACGTGAAGTTCATCGACAAGGAGAATAAGTTGCAGGACGTGTGGGCCACTTCGTGGGGCGTTTCGACGCGTCTGATGGGTGCCCTCATCATGACCCATAGCGACGACAACGGTCTGGTACTGCCTCCGCACCTGGCTCCCATCCAGGTGGTAATCGTGCCCGTCTATAAGACCGATGACCAGCTCGACCAGATCAACAAGGTCGTAGAACCCATCGTCGCCAACCTGCGCGGCATGGGCATCTCGGTGAAGTATGACAACGCCGACAACAAGCGTCCCGGCTTCAAGTTTGCCGACTATGAGCTCAAGGGCGTGCCCGTGCGTCTCGTACTCGGTGCCCGTGACATCGAGGCTGGCACCATCGAGGTCATGCGTCGTGACACCCTCGAGAAGAGCAGCGAACAGCTCGCTGGCATCGAGAACCGCGTCAAGGACCTGCTCGAGGAAATCCAGCAGAACATCTTCACCAAGGCCCTCAACCAGCGTGAGCGCATGACCTACAAGGTCGATACCTGGGACGAGTTCAAGGAGCAGATCGAGAAGGGCGGCTTCATCCTCGCCCATTGGGACGGCACCAGCGAGACCGAAGACAAAATCAAGGAAGAGACCAAGGCGACTATCCGATGCATCCCCCTGGATGCCGTCGAGGAAGAGGGCAAGTGCATCTACACTGGCAAGCCCAGCAAGCGCCGCGTCATCTTCGCCCGCAACTACTAATTAATAGTTAGAAGTTAGGAGTTAGAAGTTAGTCTGGCAGGGCCTCGCCTTGGCGTGGCCACTTAAAATAATTATATCGGATTACGGGGAATCATTAACCCCGTAATCTGTTTTTTATGTCCACAGATTACGCGGATTAAACGGATTTTGGCATCCGCACACACTCTTACTGTCTACGAATTAAACGAATTAATCGAAAATATTAATCGAAAATAATATCGCCTCGTTTGAAGTGACCCCAAAAAGTTGGACAGGTTAAACATTATTCAGTTAAAGTAAAGAGTTCGGTATTGCACCGGGCTCTTTCCTTTTAACCGTGATTTGATTCTTTTATTGTTATAATAGTCTATATATTCATCTAAAGCCTTCATGAAGGCTTCGGGCGATTCAAACTCTTCGACATACAGAAGTTCCGACTTCATGATTCCAAAGAAGTTCTCAGCCATCGCATTGTCAAGGCAGTTCCCTTTACGTGACATGCTTTGCATGATGTGATGCTCCGCAAGCCGTTGACGGTAGCCGAAGTGCTGGTACTGCCAGCCTTGATCGGAGTGTAATATGAGGCCGTCAAGATTGTCGAACTTGGCGAAAGCTCTATCCAACATGTCGTACACTTGTTCCATATTCGGGCTTTTGGAGATGTTGTAGGATATGATCTCTCCATTGAACATGTCCAGTATCGGGGAAAGATAGAGCTTGACAGAGCCGATGTTTATCTGCGTCACATCAGTCGCCCATTTACGGTTCGGGGCCTCGGCTGAAAAGTCCCTGGCGATTATATTAGGGGCGATTTTGCCGACCTCCCCTTTGTACGAACGGTAGCGAACCCTGCGTATTCTGCTCTTCAGGCACAACTCACCCATCAGGCGCTGCACGGTCTTGTGGTTTATGCCAAAACCCCTGTTGTGCATCTCAGCGGTGACACGCCGATAGCCATAACGGCCTTTATGCTCATGGAAAACAGACTTTATACATTCTTTCTCCACAGCGTATTTGTCACCGGCTTTCAGGCGTTTCAGGTGATAATAGAACACGGAACGGGCCATCTTCCTCAACTTCAACAGCAAGTCAAGGGGGTATTCCGGCCTTAGTTCGTCGATGGCTTTTGCCCATTGAGACGTGCTCGGGCTTTCT
>CACZNH010000045.1 GCA_902782465.1 uncultured Bacteroidales bacterium
TGCCCAGGCGACCCCTGACATGATTATCCTTGCTCCTGGTGCCTATCTGGAGCAGGCCAATCGTGTGGCAGCGCTGCATGAGCAGTATGACGGTTTCCGTGTGCTGGTGCTCGACCATGAGAAGGTATTCAACGAGTTTTCCAGCGGCACACAGGATGCTATGGCCTACCGCCGATTGTGCAAAATGTTCTATGACCGAGGCGTGAGTGACGACGGACACCGGTTGCAGTACCTGCTGCTGTTTGGCGGCGGCAACTATGACAACCGCCTGATTGGCACCGACGCCAATGCCTTGAATTATCCCAAGTTGCTCACCTGGCAGTCCGAGGGCAGTTCTACCGAGGACAACTCCATCACCAGCGACGACTTCTTCGCCGTGCTTGACGATGGTAGCGACACCGAGGCAAAGGACAAATTGAGCATTTCGGTGGGCCGCATGATAGTCAAGAATGTCGAAGAGGCTCGTACTGTGGTAAACAAGTTGGAGAAGTATATCACCAAGCCGTCTTATGGTGCATGGAAAAACCAGATTATGTTTGTTGCCGATGACGAGAACGACGGTGACCACATGGAACAATCCGATACGATGATTGTCAGGGCCCGTGCCAATGGCGGCAAGGACATGATTTACAACTATGTGTTCATTGATGCTTTTAACGCTGTGAGCAATGGCGGCTCGCGCACCTATCCTGATGCACGCACCAAGATGTTCGGCACCCTCAACGAGGGAACCCTGTGGTGGAACTATATCGGCCACGCCAGTACCCAGAACTGGACCGGTGAGGGCCTGCTGATGCGTTCGGATGTGGAGAATCTGCTGTATTACAGGCATCTGCCAGTGCTCTTCGCTTCAACTTGCGAGTTCTGCCGCTTTGACAATGCTTCGGTATCGAGCGGCGAGCGCATCTTCCTCAATGCCAACGGCGGCGCCATCGCAGTCATCTGTCCGGCGCGCATCGCTTATATCACAGACAATGGCTACTTGAGCGAGGCCGTTGGACGTCACATTTTTGAGGGCGATTCTGCCGGCAAACCTTCACGCATCGGTGATATTATGCGCCTTGCCAAGAATGAAGTTGTGATTTCCGGAAGCAATAAGCGTCGTTTCTTGGTCTATGGAGACCCCGCCATGAGGCTGGCATACGCTCCGCTGACAGCACGTGTCGAGACCATCAACGGCAAGCCCGTGGATGATGAGGACAGGGACCCGTTCGTGTTCAAGGCGCGTGAATCGGTTGAGTTCGGCGGCAAGATTATCGGTCTTGACGGAGAGGTGGCAACGGGTTTCAATGGCGCTGTTATCTCGACGCTTTTCGGTCCAGAGCAGTCAGTGACTACCCATGGCTACGGCAAGGGCATGAAGTATACCTATGAGGACCGTCCTAACCGCCTTGCTATCAGTGTTGATACTGTTATCGGTGGCGAGTTCACGGTGCGTGTCATCATTCCCAGCGAGGTCAACAACGAGTATGACAATTACCGTCATGCCCTCATCAACCTGTATGCCTATGACAGCCGCGACACGCTTGAGGCCAAGGGTTCCAACAGTGATTTCTACATCTACGGCTACGAGGATGAGCAGGTGGCTGATACCATCGGCCCTGATATCATCACGATGGGCTTGAACAACGATTATTTTGTCGACGGCAGCGATGTCAACGAGTCACCGTTATTGCTCGCTACTGTTGCTGACGAGAGCGGCGTGAACTTCTCGTCGGCCGGTATCGGACACAGCATGACGCTCACGCTCGACGGCACCATCAGCTACAACGACCTGGTGAGCTACTACACGCCCCAGTTTGCCGAGCAAGGCAAAGGCACCTGTGGCAGCATCAGCTATCAGATGAATGACCTCTTGCCAGGACCGCACACCTTGCGCCTGCGTGTGTGGGATGTGTACAACAACGTGAGCGAGAAGACCATCACTTTCAATGTCGTCAAGGGCTTGGCGCCAGAAATCGCCGACATCTACAGCATCTTTGACGGATCGGCTGGGGAAACGTCTTTCTATGTGAAGCACAACCGTCCTGATGCCGTGGTGAGCGTTACCATCGAGGTCTATGACCTGATGGGTCGCGCGGTGTGGCGCAAGACCCAGTCGGGCCGCAGCGAGATGTTTACCTCCACCCCCGTCATTTGGGACCTGATGGACGCTGGCGGCCGCCGTGTGCCGCGTGGCATCTACGTTTACCGTGCCACCATCTCGACCGATGGCATGCAAGTGGCCACAAAGTCCAAAAAACTTGCTGTCCCGGCAAATTAAAACCCGTTATTGTGATGGGCTGAATCTGACGGCTGAGACCGTAAAGCCGTTTGATATACATGATGGAAAAAAAAGAAAACTGCACTTCCCGAGCGAGTGCAGTTTCAGTTAAAACATAGCACGAAGAGGAATTTATGAAGATTTATCATATACGTTTGGCCCTGTGCTTTGTAGTGCTGGCAATTTGCAACGTCAGCATGTATGCACTGGATAAGGATTATTATGCGCCTGCCAGCAAACTGGCTGAGGGCAGGTGGGTCAAAATCGCTGTTAGGGAGAGTGGCATCTACCAGATTACCGCTGATGACATCCGCAGTTGGGGTCTGGGCACCGACCTGTCGCGGATTCACATCTTCGGCTACGGTGGCGCGCCGTTGAGCGAGACGATGCTCGGCGACAACTATGCCGACGACCTGCCGCAGATGCCTGTCGTGCGCTCGGGACAACAGCCCCGCCGGCCCGTTGAAGAACACCTACGTCGAGCGCCTATACCACGAGCAGGAAATCTGCAATCCTGGCAAAACGGGGCGCACCTTCCTGGGCGAGAGTTTTGTCTCTAACCGTAGCCAGTCTTTCCATTTTGACCTGAATGGTCTTGAGAACGGAACTTTCATCAATGTCTATCCCGTATTTGCCGCTCAGACTACAGGCGCGTCAAGTTCCGTGTCCTATTCCTACAACGGTACAGAAATCGGTCAGGTGAATACCGATATAATAGCAGTAAATCATAACCTGTCTCACGTCCATTACGAGGTGGCAAAGTCCATCAAGAGCTTCATGATTGAAGACACCGATAAACTGGACTTCAGGGTGGATTTCACCTGCCTGGGCACAGTGCATGAGGCTCGCCTGGATTTCATCACCGTAAACTTTGAGCGTCAGTTGGCATTGAAGAACGGTGTGCTGGCCTTTGGCTTGAACAATGCGGGCAGTGACACCACTTACCAGCTGACGGGATGCACGGGCACCACCCGTGTGTGGGATGTGACCCGTCCCTTTGCTCCCGTGCAGATGAACGTGACCATGACCGA